>JBAVYU010000019.1:0-67031 GCA_049588415.1 Solirubrobacteraceae bacterium
GCTGACCGGCACATGTGCCGGTCAGAACACCCCTATTCGGGCCACAGTCACTAGCCTGTTGCGCTGACATGGCGGAAATCGGAGCGACACTGCGGGAAGCGCGTATGGGCGCTCGCATCGACGTGTCCGAGATCGAGGCGCAGACCAAGATCCGCGCGAAGTATCTGCGGGCTTTGGAGAACGAAGAGTGGGACTTGTTGCCGGGCCCCACGTTCGTGCGCAGCTTCCTACGCACCTACGCCCAAGCGCTCGGCCTCGACGACAAGGCCTTGGTGGACGAATACCGTCGCCAGTACGAGCAGCCGAGCGAATTGGAGCACCAACCGGTGATGTCCTCTGCGCGAGGCACACGCACACGAGGAGCCCGGGATCGCCGCGCACCAGGCGGCGGGGGCGGCCGCGGGATCTCGCGCGGATACGCGATCGCGCTGGGCGTACTCGGCGTGGTGATCTTGCTTTTGATCGTCGGTCTGATCACCGGCAAAAAAGGGGGAAACCCACCCTCGCAAGCCAACTCCACAAGCAGCCATCACACTCACACGCCGCGACACCACACGCACGGCTCGTCCCGGTCTACCCACTCCGCGACGAGCGCCCGCGTCGCCCTCTCGCTGAAGCCGACGGCGGCGGTCTACGTGTGCCTGATCGACGCCGCCGGCGCCAAGCGCATCCCCGGGCTCACGCTCGAACCGGGTTCCTACACTTCGCGCACCTACCACTCGACCCGTTTCGAGCTGCTGCTGGGCAACAATTCCGTGACGATGTACATGGACGGCAAAGCGTTGAGTGTGCCCGCCTCCAGCAAGCCGATCGCCTACTCGATCACGAGCGCCGGGCGCCACACGCTGAGCGCCAGCCGGCAGCCCAAGTGCCAATGAGTAACGACGCACTCCGCGCCGGCATCCTCGTGACCGGCACCGAGGTACTGACCGGGCGCGTGCGCGACCGTAACGGTCCTTGGCTGGCCGATCGTCTGCTCGAAGAGGGCGTCGACTTGGCCCAGATCGCGATCGTCGGCGACAGGCCGCACGACCTGGAGGCCATGTTGCGTGCCATGGCCGCCGAGCGCCTCGATCTAGTGATCACAAGCGGCGGCCTCGGGCCCACCGCTGATGACCTGACGGCGGAAGTGGTGGGCCACTTCCAGGGCCGTGAGATGGTGCTTGACGAGGCCTTGGAGGGGCGCATCGAGGAGATCTTGCGTCCCCTGGCGGCCCGCTATCCCAATCTTGACCGCGAGGCGATCGCCCACGGCAATCGCAAGCAGGCCACGATTCCGCGGGGAGCGACGATCCTCGAGCCGGTCGGCACGGCCCCCGGCCTGGTCGTGGCACCGGCGGAGGGCCACGATGGGCCGACGGTGGTCGTCTTGCCCGGGCCGCCCCGCGAGCTGCAGCCGATGTGGGCCCAGGCCATTGCCACCGAGGCATGGCGAGCCGCTGTCGCCGGCGCACGCGAGTACCGCCAGGACATGTTGCGTCTGTTCGGGATCCCCGAGTCCGAGATCGCCGAGACCTTGCGCCACGCCGAGCGTGCGGGCGTGGAGCTTGAGCGACTGGAGATCACAACCTGTATGCGCGGTGGCGAGATCGAGATCGTCACCCGCTACGAGCCCCACGCCGACTCGGCCTACGAGGCGTTCGCGGCGATTGTGGCCGAGCGCCACGCCGACACGCTTTACTCGACCGATGGCACGACCGTGGACGAGCAGGTCGCGTCTCTGCTCAAAGGGGAGGGGGATCGACCCAAGCGGACCGTGGCCGTGGCCGAGTCGTGCACAGGCGGCCTACTCGTGGCGCGCCTCACCAACCCTCCCGGCGCCTCCGAGTACGTGCTCGGAGGCATCGTGGCCTACGCCAACGAGGTCAAGATCGCCCAGGTGGGCGTGCCGCCCGAGACGATCGAGGCGCACGGCGCCGTCTCCGAAGAGGTCGCCAAGGCGCTCGCTCTCGGCGCGCGCGGCAGGCTGGGCGCCGACGTGGGCATCGGTTTGACCGGCATCGCCGGGCCGGGCGGAGGCAGCGAGCAGAAGCCGGTTGGCTTGGTGTGGCTCAGCGTCGAAGGCCCTGACGGTGGCGCTCTCACCCGGTCTGTGAGGCTGCCCGGCGGCAGAACCGACGTACGCGAGCGCTCGGCCCTGGTCGCAATGCACATGATTCGCCGGCTGCTCGAAGGAGAGCACGACGCAGCGTAGGCTGGATCATGCAGCGGCGCTTTCGCCAGTACGTCACCGTCGTCCGCCTGCGCTCCGGCTAGGAGAGGACGGTCGAAGGGCTCGCACGGGGGCGAGCCTGCGTTGCGGGCTACTCTTCGTGGAGTCATGGCAAAGCGTTACCACCTGACCACCTTCGGCTGCCAGATGAACGAGCACGATTCCGAGCGGATGAAGGGGATGCTCGAGTCGCTCGGCTACAACGAGGTGCCGGAGCGTGGCGAGGCAGACCTGATCCTGTTCAACACCTGCTCGATCCGCGAGACCGCCGATTCTCGTTTCGTGGCGCACCTCGGCGAGGCCAAGCGCCTGAAGCGCGAACAGCCCGAGCGAGTGGTGGGGGTGGGCGGTTGCTGGGCGCAGTCGGTCAAGGAGGAGGTGTTCGAGCGCTTTCCGTTCGTCGATGTCGCGTTCGGCCCGGGCCAGACGCACAAGCTCGCGGAGTTCCTGACCAGCGACTCGCTCACGGCTCAGGGGTACTTCGAGTTCGAGGGCTTCACCGGGCATCTGCCGGCCAAGCGCGCGCGGACCTTTCAGGGCTGGTTGCAGATCAGCGTGGGGTGCAACTGCCGCTGCTCCTATTGCATCGTGCCGAGCACGCGCGGGCGCGAGGTGTCGCGCCCCTTGGAGGAGCTCGTGGCGGAGGTCGAAGCGATGGCGCGCGACGGTGTGCGCGAGGTGACCCTGCTGGGCCAGAACGTGAACTCTTACGGCCGTGACCTGCGTATGCCCGGAGATGGGGTGGGAGCCGAGGGGGGAGTGGTGAGTATCGCTGCCGGGGGTGACTCGCGCGCGCGTGTTAAAGCGCATTCGCGTACGTTCGCCGAGTTGCTCCACGCGCTGGACGCGATCGAGGGGATCGAGCGCATCCGCTACACGAGCCCCCACCCCAAGGACATGAAGGAGGACGTGATTCGCGCGCACGCGGAGCTACAGAGTGTGTGCGAGCACATCCACCTGCCGCTGCAATCGGGCTCCAGCCGAATCCTCAAGGCGATGCGCCGCACCTACGATCGTGAGCGCTACCTCGATCGCGTGGCCCTGATCCGCGAGCACGTACCCGACGCGGCGATCACGACTGACATCATCGTCGGTTTCCCCGGCGAGAGCGAGGAGGACTTCGAGCAGACGTTGGAGGTGGCCGAGCAGGTGGGCTATGACAGCGCCTTCACGTTCATCTTCTCGCCCCGTCGAGGCACCGAGGCGGCGGAGATCACAGACGGCCTCGTGCCTCACCCGGTGAAGGTGGAGCGCATGGAACGGCTCGTGGAGGTGGTGCAGCGACGCGCGCTCGAGCGGGCACAGCGTTTCGTGGGCCGCACTCTGGAGGTGCTGGTGGAAGGACCCTCGCGCACCGACCCCGAGCGAATGCGCGGGCGCACACGTCACAACAAGGTCGTCAACTTCGCCGGTCTCGCGGCTCCGGGCGAGCTGACACAGGTGCGGATCGCCGCCGCCACCAGCCAGACTCTCTCCGGCGAGGAGAGCCTCGTGGCCCGCGCCGCCGGCTGAGTTCTGCCAGGACCGTCGGCGAGTCGAATCGCCGTCCACAAGCAGAGGCTCGTGCCATACAGGCCAAGTGGAGAGGTGTCCGTGGCTGAATTAGAGGACTCGTGGGGACCGAGACGAACATACGTTCCCATGGTTCCGTCCGGTGCCCCGCATACATTTTCATCTCCAACTTTTTCGACAGGAGGACAGACGATGCCCGTGACCGATGAGGAGAAGGCCGCAAAGGCGCGCGACGCGGCCCTGCAGGGGGCGCTCGGCCAGATCGAGCGCGAGTTCGGCAAGGGCTCAGTGATGCGCATGGGCGACGAGGGCGCCCAGGTACGTGTGGACGCTATTCCCACAGGCGCGCTGTCGCTCGACTTGGCGCTTGGCATCGGCGGGGTGCCCAAGGGGCGCATCGTCGAGGTGTTCGGCCCGGAGTCCTCCGGTAAGACGACGCTCATCTACCACGTGCTCGCCGAAGCCCAGCGGCTCGGGGGAGTGTGCGCCTTCATCGATGCCGAGCACGCGATGGATCCGCTGTATGCCAAGGAGATCGGGGTGGACATCGACGAGCTGCTCGTCTCCCAGCCCGATTACGGCGAGCAGGCGCTTGAGATCGCCGACATGCTCGTGCGCTCAGGCGCCGTGGACGTGGTCGCGATCGACTCGGTCGCGGCTCTGACCCCGCGGGTCGAGCTGGAGGGCCAGATGGGCGACCAGACAGTGGGGGCGCAGGCGCGCATGATGAGCCAGGCGATGCGCAAGATCGCCGGCAACCTGAACCGGACCGGCACGCTTTGCATCCTGACCAACCAGATCCGCGAAAAGGTGGGAGTCATGTTCGGCTCGCCCGAGACCCAGCCGGGCGGACGAGCCTTGAAGTTCTATGCCTCCCAACGTCTTGACATCAGGCGCATCGAGACGCTCAAGGACGGCACCGAGGCTGTCGGTAACCGGGTGCGGGTCAAGGTCGTCAAGAACAAGCTTGCCGCGCCCTTCAGGCAGGCCGAGTTCGACATCGAGTTCGGCAAGGGCATCTCGACTTCGGGCTGTCTGGTGGACTTGGGGATCGAGCACGGCATCGTCACGAAGTCGGGCTCTTTCTTTTCCTATGGCAACGATCGTCTCGGCCAAGGCCGAGGCAACGCGAAGACGTATCTCGACGAGCATCCGGAGATCTCCAAGGAGATCGAGCGCAAGGTCTATGCGGCACTGGGAATCGGCGCGGACAAAGTCAGGCCGATCCAAGGCACCGAGACTCCACTGACGGTGGCGCCGGAGCCAGCAGAGGCTGACACGCGCGCAGCGTAGGGGACCTATCCCGCTGGATTCGCGCGTCCCAATCGGGGTAGGCCCTTCAAGCGGGGGACGTCAGGCGGCGCGCCTCCCGGACGGATCGAACTGCCGTCCGGGAGGCTCTGTCCGCATGCTCCCTGCCTACTGAACGGTGGCGCCTGGGGGAGGGACACCTTCATAGGCTGAGCCCGATTCCGAGCTTGACCCCGACCCCGATTTGCCCATATTCGGGCACGGGTGACCAGATGAACCCTTAGGTGGCGTCGCCTTCGGCGTCTTCGTCGACGGCGTCGTGGTGGAGGGACTCGTCGAGGTCGTCGATGGCGTGGTCGCGGTGTTGCCGGTGGACTGGCTCGTGCTCGTCGTGGAACTCGGCGCGGCAGCCGCGCCGGCGATGCCGGCCACAGCTCCGCCCGTAGCCAGAGCCCCAACAACGAGACCGACTCGGATCATGTTTGTGCGTTTCATAGGCAAACCTCCGATGGGTGGTAGCGGGTACGCCAACCATCGTGGAACCTGTCCCTAAGCCGACGGGAACGCTGCGCTAAGACGAAGCGAAGAGCTCTGTAGGAGGCGTCTTAGAGACTTTGCTTGGCGCGGTGGCCATCTGCCAGGTCGTAAGCGATCTTGTCGCTTCCGGACTTGCGCGTGAACGTGGCCGACAGCTCGGGCGCTATACCGGCGAAAGCGGAACCCAAGCGCAACGTCATAGGCGCCACATCGACCTCGCCACGGTTGTGCTCGATCGCTCCGACGACTGCCTTGGCGACGTCCTCGGGGCTGCGCGTGCCAACACCTTTGGGCAGTTGCACTTCGGCCTCGGCGAACATGCCGGCTTCGCGGATGAATCCGGGGAAGACCGTGGATACGCCGACTCCGGTGCCGTGCAGCTCGGCCCTCATCGCACCCGCGAACCCGCGCAGGCCGAACTTGGTGGCGTTGTAGATCGAGCTGCCGGCCGTCGCTGCCTTGCCCGACAGAGAAGACATGAACACAAGCTGGCCGCTGCCCCGCGCCACCATCTCAGGAGCCAAGGCATGCGCAAGCGCTATCGGGGCTCGCAGGTTCACCTCTAGAGCCTTGTCGATCTGATCCATCGTGAGGGCGTCGAGCTTGCCGGCACCCGGTAGGGCCGCGTTGGCTACCAAGATGTCAACGTCGCCGGCCTCTGAGAGCAGACGATCGACCTCTGAGGCCTCACTCAAGTCGACCGCCAAGGCCCTCGCGTCCAGCTCGGATGCCAAGGGCTCCAATACGTCGACCCGCCGTCCGGTGAGGACAAGTTGAGCGCCTCGCGCTGAGAGTGCTCGCGCGATCGCCTGTCCGAGGCCACCGGTGGCGCCGGTGAGTAGCACTTTGGAGCCGGAGATCTGCATGAAGTGCAAGCCTACGCGAATGTCCTCGCCGCCGCCTCCGTCCTCATCGCCACGCGTGATCGCCCTGTTCGGGCCTACCGGAATCGGCAAGACCGCCGTGGCAGTCGCGCTTGCTCAAGAACTACGCGCCCGGGGAGAGCAGCCGGTAGCCATCTCGGCTGATGCCATGCAGGTCTATCGAGGCATTGAGACCTTGACCGGCGTCGCCAGCCAGAGTGATCAGCGCGAACTCGAGCACCGGCTCGTCTCTTTCCTGCCGATCGACGCGAGCTTCAGCGCCGGCCAGTATGCCGAGCTGGCGCACGCCGAGATCGACAACGCGTTGGCCGAAAACCGAAAGCCGATCGTGGTGGGGGGGACGGGCCTGTATCTGCGCGCGGCGCTCTGCGAGCTCGATCTGCGGCCACCCCCGCCGGAGGGCGTGCGCGAGCGCTGGATCGCTGAGCTCCAGCGCTATGGAGCGCCTGCCTTGCACGCACAACTCGCACAACTCGCACCCTGGGCGGCAGTAGAGATCGACCCAAACGACCAGCGACGAATCGTGCGCTCATTGGAGCTGCTGGACGCAGGCGAGCTGGAGCCTCCAACCGGTCCCTCACAGCTGTGGACCGACGAGACGCGATGGCCGACACTGCTAGTCGGGCTAACCATGGAGCGAGAGGCGCTTTACGCCCGTATCGACGCCCGTGTGGAGACGATGCTCGAGCAAGATGTCCAAGCGGAGGTGTCCTCGGCCAACGCGGCCGGAGCAAGCACCACGGCGCGCAAGGCACTCGGCTTCGAGGATCTGCTCTCGGGCGATGTCGAGGCGATGAAGCGCCATACCCGCAACTACGCCAGACGACAGCTCACTTGGATGCGCAAGCTCGCGGGGGTGCACTCGATCGACTTGACTGACCTCTCACCGCAACAGGCCGCGCGGGAGATCGTCGCGATGAACGCCTAGACTGCTGCGCCCTATGCGCTTCGAGAAGTGGCAGGCCCTCGGCAACGACTACATGATCGTGGAGCAAGCCGAGTTGGCCTTCGAATTGACGCCCGCCCGCATCCGCAAGCTCTGCGCCGGACACTTCGGGGTGTTCGCCGACGGCATCCTTCTGCTCTCCCGATCGGAGGACCCGCGCTTCGTGGCCGAGTTGCGCATCTACAACCCAGACGGTTCCGAGGCAGAGCTGTCGGGCAATGGCGCGCGCGAGGCGATCCTCTATCTGCGCCGGCGCGGCTGGACCGACCTGGACACGTTCTCGATCAAGACAGCCGCGGGGGAGATACGCCCGACGATCACGGGACTGGACACCTGCCGGGTGGATATGGGCCATGCCTCACCTACCTCCAGGGACTATCCAGGTGGTCACGAAGACGGGAGGGGAGTGCTGGTCGCAGACGGACGGGAGTGGAGCTTCCAACACGTATCTATCGGCAACCCGCAGTGCGCGATCCACGTTGAGGATCTGGCCACCCTGAATGCGCTCGATCTACAGGCAATTGGCCCAGCAATCGAACGACACAAGATGTTTCCCAACCGCACAAACGTGTCCTGGTACACCGAGATAGATCCCAGCAGGCCTCCAGGCGACACAATCCACGCACGAATCTTCGAGCGTGGAGTGGGAGAGACCCTTTCCTCGGGTACCGGCGCAGCCGGCGCCGCTGTGGCTCACCTTATGCGCGGTGGACAATCCGAAATTACCGTGTTGCTCGAAGGCGGCGCGTTGACGGTCGATATCGGGCCGTTTTGGCATATAAATCTGACCGGCTGGGCGCGTCCTGTGTTTTCGGGCACACTCAGCGACGACTTCCTAAAGGAGCTGAATGAGACCGAGTGAGCGACTGAATCGCATACCGCCCTACCTGTTCGCCGAACTCGAGCGCAAGATCGCCGCCAAGAAGGCCGCCGGCGTGGATGTGATCAGCCTCGGCATCGGCGACCCGGACAGACCCACGCCGGCTCTCATTGTGGAGGCGATGCAGGAGGCGGTCACAGAGCCAGAGACACACCGCTACCCCTCCAACCGCGGACGCCAAGATTTCCGACAGGCCTTCAGCGACTTCTATGCGCGCCGCTTCGACGTCAGCCTCGACCCCGACAGCGAGATCATCCCCGCGATCGGCGCCAAGGAGGCGATCTTCAACCTCAACCTCGCTTTCCTCGATCAAGGCGACATAGCGCTTGCCTCCGACCCCGGCTACCCGGTCTACACCGGCGGGCCGCTCATGGCCGGCGGAGAGCCGCTTGTGATGCCGCTGGTGCCGGCGCTTGGGTTCGTGCCCGACCTCGATGCGATCGACGAACAGACTGCAAGCAGGGCCAAGCTGATGTTCCTCAACTACCCCAACAACCCGACCGGCGCCATCGTGCCGCCTGGATTCTTTGACTTGGTAGTGGACTTCGCCAAGACCTACGAAATCCTCGTGGTGCACGACAACGCCTACAGCGAGACCACCTATGACGGCTACCGTGCGCCCTCCTTCCTGCAGACCCCGGGCGCCAAGGATGTGGGAGTCGAGGTGTTCTCGCTGTCCAAGGGCTACAACATGACCGGCTGGCGCTGTGCGGCCGTGCTCGGCAACGCCGAGGCGATAGAGCACTACTGGAGGCTGAAGACCAATATCGATTCGGGCCTGTTCGAGGCGGTCCAGCTGGCCGGCATCGCGGCGCTCTCGCCCGACGCCGACGCCGAGGTGGACTCGATGAACGAGCTCTACCGAATCCGCCGGGACCTCGTATGCGATGCGCTTGCCAAGGCCGGGGTGCACGTGCATCCACCGAAGGGCACGATCTATGTGTGGGCGCCGATTCCCGAGGGCTTCGGCAGCTCGGTTGCCTATTGCGAGCACGTCCTGGAGCAGGCCGCGGTCGTGGTCTCGCCAGGGAGCGCATATGGGCCCAGTGGGGAGGGATGGTTCAGGATCGCGCTCACCACACCAGATGAGCTGCTGGCCGAGGCGGTGGAGCGCCTGGCGTCGTTGGGAAGCTGAGCCCCGCCGACGTCTTGGTAGGCCGGTAGGCCTACGCGCCCGACGGCGAACACGGCGATTTTGATCGGCACGGAGGCTGATCTACACTCGAGGAGAATGAACCAACCCCCACAGCGCGCCCGCCAGCGCGCTCTCTGCATAGGCGCGCTCGCCGATGAGGAGAACCTTGACGAGCTGCGAGAGCTTCTGCTCACGGCCGGGGTGGCTGTGGTCGGCGAGCTGATCCAACGCCGCGACGCGCCCCACCCGAACACCTACCTGGGTCCCGGCAAGGTAGTCGAGGCCAAACGCGCCGCCCAAGAATGCGACGCGAACGTAGTCGCTTGCGACGACGAGCTGAGCGCCCGCCAGGAGCGCAACCTGGAGGACGCGCTCGGAATGCCCGTCGTCGATCGCACAACGGTGATCCTCGACATCTTCGCCACCCACGCTTCCAGCGCCGAGGGCAAGCTTCAGGTCGAGCTGGCCCAGCTGGAGTACAACCTGGCACGAATGCGCGGCCTGTGGACACACCTTGAGCGCCTCGGCGGCGGCATCGGGACGCGCGGACCGGGGGAGACCCAGATCGAGACCGACCGGCGCCTGGCGCGCAACCGGATCGCCGCCTTGCGCCGTCGTCTGGAGCACGTCAAGGGCACCCGCTCGGTGATGAGAGCCGAGCGCGAGCGGGCTGCGCTACCAAGCATCGCCCTGGTCGGATACACCAATGCCGGCAAGAGCACCCTGTTGAACGCGATGACCGGAGCCGAGGTGGGTGTGCGCGACCGCCTCTTCCACACATTGGATCCGAGTACGCGCATGTTGCGTATCGCCGGACGACCCCACCTGTTGACCGACACGGTCGGCTTTATCCGCAAGCTACCCCACCAGGTCGTCGACGCGTTCGGGGCGACCCTGGAGGAGACCCGCTTGGCGGACCTGCTCCTACACGTGGTCGATGCCTCCGCGCCCGAGCACGACCAGGATGCGATGCGCAAAGCCGTGGAGGAGGTCTTGGAGGAGATCGGTGCCGGCGAGCGTCCCCGGGTGCTGGTCCTCAACAAGGCCGACCTGCTCGACGAGGACGCCCGCGAGGAATTGCGCCTGGCCCATCCTGAGGCGGTGCTTGTCAGCGGCGCCACCGGAGAAGGCTTGCCCGAGCTGGAGTCACGGATCGAACACGAGCTGCGCCACACCCTGCGCCCGATGGAGCTGCTCCTGCCCTATTCGCAAGGAGGCTCGCTCGCCGAGCTGCACGAAGCCGTGGGAGACCTGGAGCGCAAGGACACGCCAGAGGGGGTGCTCGTCAAGGCATTGGTCCCAGCCCGCCTGGCCGAGCGCTATGCGAAGTTCGCGGTTGCCAACGGCGCAGCGAATGGCTCAGCGATCGTCGCCGCTTCCTGACAGGACACCGCGAGCCTGTCGAGAAAGGAGCTTCTCCAGGTTCTGTGCGGCGATGTCGTCCAGGTCTAGACCCAGCTCTGTCGCGAGTTGCGCGACGTACCAGAGCACGTCGCCCAGCTCCTTGGACATCGCCGCCTTGCGCTCATCGCTGATCTTGCCGGCGTCGTCGCGGATCGCCTTCTTGGCGTGCTCGGCCACCTCGCCGGCCTCGCCCGCCAGCCCGAGCGCGGGATATGCGAGCCAGGCCTCGCGTGGATACTCGGCGGTGCGCCTCGACTGGCGTTGATACTCAGATAGGTTCATGACTTCTGAAACAACTCGACCCGCCGGAGCGGGTCGGGTGTGGGTGTTGGAGGAGCTACCTCCGAACCATTGTCAACGGCCCCAGCGTAGCAAACCGAGCTGCTGACCCGGCCTGACACTGGGCGGGTAGCTATCCCACGAGCGCGTGCCAATTGCAACTCTGTCAGGCCGAGTCCAGCAGCTTGTTGGCGGCGGGCGGGAGAGTCGAACTCCATCCGGGAGCTGCCCGGATTCCCCATTGACAATGGTTCGCGTCGACCACGACGCAACACCCGCCGTCGCAGACAATTGTACTAGACGTGTGTGACAGTACCTGGGCGTCAGACCCCGGCGACGCGGCGAGCGCCGGCGTGGGCGGCCTGCTCGAGCTCGTCTTCAAGCGGAGCGAGCGACCCCAACTCGAAGCCGATGGCGGTGGCGATCAGCCAATCGGCGAACCACGCATTCTTGGGCAGTAGCGGACCGTGCAGATAGGTGCCGATCGTATTGCCCGCCTTTGCGCCCTCGTATCCGCTTCGACCGTCGTTGCCGTGGCCTTTGAGCACGCACCCGAGCGGAATCGCGTCCGATCCGAGGTAGGTGCGCCCGCCATGGTTCTCGAAGCCTGCGAGCACTTGCCCGCCGACAACGCCGGCGGCGGGATCAAGGTCGGTAGGGGAGCCGAGGTCCACTTCGATCGCCACGTTGCCGACCAGTCGCTCGCCCGGCTCGCGCACGGTGCGCACGTCGAGCAGGCCTACCCCCTCGAGTTGGTCGTCTCCGAGGGTGTAGGACTCGCCGAGCAGCTGATAGCCGCCACATACGCCCAACACGACCGCGTCCCGCGAGGCGGCCTCGTGCAATGCCGCCCGCTTGCCCGCCACCAGATCCTCGGCACACAACAGCTGGTCACGGTCCTGGCCGCCGCCGATGTAGTAGATGTCGTGGGCCTCTCCGTCGAGCGCTTCGCCCAGACCGCTGCCCGTCAAGTGAAAGCCGATCCCGCGCCATTCGCAGCGGCGCTGCAACACAAACAGGTTGCCCCTGTCGGCGTAGATGTTCATCAGGTCCGGGTACAGCGCACACACTCGCAGCGTGCGTCCCTCGGGCTCGCTCACCGCCATGAGCTGCTCGCCTCCCCGCGTCGCACCAGCAGCTCGCGCAGCGCGAGCATCGCGGTATAGGTGGGGAGGACATACAGGGGCACACCCGCGCCCCTGCCGCCTGCGTTCTTGCCGTCCGGCGGACGATCTGCCACCGCCACACCAAGCGCATCGGAAAGATCCTCGATCACCTCGATCCGCTCCGGCTCAATCCCCGCGTACTTCAGACGTAGCGCCAACTCGGGCGCTCGAGTTCCCGAGCACTTCACTTTTCGTACGCGTCCGGCCAACAGCTCGAAGTCGGCGTCCCAGATCCACGACACGTCGTGTCCGTCGGCTGTCTTGTCGTTGAGCACACCCAACAAGTCGTGCTCGCCGTCCTCCAGGGCGAGAGTGCGCAGGACCTCGTTGGCGCCCGCCGGATTCTTGACCAGCAGGATCCTCGTCTCGCGGCCCCCCACACGCACGGTCTCAGCTCGCCCGAACGCGGCCTCGGTAGCCTCCAAGCCCGCCACGATCTCATCGAGCGGGATCTCCATGGCGACTCCAAGCGCAGCCGCTCCGAGAGCGTTGTACACGTTGTAGAGACCCGGCAGCGCCAATTTCACCTCTGCCTCGCCGGCCGGCGTGGAAAGCCTGAAGCGAGCCGAACGTACGCCTTCGAGCGTAACCGCGCGAGCGATCACGGTGGGGGAGGGTCGCTCACGCCCACAAGAGGCACAGTGATAGTGACCGAGGTGACCCAGATAGACCGCGTCGAACGTGTAGGGAGCGCCACAGCGGCGACAGTGCTTGGCGTCGGCAGCGTGAGCCATGCCCTCCAGCGCCAGCGTGTCGTCCTCGACTCCGTAGTAGAGAACTCCTTGTCGCTCCCTGCCAAGGTCAGCAAGCAGCGGATCGTCGGCGTTGCACACAAGCTCGGCCGTCCCCGCCGGCCCGCCCGGGCCGACCGCCTTGGCCCACCGCTCGGCAATAGCGTCGAGCTCTCCGTAGCGGTCGAGCTGATCCCTGAACAGATTGCCCAATACGACCACCTTCGGATGCAACTGCACCGCAAGCCTGTCCAGCCAAAGCTCATCGACCTCAAACAGCCCCACTTCGCCCGAGATCGACCCTTTCCGACCGACTGCCTCGAGCAGCGTGGAGGCAATCCCGCCGGCCATATTGGCCCCGGCTTGGTTGTGCACCAACGAGAGACCTCCGCGCTCCAATACAGCCGACGCCAATGCAGCGGTCGTGGTCTTGCCGTTGGTGGCACTCACCAGCACGCTACCCCGGCCGAGACGCCCCCCAAGCACCTCGATCGCATCGGGTTCGAGGCGCATCAACAGCTTGCCCGGCAGGCTCGTGCCGCCCCCACCGCGCAGCCTCGAGACGCTGCCGACCGCTCGCGCAAAGGCCAGCTTCGGGCCGAGCAGGCCGCTCACAACGTGGCCGCCGCGGCGTCCGCGCCGCCGAGGAAAGCATCCGCCCCCGGACCCTCAGCCGGCACGAGCACCCGCACAGCACCCGGCACGGCCCGCACGACCACGGGCAACTCGCCGATCGGATCGCCGTCGGCGTACATCGCGAACGGGCGGTCCGCCTCGATAAAGACTTCGCGAGCCCGGAATACCTTCACGCCAGGATCATCGACGTGCGTGCCCTTGAACACTTTCGGCAATATCTTCGTCACGAACTTCAGCTTGCTGACGCTTTCAAGTACGGGAATCTCGAGCAACCCATCGTCGAGCAGCGCATCCGGCGCCGCCTTCATACCCCCGCCATAGGTCTTCGAGTTGGCGGCACCCACGCTGTAAGCCTCGAAGCTGTGACGCTCGCCCGGAGGGTCCAGCTCGATCGTGAAACGAGCGGGGCGCCACGACAGCAGTGCACGCAGCGCGCCATATGCATAAACAAGCCCACCAAGCCAAGCCGGCGCTTCGTTTGCGATCCGATTCGCTTCGCTGTCGAAGCCCACGCTCGCGATCCCCACAAACGCCTTTCCGCTCAGCTGCTCCGCGGGCCCTTGGTCATGCCCTTCGGTCTTCGCCGTGAACGATGCCCCTGCCGCCGGCGCAACCTCGCCCAGATCCATCCGGCGCGAGAAGCCCGCGGCGATCACATCGCATGCCTGCACCGGATCGGTGGGGATGCCCAACACACGAGCCAGATCGTTGCCCCTGCCGCCAGGCAGCACGCCCATCAGGGCATCCGGGATCTCGCGCAAAACATCCGCCACCGCCCCAACCATCCCGTCTCCGCTGAGACACACGACCGTCTCGCCACTCCCAGCCGCCGCGCGCGCAAGCTCTCGGGCATGATGGAGGTCCCGCGTGAGCTCGCTGCGCACGTTAAAGCCGTGGACCTCCAAAGCACCGGCCACCTCAGGAAGCACCCGGCCCGCTTTGCCGCCGCCGGCAGCCGGGTTCACGATCAGGCACAGACTCTCGCTCACCACGCAAGCGTATTGGGCCGCGCCGACCCATTCGGCCTCCGTTCTTGCGAGCCCCAATCGACGCGAGATCAGCGCGAATGTAGAGCCTCGGCACGCGACCAGCACGAACAGGCGATCCATCGACACCCGGCCGGCGCACCGGACCCTCAATATTGGGAATCGCGAAGACACGCTTAAGAACGTGCGAACATCGGCCTCCGCGCCCAACCGCGCGACTATGCTGCCCCAGATGCCCGCTCGCTTCGTCGCTCCGCGTCTGCTGGTCTGCGTCGGAGCCACGACGCTAGGCCTGGTTGTGACGGCCTGCGGCGGGTCTGGATCGGGCGCGGGTGACGCGACAAGCACGACGTCTCAATCCAACTCCCAAACCTTGCTCGCGGCAAAGGCGGGCGCGGGCTCAGGCGCGAACAAGTGCAAGTCGGTGCCGGCACCGGTTCCCAGGGGCTCCCAGAACATACGCAGGCCCACACTCAAGCTCGATCCCGCCCGACGCTACGTCGTCAACCTGGCCACCAACTGCGGCACGATCCAGATTCAGCTCGACGTGCGCCAAGCCCCGCTCACGACCGCCTCCTTCGCGTATCTGGTGAGGAGCGGCTTCTACAACGACCTCACCTTCCACCGCGTCGCGGCCGGTTTTGTCATCCAGGGCGGAGATCCCAACGGGGACGGCTCCGGAGGCCCCGGATACAAGGTCATCGAGCCGCCACCCACCAACTTGCACTACACCCTTGGCACCGTGGCCATGGCCAAGACCGGCAGCGACCCGCCCGGCACTTCGGGCAGCCAGTTCTTCATCGTGACCGCCGCCAACGCTCCTTTGCCGGCGCAATACGCCTTGGTCGGAAACGTCGTCGGCAGCTTTGCCGGCGTCGCGCGTATTTCAAAGCTGCCCACAGACCCGCCCCAAGACGGAGCGCCCAGAACCCCGGTCGTAATCAGCCGCGCCACGCTCTCTTCGAGCTGATCCTCGACTCGATTGGTCGCGCCTCGCGATGGCGCCCCAGTCGCGATCGCCGGGAACCGCCCGACGCTCCAATCGCCGCGGCTGACTGCCTACTTGGGGCTTTGACCGGCGGCCTTGGCCCGATCGCGCCGTCTGCGCCCGATCATCGCGGCGATCACGACAACCGCTATCGCCAGGAACAGACCGAGCAGGATGCCCGGGGCAAGCCCCAAACCACCGAACGGAAGCGCGATCAACTCGACGACGCCCAAGCCGAGGGCAAGCAGCAACAAGATCAGCGCGACGATCAACAAGATGCCGCGTATACGCGCCCCGATGCCGGCGCTGGCGGGAGGAATCAAAAGTCCCATCGCCCTCAAAGCGAACATCTGGCGACCACTTGGGGGGGTGTGGCCGAGACGCTCGACGGCCTCCTTCAGATCGCCCGCCCTGCGTTCGGCCAGCGCCAACGAGGCGTCGGCCATGCGCCTGATCTGCATCCTTTCCTGTGGACGCGCAGCAGCGATTGCTCGCTGGAAGTAAGCGCGCGCCTGCTCGGCGTCGAAGCGCTCCGAAGCGCGCGCCCCGAGGATCGCGAGCGCGGCCGACTTGTACTTTGTCTCGGACTCCAACTCCTCGTCGCTGCGCTGCTCGAGCGCTTCGATCGCCTGTTGGGCTCCGCGCTGCTCAATCCTGATCTGTCTCTGCTTGGGGGCCATCGCCAGCCCATTCTATGGCGGTCTCCCGTCAGGCGCTCGCGCGGCCATGCCCAGGCGCTATTCTCGCTTGTCCCAACCCTTTCATGTCGATGCTTCGAATCCCCTACAACCGACTGCTGGCGACACTGCTTCTCACCGTCTTGGCGGGACAGACACCCGCGCTGCTCGCATCGGCCGGGGCCGCCGAAACACCGACGATCAACAAGGCCCAACTCAACCAAGCCGTCCAAGAAGCCTTGGCCAAACAGTCGGGTGGCGCCGGCGCAGCAACAGGGTCAGCCCTAGGAGCCGGCTCGACCGGTTCCGCTTCAGGGTCGCCGGCCGGTAGCGAAGGCTTGGGGTCCTCCGGTGCGCTCTCCAACCTCACAAACGGGGGAGAAGAAGAAGCGAGCACCACACCCACGACCTCCACCGCCTCCAGCACCTCCACCTCGAGCGGTGTCTCTACAGGTGTCCTCTTGCCGATCTTCATCGTGGGCGCCATTCTCTTGGGAGGGATCGCCTTCTTCATCGTCCGCGACGCCCGCAGTGTGGCCCCCGTAGTAGATGGCTTTGGCGACGCCGGCTCCGCCCAAGAGCGCGCCGCCCGGCTACGCAAGCGCCGCGCCAAGGCCAAGGCTGCGCGTCAGCAGCGCAAGCGCAACCGCTGAACCTGTCCTGCCCGGGCCCACGACTTCGTTCGGGCGCGACCTCTCTAGATAAGCGACCCCATTAGGGCTGCACTCGTGCGCGCGCGTGCACGCGCGACACGCGCTTGCGCACACGGGCCGGCGAGGGCAAAGCAGGCGACCCGTGCGGGCCGCGACGCGGCCGAGGGGGGACGGGGAGCCTTGGATGGGGCTCTCGTGGAGAACCCGGCAGCGTCTTCGTGCCGCCTTCGTCCTCGCCTTCAGAGCCATCCTCTTCCGCCAAAGCCATCGTGGCGGAGTCCCTGCGAAACGGGATCCACAGCATCAGCGACGCCACTACGAGCTTGAACAGCCCCATTAGCGCAAGTAGGAGCCAAAGAGACATTGCCACCGATGCTACTACCGCTCGATCGCGTCTAAAAGCTCGATCAGCTCGGCGGACACGATCCCAGCGACGACGTGCCGTGTCGTCTGTCCGCGTTCTCGTTGTCGCGGCCATCGTCCATCACGCGCCAGCCCATCACGTTGGCTTCGCCGCGTGGTAGGCCAAAAGAGACCCCCTCAGGGACAACCTGACCTTTCCAGGTTGACATAACATACATTATCGAGCGCTCTTATAAAAAGCTCTGCAAAGTGCAAATCGTGCGGCGTCTCATTCATCTGAGACCGGAATCTCACTGATATGAGACGGCTTTGTCTCACCGACGTGAGACTGGCGGTGAGCGTGGACGTCTCATTCATATGAGACTGGCGCAGGCCCGAGCCCTATGGCCGCTCGTCAGGCTGGCTCCCTCTCTGGCTTCCGAGCTCTTCGCGGTTCGGCGGGGTCCTTATTCGCTTCGTACTGCCCGCCGCGCCTCACCGGTCGCTGGCGGCTCGTTCAAGCACGGCTTCGATTGCCTCCCCTATCGAGAGGGTCTCGCGCTGGCTTAGCCCAGTCGCGACATACTTGTACGAGGCCATCCGGAACTACTGAATAAGAGGTGGTCTGTGGCCGCGAGATGATCGTTATCCATCTTCGCCACATGCACTGCTGCGAGCCGCTGCCCGGCATCGCGCTCTGTGGTCGTGAGGTCTGCCACAGGGAGAGCTTTGGACCTGCTGAGGCGCAGGAGGGGTAGGACCAGCGACGCCTCATCGCACATGCCCACCGTCGGGGTGTCGAAGTCGTCAGCGAGATCGGGTTGTTGATGGAAGCTGTCCAGCGAGTCGGGGAGCTTCGCTAGCTTCACCTTGAGCGTTCGCGGTGCGGTGCGGCCTGTCTGATCGTTTGCGCTGAAATGGTCAGAAAGCTGCCTGATTGTGAATAGCCGGCCCGGTGTACTGCTTTTGATCCATATCTGGAGGGCCGCGTGGGCGCGAAGCGCAGCGGCTCCGGCGCCTTTCATGTGGTATCTGCCGACCAGCACGCCGCTCGGCGTTGGGGTGAGCTGGTCGAGCGTGAGGCCTGAACTTTTACGTCGCCACGATCCTTTTCATCGCCGGCATCGCCGGGCTCACGCGAGTCCAGCGCATCCGCGTGAGCCCGGCCACCGCTCGCCGCGGCGGTGCGCTGCTGGCAGCCGGCGGGCTGCTCGCCCCTCTCGGGCTGCGGCCAAGCGTCACATGCCAGCGCCAAACACGCGACCGCATCCTCGCCTCCGTCTCACCAGCGTTGGTGGCTCAAGCACGACTACCACTCCCAAACAGGCAAAGCGGCATCTAGCAGCAGTCCTCCTCGCCACACTCGGTGTGCGACTCCAAGCCGATCGGCGCGCAGTCAGCGCAGACCTTTCCGGCCCATGCCTCACGTCCCTCGCGCACCGCGAGACCGGCGATCCCAAGCCCGATGATCGGGTCTATCCACCACCAGCCGAAGGCGGCGTTGACAAGGATGCTCACGAGCACCGCGGCGGCGCTGATCGCGCAGAGCCATGACTGCGCCGCATCGCCTGCGGTCGCCGCGGAGGAAAGCTGCGAGGCGACGCGACCCTTCGCGCGGGCGAGCAACGGCATGACGAGGATCGCCCCGGCCGCTACCGCGACTCCCGGCCAGCTCGTCTCGGGATGCGATCCGCCCGCGAGCGTGCCTGCCGCATCGACCGTCACGTAGAGCGCAAGGCCGGCGAAGCAGACAGCGATGATCTGCTGTGCGCGGCGCTCGGCGGCCTCGGAGTTATGGCGGCTGCCGGTGTAGAGCCACAGGATCGTGCTCGCCGAGACCAGCTCGATCAGCGAGTCCAGGCCGAAGGCCAGCAACGCGACCGATCCAGCAACCAGGGCAGAGATGATCGCGACGCCGGCCTCTACTGTCATCCATCCGATACTCAGCAACGAGAGCGTCCTGGCGCGACGGACCAGCAGCGAGCGAGTCCTGCCGGCCGATTGGAGAACGGGCAGCAGCGGAGGGGCGTGCGAACTCATGCCTGCACGCTACCGAGCTTCTACAGAGGCTTTTGTGCGCGGACGATCGCTGAGGCTGCCTGCGCGTGGACGCGGTGAGTCTCACGTATCTCGATGTTGGCGAGCCCGGCGTCCGCGAGCGCCCGTGTGAACTCGCGTTGCGTGAGCGCCCCAGCGATGCAGCCGGTGTATGCCTGCATGTCAGCGCGGGTGGTGTCGTCCATGCTCTCGTCGGCGATCACGTCGGAGACAGCGAAGCGCCCGCCTGGCCGTAGGACCCGCGCGACCTCGCGCAACACCTTCGGCTTGTCGGCGGAGAGGTTGATTACGCAGTTTGAGATCACCACGTCAACGCTCGCGTCAGGGAGCGGTATCTCCTCAATGTAGCCCTTGTGAAACTCGACGTTCTCGACGCCGGCCTTGCGGGCGTTCTCACGGGCGAGGGCAAGCATCTCGTCGGTCATATCGAGACCGTGCGCTTTGCCGGTCGGGCCGACGCGCTTTGCGGAGAGCAGAACGTCTATCCCGCCACCTGAGCCGAGGTCGAGGACTGTCTCGCCCTCGTGCAGTTCGGCGATGGCTGTGGGGTTGCCGCAGCCGAGGGAGGCGAGGGCAGCGGTGTCTGGAATCTGCTCACGATCGCTGATGGCGTAGAGCGCGGCGCCGAAGACCTCGCTGCCGCCGTCGAATGTCTCGCTCGGGGCGCAGCAGCCGGCGCCGGGATCGGTCGTCGTGACCTGCAAGGCGGCGGCGGCGTAGCGCTCGCGCACCTGCTCACGAACGTCGCCAGATTGCGTCGTGTCGGCGGCGCAGCCGCAGCCCTCGCCGTGGCCGGGGTCACAGCACTCGGCCTTGGCGCTCGGCTCACAACACGTCGCCAGCGCCTCGGGCGCACAACAAGCGTTCTCGGTCGTCTCAGCGGAGGTGGTCAGCTCAGCCATGCGGATAGCTCCTCCAGGGCGTCGGGGATGACGTAGTAGTAGGCCCATAGGCCCTTGCGCTCGGAGTCCACGATCCCGGCGGCGCGCAGCTTGCCTAGATGGTGGGAGAGCGTGGACTGAGAGATGTCGAACAGCGGCACCAGCTCGCAGACGCAGACCTTTCCCGCGTGCTTACGCAACACGTCCACGAGCTGCAAGCGGATCGGGTCGCCGAGAGCCTTGGCGACCTCGGCCATGCGCAGTGCTTCCTCGCGCTGCACGTCGGGGTAGACGACGGGCTCACAGCAGGGAGCGCCGTTGGCTCGCTTCTGCTTGGGGGATAGCTCCAAATCGACAGGCATCAATCTACTTATATCAATAAGACGCACATTCGTCGATGTAATACGATCCCTCGCGTGGATGCCCCGCTTTCACGCCGTCTGCTCGCCGAGCTGTTGGGCTCCGCGTTCCTGGCTGCTCTCGTGGTCGGCTCGGGCATCGCAGCACAGACGCTCTCCCCGAACGATGTTGGCCTGGAGCTGTTCGAGAACGCTGCTGCCACGGCAGCGGGTTTGTTCACGATCATCCTCATGTTCGGCCCTGTGTCCGGTGGGCACTTCAACCCGGTTGTCTCGCTCGCCGACGCGAGCTTCGGCGGCATCCGCTGGCGCCATGCGCTCGCATACATCCCCGCGCAGATCATCGGCTGCGTGCTCGGCGCGGTTGTGGCGAATGGCATGTTCTCGCTGGCCGCCATCAGCATCTCCACGCATCACCGCGCCTCGCCCGCACACCTGTTCTCCGAGGTAATCGCCACGGCGGGGCTGCTGCTCGTGATCTTCTCCCTCGCGCGCACAAAACGCGCACACATCGCTCCGGCCGCCGTCGGCGCCTATATCGGCGCCGCCTACTTCTTCACCAGCTCCGCGAGCTTCGCCAACCCGGCGATCAGCGTAGGGCGGATGTTCTCCAACACGTTCGCCGGGATCGCGCCCACGTCCGTGCCCGGCTATATCGTGGCGCAGCTCGTCGGCTGCGTTGGCGCGATCCTCCTCGTGAGGGTGCTCTACCCCGACCTGACGCCGGAGGAGGCAGCCGAAGCCGTCATGCCGCATAGCGAGGAGCCTGCGCACGATGGCGTGCGTCCTGTTCGTCTGCCTGCATAACGCCGGTCGCTCACAGATGAGCCAAGCGCTCCTCGAGCGCGCCGCCGCTGGCAGGCACACCGCCCGCTCCGCGGGGACGACGCCGGCCGAGCGCGTTCACCCCGAGGTCGTCATGGTCATGCGCGAGATGGGCATCGACCTGTCCGATCGCCAGCCTCAGCTGCTTACGCGCGAGCTCGCCGAGCAAGCGGATATCGTCGTCACGATGGGTTGTGGTGACGAGTGCCCCTACATTCCCGGCAAGCGCTACATCGACTGGGACCTCCCCGACCCGAAGGGTCGTCCGCTGGATGAGGTTCGCGCGATCCGCGATGACATCGCCCGCCGCATCGACTCGCTGCTCGCCGATGAGACACTGAAGTGAACGCCCCACAAGCCGCTGCGCCGCCGCGAGCTGGCGTGTCGCTGCGCACCATCGCGCGCGAGTGGGGCCGAATCGGGTGTATCGGGTTCGGCGGCCCGCCAGCGCACGTCGCACTGTTCCGCGAGCTGTGCGTAACACGACAGGGATGGCTCGCCGACGATCAGTTCGAGCGGGCAATCGCGGCGACCAACATCCTGCCCGGACCGGCCTCCACGCAGCTTGCGATCTACTGCGCATGGCGACTACGCGGCCCCAAGGGAGCGGTCATCGGGGGCCTTGGCTTCATCCTGCCCGGTCTCGTGCTGATCCTCGCGTTGTCAGTGCTGTTCCTCGCCGGGTCGCCGCCCGCTTGGATACGAGGCGCTGGCATGGGAGCTGGCGCCGCCGTCGCGGCGGTCGCGGTCAGGGCCGGGCTGGGCGTTGCCGTTCCAATCTGGAGCCGCACCACGGACTCTCAGCGGCCCCGCATCCTGCTCTACGCGCTCACCGCAGGGATCGCGGCGGCCACGACCGGCCCGTGGCTCGTTCTCGTCCTGCTGGCGTGCGGCGCGATCGAGCTGGCATGGCAGCGCCAGCTCACCGGAGGCGGTATGAGCTTTCACGCATGGCCGCTGCTCGCGGCGGTCGCAGAGCCGGGCGGGACGGGCGCGCTGGTGTGGACGGCGTTGAAGGTCGGAGCGCTCGCGTTCGGCGGCGGGTTCGTGATCGTTCCACTAATGCAGTCAGACGCCGTAGGCACCTACCACTGGATGACCCACGGGCAGTTTCTGAATGCCGTCGCGCTCGGGCAGGTCACACCAGGGCCGCTCACTCAGACCGTCGCGGCTGTCGGCTACGCCGCCGGCGGGCTACCCGCTGCGCTGTTGGCTGCGTTCGTCGCGTTCCTGCCGTCGTTCTCCTTCATTCTGTTCGGGGCAGCGCGCTTTGAGCGGCTGCTGCTCAACGAGCGAGTGACCGCGTTTCTCGCCGGGGCGGCACCTGCGGCGGCTGGCGCGATCATCGGCTCGGCGATCCCGCTCGCCGGCGCACTGAGTGAGACGTGGCAGTACGTCGTGCTCGCTGCCGCAGCCATCGCCTTGCTCGCGCTGCGCCGCAGCATCGTTCTCACGCTGCTCACCGCCGGTACGGTAGGCGCCGTCGCCGCGCTGCTCGGCGCCCCGATCTCCCACTAGCCTGCTCTACACATAGAGGACAAGGGAGAAGCAAATGGCCACCATCAGCGTCCGGTATATCGTCAACGACGTTGACGCCGCAATCGCGTTCTACACCGAGCATCTCGGCTTCCACGAGGACATGCACCCGGCGCCAACGTTCGCGATGCTCTCCCGAGGCGATCTGCGTCTCGTGCTGAGCGCCCCCAGTGGAGCGGGCGGTGGCGGCCAGACCATGCCTGACGGCACCAAGCCCGAGCCCGGAGGGTGGAACCGATTCTCACTCGAGGTCTCCGATCTCCACAACACAGTCGAGGAGCTGCGCAAAGCAGGAGTCCACCTTCGCAACGACATCGTCACCGGGGTCGGCGGCAACCAGATACTGATCGACGACCCGTCAGGCAACCCGATCGAGCTGTTCGAGCCTACCCGGCAAGAGGCGAAGCTTTCCAAGCAGGTGCCAACGGTCTACGAATGGGCCGGGGGCAGCCAGGCGCTTGATCGCCTGACCGAGGTCTTCTATCGCAACCACGTACACGACGACGAGATCCTCGGCCCGGTGTTCGCCAACATGCCGGCTGACCATCCCCACCACGTAGCGCTGTGGCTTTCAGAGGTGTTCGGCGGCCCGACCGAGTACAGCGAGCATCACGGCGGCTACGCCCACATGGTCGCCATGCACATCGGGCTGTCTCTCACCGAGCAGCAACGAGTACGGTGGGTCCAACTGATCGCGCTCGCGGCAGACGACGCCGACCTACCAGCCGACCCCGAGTTCCGCTCGGCGTTCATGGCCTACATCGAGTGGGGAACCCGCCTCGCGCTGCACAACTCCCAACCGGGCGCCGATCCACCTGCGGAGGCCCCCATGCCCCACTGGGGATGGGGAGAAGCACCGCCCTACCAACCATAAAAACCTCAGTCTTTCGCGGCTCCGGTCTGCGCGTAGGTCATGGCGGCGGCTCTGTCGGCGCAGCCCTTCAGCTCGACGATCTTCCGGTCTCGGATCGTGACAACGACGTAGGCGATGCCCTGATCCAGCGGCCGGCCGTCGTCTCGGGCATGATCGGGACGGAACGCCACGACGATCCGCCCGTCAACCTCGACCGTTTCCTCAATCCGCCCGGCGAACCCCGTTGGGAGGTTGCGCTTCATGACCGTGAGGATCATCTTGCGGTTCTCGCATATCTGCCCATCCTCGACGCCTAGCCACTGCGCCTCCGGGTCCAGCGCGCCTTCCAAGACGCTCAGGTCCCCATCGCCGCTCATCGCCTCCCACACCCGGTGCAGCAGCTCTATGTCGGCGCCATCGCTCATATGGTGATCCTCTCTGATCGCATCGGTGAATGACGGCAACTGGTAATGCTCCGTCGGGGAGGCGGACGAGGATAGGCCGCATACGGGAGTGGTCAACGTTAACCAGGCGCGCACCAAAACTACTCCCCGCCCGTCGGGCGCTCAAGGCGATAGCAGGACGATCACGCTGGCACACTCCTGGGTGTGCTCACGCTCTTTGGTGCCTGTGCGGTCACGTTCATGGTCTTGATGTACGCGCTGGAACGACGCGGCCGAGGCTTCATCCTCGCCTTCGCTTGCGGCTGCGCATTGTCGAGCGTCTACGGCTTCCTCGCGGGCACCTGGCCCTTCGGAGTAGTCGAGGCGATTTGGGCCGTGATCGCACTGAAGCGCTACCGATCGACGCTCACCGCGCCGGAGTCGCCATGAGGATCGAACTGTTCTACTTCGACGGCTGTCCCGGTTACGCCGAATTGCGCGCGCGCCTGCCACACCTGCTTGAGCGCGCCAGCGTGGATGCAGAGATCGTCGAGTGCCGCATCGACTCCGAGCAGGCCGCGCGACGGGAGCGCTTCCTGGGCTCTCCGACGTTGCGCGTCGATGGACGCGATGTCGAAGTCGACGCGAGCACCCGGCAGGACTGCGGCATGAAATGCCGCCTCTACGACACTACACACGGCCTACTACGAACGCCGCCGGACACCTGGATTACAGCCACAATACGGGCGGCCCTCACATCGGAGCAAACGCGCGCGGCTCAGGAGACATGACCATGCCGTCCGCCACCTACGAGCTCGTCAAGGGAGACCTGCACCGTCACGGCACCCTGCGTCACGCCCACCCGCACACCGGGCCGCACGAGCACCATCACCGCCATGAGCACCCCGACGACCACCATCATGAGCACGGCCACTCTCATGGTCTCGTGGACGCGAGCATCAAGCGCTCCCGTGAGGGCGTCAGAGCCGTCGCGCTCGCGCTCGCCATCCTCACCGTCACGGCCGCAGTGCAGGCGATCGTGTTCGCGTTCAGCGGCAGCCTTGCGCTGTTGGCCGATCTGATCCACAACGGCGGGGATGCCCTGACCGCGATCCCGCTCGGCATCGCGTTCGCGCTGCGCTCCCCACGCGCCGAGCGCCTAGCCGGCCTCGCGGTCGTGGCCGCCATCTTCATATCCGCGTGCGTCGCCGCGTACGAGTCGATCCTGCGGCTCCTGCACCCATCCACGCCGGACCACCTGCTCGCCCTCGCGCTCGCCGGCGCGATCGGGTTCGCCGGCAACAGGCTCGCGGCGCTGGTCCGCACCAGTGCCGGGCGCAGGCTGGATAGCCCCGCCCTGATCGCAGACGGCGCTCATGCCCGCGCCGACGCATATGTCTCGCTCGCAGTCATCGCCAGCGCCATCGCAATAGCCGCTGGCGCCCCGATCCTCGACCCCATCGTCGGCCTCGCCATGACCGCCGTGATCCTGCGCATCACACGCGAGAGCTGGCGCACAGTACGCGGACACCCTCACTAACTTCCGCAGAGCAGCCCTCGCCAGTCTCATATAGATGAGACGCCGACAGTCTCATATGAGTGAGATCAAGCTGTCTCACATCGGCGAGACGTCGCAAATCGTCGAGCACCACGCAGGATCGTCGCAAGCTCAACCGACTCCGACACCAACAACCCCCGAGCAGATCGCCCAAACTGGCAAGTAACGTACCAGTCGCCGGCCCGCAAGCCGCTGCGTGCCAGCGCTCTCAGCGCATGATCGGCGGCCGGCTGTAGGTGATCGTAGATTCCGGTGTTTCGATAGTTAGCATGGCCCTTCTTTCGGTCTAACTAACTGGAGGTTCGATATGGCAAGCACTGGAGGCGGAACTACGGGCAACGAGTCCGAGGAGCCCGATCCACGAGCAAGACTCATGCAGGAAGTGGCGAACGAGATGGACGCGATCGAAATGGAGTTTGGCGACGACTATCGGATAGGTCGCGTCATCACGGTCGTTGAGGTCATCAAGCCCAACGACGAGGTCAACCTTCGCGTAAGAGCCGGGCAACTCCCCTGGGTCACCCTCGGGATGCTTCGCTTTGCCCAGAAGTTCTTGGAGAGCCAGATACAAGGCACTCAGTAGCGTGTGGGCTTATCCCCACGATATTGGCGGTGGCGCTCACCCCGCGGCGGCGAGGCGCTAGAGTGGTCTGGTCGGGGAACATCCGTTCGATCAGAGCGGTGCCCCGCGCTTCGGCAGTCGTTGCCTCGCAGCATCCTCCGCGTCTCGCAGTGCACATACCCGGGGGTGAACAAGGACGGCCACAGGGACCCTCAAGTGGTTCAACGACGATCAGGGCTGCGGGATTCATCACACCGGATGACCCGGTAAGGACCTGCTCGGAACTCCACAACCAAGGGATGGATAGACATGGCCTCGAGCGGCAAGAAGAAGACCACGATGGCAAAGCTCACCCGTGAAAGCAGGCTCCGTGAGCGTCGGCTGGACAAGCAGGCCAAGAAGGACGCGCGGAAGCAGGCGCCGGTACATCACACAGACCTGCCCGGTGACACGCTGAACGCAACGACCGGTGAGTCATCCGATCCGGGCTGAGCAGATCGAGCCGATCTCTGAGAGGTCCATTGCGGAGCGCGTAGCTCGATCATCGGTGAGCAGGACGACCGGTCGACCTTGCCCTGCGTGAGGGGGTGGCTAACCTGGGACAGATGATGACCCCAGCAGAGCCGATGACTGCACGTGGCGCCCACTACACGGCGCTGCTTGAAGCGATTGACAATCAAGGTGCTACCAAGCTGCACGCCAGAGAGCGGGAACAGCTGCTGGAGGCCGCCGACGCCCTGCTGTTCGGCGAGCCTGAAAACCGGCGGTTGCTTCGAGCGGCTGAGGAGCTGATCGAGTCCTTGGAGGCGAGTGAGCGCTGGTTGGCCGAGAGCTGTGACCAATTGCGCGAACACTTGTACGGCTGTGATGCTGCAGCCGGCATAGCCTGAAAACTCGCTGCTCGGACGCTTTCGCGGCTTAGCGGTCAGCGTAGCCGCGAGATGTCGACAACATCACCGGTCGTCCTCGGAGCCGCTCCTCGGAGCCGCACCACCGGCGGGAAAAAACTACTTCTCATCTCGATGGAGCGCCTCCTTTGCTCTGTCGGCGGCCTTGTCGATCTTGTCCTTTGCCGAGGCCTTGGCTCGATCGACCTTGCCCTCGTTCTTTAGGTCGTCATCGCCAGTCAAGCTGCCTGCGGCCTCCTTCAGACGCCCCTTGCCCTCGTCGACACTCTTATCCGTATCCATTTGGACCTCACTTTCTGTTTAAGGGTCTTCTACCCGCTCAGAGGATGAGGAACCATCCCAGAAGGTCCGTTGCACGCACTTCGGGCATATGCGAGGACTCCTCGCACCAAGAAAACATCAAGCAAGAGAGCCTCCAGCGCTACGAGCAGAACTCAGCTTGGCTCGTCTCGGGGTTCGAGAAACGGCTCGCGGTCAGCGGGTGCGCCTGCCTGGATCTGGCGTCCGCGCTCAATCTCGGCATTCAGCTCAGCACCGAGCAGGATCACCGTGTTGGTGATCCACAACCACACGAGGAAGACGACGACGCCCCCAAGGGCACCGTAAGTCTTGTTATAGGAAGCGAAGCTCGCGACATAGAAGGCGAAAGCGGCTGAGACCAGGATCCACAACAGGACCGCCAAAGCACTGCCGGGAGTGATCCAGCGAAAGCCGGGATGGCGAACGTTCGGCGAGAAGTAGTAAAGGATCGAGAGCATCAAGCTCAACAGAAGCACCAAGACCGGCCACTTAGCGATGTCCCAGATCGTGACCGCGCTGCTTCCGACACCGATCACGTCCCCGGCCTCCTTTGCCAGGCCGCCGGTCAGAACTACCGCGACGGCGCTCACGGTGAGCAGCACCACGGTCACCAGGGTCACTGCGAGACGGAGTGGAATGGTCTTCCAGATGGGCCTGCCCTCCCCCACGTCCCAGACGATGTTCGAGGCGCGCATGAACCCCGCGATATACGCGGAGGCCGACCACAGACCGCCCGCTAGACCAACGACGAACAGGATGCTCGCGGTGCCCTTGCTGCTCTGTACGTTCTTGATCGCACTAGTAAATATTTCTCTGGCGGGACCGGGCGCGGCCTTGCCTAGATTTTCGATCAATGGCTGTGTCGCGGAGTGCCCGATCAACCCCAGGATCGAGACAAGCACGATCAGCATGGGAAAGATCGCAAGCACCCCGTAATAGGTCAGCGCAGCTGCAAGATCGGTGAGATTGTCGGCCTTGTACTCCTTGAACGTGCGCTTCAACACATCCCGCCAGGCACCGCCGCTGCTCAAGATCTCTATCTTCGGGTCTGCTTGGCGCTCTGGCTCGTCCACTGAATGTCCTCCTTCACGCTCTCGACGGTTTGCCCAAGGGATGGGTGTGGCAGTACCCCCAACGCGACCAACCAACACGAAGAGTTAGTGTCAACAAGGAGCGCAGTCACGCCCCCACCTTCGTGTCGTGACAAATAAACCCCGCCCCAACCAGGCTAGGGCGAGAGCATCGCAGCGAGCGCCACGAGCACGAGCTCGGTATCGACCGAGGTCATCGACCGATCCTACGTGTTGCAGTGGCGGTGGTAGTGTCGTGGAGTGTTTCGTTCAGTCGCTCGTTTCACTTTGGTGATCGTCGTGGTCTTTGCACTGAACGCCATGGCAGGCTCGGCTGTCGCTTCGTCAACGAAGGTCGACTTCGGGGATATCTCTCACAAGGGCCTGAAGAACCTGGGACCCGCTTCAACGGGGCTGAAGCTATCGCTCGAGCTGGGGATGATCGCCAACCAGCAGGGCATCGCGAACGCCGTGAAGGCGGCGAGCAATCCCTCCTCGTCGACCTATGGCCAGTATCTCTCGCTGTCGACGCTACAGAAGAAATACGGAGCCTCCTCCTCGCGGCGCAACGCTGTCGTTGGCGCATTCAAGCCCTATGGCGTCTCGGCGACCGTCGACGTGACGCATCTGCGCGTGGGCGCGACGATCAGCATCAAGAACGCGCAGAAGCTGTTCGGTGAGAAGTGGGATCTGTACGCGACCGGCCAGCCGAACCAGGCGGTTGCACTGCCGGTCAACACCCCAAAGTTGACCTCAGGCCTGAACGGGAACGTCGACACCGTGGCGGGCCTCGGCCTGTACGTCACCCAACGCGCTTCCGCCAGTACCGTCACGCCCGGCGCCCACGGCCTGACCGCCTTTGCGGGCGGGACACCTACCCGCACTGGAACGATCAGCCCGGGCTGTGCGAACACGACATACCCAGCGGCCGTGCTCTCGAGCGCGGGGCTGTTTCCGAACGAGATCCTCAGCGCTTACGGTATGGCTCAGCTGCAGGCCGGCGGCTTGCAAGGCCAGGGTGCGCGCATCGCAATCCTCGGCGAAGCGCCGACGGCGGTCAACGATGTCAACGCGTATCGCAGCTGCTTCGGGTTTCCCGGGACTGCGCTACAGATCCACGGCGCCTCGAACATCGCGCCGATCCTCGAGAGCTCACTTGACGTGATGACGGTTGCGATGGTCACCCCAAAGCTCTCGCGGCTGGACTTGTGGGTGAAGACGCTCGGGCAGGCGGACCCCCAGGGCGCCCTCAAGCTGCTGGCCGAACCGCTACAGGCAACGAACAACGGTATCCCGCTGCCGAACGTGATTTCGATCTCCTACGGTGTGTGCGAGGCGAGCGTCGCGCCGTACACCGCGGCCCGCACGCTGTTCAACCGCCAAGCCGCCGCGACCGCCGCGCTCGGGATCACGATCGTCGTCGCCGCAGGCGACAGCGGCTCCTCCTCGTGTGCGCACGGCGTACAGCCCTCACAGCTCACCAGCTTTGACGAACAGAAGTCGCCGTCCTGGCCGGCCACATCGCCGTGGGTGCTCGCTGTGGGCGGCACGAACCTCACGCTCACGCCCACGAACGCGATCGAATCATCGGGGGTGTGGAACGACACCGAGTACCCCTCGCCCTACCAACAGACCGCCGCAGGCGGGGGTGGCGTCAGCACATTCGAAAAGCGACCATGGTGGCAACCTGCGATCCCAGGCCAAAGCACCTTCAGAATGGTTCCCGACGTCGCCGCGTTCGCCGACCCGAGCCCCGGCTACGCGATCATCTGCTCACACGAAGTACAGGGCTGCGGCCCCTCGCCCGGCCAAACGATCTCGTTCGTCGGCGGCACGAGCGCAGCCACACCGCTCGTCGCGGGGATGATCGCGCTGTGGGACCAACAGGCCAAACAATCCGGCCTGCCCAATCCCGGGTTCGTCGCTCCGCTGCTGTATTCGATCGCCCAGCACGCACCCGGCTCGTTCCTCGACATCACCACCGGGAGCAACATCGTCTTCAGCGGGGTGTCGTGTTGCACCGCGACCCCCGGATTCGACCTCGCGTCAGGGCTCGGCTCGCCATTGGCCAACCAAATCACACAGCATCTGCACCACTGAGACCACCAAAGACAACCCTTGCACCTCAATAACTGCAGACGAGCGGTTTCCAGATCGCCACAGCGCCGCACTGATTCCGATTCAAGCGATCATCGCCTCAATCGAGGCCGATAAACCCCTTACGACCGAAGGAGTTTGACAATGCCCCTCAGACCAACACGCAGAGGAAGAGTCGGCGTGATCCGCCCCGATCGCGAAGACCGCGATAGCAGCCAAAGCCATCACACCCGGCCCCGCGCCGGTCGCGAAGACAGCAGTCGTAGCCGCAGCCGTCAGACCCGGACGTCGTCGTCGTATCTAGTTTAAGGGTGCCTCTGCGCCAAAACTGACCCATCTGAGGAGTGGAAATGCCGCTACAAGGTGAATACGCGCCCAGCCCATGGGATTGGGTACGCGAACAAGTCGAAGAGTACGAGGCGAGCAACGGTGAGCGTGCCAACACCCTCATGGACACCGGCCTTCCCGTGGTCATCATCACGACCCGAGGGCGAAAGAGCGGGAAGATCCGCAAGTTCCCACTCATGCGGGTCGAGTACAAGGGCGAGTACGCGCTCGTCGCTTCCCTGGGAGGCGCTCCGACGAACCCGACCTGGTACGGCAACCTGATTGCCGACCCGACCGCGTTGATGATCCAGGACGGCGCCGAGCCGCACGACTTCAACGCACGTGAGGTCCAGGGCGAGGAACGAGCGTTGTGGTGGGAGCGCGCCGTCGCGGCCTATCCCAGCTATGCGGATTACCAGATGAAGACGAGCCGGATCATTCCGGTCTTCGTAGCTACCCGCTCAGACTCATAGTGGCAGTTTGAGCTTCAGGAGTTCTGCGCACTTACCCCTCGTCCAAAGCGCTAGCGTCGGCTTGCGCGCTCGGCTGCGCTCTCGCCAGGCGGCCCATGATTCAGCCCCCGACGGACGTATCTCCCACGTCGCCCTTGAGACGGATGGCGAGATCCAGGTCTTCGACGTTTGGGGGTCGCAGGAGGCATTCGACGCGTTCGGGGTAACTCTTTTGCCGATACTCGCGGCGGCGGGCGTCGAGATGAATGAGCCGATGGTGGCTCGGGTTCACAACGAGATCAAGAGCTGATCGGCTAAAGCGAGCACGCGGCAGCCGAAGGCCTTTTCGTAGGGCAGGTCCGTTTGAAGGAGAAGTACCCCGTTGGGCTTTCGTACGCTCCTTCCCATTTTGCGCGTTCGTACCCGTGTGCGAGTGTTGATCACCGCTCGCCCGTGGATCACGAGGGACACATTCACAAGTTCCCCAATGCGAGGCTGATGTTCGTGCGCATTGACTTCGATCGTTTCTGTGTAGCAGTGTCTGCTCGCATCGTCGCCCATTGTTTCCGTGGCGCCTTCTTCATGGACGTGATCTACCGAGAGATACGCCGCGAACAGACGCGGACCGCCTTCTTCTTCCCCTTCGAACTTTCCCGGCGGAGCAAAGGGCAATGCTCGATTGGGCCGGAAATAAGAGACGAATCCGGAATTCGGCTTGCCATCCGCCGCCACCTGTCGTGTGATCGTAAGGTCCTCGAACTTATAGCTCGACGCGGGCTGCGCACGCAACCTCACCGATTCCTGCTCCTGCGGGTGGCGAGGGCTGATCTTCGGCTTGACGCCCAGCACACGGTCGATTCGGAGGATGAGCGAGGGTTCGCGTGTCGTGCTCGTTCCAGGGAGAGCTTCGCTTCCAAGCGGCGCCTGCGGTCCCGCGGCAGCCTGATTAGCCGCCGCGCTTTCCGATGCCGCGACTGCACTCACCGCCTGGGTGCCGAGCGCGCTGACAGTGCCCATGATCGCGATCAGCACCGCTGCGACCCCAGCCCCACCCGTCAATCCGCCGAGCATGTTGCGGATACGCGCCATCGGCTCAGTGTTGCAGGACGCTTGGCCCGGATGTTCTGTCTGTCGGGGCCTGAGGCCTAAAACTGTGGGGGCGTCGGCGCCGGTCCGATCACGACGCGTCCGAGCCCGATGACCTCCATCTCTGTCTGGGGGGCGCAGACGGCGATCTCGGCGGACTCGCGACGCAACGTTCGCCGCAGCGAGACGAAGGCGGCGGAGCCAAGAATCGCGGGGACCCACAGCGCGATCGCTCGATAGGCGATCACCGCCGAGGCTGCGGCGGTGATCGGCACGTTGTAAAGCACGAACGTTCCAACCAGGCCCGCGTCAACGCCGCCGATCCCCCCGGGGACGGGGATCAGTCCGCCGAGCTCGCCGATCAGGTAGGCCATCGCCAGGATCGCCGGCGACGGCGCGGCGCCGAAGGCGTGAAACGTCGCCCACAGGATCATTACGTCGAAGACGAGGTAGGCGAGGATCCCGCCGATCAGCCAAGCGTTGTGTTCGCGCAGCAGCGCGACGGCCTCGTTGACGCCGTCAGCGACAGCCACCAGGGTCTTCAGCATCAGCGTGGAGCGGCGCGAGGAGGACACGCTTGCTTCGTTGCGATCCAGTCGCCGGTGCAAGCCCGCGGAGGAGCGTCCCGCGAGCAGCGATCCAACGATCGCGGCTGCGGCTATCGCGGCGGGAAGGAGCGTCAGCGCCAGGTTCGTCTCCCCCGGCAGTACCCGCACGGCAAGACCGACTCCGATGAGCACCACGCCGGCCACGTTTGCGACGCTGGTCAGCATGAAGAAGGCTGCGGTGCGCCGAGCGATCTCGGCCGTCGGCATCCCGCCCCGTTTGAGTGCCCAGGCTCCAAGCGCCAGGCCACCGGCGCCGCCGGTCGGCAGGAGCGCGTTCGCGCCCAGCTCGGACATCCCGATCTGGTAGCTGACGCGCCAGCTCATGCGCCTGCAGAAAACCATCCGAAAGATCGCCACATACCCCAAGCCCGAAAGCACCTTCAGCCCCGCGCCGAGTAGGAGCCACGCGGGGTTGGCATGTGAGAGCCGAGCGCGCAACCCGTCGAGCCCCGGCAGCAGCGTCACGACCGCAACAACGGCGAGGACAACCCCGGTCAAGAACAGCAGCTGCTTTCGCACCTTTCGACGACTCAGCTCCTTGGGAACTTGCAGGTCGTCCGGAAGGACGCCCGCCGTCATACGCCAACCCCACAGCCCGTCCGGGCACGGGTGCCCTGACTTTTACCTCTCACATGACCATGCTTGCATCTCATATGACCATGCGATGAGTGTTGCTGCGGCGTCGTGGGAGAGTTCGAGCTCCATCGTCAGGGCTCCAGTCGCACGGGCAGCGTCTTGTGCTGGTTGGCGAACGCTGACTCGACGTGTGTGCACTCGCCGGCAATCTGGATCTCGGGGTAGCGCTTGAGTGTCTCCTCAATCAGGATCCGCAACTCCAGTCGCGCGAGTGCGGTGCCCAGGCAGAAGTGCCGGCCACCGGCACCGAACGCCTGGTGCTCGGACCGAAGCGGGGGGACACTCGCCTCCGGCGAGAATCCCCCGTTCGACCAGCGCGTCAGGTCGAAGCGGTCGGGGTCCTCAAAGCGCGTCTCATCGCGGTTGGACGACGGGTACCACATGACCAGCTTCTCGCCCTCACGGATGCGCTGCCCGTGCAGCTCGGTGTCGCGTGTGGCCGTGCGGGCGAAGTGCGCGAACGCCGGGAACATGCGCAGTGACTCCTCGACCGCCGCCGGCACCAGCGAGGGGTCCTCGAGCACCATCCGTCGTTGCTCGGGGTTTTCCATCAGCGCGCGCATGCCGCTGCAGTAGGTCGCCTTGGTGCTGTCGTTGCCGGCGGCCATCAGCAGCAGGAACCCCATCACGATCTCGTGATCCTCGAGCCGCTCGCCGTCGAGCTCCGCGTGCACGAGCACGCTCGTGAGGTCATCGTTCGGCGCCGCGCGTCGTTCGGCGATCAGCTTGCCGCAGCGCGCGAACACCTCGGGCACCTCGCGCTCCATCACGCTCTGCGCACCCTCCGGCGTCGCGTCCGGGTCGCCCGCGCCGACGATCGCGTTCATCAGGTTCGCCCATGCCTGATCGTCCTCGGGCGAGAGGCCCATGAAGCTGCCGATCACCCGCGCCACCACCGGCTGGGCGACGTCGCTGACCAGATCGCAAGTCTCCCGGGCGGGCGGGCCCTCCAAACGCTCGAGCACCTCGATCGTGATCGCGCGGATCGCGTCCTCATGCTCGGCGATCCGCTTCGGCGTGAAGCCACGCTGGAACAGCGCCTTCAGCCGGTCGTGCTTGGGCGGGTCCATCCCGATGAACATCGCCTGCTGCATCTCCAACGACAAGCCTGCATTGGATGCGGTGAAGCCGCCGACTTCGGAGGAGTATGTCTGCCAGTCACGGCTGACCTCGAACACGTCCTCGGCGGTCGTCACCGACCAGAAGCCGGCTTCCTCGGGAAACTCAGCGATGCCGCTTGACCAGTGAACCGGACACTCAGCGCGCAACCGCCTGAACAGCTCCAGCGGCGGCCCCTGCTGGAAGTGGGCGCGGTCAGCGACGCCCAGCTCGTCAAGCGGAGTCTGATCCTCGCCTGTAGTGCTCAAGTGTCCTCCCGTCTTGACCTGGCTTGGTCTACAGACGTAGCCTACTCCTCGGACTGGCCGCCGCCGTCAGGTTCGCGTGGATCGTATTAGTGAATCGTCAGGTTCCCTTTTACGAGACGGTATCTGAAGCTAGATGCGTGGTTTCATGTCGAGAGGCTCTGACTGGCTCCGTTCACTAGGTGAAGAGCCACGATAGGCGGCCCACGACACCAGGAGACCACGATGCCCAAGTACCTGATTCTCAAGCACTACCGCGGCGGCCCGGAGCCACACCACCCCTTCCCGCCGATAAACCAGTGGGCGCCCGAGGACGTGGAGGCGCACATGGCCTTCCAACGGCACGTCAACGAACTGCTCGAGGAGAGCGGCGAGTTCGTTGACGCGCAGGCGCTCACGCCGACGCGCACCTGGGTGCGCTACGGCGGCCCGGACGCGGCGCCCGTCACGACCGACGGCCCGCACCCAGAGACGAGCGACCTGATCGCGGGCTGGTACATGATCGACGTCGAGTCTTACGAGCGCGCTCTCGAGCTTGCGGCATACGTCTCCTCCGAGCCCGGCCCTGGCGGCGAGCCCTTGTACGAGTGGCTCGACGTCCGCGAGGTCATGTGAGAGCGTCCTCGGACGACTGACGTGGCGTGATCGACGAGCCGGTGCAACGGCGACGGTGCGCGGGTTCGGGCGGGACCTCAACCCGATGAGACATCTGCGGTCTTAGCCCAGGACCTCGACGTAGCCGTCGCTCCCGTGCACCCGGATCCGCTGCCCGTCACGGATGAGCCGGGTGGCGCGCTCCACCCCCACGACGGCCGGCAGTCCGTACTCGCGTGCGATCACCGCACCATGAGTCATGAGGCCGCCGACCTCGGTGATCAAGCCGCCGATCGTCACGAACAGAGGGGTCCAGCTGGGATCGGTGTATGTGGTGACCAGGATGTCGCCCGGCTCGAGGTCGGCCTGCGCCATGTCCAGGATGACGCGCGCCCTCCCCTCGACGACTCCGCCAGACACTGGTAGACCCACGAGTGCGCCGGCGGGGAGATCCTCACGCCGGTAGCTCCCGGTCAGGACCTCGCCCTCCGAGGTCAACACTCGCGGAGGCGTCAGCGACAGATATGAGTTGAACGCCTCCTTGCGCTGTTGGATGAGCTCGTCATCCACCTCCTGGTCGCGCGCGACGTCGTGAAACTCGTGGAGTGTCAGATAGAAGATGTCCTCCGCCTCTCCCAGCACGCTGGCGAGCTTCAGGCGCTCCGCCTCGCGCAGCAGAGCCTGCTTGTAGACGAAGTAGCGGCTGACCATTCCGTACTTCGGATACTCGCGGTAGCCGGCGAAGGTCCTGACCCGGTCGATCATCTGCTTGGTCTCACCTGCCTTGCGCTCGCCGTCGGGCAGGTCTCGGAGCCGTGCCAGCAGTTCCTGCTCCTTCATCTCGGCTTCTCGCCGTCCCTGCTCGAACCGCTGCGAACCCGCGCCCGGCTCGAAGTTCCTGACGTGAGCGAGGATCATCGGCACGAGGGCAGACGGCTGCTCGCTCCACCGCGTCCGGGTGATGTCGATCTCACCGGTGCACCGCATGCCGTAGGTGTCCAGATATGCCTGGATGGCCTCGCGCGCCTCCTTGCCACCCGCAAGCGCGGACATATGGTCCAGAAAGTGCTCGTCATCGACATCCCGCAGGAACGCGACGACGTCCGGGAACGGGCGGATCACATCTGCCACGTCCAGCAGCGCGAGCCCCATCTCCGAGGTGACGTTGCCGGCCACGGACTGCGTGAGCGTGTCGGCCACGTTCCTCTCCCCCAGCCACTCCTCCATGTGCTCGTTCAACCACCGACCGGCCTCCGCTGCTGAGGTGATCACCTCCAGGCCGCGCGGATCGAACAGGACCCGTCTCAGCTCCGGGAGGTCCGCCAGGATGAGCTCGATCAGCTCCGGTCCTGACTTCGCCTCGATCGTCCGCTTCAGCGCGGCGGTCGACGCCCGGCCTCGCTCGATCAGCTCGCCCACAATCGCCGGGTCGGCATCGAGCGGTTCCTGTTCGGCGAGGGCGAACACCCCGGTGAGCTGCTCGTCGGGGCGCGCCGGAACGAAGTCACCACGCTCCACGATCGTGCGCAGCGCGTCACCCATCAGCGGGTCGGAATCCCCGATGGCGCGGAGCAGCCCAGCCCGAGTTGTGGGCGCACCGAGCATCTCGGTGACGTCGACGAAGAGCCTTCCGCCCGCCACGGACATCGGCCGCGGAGTGGTGAGCTGCCACAGCGAGAGCCCCAGCGGCTTGAAGGGGTCCGTCATCATCTGCTGGTGCCCCACGGAGACGTACACGTGGTTCTTGCCATCTCCCGCCTCGGGGACGGGAAAGAGCGTCGTGATCGGGCGGCTCTGCACGATCTGGAACTCGTCCTCAGCTCGACACCACTCGATGTCCTGAGGACGCCCGAAGAACTCCTCGATCCGCCGTCCCAGCTGCGCGAGCGCCAGGATGTCCCCATCCGCAAGCGCCGGCCGCTCGTTGACGAGCGTCCGTAGGACGATCGAACCGTCGCGCACCGTGTAGACGTCCGGGCTCACCCGTCCTGAGACCAATTCCTCGCCCAAGCCGGGGATCGCCTCCACGACGGCAAGCTTCCGGTTGCAGCGCAGCGGGTCGGCGGTGAACAGGATTCCCGAGGCAATCGGCTGGACCATCTGCTGCACGACCACGGCCATCTGGGCGTGCCGATTCTCGATACCACCCCGCAAGCGATAGGTCACGGCCCGCTCGCTGAACAGCGAGGCCCAGCACCGGCGGACGTCTCCCAGGATCGCCTCCAGACCGCAGACGTTCAGGTAGGTGTCGTGCTGACCCGCAAAGGATGCCGTCGGCGAGTCCTCCGCGGTGGCGCTGGAGCGGACCGCGTAGGCGAGGTCCTCGCCATACCGGACCAACGCGCCGGCGACCGCTTCCACCAGGTCGCCAGGAAGGACAATCTCCTCGATCCTTCCGCGAAGCTCGGCGCTAAGCCCGGCCACGCCGTCTCGGTCCGCGAGCTTCAAGCGGGAGAGGCGATCGAGTTGTGCATGGATCGACGGTGCCTGGGCCACGGTCCGCCGGAATGCCTCTGTGGTGATGCAGAACCCGGGCGGCACCCGCACCCCCTCGATCCGCAGGAGCTCTCCCAGAGACGCCCCCTTTCCGCCTGCCAGCGCAACCTGAGTCCGGTCGATCTCCTGAATATCCAATACGTCATCGCTCATCCGTCTCACCTCCGTCTAGGTAACCCGTTCGAGATCCCTCTTCCGGCCCTACGGCGGGCGATTATGCAGCACGAATCGTGGCCTCATGAGGGCTTTCGATCCGGTATAAATTGGAAGTGGAGAGGAGAGGTTCGCGATCGGCCACTCGAGGCCCTTTGCCAGCGTCAGCAGCCATCCCTCAACGCAGGTTCGCCTCGGCGCCTTGCCTCATCCCCCGAAAGAATTTCGCGAAGAGTGTCCGATCGGGGCAAAGATGATCGTAGAAGGGGTAAGCGGCGGTCCACAAGGGGCCACCCCGACTGACAGGAGATGATTCGAGATGCAGTATTTGGTTTCTGTGATCGACGACGGCACCGGCCCTGACACCCCGACGGAGGACGCTGCCATCGACGTGTTCAACGAGCGGCTTCAGGCCGAGGGGTACTGGGTATTTGCCGGCGGCCTCGGCTCCCCTGAGCCGGCCACCGTCATCGACAACCGAGGTAACGAGGTTGTGGTCACCGACGGGCCCTTCGTTGAGTCCAAGGAGTACCTCGCCGGCTTTTGGATCATCGAGGCTCCCGACCTCGACGTGGTGCTCGAGCTCGCCACCGAGGGGTCGAAGGCCTGCAACCGCAAGATCGAGGTGCGGCCGTTCCTGTGAGCGTGCTCGACGTCCGGGAGGCGATCACCCAAGCCCAGCACGAGGAGTGGGCGCGGGTGGTCGCCTCACTGACCAGGCGGTTCGGTGACCTCGACATCGCCGAGGAGGCTGCAGCCGAGGCGTTCGCGACCGCGGCCGAGCGGTGGCCGATCGAAGGCGTACCGCCCAACCCCGGCGGCTGGCTGACCACTACCGCCAAGCGCAATGCCATCGACCGGCTCCGGCGCGAGAACAAGCGCGACGAAAAGCAGAAGGAGGCTCAGATGTTGTACGACGACGACCCGCCCGAGCCTCTCGGCGCCGTCGATGACGAGCGACTCCGCCTGATCTTTACGTGCTGTCATCCTGCACTCGCCATGGAGACCCGTGTGGCGTTGACGCTGCGCATGGTCGCCGGTTTGACCGTGCCTGAGATCGCCCGTGCCTTCCTGGTGTCGGAGAGCGCCATGGGGCGGCGTATTACCCGAGCCAAGGTTAAGATCAAGGCAGCTCGCATTCCTTATCGTGTGCCGTCCACAGAGGATCTCCCGGTACGCGTTTCAGGCGTTCTCGCCGTCCTGTTCCTCGTCTTCAACGAGGGTTACCTGGCGAGCGGCCCCGACACCGATCCCGTACGCCACGATCTGACCTCGGAGGCAATCCGGCTCACGCGCCTGATCCGCGCCCTCCTGCCGCAAGACGGCGAGGTAGCCGGGCTGCTCGCGCTGATGCTGCTCTGCGAGGCCCGCCGCACGGCCCGGGTCTCGGCGCTCGGTGAACTGGTCGCCCTCGACGAGCAGGACCGCGGGGCCTGGGACGCGGCGCTGGTAGCCGAGGGTCATCGGCTGGTGCGCGAGCGCTTGGCTGCTGCCGCCGCCGGGGTGGCTCCGGGTCGCTACCAGATCCTCGCCGCGATCAATGCCGTGCACACCGACGTCGGCGATATACGGGACACCGACTGGTCGCAGGTCATCGCGCTCTACGACCAACTTATCCACCTCGACCGCTCCCCGATCGTGCGGCTCAACCGGGCGATCGCAATCGCCGAGCTCGATGGGCCGGAGGTCGCGCTAGCCGAGGTTGACGACCTGCCGCTGGAGGACTACCACGCCTTCCACGCCACCCGCGCCGACCTGCTGCGCCGGCTGGGCCGCAGCGAGGAGTCGCGAGCGGCGTACGACCGAGCGATCGAGCTGGCCGGCAACACCGCCGAGATGGCGTATCTCATCCGTCGCCGCGACCAGTTGGCCGCACGCGAACCTGATTGATTCGCCACGCAGAGGCGCTGTTGAGCCAACTCACCAGTCTCATATCAACGAGATCGAGTAGCCGCAGACCAGTGAGGACGTCGCGAACAGGGTCAGTGGTATCGGTCGAAGTCGGCCGGCCAAGGCAGCGGGAACAGGTCCCTGTAGGGCCGCGCGTCCGTGATCACTTTGGCGAAGGACGGTCGGTGTGCCAGCGCCCGGTAATAGCGTGTCAGCTGCGGATGCTCGTCCTCACTCCACGGGTGAATTGCCAGGGCGTAGAACAGACCTGGCGCGGCGGCACAGTCGGCGATCGTGAACGTATCGCCGGCTAGGAACTTGTGCTGGGCGAGCTGCGTCTCGAGCATGCCGTAGGCCATGTCGAGCCGGCCGCGCGCGCGAGCAACAGCCTGCTGGTCGAAACGCTCTTCGACGGTGTCGAGGACGATCGCCTGGACGGCATCAGAGATGTACTGGTCGCAGATGCGGTCCCACTTGCGGGCTTCCAGCGATGGCACCAACTGCGCGCCGGCGACATGCTCGATGATGATCGACGTCTCACCGATGATCTCCTCGCCGTCGCGTAGCACCGGGATCGACGCCGGCGGCCATAGCTCGGCCAGCTCGGTGCGGTCGAAGTCACGCTGTTCCTCGAGGACGTCGTAGGCGACGCCCAGCTCGCCAAGCGCGATCAGGACCTTCTGGCAGTAGAGCGCGAAGGGATGCTCGTAGAGGGTGTAGCTCATCGGGATGCTCCTCCTCGTGGTCGGGGTGTTCACACTTTATGGTCAATGGCCTCTGGCGCCAGGGCTCCGGGCCAACGGTGTTCGCGACGTTCGAGTCCGAGACCGACTACTTCGGATCCCGTACCCAGCAGACGATGATCAACTTCCGGGTCCGTGATCTGGAGGCGATGCTCGCGCAACTGCGCGCCAAGGGAGCCAATGTGGCTGAAGAGACGCAGGACATGGAGGGTGTCGGTCGATTCGGTTGGGTCACCGATCCCGAAGGCAATCGGATCGAGCTGTGGCAGCCCGCCTGAGGCAGCCCGCCTGACGTGCTGCCTACTCAAGGCGTTCCGCAAGCTCGATGTGAAGTCACGCACCCAACTCGCACACCGAATCCCCTGATTTTCGTTGCGTTCTAATGTTCCCGGTGTGACTGTGGCGGAAGGTATCGAGGTGGCTGACGCGCCTGACCGTGAACGCTACGAGCTGTCGATCGACGGAGAGGTGGTTGGCTTTACCGTCTATCGTGCGCGCCCCCGCCTGATCGCGTTCGTCCACACCGAGATCGAGGAGCGCCTTCAGGGTCGCGGACTCGCTGATCGCCTGATCCGGTTCGCCCTGGAAGATGCGCGCACGCGAGGTCTTGCAGTGCTGCCGTTCTGCCCATTCGTCAAAGCATTCATCGAACGTCATCGGGAGTTCGAACCACTGGTTCCAGACAGCTACAGAGAGCAGTTCGGCTTTGTGAAGCGTTAACCAGTCGAAGGAAGGCAGTCCTCAAACTTCGATCGGGGCATCAGACGCGATGGCGGCGTCGATGAGCGCCGTAGCGGCCGTGCGCGCGGGACCGGCGATGGCGGCGTCCCGGTCCATCTTGGCAGCGAGTCCTCCACCGTCATAGATCAACTGGAGCTGGCTGGCGAGAAGCGCGGGATCCGGGGCGCCGGCGGCAGCACCAAGCTCGGTGAACAAGGCGCGGATATCGCGGCGGTAGGACTCGGCGGCCTCATCGACGCGTCCGCCGGCCGGCGCCTCGGCGGTCGCCGCGATGAAGGCACAGCCGCGGTAGTCGGGCGCTCCAAACAGCTGAGCCTGAGCGTCGAACACCGCGAGGATCCGCTCGACAGGATCCTCGACGGCCTCCACCGCCGCCCTCAGCCGCCCCAAGACCTGGGCGTGCCGGGCGTCGAGGTAGGCGCCAACGAGTTGCTCCTTGCTGCCGAACGTGCTGTAGAGCGAGGCCTTGGCCACGCTCGCGCGCTCGATCACCCGGTCAATGCCAACGGATTGAATGCCCTCGGCGTAGAACAGCTCGCTTGCCGCTCCGAGCAATCGCTCTCGCGGCGAGAGCTTGACTTCCTTGGGCTGTGTCGATCGAGCGGCGGGCGTGGGCATCCGCGTTCAGCCCTCTGATCCATTCGCCGTCTCGATCGAAAACTGGACGCGGTCGGGATAGAACGCGACATGGCCCTTGATCTCGGCGACAGCTGGACTGGGATCGTCGTAGAACCAGACAGCGTCTTTACCAAGCTCCGTGTCGGCGGCGATCGAGTAGTAGGACGCCTCGCCCTTGTAAGGGCAATAGCTGGTCAGTTCGCTGTCCGCGAGCTGCGATCGGTCGACGTCGGCGATCGGTACGTAGTGGACCGGCGGATAGTTGGCCTCGCGCAGGACGAGAGTCGAGCGGCTGTCGGCGATCGTCGCCGCGCCGCTGCGAACGACGACGTGGTCGCCGCTCGGGGTGATCGTGATCGGGTGGTCGGGGCCTGGGATCTTGACGTCACGTGACATGCTGAGCTCCTTCGTTCATTCTGCGGGGGCGGGGGTCAAGCAGCGCTGACGCGCTGTGCGACGCGCGCTGAGGATGGTGCCGATGGCCGTGATGGCCGCGAGCGCGATTACGGTGATGCCGAACTCCCGGGCGGTCTGGGTCACCGTGCTGTTGACGACCAGGAGGCCGGCGAGGATCGCCGGCAAACCCATCGCCAGATAGCAGATGATGTAGGCGACCGAGATCACGCCGGCTCGCTCGGCCGGGCCGGCCAGGCTCATGATCGTGCGCAGGCCACCCTGAAACCCCGCGCCGAACCCGGCGCCGGCGATGACCGTGCCTGTGAAGAACCCGGCTACCGACGTAGCCCCCACCGACCACAACACGATGGCGACGCCGACGATGACCAGACCGTTGCCGGCGAGCGCGAAGCGGCGCGGCGCAGTCCGGTGGAAGAGTAGAACCGTCAGCGCGCCGCTGGCGGCAAGCGCGAACAGCGCCGCACCACCGAGGATTGTCGAACTGGACCGGCCCACCTGGGCGGCGAGCGACGGGCCGAGCGAGCCGTAGAAGCCCGCAAGCGCCCAGACCGCTATCAGCGACGGCGCGGCGATCAGCAACGCGTCGCGCACCCGCGGCGGGACGGCGATCGTGGGGCGCAACGCCCGCCGGACCCCTGGGGCGCGTGGCGAGGTCTCAGCGATCGCCCATACACCCGCCGCTTGAAGCAGAAACAGAACCAACAGCACCAGATAGACGAGCTTCGTCGGCGCGGGCAGCAACTGGACGAGCAATGCCGAGACAAGCGCACCGCTGGCGGTGCCGCTCATTGCCCCAGTCGCGTTGGCGACAGCCCCACGTCCGGGATGCAAGTCGACGAGCCCCGCCCCGATGGCCCCGACGGCTGCACCGGTGGCCAGGCCTTGCAGCACTCGGGCCACGAGCAGCACATCGACTCCGCCGGCAAACGCGAACAGCAGCATTACGATCGCCTGGATGCCGAGCGCACCTATCAGTACCGGGCGGCGCCCGATGTGGTCGGAGAGCGAGCCCGCCACGAGCAGCGAAGCGAGGACGGCTATGGCGTACACGCCGAAGATCACCGTGATCGTGACGGGCGAGAAGCCCCATCGCGCCTGGTAGGTCGCGTACAGAGGCGTCGGCGCGCTCGAGCTGGCGAGCAATGTCACGAGGATCGAAGTCAGGAGCGCGAACGCCGCGGGCGCCGGGAGCGTGCGTCGAATCGAAGCTGTGGAGGTGAGGGCGGTCATGGAACTGCTCCCTTGCGTTCAGACGATCTTTGCCTGTGACACAGTATCAGACAGACCTGTCTGTTCACAATTGTTTGGAGTCAAATCCCTCAGGCCCGAGCAGGGAGCTGCTGCACCGACCAACGGTTGCCGTCTGGATCGCTGAAGAAAACAAAAGAGCCCCAGGGAAACTCCTGGACCTCGCCGACCTCCACACCTCGCTCGAGTAGCTCCTGGCGGGCTTGATTGATGTCTGCCACGACCAACTGCAATCCCGCTACCGAGCCGGGAGATGTATCCACGATCCCCATGCCGAAGGCGATCGAGCAGGCCGATCCGGGCGGAGTGACTTGCACGAAGCGAAGCTCGTCGTTGACCGTGTGGTCGTGGTCGGCGACGAACCCGACCGTGTCAACGTAGAAGGCCTTTGCACGGTCCACGTCTGAAACGGGCACTGCCACCAACTCGAGCTTCCAATCCACGATGACGACCTCCTTTGGACGACGCTAGTCATGTTCACACCACAGGGTAGGCGCACTGCACTGGTTCGAGCCACCGGAGTCGAACCGTCGTGGTTTAGGCGGCGACCCACTTCTTGGCGTCCTCAAGCTGGTTCAGGCCGTATACCTTGACTTCGCCTGGGGTCATCCAGGCGAACATCCGATATGCCTTCCCGACCCAGTCAACGTCGGTGACGATCGCGGAGCGCTTCCATGCGGAGTGGTGTCCGATGCCGAGCCCGAGGCCGGTCTTGATGTCGTCGAACCAGGCGGCGGGCTCCAGTCCCTCAAACGCGGTCAGCGAGAAGAGCATGCGGATCTCCCCGGACTCCGCGGCTTCACGCAGGACCGGCTCGAGGACATCACGGTAGTCCTCGCGGGTGAGCTTGCCGTTGGCGCGGAAGCCGATTGTGCCTGTCAGCATGTCATCGATTCTTTCGATCATCGTGTTCCTTTCGCTATTTCGCCAGTCGATCCAGCCGGGCTAACGAACACGGAAAACCGGATGCTTGGGCGCTGCCTCAAGCATCTCCTGCTCTGAGGACTCTGGCCCCAACCCATCGAAGAAGACCCCGACCTCGAACTTCCAGCGCTTCAGGTAAGCGCGCAAGACCGGCGGCTTCTCCTCGTCTGAGAGCTCGACGGCAGTGAACGACTCGCCGCGAGAGCCCACCAGCAGCCTCCCCTCCCCTGCGGCTCTCAGGTTGCGCGCCCACTGGGTATCCCCACGCGGCGCGACCAGATAGCGCTCACCGTTGAGTGTCAGCAGGTTCACCGGGGTACGGCGTGGCTCACCGGTCTTACGTCCTCGCACCTCGAGCACACGCGAGCCGAACAGGCTGATCCCAAGCCGAGTCAAGCCGGCCACGAAGGGATTGAACACATGGCTTGTGAACCAGCCGGGTCGCTTGTGCTCGAAGTGAGCGGTAGCAGACGAGTCTGCTTGCATGAGACCGAAGGCTACTCCCGAGCCTCGGTCGGCGCCTCGTTACTCCCGAGCCCCGGTCAGCGCCTCAAGCGTCAGCTCGCTCTCGATCGCCGCTCGTACTGCCTCAAGCGCTGCGCCGCGCGCGCGCAGCTTGGTCGCGGCATGCGCCGCCGGGTTGAGCTCGGCCAGCACAGCGGCCGCCTGCAGGCTGACCTCCTCGAGCTCGGATGCCGGCACTACGCGGTCCAGGAAACCGGCCTGCACCGCCTCCTCGGGACTGTGCATGACGGCGCCAACGACGCTGCGGTCAAAGGCGGCGGGCGTCAACCGTTGACGGGCCAGCTCTACCGCAAACCAAGGCACCGTCAACCCGATCTTGACCTCGTTCAACCCGATCCGAAACGGACCTTCGGTGCCGATCCTCACGTCCGCGGCCAGCGCCAGGAAGCTGCCGGCGGCGATCGCGTGCCCATTGCAGGCCACGAGCACTGGCGTCGCGAAAGAGAGCACTCGCTCGGCCAGGGTCGCGCCGAGCCGCAGCATCTCCACCACCGCTTCGCCGTCTCCGGAGGAGAACACCTTCAGGTCGAAACCGGCCGAGAAGTAGCCTTCGCGGCCGGTCAACACCACAACCGCGCGGTCTTCTTCGGCCCGATCGAAAGCAGCGTGAATCGCTTTGAGCGTCTCTATCGAGAAGGCGTTGACCTTGCCGTCATCGATCACGATCGTCGCGATACGCCCGTCAAGTTTGTAGGTGGTCGGATCGCTCATCTTCGTCTCCGGTCGCGGCACAGCCTACAACGGCGAATCCTTTTGGCGCCGGGCGCCCTCTCATGTGGGTACGCGCTTGATCGATCGAAAGGGAGGCGCCAGCCATGGTCCCAGCATTCAATCCCAAGTCTCACCAGGCACGAGTTTGGCAAACGTCGATATACGGCACTTGGGGGTGCCTGGCGGTAGTCGGCCTATGCCTCATGTTTGGAGCCAAGATCGCGCAGGCCACGCCGACCGCGGTGACGCTGAAAGTCCGGGGCGTACCGATCCATGTCGACCCCACTGTGGCCAACAGCCCGACCTACCCAGGCACCGACAACACCCTCGGAGGCGCCACAGCCGCGGAAGGCGAAATCAGGATCAGCGGGACTGAATATGGTGGCTTTCCTCCGCCTCTAACCGGCCTGACTTTTCATGTACCGGCCGGAGTAAAACTACACCCGCAGGGTTTCGCCACTTGCTCGCCCGCGATCCTCGAAAGCCACGAAGTCGCGCATTGTCCAAAGAGGTCCGCTGTCACCTCGGTGGGCTCGGTCACCGGTGTCGTCAGCTTCGGTGGGACACGCGTCCACGAGAGCCTGACCTTGCAGGCGTTCTTTGCGTCGGGCGGCGAATTCGCTTTCTACGCCGAAGGGCGGACTCCGACTGTAATCGAAGTGCTTGGAAAGGCCAACGTCACATATCCCGGAGGTGAATTCGGCCCGGAGCTCACAGCCTCCGTGCCGCTTGTTGAAACCGTGCCTGGAGCACCGTATGGCGTAGTTGAAACCGCCAAACTGACGATTGGTGCCGCATTCATGCAGAAAGGCAAACTGGTCTCCTACATAACGCTGCCCAAGACGTGCCCCAAGGGCGGCTTTCCCGAGAGCGCCGAACTGAGATTCCTTATCGGCGAACCGGTTACCGTCAATACCAAGATGCCTTGTCCCTCCAGATGAAAGATCGCCATCTAGCTCATAGTCGCCGTCCTGGTGATCTGCGGCTGCCTCCTATTTCTCAGGAGGGCGCGCTCCCGTGACCAGCACACAATGGTCGTGGCCCACCGAACAGGTCGTCAGCGCGGCGCAGAAGGGCGATACCCGTGCAATCGCAACGCTTCTCGACGGCTCACACGCACATGTGCACCGGTTCGCGCGCACCCTTTGCTCCACACCCGAGGACGCGGAGGATGCGGCACAAGAGGCATTGATCGTGTTGTACCGAAAGATCGGGACCTTGCGCGCGGCCGCGGCGCTTGCATCCTGGATGTTCCAGATCGTGCGCCACGAGTGCATCCGCAGATCGCGCTTGGCGTTGCGAGCGCCCGTCTCCCCCTCTCCTCAGCAATCTTCGACTGAAGAGACAGCCCTCGCCCGTTTGGAAGTCGAGCGGATCGTTACTTGCATCGCGGCGCTTCCACGCGAGCAGCGTGCCGTGCTCGTTCTGCGCGACATTCAGGGCCTGTCTGGATCGGCCGCCGCCCAGTCTCTGGGCCTCAGTCGCGCCGCGATGAAGTCGCGCTTGTACCGTGGCCGCGAAACGCTGCGCTTACAACTCGGCTCGGCAGACGACGCGGTCTCTGGGGACGGCCATGTCTGAGCACGGGAAGCGGTTCCGTTTAGCCTCGACCGCTAAACCAGGTCTACGTGGAGCACCTCAGTACGAGCGATCGCGGCCTCGCGCTCGCTAGCAAGCGCCATCCGGCGCTCGTCTCCCATGTAACCGTCGAGCGCCGCCTGCGAGGGGAACTCCAGCACGTGGACCTCCAGAGGGCGCCCGTCGACGCCGTCGCTGCGCACACGCTGAAGGACCCGCGCACCGTGATCGCCCAACAACTCCAGGACCCTGTCCTCGTAGTGGACAAGTGCCGCCTCGGCGCCCGGGTTAGCCCAGAGCAGGATGCATAGATTCAGGCTCACTGCTCCGAGCCTAGCCAACCTCGCGCCGGCTCACGATCGCGCCACGGCGCCCAGTTGCCGGCTCCGCCTGCCGGTTCAGCCGCGCAGCGCGAACAGTGGCCAGCGACCTGGGACGCCCTTCAGTTCGTGAAAGCCACGGTCCTCGAACGCAAATGAACCACCCACGACCGTTCCGTACACAGTTCCAGAGACGAGCACCTCACCGGGAGCGGCGAGCGCGCCCACGCGCGAGGCGATGTGCACGGCCATACCTGCCACATCCTCTCCAACCAACTCGCACTCGCCCGTATGCGCGCCGACACGGACCTCTATCCCGAGCTCGCGTGCCGCGGCGGCGATCGCCAAAGCACAATGCAGCGCTCTCGATGGCGGCCCCTCGAAGGTCACCAGGAAGCCGTCTCCCACGGTCTTGACCTCCCGTCCGCCGAAGCGGGCGAGCTGGGTGCGTATCCGCGCGTCGTGATCCGCCAGCAGGTCACGCCAGCGCCCATCGCCAAGCTTGGCGGCCCGCGCGGTGGCATCGACGATGTCAGTGAACATCACGGTCAGCAGGCTGCGGGCGGGCCCGCCACTGCGCGCGCCGGTCAGGAACTCCTCGATCTCCTCGACGATCGCGTCGCTGTCACCCACGAAGGGAAGCGAATCGACTCCTTCCAACTCGACGTAGCGCGCGCCGGTTATGTGCTCTGCCAGGTAGCGCGAGTGACGTGGATCCCATGCCTGATCGCCGGCCCTGTGCATGACCAAGGTCGGCACGCGTACTCTCGGTAGCACATCCCTCACATCAAGACCGGATGCCGCGTGCAACAGGATGCGTGCCTGGCTCGGGCTCGCCGCAAGACGCTGCAGACGTGCAAACCAACCCGTTAGAGCTTGATCTTCGACCATTGAAGGCGCCATCACCGCAAGCCCAGGCCCGTCAGGCTCGCCCCAGGCGGCAACCGTCCGCTCGGTCCACTGGGAGCGATCCTCGAGCGTCATCGCCCAGTCGTAGTCGGGAGCCCACGATGTACGGGCGATCGAGGCGTACATGATCAGAGCACCGACTCGCTCGGGATGCTCAGCCGCAAGCAGCGCACCGACAGGTCCGCCCAGCCCGTATGTCAACAGTGCAACCCGGTCGCTACCGACGGCATCGAGCACCGCGAGCGCGTCGAGCGCCTCCTGCTCGAGGGTGTGAGAGTCGCCAACACTGTCCGACAGCCCGCTGCCCCGGCGGTCGAACAGGATCAGCCGGTTGAACACGGCCAAACGCTCGAGGAAGCGACGCACGGACGGCGTGTCCCACAATTGCTCGATTTGGGAGATCCACCCCGGGAGAAACAACAGGTCCAGCGGCCCCTCCCCCGCCACCTGGTAGGCGATGGTTGCCTCCCCGCTGCCCGCATAGCGCGTAGTGGGCACCATCAAAAGCTTCTCATCAGCCTCCACGCCTCCATCATGAGCGATAGGCCACAGAACCCGACGTGCCAGGGCTCCTCAGAAGGCTCGGTAAGAGCTCTTCGTGATCCTAAAGCCGTGATGCGAGCGATTGACGCAGCGAACAGCCTTGGCGCTGATCGTGCACTTCACGGCAATCGGTCCTACTTCCCACTTCTTCCCGCTTTTGAGCTTCACGGCGTGGCTGCCCACGAACGAGTCTTGGCTGAGCCGCGCGAGCTTTGGACGGCCTGTGGATAAGCCTGCGCACGCCTGCATCATTGCACGCTGTAGCAAAGATTGGAACTTAGCCGGCACTGGAACGCTCCATGCACGAGATGTAGCCTGACGCATGAGATGGGTGTGACGAAGACCGCGAAGACCGAGAACATCCTGCTGACGATTCCGATCAGCCACTACTGCGAGAAGGCGCGGTGGGCCTTGGAGCGCGTGGGCGTGCCATATCGCGAGCAACCCCACATACAAGCGATCCATCGGGTTGCCGCCTTACGAGCCGGCGGCGGCTTGACCGTGCCCGTGTTCGTGTGCGCTGAGGGAGTTCTGGCCGATTCAGACGAGATCCTGGCCTGGACCGACCGGCGAGCGCAGGTGGGCCGCGAGCTGTACCCGAGCGACCGTGAGCAGGCCGCCGAGGTGGGAAGCCTGGAGGATGATTTCAACGCCAGTCTGGGACCGCAGGGGCGTTGCTGGATGTATCAACAGTTGCGTAGGCGCCGCGACCTTGCGATCTCCTATGGCTGTGCCGGAGTCCCAGTTTGGGAGCGCACGACGCTGAAACTCGCCTACCCCTTGATGATCGCGATCGTGGCGCGCATCCTTGACGTCACACCAGCTACAGCCGCAGACGCCGAGGTCAGTGTGCGGGCGACCTTCGATGAGGTAGGCAAGCGCTTGGCCGACGGTCGCCCTTATCTATGCGGCGAGCGGTTCACAGCAGCCGACCTGACCTTCGCAGCGCTGGCGGCGCCCATGCTGATGCCCGCCGGCTACGGCGTGGCGTTGCCCCCTACGAGCGAGCTGCCCCCACACGCCGCCAAGGTCGTGCGCGAGCTGCGGGCTCATCCAGCCGGGGTCCACGCGCTGGCGATGTACGCCCAAGAGCGCCGGCCGCCGCCAACCCAAGCAGGCTCGCCACGATCATGAACGTCCACCCCCGGTCGAACGCCGCCAGCGCATCCGCCGGCTTGGGCGTGCCGAGCAGAGCCACCAGAATCGACACTCCCAGCACGAAGCCGACCTGTCGCGTCATCGTGAAGACGGCCGAGCCGGTCGCGAAGCGCGCCGCCGGCAAGGACGAGGAGGCAGCGCTGGCCAAGCTCGGCAACACCAGACCCACGCCGACGCCGGTGATCAACAGGCCGGGCAGCATCTCACCGACGTAGTCGGGCTCGAGGCCCATGCGCAGGCGCCACCACAGGCAACCGAGGCCGAACAGTGCGATGCCCAAAGTCGCGAGCGCGCGCGAGCCAAAGCGATTGATATGGCGCGCCGATGTGGCCGCGCACACCGCGGCCAATGCCGGCCCAGGCGCCAGCGCGAGGCCGGCGATCAGTGTCGAGCGATGCCATACCGAAGTCATGAACAGGACATTGGCGAGCAGGAACGCGGCGAACGCCGCCGAGAACAGCACCGAGGCGAGGTTTGCCGCCGCGAAGGAGCGAACGCGCAACATCGCCGGGTCCACGACCGGCGCGACGTTAGTCAAGCAACGGGCCCAGAACCCGGCCAGGCCGGCAGTCGCGAGCGCGAAAGCAGCGATCGTGCGCGCACTCCCCCACCCCCACTCCGGCGCCTTGACCAGTCCCAGCGAGAGGACCCCGATACCGAGCACGATCAAAGCCGAACCAAGCAGGTCGGGCCGTGCCTGGGTCTCGTCGCGGCTCTCGCGCAACAGGCGCAGCCCGTAGGCCAAGGCGACCAGACCGACAGGAACGTTGACCAGGAACACCAAGCGCCAGCTGACCTGCACCAGCAGTCCGCCCAGCGGCGGTCCAGCGGCGGCCGCCAGACCGCCGACCGCCGCCCATATGCCGATCGCGGCCGGTCGCTCGGACGGCTCGAACTCGGGCAGCAGCAAGGCCAAGGAGGTGGGCAGTAGCAAGGTGGCGCCGACCGCTTGCACTACGCGCGCGGCGACCAGTCCGCCGAGTGAGGGCGCGGCGCCGCACAGGGCCGAGCCGGCTACGAACACCCCCAAACCGAGCAAGAACGCGCGCTTGCGCCCATGACGGTCGGCGAGCCTGCCGGCGGACACCATCAAAGCCGCAACGACGATGGCATAGGCGTTCAGGACCCAAGACACCGAGGAGACATCAGCGCCCCCGAAGTTGGCCTCGATCTTGGGGAACGCGATGTTGACGATGAACAGGTCGAGGCTGACCATGAACACGCCAACCGACACGAGCGTCAGGACCTTCCACCGTCTTTGCATCTGGAGCCTCCAAGTTGTCGCGTTCGGGTTGATTGGGGCTGTGTTTGGGCCGATTGGGCGCGCGTTTTCAGCTGGTTGCGTTTTGCAAGTGACTTTCGTGGCCACCGTAGCACAGCCAGCTTGCGAAATGCAACCACCTCGGCTAGAGTGAGGACATGCCGTACCGTCCGTTCACCGAGCAGAACTGCTCGATCGCCTCCGCCCTGTCGATCGTGGGCGAGCGCTGGAGCCTGCTTGTCATGCGCGAAGCCCTACTCGGACGCAGGCGCTTTGCCGAGATGAAGCGCAACTTGGGCGTGGCCTCCAACATCCTCACCGACCGCCTCGAAGTCTTGGTCGAGCACGGCCTGCTCGAGCGCCGCCTCTACCAGGAGCACCCCGAGTCCTACGAGTACGTACCCACGCGCAAGGGCCTTGACCTGAACCCGACGATCCTCTCCTTGATGAGCTGGGGCGACCGCTACGCCGCCCCCGACGCCGGGCCGCCGAGAGTGCCGGTGCACACAAAGTGCGGCCACGACGCCGGCCCTGAGCTGCGCTGTGGTCACTGCGGCGAGCTTTTGCACACCACCGAGCTCCAGGTCAGACCTGGCCCGGGCGCCAACGACAAGCAGCGCGCCGAAGGCCTCCTGCCCCTCTCCTGACCCTCCTTTTGGGGTGGATCGTTGTTCGTACCGGTCTCGCTAAGCCAGCAACCGCACGATCGCGGTCACGCCAACCACCACGATCAAAGCCCGCAACGCGCGTGGCGGCAGGCGCCGTCCATAGCGGGCGCCCACCTGGGCGCCCAAGATCGAAGCGCCCGCGATCACCGCCGCCGGGCCCCAATCGACGTGGGTGGCGAAAATGAAGAACAAGGCCGCCACGCCGTTGACTGAGCCGGCCAACACATTCTTCAGGGCGTTGGTCCGGTGCAGGTCTTGGTCCAAAGCGAGGCCGAGGATCCCCAACAACAGGATCCCCTGAGCGGCGCCGAAGTAGCCGCCATACACGCCGGTCGTGTATACGGCGCCCATCGCCAAGGCCCGCCCGCGCCGGCCACGATGGGGCTCGCCGTGACGCGCCAGCCTCGCGTTCAACCAAGGCTGGATCAATACCAAGATGAGCGCCACGGCGATGAACACCGGCACGATCGCCTCAAACGCCGAGGCCGGCAAAGCCAATAGCAGTATGGCCCCGGTGAGCCCGCCGAGCACGGACATCGTGCCGAAGCGCAGGGCCCGCTCGCGCTGACCCTCAAGCTCGCGCCGGTAGCCGAATGCGCCCGAGACCGACCCTGGCACCAGACCCACGTTGTTGGACACGTTGGCCGTCACTGGCGCATAGCCGAAGGCCAACAGCACCGGGAATGTGATCAGCGTGCCACTGCCCACCACCGTGTTGATCGTCCCCGCGGCAAAGCCCGCCGCGGCGATCGCGACCAGTTCCGCGGCGCTCACTCAGCGCTCAAGATCGCCGGGCGCTGCCGCTTGCGCGCTTTGCCGGCGTCTTCGGCGCGGGCAGCTTGCGCTTGGGTTTGGCGACCGTCTTGCCCTTTGCCTTGCCCTTGCTTGCGCCGGCCGCGCTGCCCTTGCTTGCCGCCTCGCCCCGGATCCGCGCCAAGCTCTCCTCCAGTGCGCCGATCAGGTCGGGTGCGACTGGCGGCGGCTCCTCCTTCTTGGCGGGCTTGGGCTTCGGCACGGAGATCTTTTGCCCCTTGCGCTTGCGCTTGATGATCGCTTCCAGGTGGGCCCTGTGCTCGTCGCGATAGCCCTCCGGCTCGAACGGGACCTCCAGCTCGGCGATGATCGCCATCGCGTTCTCGATCTCCTCCTCGCTGGGAGCCTGCGCCGATGCCAGTTCCTGGGCGATCTCGGCGCTGGGGCGCACTTCGTCGTGGAAGCGCATCGTCGTCAGCGCCAGCAGGCCTCCCCGCGGGCGGATGCTGACCAAGTTCTCCTTGGCCCTCATCACGAAGCGCCCCAAAGCGACCTTGCCCGAGGAAGCCATTGCCTCGCTCAGAAGCGCATAGGCGCGCGCGGCCGTCTCGTTCTCGGGCACCAGAAGGTAGGGCCGGTCCATGTACAGCGGATCGATCTCCCGCTCCTCCACGAAGGCTTCGATGTCGATCGTGTGGCTCTTGCGCGGCGCCGCCGCTTCGAGATCTGAGTCGCTGAGCAGAACCCAGCGGCCGTCGTCGAGCTCATAGCCCTTGACGATCTCGCCGTAGGGGACCTCGCGTTGCTCGTGTGCGCACACCCGGCGCGTCTCGATCGGCGAACCGTCGGGCCCGTGCAGCAGGTTGAAGTGGATGTCGCGGTCGCGTACCGCGCTGTACAAGGCGACCGGCACTGTCACCAAGCCGAAGCTGAGCGAACCCGTCCACAGCGCGCGGGCCATCAGGCCTCGCCTCGCGTGCGCTTGCGCTTGGGCGCAGCGGCCGCTGTCGCTCGTTGAGCGTCCGCAGATCGCTTGGGGGCGCCAGGCGAAGGGGGCTTGGGCGCCTTGCCGGCGGGCGTCGTCGAGCGCGAGCGCTTCTTGGCCGGACCCTTGCCTCGAGAGGCCCCGCTTTGGGCGAGGCTGGCTTCCAGCGCACCCAGGAGGTCGCCCTCGGGCGTGGCCTGCAGGGTTTCGGGGGCCTGGATCGCCTCGCCTTTGGCCTTCTTCTCGATCATCGCCATCACCGCGTCGCGGTACGTATTGGCATAGCTCTCGGGCTCGAACTTCGCATCCAGCTGAGCCAACAACAGCTGGGCGGTGTCCAGCTCCAGCTTGCTCGGCTGCTTCTCGGGCTTCGCCGGCTCGAGCTCCTCCCCTGAGGCCAGCTCGTCGGCGAAGCGCATCGTGTGCAACACGATCACGTCCTCCACTGTCCTGATCGCGACCAGATGGGCCTTGTTGTGGAACACGAAGCGGCCGATCCCGGCGCGTCCCGAGCGCTCCAGCGCGGCCTGGAGCAGCCTGTAGGACTCCTCGCCCAGCTTGCCTGGGCCCATGTAGTAGGAGCGCTCGTAGTAGGCCGGGTCGATCTGCTCGCGATCGACGAAATGCTCGATCTCAACGACATGTGCCTCGGGGCCCTCGGCGGCGGCAACCTCCTCCTTGGTGAGCACCACATAGGAGCCCTCGCTTACTTCATAGCCCTTGACGATCTCGCTATAGGGGACCTCGCGGCCCTCCTTGGAGCACAATCGCCTGTGCTCGATCGCGGCCCCGTCCTGCTCATGGCGCTCGCGCAGGGGTATCCGCTTCGACTCGGTCGCCGAATACAGCTTGACCGGCACGCGCACAAGCCCGAAGGCAACCGTGCCATTCCAGATAGAACGGGGCATCTTTATCGACCTACCCCGCAGTATGCCAGCGCATGTCTGGATCGAGAAAAGCTGCAAGCGGCCTGCCAAAATCAATTTGGGGTTAGACGACTCCCTGGTCGGGTAGACGCCCATCTGTAGCGCTTGATGCCGAGCCGGGAAGACGCTATACCCGGAGAGAGTCGACCGAGGAGATTGAGATGGTGTCAGCATCGACGACAACCAAGCCCAGTCTGCGCTTTGACCGCGGCAGCGAAGACGATGTGACGTTGCTGTTCACGCGGTGGCAGCGCGAGCGCGACCAGGCCGCCCACGAAGCCCTGGTGAGCCGCTTCATGCCGCTCACGCGCAGCTTGGCTCGGCGCTACGACCGCTCGTCCGAGCCTTTTGAGGATCTGCTCCAAGTCGCCTCGGTCGGGCTCCTGAAGGCCTTGGACCGCTATGACGCTACACGCGGGCACTCCTTCGCCTCCTTTGCGGTGCCGACGATCCTGGGCGAGATGCGTCGCTACTTCCGCGATTGCGGCTGGTCGGTGCACGTGCCTCGCGGCGACCAGGAGCGGGCCTTGAAGGTGCGAGGCGCCCAAGAGACGTTGACCAACGAAAAGGGCCACGCGCCCACGGTCAACCAGCTCGCCGTATTCCTGGAGCTCGACGCCGAGCAGGTGATCGACGCCTTGCAGGCAACCGAGGCCTACGAAACCATGTCGCTCGATGCTCCTCGCCCGGGCAGCGAGGACGAGGGCACAAGCTATGGCGAGTCGATCGGCCACGAGGACGAGCGCTACGAGCTGGTCGAGTTGGACGCCACCATCGTCACGGCCTTGGAGCACGTGCCGGCGCGCGAGCGGGCGATGCTGCACATGCGCTTCGTCGAGGAGCTGACCCAGACCGAGATCGCGGCTCGTATCGGCATCTCCCAGATGCAGGTCTCGCGTCTGCTGCGCCGCTCGCTCGATCAGCTGCGAGCTCTGACTCGCGACAGCGTGAGCGAGGTCGCTCGCTGAGCGCTCCACGCCAGCGCGCATCGTCGTCTAAATCGCACCTTCAGAGGCGAACAATAAGATCCTTGGCGTTTCTCTCGTCGAGGGATCGCTTGCCAATGCCTGAGCCACTTCCGAACGTTCGCCTCCAACTTCTCAACACTCCCGAGAACGTGGTGCTCGTCCGAGGGATGCTCGCGGGCTTGGCGGACGAGCTGCGGATTGGCGAGAGCGACCTCAACGACATCCGCACCGCTGCCACCGAGGCGTGCAACAACGTCGTCCTGCATGCCTATGGCGGCGATCCAGGACCAATGGAAATCGACGTGCACATCGACTCGGGGACCGTGACCGTGCTCGTGCGGGACAGCGGCTCAGGAATCGGGAATCGGCACGAAGCAGCACAGGCCAATGCCGGCGACGCCGAGGAGAGCTTCGACGTGAGCGCCGAGGCAACGGATTACCCCCCGCCGGGCATCGGTCTGCACGTGATCCAGACGCTGGCCCATAGGGTCGAGTTCCGCAGGCCACCGAGTGGCGGCACCGAAGTCCAGATGCGATTCTCGCTGCCGGTGAAGGCCCTCGACCCGTGCTCCGACGAGCGCGGCCTCGCGACGCTGGCGCTCTCGGAGACACCCTCCACCGCGATGTTCAGCATCGCCCCACTCTCCCTCGCCCGCACGATCCTGCCGCGCCTGGTGAGCGCGCTGGCCGCGCGCGCCCACTTTTCGACCGACCGCATCTCCGACGCGCAGTTGCTCGCCGACGCCTTGGCGGCACACGTCCCCGGAGCGCTCAGCGGTAATCAGCTCAGCGTCGGGGTGAATGTGGGACCACGCGAGATAGAGCTCCACATTGCACCCCTGAACAGTGGCGCTGCGCAACACCTGCTCGAGGATTGCGAGCTCGACCGGCTCGGGGGCATCGTCGAGAAGCTCACCGACCATCACCAGGTCGCGAGGATAGGGCCCTTCGAGGCGCTCACGCTGGGCCTGCGCGACAACCGCTGAGCGGCCTCGTCTTTAACTAGTTCGAGTTTCGCGATATAGAGCTTGCGGGTTTTCCGAGGGAATCCGGCTCCCTCAACAGGATAATTCCGCACAAGGTTAGAGGCACCTCAACAGGGTAATCACACACCGCAGGCGCGCACCGCGTCGGTGCTTTACAAATGGAGGATAAACATGGTTGCGCTTATTGCTCTTGTACTCATCCTGGCGTTGCTCGGCGGGTTGGGATTCGCCGTGCATGTTCTTTGGTACGTACTGATCGTGGCTCTGCTGCTGTGGGCGATCGGCTTCTTTATCGGAGGCGCTCCCGTAGGTGGTGGCGGCGGACGCCGCTGGTACGGGCGCTAGTAGTCCTCCTGCGCAACAGATAGACGGGCAAACAAGAAAACTGTCGGGCAGCACAGCTGTCAGACAGCCCGGCGCAGTGGCATCTCGGCCACTGCGCCTTTTCTTCGTGCTGCCCGTTTCTTCGTGCTGCCCGTTCTTCGCGCTGCCATACTGAAAGATGCCTGGCTTCTGAGTCGCGGGCGTACGCAATCTCGGAAGCGCCGGATACAGACCATGCCAAAGTCATCTCAGGGGGAGCCAGCCGGGGTAACCGTCGATCCGAGCGGTGACATTGCGACGGGGCTATTGATCGAGGCGGGCGTGGTGCTGGCGAGCTCTTTGGAGCTGGCCACGACGATGGGCCAGGTCGCCAGGCTGACTGTGCCTGGACTGGCCGACCTGTGCGTGATCGACCTGCTTGACGAGGATGGATCGATCAGGGAGGTGGCGGTCGCATGCTCACAGGAGGGGTTGGCGCACGAGCTGGAAGAATTGCGCGCCGCCTATCCCTTGAATCCCGAGGGCGAACATCCTGTAGCCGGAGTCATTCGCGAGGGCGAGCCGGTGTTGCTGGTCGAGATGTCAAGCGGACTGCTCAACTCCTTCGCACAGGGCTCCGAGCACGCGCGCTTCATGATCGAGCATGGCTACAGCTCGGCTGTGGTGGCGCCCCTGCAGGCAAGGGAGAGAACCCTGGGCACCCTCTCAACGCTGCGCCTCGGCGATGGCAGACCCCCCTACGCGGAGGAGGATATGGAGTTGGTCGTGGAGCTGGCGCGTCGCGCGGCTTTGGCGATCGACAACGCGCGTCTTTTCTCGGAGTTGCGGCGCACTCAGGTAGCCGAGAGCTTCATGTCGGAGGCGAGCAGAGTGCTGGCCTCCTCGATGGACTATGCCGATACCCTGCAGCGGGTCGCACGCCTGGTCGTGCCGAGGATCGCGGACTGGTGTGCGATCGACGTGCTCGACGAGCAGAAGCGGATCGAGCGGGTCGCCGTGCACCACTCCGACCCGGCTCGGCTGGAGCTCGCGGGACGCCTCGATCGCGACTACCGGCCCACGCTCGACGAGCCATTGGGGGTGCCCGAGGTGATCAGAACCGGAAGCTCGCGGGTCTACACCGACATCCCACAGGAGGCGCTGGCCGAGTACGCCCGCGACAACCGCCACTTGGAGATGCTCAGCTCGATCGGCGCGAGGGCGGTGATTATCGTGCCGATGATCGGCGCGGCAGGACCGATCGGGGCGATCACGCTGGTCTCCTCGGAGTCCGAGCACACCCTCTCCGAAGCCGACCTCGGGGTAGCCGAGCGGCTGGCGCGGCGGGCCGGCACTGCGGTCGAACACGCACGTCTTTTCACCGAGCGGGCGCGCATCGCCCACACGCTCCAGCAGGCTCTGCTGCCGGAGGCTCTGCCGGAGATTCCGGGCGCCGAGATCAAGGCGCGCTACTGCGCCGCGGGTGAGCTGAACGAGGTGGGCGGAGACTTTTACGACGTGCTCTACCACGGCGCCGAGCGCTGGATGCTGATGATCGGGGACGTGTGTGGCAAGGGCCCGCGCGCCGCCGGCGTTACCGCTCTGGCGCGCCATACCTTGCGCGCCGCGGCGATCAGCGGCCAAACCTCGGGACAGATGCTGCACACCCTGCACCGGGCTCTACGCCTGCAGCCACCTGGAGCGGATCTGTGCACGGTGTGCTTGGTGACGCTCGAGAGAACCGCCAAGAGGGCGCGCCTGAAGGTCGCTCTGGCCGGGCATCCCCCACCGCTCTTGATCGACGTGAACGGACGCGCACGCCCGATCGGGCGCCCAGGGACTCTGCTGGGAGTGCTCGACGAGCTGGAGATAGTCGAGGAGGGAGCGGAGCTTCGGCCAGGGGAGACGTTGCTGCTTTACACCGACGGCGTCCCCGAGGCCGGTCGCTCGCATGAACAGCTCGGCGAGGACGGGCTGATCGAGCTATGCGCCCAGGCGCCCTCGCTTGGGCTCGACGCTCTGCTCGAGCGCATCGAGCACGTGGCGCTCGAGCGCGCCGAGGGGAGCTTGCGCGACGATCTGGCCTTGCTCGCACTTCGCCTCTCCCACCCGAGCGACCCCGGCGATAACATTTAGCTGTGGCGATCGCCGGGGAGCACTTGAGAGTGGATGTCCGCCAGGGAGAGGACCGTGTGGTCCTGGGACTGCACGGCGAACTGGATTTGCTGGGAGCGCCGATGCTCGAAGAGGAGATCGCCAAGGTCGAAGCGGATGCGCCGATGATCCTGGTGCTCGACATGAAGGATCTGCAGTTCGTGGACTCGGCCGGTCTGCGCGTGATCCTTGCCGCGCACGAGCGCTCGCGACTCGAGGGCAAGGAGTTTGCCCTCACCCAAGGCTCAGAACAAGTGCAGCGTCTTTTCACGATCGCGGGCGTAAGCGAGCATCTGCGCATCATCGGCTCACCGGACGACCTGCTCGTCTAGAGCTTGCAGGTTTGCTTTGCCCGACGTCAGCTCGTGTAGTTGACTCAATGATTTCCGTGCGCCGACGACCGCTCGTGTGATCCGCTCACGGGTTTCCGTCGCCCGGCGGCTATAACGTCGTGTCGATGGGGGATCTTCAGAACGGTATTGAGGTCGAGTCGCTCGTAAGAGTCTTCAAGGGCGACGTGCGAGCGGTGGATGGGATCGACCTGAGCGTGGCGCCCGGGGAGATCTACGGCTTTCTGGGACCCAACGGCGCGGGCAAGTCCACAACCGTGCTGGTGCTCACCACCTTGTTGCCGCCTACCTCGGGCAGCGCTCGCGTGGCGGGCCTCGACGTGGTCCATCAGGGTCCGGAGGTGCGCCGGGCGATCGGGGCTTCGTTGCAGGAGTCGGCGCTTGACCCGTTCTTGACGGGACGCGAGCACATGCGCTTGCAGAGCGCTCTGCACGGCCTGCCTAAGGGCGAGCGCGAAGATCGCGGCATCGAACTGCTGGCGCGAGTCGGGCTCACCGAAGCGGCTGATCGCAAGGTCAATGGCTATTCGGGTGGGATGAAGCGCCGCTTGGATCTGGCTTTGGCTCTGCTTCACCGCCCGAGGCTGCTGTTCTTGGACGAGCCGACCACGGGCCTCGATCCGCAGAGCAGGGCGGCGCTTTGGGATGAGGTGCGGCGCTTGGCCGGAGAGGGCGTAACGGTGTTTTTGACGACCCAGTATTTGGAGGAGGCCGATGTGCTGGCCGACCGGGTCGGAATCATCGACCACGGCAAGATCGTGGCGGAGGGCACGCCGACAGCGCTGAAGGCCGAGATCGGGCGACAGACCGTGGAGGCTGTCCCTCAAGAGAAGGCCGACCGTGAGCGTCTGGCCGGTGTGTTGCTGCGCTTCGGCGAGGAGACGGCGGCTTCCGCGGGCGGTGTGGCCGCACAACTGTCAGATGGGGTGGGCGGCTTGGCCGAGATCGTGCGGGCACTCGACGCCGAGGGCATCAAGGTGGCCGACCTGCGCCTGCACGCGCCAACGCTCGACGACGTGTTCTTGGCCAAGACCGGGCGCTCGTTGGAGGGCGCCGCCGATCACGGTGACAAGGACGATTCCGAGGGCGAGCCGGCCGAGTCTGTGGCGGCGTGAGCGCAGCCACCGGCACACAGATCTGGGCCCTGGCGCGGCGCTCGATGCTGAAGACGCTGCGCCAGCCCTTTCAGATGTTCCCGGTGATCTTCTTCCCGGCGTTGCTGCTCGCGGTCAACGCGAGCGGGCTGCGCGCGGCCACGCGCCTGCCGGGCTTTCCGACCGGCTCGTATGTGTCGTTCGCGATCGCCGTGGCCTTCATCCAGGGCGGCATGTTCTCGTTGATCAACACGGGCACGAACCTGGCCGAGGACATCGAGAGCGGCTTCTTCAACAGGCTCGCGCTGACACCGATGCGACGGGTTTCGTTGATCGGCGGCCTGCTCGTCGGGGTGGCGGCGCTGGGAGCCTTGCAGTCGGCGATCTACGTGTTGTTGGGGGTCATCGCCGGCGCCCACATCGCGGCGGGAGGCTGGGGCGTGCCGGTGTTGATCGCGCTCGGCGCGTTGGCCGCGACCGGGTTTGGTGCGCTTGGTTGCGTGGCCGCTCTGCGGACCGGCTCGGGCGAGGCTGTGCAGGGGCTGTTTCCACTTTTTTTCGTGTTCATCTTCTTGTCGTCGAGCAACCTGCCGCGCAATCTGCTGACGACCGGCTGGTTTCATACGGTCGCCACCTGGAACCCGATCTCCTATCTGATTGAGGGTTTTAGGAGCCTCTATATCTTGGGCTGGGATACGACTGCACTGGCGCGGGGCTTCGCGGTGGCGGGCGGACTGCTGGCAATCGGTTTGGCGCTCGTGGCGGCGGCGCTGAGGGCGAGGTTGCAGCGCACATGAGTGAGAAGGGTTCGCACGGCAGCATTTGGGGTGTGGCTTGGGCGATCGCTTGGCGAGGGATGCACACCTATACCCGCCGGCCCGACCTTTTCATCCCCTCGCTGGTGTTCCCGCTGGTGTTCTTCGCGAGCTTCGCGGGCGGCCTCTCAGCGCTTGGGTCCATCCCCGGGTTTCATTTTCCCGCCGGATATACGGCTTTTCAGTTCGTGTTCGTGATGCTCCAGGCGGCCATGTTCTCGGGCCTTTTCACCGGCTTCACGTTGGCCTTTGATTTCGAAAGCGGCTTCGCTCGGCGCTTGATGCTGGCGGCCGAGGACAGGCGTGGGATCGTGCTTGGCTACGCCTTGGTGGCGCTGAGCAGGGCGGCGATCACGCTGAGCGTCGTCACGGGGGTCGCCTTGATCGCGGGCATGAGAATGACCGGCGAGGGGATCGAACTGGTGGGTCTGTATGGGCTGGCTACGCTCATGGTTCTGGTCGGCTACGGCTGGGCGGCCGGCGTCGCCTTCCGCTTTCGCTCGATCCAAGCCGGGCCGCTGATGCAGACGCCGGTGTTCTTGATCTTGTTCTTGGCGCCCGTATACGTGCCTTTGGAGCTCTTGAAGGGCTGGATTCACTCAGTCGCCAGCGTGAACCCGGCGACCGCCTTTCTGGGTGCCGGGCGCGGCCTGATCTCGGGCGCCCAAGAACACACGGGCTTGGCTTTCGCGTGCGCGGTCGCCTTGATTGTGGTGTTCGCTGTGTGGACCCTGCTCGGTCTGCGCGCAGCCGAACGCTCGACCTAGCCCGCCCGGCGGTCGCGGCGACGGCGGGCGCCCTTGCGGCCCTTGTCTTGCCGCAGGCTGGTGGCGTTGGCTTCGCTGCCGGAGAAATCGGGTTCTTCGCTGAAGGGCGCTTCTTCCTCGAATTCGCGTTCGGCCCGTTCGCGGCGTCTTTCGGTCGCCTTTTCGGCGGCCCGGGAGGCTGTCTTGAAGTAGTCGCGCAGACCGTGCCTGCGCGCCCGGTGCAGGCGCTGGGGCAAAGGCTCGTGCAGCTCGTCGCGCACCGCCCTCTGCATCAGGGCGTTCAGGTGGGGCTCCAGAGCGCTGTTGCCGACTTCGCTGAGGAGCTCCATGCGGCCTTCGGGGGTGCTGTAGTCGTACAGCTCGGTTTCGCGCCCCGCGGTTTCGGCGTCGAGGCTGCCGGGAGCGAAGTTGGAGTAGGTCGCGTACTTGGCCTTGGGGGTGCGCAGAGCCACTACGTGCAAGGGCGCTTCGGCGGCGTAGGGTTCAATCGCGAACTCGGTGACGGTCTCGTCGGTGGCGTGCAATACGTAGTCGCGCCCGGGCGCCTTGGGGTCGGACAGCATCGAGGCGATGTCGTGGCGGGAAGCCAGGTGGGAGTAGTTGCTGTCTGCGCGCCAACTCGGGGAGCCGGTGGCCAAGTCGAGCAGGAGCGGCGCCACGTCCACGCTGGAGGTCAAACCGGTGCGTGCCTGCGCGGGTGCGGCGGTGACCTTGTCTCGCAGGTCGCGCACGATCAAGGGAACCCTGATCGCCTCCTCGTAGGCTCCTCCGCCCTTGCCCCTCATGCCGTGTGAGGAGCCGTACTCGCCGTGATCAGAGGTGAACACGATCACCGTGTTGGCGGCCACGTCGGGGCGGGAGGCGAGCGTGTTGAGGACCGAGCCGATGTGAGAGTCGACCTCGCCGAGGAGCTTCATGTAGAGGTCGAGGAACGGCAGCCAGGTCGCTTCCATGTCGGGGCCGCTGTAGGGGACGGTGCCGAAGGAGGCTTGGGCGGTGTCCTGTAGTGAGCGCTGCAATTGGGGCTTGCCGCGCGCAAGCATTTGTTCGGGTGTCTCGAAGTTGGGCGGCAGTTCGGCGACCATGCTCGGCGCCACCGCCTCGGAGGCGAAGCGATCGCTCCAGTGGTACCACCAGGCTATGTCGTGGGGGTTGACCAGCGAGACAGTGGTGCACCACGGCTTTTTGGCGGCTCCGCCGCCACCCTCTCGGGCAAACCAGGTTTCGAACTGGGAGACGATGTGGGGGTCCACGCGCCAGCCCTGCCCGGGGGCTCCGTCGGGTGAGGGGAAGGTCCCGCCGGCGAAGCCGTAGGGCTCCAGGGCACCTGAGTTTTCATAGGAGTCCCAGAGGTTGTCTCCGTGGGTGAGGTGCCACTTGCCATACCAGTAGGTGCGGTAGTCCAACTCGCGCAGCATCGTGCCCCAGGTCGGAAAGCCGGGGTCCAAACTGGACCCGCCGGTGATCATGCAGCCGGTCTGATGGGTGTGCAGGCCGGTCAGTAGGGCGGCTCGGGCGGGGGTGCAGTCGTTGGCGGCTGTGTAATGGCTTTCGAAGGAGACCGCTCCCTTTCGCAGGCGCGCGAGATTGGGCATCGAGGCCAAGGCTTGCGGCGTGGCGGAGAACCATTGGGGGGTGCGCAGCTGATCGACCATGACTACGAGGATGTTGGGGGCCTTGTAGCCGGCCGGCGGGCCGGGCTGCTTGGCGCCGGCCTTGCTTTCGCCGTGGGGTGCCTTTCCGTGTCGTGCGGTCTTGGCCGGTGTCGCCGCTTGGGCGGCCACGGGATCGGGGTCTACCTTGGAGACGAGGTCGGCCAGGGCCGCTCCTCCGCCCGCCAAGGCGCCGCCGGCCAAAAGGCCGCTCTTGAGCAGGGTGCGTCGATCGATCACCCGGCCGGAGGATCGGGGCGCCTGCTCGCGGTCTGTCTCGCCCTCGGGCTGTTGTCGTTGTTGCTCTGACATCGATGTCTTCGAGAAGTCCTATTCTCGCGGGCGCCGCGGCGTCAGTCAAACGCCAGGCTTCCGCCCGCAATCGAGGCGCGTGACGCCGTCAACGCTAGCCGCATCCGTGTTGAGGCGGGGTGAGCGCTTTGTTGGGGCGCGTTTATGTTGCGCGGCGCCGGCGCTCGCGAGCCTGTCTCACAGGTTCGAGGGCCCTACACGATCCGAGTCTGGAAGGGGGTGGGGACGGCAGGGCGTGCGTTTCGTTCAACCGCGCCTTTGCTCGCTGAGGGGGGTTCCGTCGGCGTCGGCCGCCTGGGCCGGTGGCCATGGCCCGAGCCAATCGTCACGGGCCCCGTCCATCGTGATTACCGCGCCGGAGAAGAAGTCTCCTGCGGGTGAAGCCAGGAAGGCGACCAGCCAGGCGAACTCGCGCTCGCTGCCCATCCGTCCGAGCGGGATCGTGTGGGCGATGCGCTCGACGATCGCCTCGGGGTACTTGGTCAGGAGCGTCTGGGTCTCGAACTGTCCGGCGGCTAGAGCGAGCAGGCGGATGTCGAAGCGAGCCCACTCGACCGAGAGTGTGCGCATCAGGTTCTCGACGGCCGCCCTGGCGGCGCCACTATGGGCCATGCCGGGCATTCCGTTGTGCGGGGAGAGGGTCACGCTGAAGACCTTGCCGCCACGTCCCGATGGGATCATCGCCTTGGTCGCGACAGCGTGGGTCATCAGCCACGTGCCCTCTACGTTGAGGCGGATGACTGTGCGAAAGCCCTTTGGGGTGATCGCCTCGGCCGGCGCCAGGAACTGACCGCCGGCGTTGTTGACCAGCAGGTCGATTTGCCCGTGGGCGGCCAGGACCGCGTCGACCAGGGCCTCGACCTGATCCTCCTCGCGGATGTCGCACGTGTGGGCTTCGATCAAGCCGTGAGGGTCGGCCGCCACCGTCTCGCCCAACGGCTCGGGCCGGCGCCCGCAGATCGCCACACGAGCGCCGCAACGGGCCAGCTCCAAGGCGATCTCGCGCCCCAGTCCGCTGCCGCCACCGGTGACGATCGCTACCTGACCTGCGAGCAGGGAGGGCGAGAACAGCTGGGAAGTGCGGTCGTCCACGCGGGTGAGCTTACGAGGTGGGCCTGCCGACGGGACGTCCGGGCGTGGCTAGCACGGGCGAGTATCCTTACGTTAGGCGATCGAACGACCGATGCTTGATATGTGAGGCCTGCCAGCGGGTAGAGCCTGATTGCATCCATTTCAAACTGATCGCGCTCTTTGCGGACTTTTTGGCCTGCTCGTGGGTTGTCTCCTGCGAGGGCAGGTAAGCGTACGGCTGGTGTCGAACCACATCGAGCGTACGAATCGGGTAGGAATGATTGACAACGCAACTATCGAGGCGTATAATTCCGACTCCAAGCATCGGATTACGAGGGCCCGGCCTCCCTCCGGGCGCACCAGAAGCCCTCGACATTCCCAATAGAGAGACCCTCATGCCAGACACCACCAAGCCCACCACCACGATAGACATGACCGCCGACTCGTTTATCCCCGAGTCGGTCGACCAGCTGCTCGCGCATTCGCGCCGCTACCCCCTGCTGACGCCCGATCAAGAGATCGAGCTAGCCCAGGAAATCGAGCGCGGCGATCTGATGGCCAAGGAAAAGCTGATCAACTCCAACCTGCGCTTGGTCGCCTCCAACGCGAGGCGCTACCAGAACCAAGGCTTGCCTTTGGCCGATTTGGTCCAAGAGGGCATGCTCGGTTTGATCAGGGCCTCGGAGAAGTTCGATTGGCGCAAGGGATTCAGGTTCTCCACCTATGCGACACTGTGGATTCGACAGGCTATTCAGCGCGGCCTGGAGAACTCGGGGCGCACGATCAGGCTGCCTGTGCATGTAGCACAGCGCTCGCGCAAGGTCGGACGTGTCGAGCGCGAGCTGTCGGTCAGACTCGGACGCGAGCCCACTTTGGAGGAGCTGGCCGAGGAGACCGGACTGCCGATCGACCAGGTCGAAGAGGTGCGCCACCAGCGTGCTGCCCTCGTCTCTTTGGATCAGCAGGTCGGAGACGACGGCGACACCGCTTTGGGCGACTTGCTGCCCTCGGACGCTGAGGCGCCGGAGGACACCGCCTGGGACAACGAGCGCGAGCGCATCGTGCACTCCGCGATCGCCAAGCTACCCGAAACCGAGCGCACCGTCTTGACTTTGCGCTTCGGCACGGGGCGCGAGGAGCCTCAGACGTTGACCGCGATCGGCAAGCGTCTCGGGTTCTCCGCCGAGCGAGCCTCCCAGCTGGAGCAGCGTGCTCTCAAGAAGCTGGCCGAGTCGCCCGAGCTGGCGGCCCTGCGCGAGGCTGCATAAACCTATTCGTCAAGGGGTGCCCTGCGTGGGCGTAGGGCACCCCTTGAC
>JBAVYU010000020.1:0-10274 GCA_049588415.1 Solirubrobacteraceae bacterium
GCCCTCGCGCGAGCGCCTGCGCGAGCGCGAGGGCCTCGCTCGGACCGGCGCGCGCGCCGCCCAAGATGGGTGTGCCACCGCTGAGATCGACCAAGTCCGCGCCACCGGCAAGGCATGCATGGGCGCAGTCCACCATCTCCTCGATCCCGAGTCCGCCCGCCTGACCGTCGCCGGCCGGAAGCCTCACGAACAGAGGCCGCGGCGAAGGCCACTGCGCTCGTACCGCACGCAGTACTTCGAGCAGCAAGCGCCGCCGACGAGCTGCATCGCCACCGTAGTCGTCCTCCCTGAGGTTCGTCAAGGGAGAGAGGAACTGGTGCAGCAGATAACCGTGAGCGGCGTGAACCTCGAGGACATCGAAGCCGGCATCGGCGGCCAGGAGCGCCGCGCCGGCGAAGCCCTCCACGACGCCGGCCAGGTCCTGGGCGCTCGCCGCTCGCGGCCGCACCCACCCCGGACCAAAAGCCACCGGCGAAGCGGCGAGGCTACCGGCCTCGCCGCGCTTGTCCGCCAATGCCTTGCGTCCCGCGTGAGCCAATTGCACGCCCATGGCCGCGCCTTGGGCATGACAGAAGCTCACGATCCGCTCGAACGCGCGGGCCTGGCCTTGGTCGTACAGGCCGAGCGCGCTGCTGCTGGTGCGACCGAGCGGGGCCACGGCCGTGTCCTCGACCATCACCAGCCCGCAACCGCCCACCGCGCGCGATCCGTAGTGCACGAGGTGCCAGTCGCCCGCGCGCCCGTCCTCCAGAGCGGCCCGCTGGCTCATCGGCGACATCATGATCCGGTTGCGCAGCCTGACGCCCCTCAGCGTCAGCGGCTCGAACAGGGTCATCGCAACTCCGGCATTACCTCTCGGGCGAACAGCTCCATCGACCGGACCACCCGCTCATGCGGTTGACCGACGTTGTGCCATGCCGAGAACACATCTACGCCCAAGGCCGCATAGCGCTCAAGCTTGGCGCGCACCTCCGCGACCTCGCCGAAGGCGATGTTCTCGTGCATCTGCTCGAGCTCGGGCTCGTCCTGTTTGATCGCCCGCTCGACGGCGTAGTCGCCGCTCTTCACCTGCTCGGCGCCGGCGAGCTGCTGATCGATGATGCGGTGGTTCATGAGCACGTAGCCCAGCACGTCGTGGGTGTCCTGTGGGGCACCCACATAAGTCATTCGGTTGACGGCGAACTTAGCCTCTGCGCGCGGCCGGCCCTGTTCCTCCATGGCTCCTACAAATGCGCCATAGACATCTTCGACGTGGGAGAAAGGCTCACGAAAAGGGCTGAAGATGAAATTCGAGTCGAAGCCGAGCTTCACCGCCCATTGCATCGAGCGCGCCGACAGCGCGGCGATCCAAACCGGGGGATGCGGTTGCTGAACCGGAGGAGGCAGGACGGTGGCGTTCGGATAGGTGAAGAAGCGTCCTTCGTGGGCAAGGCTTTCGGCGGCACTCCAATGGTCGACCATGATGCGCAGGTGCTCGGCGAACAAAGCCCTGCTGTCCGCTTCGGGCAGCTCGGCCTGGAACTGGCGCATCTGGTAGGGCGAGGCGCCGCGACCGGCGGCCACATCGAAGCGCCCGCCGCTGAGCTGATCGATCTGTGCGATCGCCCCCGCCAGGCGCAAGGGGTGGTGAAAGGGGAGCACGTGCACCGCCACGCCGATGCGGATGCGCTCGGTCCGCTGGGCGATCATCGCGGCCAACTGCAAAGGATCCGGAGCAGCGAGAAAGCTGACCAAGTTCTGTTCGGCCAGCCAGATCCCGTCGTAGCCGAGCTGCTCGGCGAGAACCGCCTGCTCGAGCATCTCCTCGTATAGCTGAGCGGGCTGCTTATTCCGGTCCCACCACTGTCCCGGAAGAAATAGGTAGAAGTCCATCTCAGCGCCGGCCCATCTGAGGGTCGGCCCATTCCAAACGCCGACCCATCTCAGCGCCAGTCTGCTTCAAACGCCGACCCATCTCAGCGCCCGATCCGGTTCGCGTGATCCCCCTCGAAGTTGAGGACACGATCGCGCAAGTCACCGTCGGCGCTGTACACAAGCTTGCCGTCCACGATCGTGTGGGCGACCGACAGATCACCAAAGTCCTCGTCGTTGACTTTGTCGATAGCGTCTCGCAAGACCACGATGTCGGCGAGCTTACCCGCCTGGAGCGTGCCGCGCGAGTCCTCCCAGAAGCCGGCGTGAGCGGCGTGGCGCGTGTACATGGTGAGCGCCTGATCACGATCGATGCGCTCTCCGGGGTCGATCGTGGATCCGGCGAACGTGGTGCGAGTCATCGCACACCACATGTTGTGAAACGGGTTCAGCAAGCGCGGGTCACCACCGGTCGTGTCAGAGGTGCCCGGGACTTCAAAGCCTTCCGCCAGCAAGGTGTTCAAAGGCACGCAAGCGCGGCTGCGCCGCTCTCCCAACGAGCGCGGCCAGAACACCCCGTAGTTGTAGATGAAGCCAAGATTGGGCACCGGCAGCACTCCGGTACGCCTGCACCAGTCGGTGCGCCCTGCAGTCCACGCCGTGTTGGCGCCGTGCTCGATCCTCGACCGGCGCCCGTCGCCGGCCCGCGCGCCGGCCAGCTCGAAGGCCGCGAGGGAGATGTCTTGGGCGAGGTCGCCGGCGGCGTGCAGGGCCACTTGGGCGCCTGCGTCGAAGGCCTCGCGAATGTGGTCGGTCAGCTCACCCAACTCATAGGTGAGTGCGCCGCGCTTGCCTGGAGCGTCGAGATATTCCTCATAGAAGGCCGCGGTGTGCGAGGAGCTACCTCCGTCCACGAACAGCTTGACGCCACCTCCTTCGAACCAGTCTGCCCTCAGGGGCACATCGGCGATCGCGCCGCTTGCCACCTCCGCCAGCGATCCGGCCAAAGGCACCCAACCGAAGCCGCGAACGCGCAGTGGGATCTCACCCGCAGCGGTGGCGCCCGCGAGCAAGCGCATCACTTGCGCCGAATCCCAGATCTCTTGGATCGATGTGACGCCGTTGGCCAAGTAGTGATCCCAGGCCACGTTCGCGACCGAACTCGCCAGCTCGGCATCGGTGGGCTGGGGCATCGGAAAGCGATCGAACATCTCGGCCAGGACGCCCGTCGGCTCCCCCGAGGGGTCACGCTCGATGCGAGCCCCGGACGGCTCGACCGTGTCCCGGTCGATCCCCGCCAAACGCAGAGCGCAACGGTTGGCCACCACGTTGTGGATGCTCGACCTGTACACGATCGGATGCTCCTCTGAAACGTCTGTCAGCTCTCCTGGAGTGGGGAAACGACCATCGACCAGCAACTCGTCCTGGAAGGTGGTGCCTTGCAGCAGAATCCATGTGCCCGCAGCCACGCGACCGGCACGCTCGCTGGCGCGCGCCAAGATATCCGCGATCGAAGTCACCGGTGGGGTCCGACAGTCCACGGCGCTTGCCATCGAACGAGCGACGTGGCCGAAGTGGCCGTGCGCGTCGATCAGGCCGGGTAGCACCGTGGCCCCTTGCGCATCGATCATCGTCGTGGCGGAGCCTCGCAGAGGCTCGATCTCCGCCGAGCTTCCAACCGCGAGGATGCGTCCATCGCGGGCGGCCAGAGCGCTCGCACGAGAGGCGCCGCTTGCACTCATCGTGCGGACGTCGCCGCCCACGATCACGATGTCGGCATCGTCACTCATCAGAGTCGGTCACTCATCGATGCCGGTCCTTTGAACTTCCGACGATCGGCCTGAACATTCAGTTCTGAGCATTTGACTGAAACGACCCCAGCAAACTTAAGAGAACATAAGAACGGCGGTTCGGAAAACTCCTGACGTCACGCATATTCCCTTCAGACACAGGGCATACACAGACGTGATGAGCTGTCAGAAGGGTAAACCGAAGAGTACTCAGGAAGCCACTGCAGAGCAGTCTGGAACCTGTCGTGGACGCTGAGCCGCGCATGTTGCAGTTCGCGATTGAGATCGTCGGCATTCCCAAGTATGATGACTGTTCAATAGAGGTGCACCACTGTAGAGGCACCTCCGGCACTACGGATAGGGGCCCACGCACAGATGCCTAGAGTAAGCTCGAATTCTTCCAAATCAAGCCAAGAGGGCGAGTGGTCGATACCTAGCCTCCGCGAGCCACGCTACTCCCAATCGCTCGAGCGAGGGCTTGCGATTCTCGGCTGCTTCACACCCGAGCGCCCCGTGCTCGGGATCGCGGACATCGCCGACGACCTGGGCATGAGTCGCTCGACAACACACCGCTATGTGATCACTCTGGTCGCGCTCGGCTTCCTCGAGCAGGGCGCCTCGCGCAAGTACAGGCTCGGCCTGCGGGTGACCGATCTCGGGATGTCCGCTCTGAACTCGACCGGGCTGCGCGAGCATTCGCGTCCCTACCTGGAAGAGCTGCGCCAGCGCACCTCCTACACGGTGAACTTGTCGGTGCTCGACGGTCCTGAGATTCTCTATGTCGATCGCGCCCGCAGTTTTCGTCGAGGACAAAACAAGATCGACTTCAACCTACGTCCTGGCTCACGCCTGCCCGCCTACTGCACTTCGATGGGCAAGGTACTGCTGGCAAACCTTCCCGACGCCGAGCAGCGCGAGCTGATCGGCGACATGACGCTCACTCGTCGCGGACCCAACTCGATCACGAGCAAGAAGGCTTTGCGCACCGAACTGGAGCACGTGCTCGAAGAGGGCATGGCCGTCAACGACGAAGAGCTGGCGCAGGGACTGCACTCGATCTCCGCTCCGGTTCGCACCGAGTCGCGTGAGGTCGTGGCGGCTGTGAACATCGCGGCGCACAGCTCGATGATCTCGTTGGAGGAGCTCGTGGACGCGCTCGGCCCGCATCTGGTCGCCACCGCCGACAACATCTCGGCGCGACTTGGCTACCGACGCGACGACGAGCAGGGCTGAGCACCCAAGACTGCCGGGAGGCTTCCACCGGCCGGCGCCGTCCACGCGACGCCGGCCGGTTGGCTTTCGCATAGGCTACGGCCGATGATTGCCACAACAAAGCGCGCCGCCAGCGGGCTCTCGGCGCTTGCACTGATCGCGGGCCTTGCCGCTTGCGGGGAAACCGCTTCTACGAAGGGCTTCAGCGGCGAAAGCCAGAAAGTCGCGCAGACGGTGGCGAACTTCCAATCCGATGCGAGCGCCAACAATCAGAAGAAGCTGTGCCAAGACGATCTCGCCGCCACGCTCACCAACCAGCTGAGCAGCGCCGGCGGCTGCCAAGCGGCGATCAAGGAACAGCTGAAGGACATCGACTCGCTCGGCCTGACGATCGAATCGGTCGCGGTCACCGGTTCAAGCGCCCTGGCGCGCGTCAAGAGCACCTATTCCGGCAAGAACGCGATCACCACGCTCAAGCTGGTCAAGGAAGGCTCCGACTGGAAGATCTCCGGGATCTCCTACGCCCGGGTGAGCGCCCCGACGAAGAAGAGCTAAGCAGCTCCCTCGCGGCCTCTCCTGATTGAGCAGCGACCGAGGACGCCGCTCAGCGCTGGCGATCGGTCACGCCAGCGAGCGGCCGTACTGGCGCTCGTAGTACGCGCGATAGTCGCCTGAGCGGATCGGCTCCCACCACCACGTGTTGTCGCGATACCAGGCGACTGTATGCTCCAAGCCCTCGGTGAAGCGCACCCGAGGCTCCCATCCGAGCGCCCTGACCTTGCTGGAGGAGAGCGAGTAGCGACGGTCGTGGCCAGGGCGGTCGGTGACGTACTCGATCAAGGACTCCTCGGCGCCTGTCAACTCGATGATGCGCCTAACGACTTCCATGTTGGGGCACTCGTCGGGGCCACCGGCGTTGTAGACCTCCCCGGGTGCGCCGTGCTCGAGCACGTGCCCGATCGCTCGCCCGAAGTCGGTCGCGTGGATCCAATTGCGCACCTGCATGCCGTCGCCGTAGATGGGCAGAGGATCGCCGTGGAGTGCATTGAGGATCATCAAGGGGATCAGCTTCTCGGGGTACTGGTAAGGCCCGTAGTTGTTGGAGCCCCGGCAGATGGTCGCGGGCAAGCCATAAGTGTGGAAGTAGCTTTGCACGAGCAGGTCGGCGCCGGTCTTGGTCGCCGAATAAGGGGAGGAGGGCCGCAAGGGCGAGTCCTCGGTGAAAGAGCCGTCCTCGATCGAGCCGTACACCTCGTCAGTGGAGACCTGCACGTAGCGCAAGGCGCGCTCGCGCGCGGCCTCCAGCAGGACATAGGTGCCTTGGGCATGTGTGCGCACGAAAGCGTCAGGCTCGGCGATCGAGCGATCGACGTGAGTCTCGGCCGCGAAGTTGACGATCGCTTCGATCGGAGCCGCCCCGCCTGGCCCGCCATCTTCGAGCGCCTTCGCAACCGCCTGTGGGTCCTCGATCGCTCCATGCACGAAACGAAAGCGGGGATCCTCGGCGTAGTCGTGGAAGTTCTCCTTGCGACCGGCATAGGTGAGCTTGTCGAGCACGACTATTTCGTCGTCGTGCTCACGCAGACGCAGGCGCACGAAATTGGAACCGATGAATCCGGCGCCGCCACAGACCAGGAGTCTCATGCGCGCATCATCTCATCATTAGTCCGCGGAGCGACATTGGCGGGCGTCCTCATGGGCGGTTGACCCCGATGCGTGCCGCGAGGTACCCGGCGAGACCGTCCTGCCAAGGACCAACCGGTAGGACATCGTCGCGTTCCGTGCCGAGCACTGAGAAGGCGGGGCGGGGTGCGGGGCGAGCCATCTGCTCGCTGGAGACCGTCTCCACCCGGCAGTCGACCTCGGCTTGGCGGAATATCTCCTTGGCGAAGCCGTTCCATGAAACTTGGCCTGCGCCGGTGAGGTGAACAAGTCCACTCACACCACGCTCGAGCAAACCCACAATCGCGGGCGCCAGATGACCCGACCAGGTGGGCGACCCGATCTGGTCGTCGACCACCTGCACGGTGTCTCGCTCGCCGGCCAAGCGGAGCATCGTGGCGACGAAATTGGGACCGTCGATCCCGTACAGCCAGGCAGTGCGCACAACCGTGTGTGCGGAGGAGGCGTCCAATACCTGATGCTCTCCGGCGAGCTTGGTCTCGCCATACACCGACCGCGGGCCGGTGGGGTCGGACTCGACGTAGGGACGCTGCTGCCCGTCGGCGTCGAGCGGGGCCGTGCCGTCGAAGACGTAGTCGGTGGAGATGTGCAGCAGCCGCGTGTCGATCGAGGCCGCGGCTCGCGCCAGGTTGCCGGCGCCCTTGGCGTTGACGGTGTGGGCCGCCTCGCGGTGGGTCTCCGCGCCATCCACGTCGGTCCAGGCGGCACAGTTGATCGTCGCCTGCGGGCGCTCGCGCTCGTAGAAGGCGAAGACCGCTTGCTCGTCGGTGATGTCCAGCTCCGGCAGGTCCACCAGGATCAACTCGTGTCCGGCGCGTTCGCCGACCCGACGCACATCGTGGCCGAGCATGCCTTGAGCTCCTGTGACCAGCAGCTTCATCGCTTGGGCGCCCTGTTCTTCACAGGATCGAGATGTCGGAGTTGTCGCCCACCATGAAGCGGTAAGCGCGCGGCTGGCGATCGCCGCGTCTGATCGTGACGTTGCGCCCGAGCAACGATGACTCCATGCGCCCGTCCAGATCGCACACCGAGGAGCCGGCCAAGAGGATCGAATGCTCGACCTCGGCGTTGACTATGCGGCAGTTCTCACCGATCGCCGTGTAAGGACCGACATAGCAATCGCACAGATGAGCGCCGGCGCCAATAATCGCCGGCCCACGCACGCTCGTACGCTCCAGGCGGGCGCCGGGCTCGATCACGACACGTCCGTCCACTTGCGAGTCGATCAACTCGCCCTGAATCGACTCGGTCAAGTTGTCGAGGATCAGGCGGTTGGCCTCGAGCATGTCATCGAGGCGTCCAGTGTCCTTCCACCAGCCGCGGACGATGTGCGGCTCGACGCGACGCCCACCGTCCACGAGGTACTGAATCGCGTCGGTGATCTCGAGCTCTCCGCGCGCCGAGGGCTCGATCGCGCGCGCGGCGTCGTGAATCGCGGGGGTGAACATATAGACGCCGACAAGCGCCAGGTCGGTCGCAGGCTCGGGTGGCTTCTCGACGAGCTTGACCACTCGACCCACTTCGCCGGGGGCCCCGGCGGCAAGCTCGGCGACACCGTAGTTTTCGGGGTCTGGCACGGGCGTGAGCAGGATCAAAGCGTCGGGCGCATGCTCGCGAAAAGCGCCCACCAAGTCTGCGATGCCCCCCTGCAGGAGGTTGTCGCCGAGGTACATCACAAACGGGCTGTCCCCGAGGAATGGCTCGGCGGTGAGCACGGCGTGGGCAAGCCCGAGCGGCTCGTCTTGCACTATGTACTCGATCTTTACGCCGAAGCGGGAGCCGTCGCCGGCGGCGCGCCTGATCTCCTCGCCGGTCTCGGGCGCGATGATGATGCCTACCTCCTGCACGCCGGCGGCAGCCATCGCCTCGATCCCGTAGAACAGCACCGGCTTGTTGGCCACCGGCACCAGCTGCTTGGCGCTCGTATGGGTGATCGGGCGCAACCGCGTGCCCTTACCGCCCGAGAGGATGAGTCCCTTCAAGGAATCCATTCGACGCGAAGCCTAGTAGACGCCGGCCAGCTTGCGATGGTCCCATGTTGCGCGGCGTCGCTCGAAGAACTCCAAAGCAACGCGCTTGGCGGCCTGCTTGTCGACCATCGCGGCTACCTCCGGCGCCAGGGCGTCTACAGGCGGCTCGCCTCTGGGGACGGCGTAGCGCCTGAAGATCTCCTGGCCCAAAGCGCTCACGATCTCGATCTCGCGGTGGACGTGAACGTCGCACTCGAACATGACTCCGCGCAGCTCCTGATATTGCTCGCCGGCCTCGACCTGTAGCGTCGCCCTGGGATCTCGCTCGAGGTTGCGCACCTTCTGGGAGGAGGCATACGTCCACGCCCAGATCCTCGGGCCCCCATCTGGCGCGTCGGCCTGAGCAGACACTTCGGACCGGCGCGGCGCTCCTGGCGAGGCCGCGGACGGGTCGGGTTTGCGCGAGACATACCACAGGGGCATCAGGTGCGGCCAGCCGCGCGGGCCGACTGTGGCGCACGTCACCGTACGCTCCTCCTCCAGGAACGAGACGACCTCGGCCGCGCTCATCTTGATTTGGTCGCGGCGGCTCATCAGCGCCTGAGTGCCGTGCCCGAGCCAGCGCCCACGCCCGAGGCAGCGCCCACGCCCGTGCTCAAGCCAGCGCCCACGCCCGTGCCCAAGCCAGCGCCCGTGCCCGAGCCCACGCTCGCGACAGCGACAGCGACAGCGACAGCGACAGCGACAGCGACAGCGACGAAGGATGGCGCGCGCACCGACTCGTTCACGAGACGCCCGCGGGCACGGCACGCAGGCGCCGCACCGCCGAGAGCACCGCCTCACGTGCGTCCTCTGGCTCAATCACGGCCGCGTCGCCGGCCTCCTTGAGGATCTCGCGCACAAGCCAGTCGGTGCCGGCGAAACTCAGCTCCACGACGATCGAGCCGTCGACGAGCTCCTCCTCGACGCGCCGCCGCTCGCGCGCCCAGCGTGCCCGCTCGGGGGAGATCCAAACTCGCGCGGCGCGCGAGGCCTGTACCTCACCGGTACGCATCCAACCCTCTACTTCGCCCGGGTCGACCTCGGGACGGGGCTCAAAGGCCTCTTCGGTCACGTGGGCGCGCCTGATCCGGTCGAGGCGGAAGTGGCGCATGGCGTGCTTGCCTGGGTCGAACGAAGCGACATACCAGCCCTCTTGGCCATTGGTGAGCGCATAGGGCTCCACACGCCGCATCGAGAACTCGTCCTCGTTCTCCTTGTAGTAGTCGAGCTCCACGATCCTGTGCTCGACGATCGCGCGCGAGATGATGCGGGCCACCTCGGAATCGTCGCTGGTGGCGTGCGCGACCTGGAGGCCTTGTTCCATCGGGTCCTCGCCGAGCGCTGCCACGATCTTCTCGCGCGCGCTCGCGAGCGATCCCTCGGGTATGTGCTCACCGACGAGGTCGATCGCAGCTACGAGTGCCTTGGCCTCGACCGGGAGCAGACGCGCCGGACGGTCGAAGTTGTCGCTGTAGGGCTCGGGGTCGACGTCGATCTCACCCTCCTCCTCAAGGATTTCGGCGTACAAGACATAGGAGCCGCCACCAAAGTTGACGACGTTCAGGACGTTGATGTCCTCGCGCAACTCCTCGTCTGAGAGCTGGAGCCGCTCGCGCACATCGGCGATCTTGACGCGTTCCCCGCGCCGCCCGGCGTGAATCAGGACGCTCGCGAGCGTGACGAGCCGAGCGAAGCGCTCCGGGCGAATCGCCGCGTCGGCCTGGGG
>JBAVYU010000021.1:0-133286 GCA_049588415.1 Solirubrobacteraceae bacterium
GCGCAGGCGAGCGGCGGCGTCGGCGCTCACACGCTGCTCCATTTCCGCGGCTCGCTCGGGGGCGCGCCCCGCCCACTCCCGCAAACGCTTGATCTCGCGTGCCTGAGAGAACACGAGCAGCGACAGGATCGCGATGCCCAGCAAAGCCGCGAACGCGGCAAGCGCGCCCACCTCCGTAACGGAGTTGGACAGCGAGAAAGCGAGAATGCCGCTCACGGCGCTAGGTGTCCCAACCAAACGGTTTCATGACTCCGGGGAGTCTATGAGGGGCGCAGGCGCGTGGGCGCCGCGTCCTGAGACCGACTCCGAGAGCTCGCCGCGCAAAGTCGAGAGCTCCGCCACCTTGGCAGCCAAGCCGGCCGCATCGCCCTCGAACACGAGCAGCCTGATCTCGTCGAACATCGCCTCCACCGTCTCGGGCGCCAAAGGCTCGCGATCGGCAAGCAGGATCTTCTCGGCCGGCGTGAGCTTTGGTCGCTCATAGCCGTTGAACAGCTCCTCGTGCAGCTTCTCGCCGGCACGCCTGCCCACGATCTCCACAGCCACATCTCGGTCGGGGTCGAGACCGGACAGCTCGATCATCGCGCGTGCCAAGTCCACGATCCGAACCGGCTCGCCCATGTCCAGCACGAACACGTCGGCACCGCGATCCCCGTCGCTCGCCAGCGAGCCCGAGCGAATGATCAACTGGACCGCCTCGGGGATCGTCATGAAATAGCGCGTCATGCGCTCATCGGTGACAGTCACCGGACCGCCGCGCTCGATCTGACGGCGAAAGATCGGCACCACACTGCCCGAGGAACCAAGCACGTTGCCGAAGCGGACCGCCGCGTAGCGCGTGCCCCCAAAGCGCGCGGTTGCCGCCTCCAAAGCAAACTCGGCCAAAGCCTTGGAGGCGCCCATCACCGTCGCAGGCGCCACCGCCTTGTCGGTGGACACGAGCACGAACCGCCCGACCCCCATTTCGCCGGCCACGTGGGCGACAACACGGGTGGCGATCGAGTTATTGCGAACCGCCTCGACCGGATTCGCCTCCATCAAGCCAACATGCTTGTAGGCGGCAGCATGAAAGACCACGGTGGGACGGTGCTCGGCGAAGATCTCGCGCATACGCTCGTCCTCCTTGCAGTCGGCAAGTACCGCCGCCAAGACCGAAGGCTGCACATGGCGCTCGTCCTGCAACTCTCGCTGAATCTGGAAGAGATTGTCCTCGGCGTGGTCCAGCAACACGATTCTGCGTGGCCCTACGCGCGCGATCTGCCGGCACAGCTCAGAGCCGATCGATCCGCCCGCGCCGGTCACAAGCACCGTCTCGCCGGACAGGTAGGCGCCGACACGGTCGAGCTCCATCAAGACCGGCTCGCGCCCGAGCACATCCTCGACGCGCACCTCGCGCACCTGGCGCGAGATCCCTGCCGGGGACGTTTGCTCCTGCAGCAGCTCGAACACCGTCGGCAAGGTGCGTACCGGGATCGAGCGCTTGCGACATTCGCGCACCACGCGCGCTCGGGTGGTGCCGGGTGCTGAGGGAATCGCGATGATCACTTCGTCGGGCTCGGACTCGTCGAGGATGCGCGGCAAGTCGTGCTCGGTGTCTCCCCGGACCCTCACCCCGTCGATCCGCAATCCATGCTTGCGAGCGTCGTCATCGACGAACCCGACTGGTTGCAACCCGAGTTCACGGTTGCGCAGGATCTCGCGCAATACCAATCGCCCGCCGTCGCCGGCGCCCACGATCAGGACATTGCGCTCGCTGCGCCCCCCGGCCCTGAAGGCCCCGAGCGGACGCCGCTCGTACAAACTGCGCGCCACGACCCTTACACCGATCAACAACAAAAGCGAGAGCAGAAAGAACAAAACGATCACGCCGTCGGGAAGCTCGACGGCGGTTGTCCCGCTGATCGCACTTGACCCGCCCCCGCTTGCCTCGCGATGGGTGAGTAGATGGGGGATCTGCACCGGACGGATCACGGCCACCCCCACCACTGTGAGCAGGACGATCGCAAGCACGGCGCGGGCTACCGCCTCGTAGTCGCGCTGACCGGAGTAGCGCCAGCGGCGCTGATAGACGCGCGAGAGCAGCAGCACCACCAGGCTGCCGCCCAGCACCCACCACACCGTCCTTTCGAACAGCTTCTCGTAACGGCCCGTCGGCCCGTTGTCGAAGCGCAGCTCCCAAGCCAACCAATAGGCGAGCGCGACAAGCGCACCGTCGAGCGCCAGCCTCGGTAGCGAGTGCCGGGTGAGGGACAGGGCCGGCGCACTGATCCGTCGGCGCATTGGCCTTGATTCTAGGGCTTCAAGGGGATATGGGCGAGAGCAACAGCTCGATCAGGCGACGCGGATCGCGACGGATGTGATCGGGGGTGCTGCCGGTATCCCTCTTGGCGAGGTCCAGCTCGGCCACATTGCCCAGCTTGCGTAGGCGTCCTTCGCCGATCAAGCGCTCGTCGACCGCGCCCAGACGACCCTCGAAAGTGGTGTACACGGGAGTGCCGAGCGCCACAGCCTCTCGATTCATCGTGCCACCGGCCGAGATCACCAGATCGGCGTAGGCGATCAGCGATTGCGCGTCGATCGCTTGCTCGGGCACCGTGAAGCCGGGCACATCCTTCAATTGCGCTCGCTGGGCCTCGGTACGCGGCAACACGACCGACTGCACCCCTTCGGGCGCCGCCTCGCGCAGACGGACGAGCACGTCTGCGAACAGATCGTTCTCGAAGCGGTGATACAAGGACACCTCCGGCGGGGTCCTGACGACCACCAGCGGGCGGGTCGAGTCGATGCCGAGCGTCTCCAAGACGGCAGAGTCAGGCTCGAAGTCGGCCAGGTAGTACTCCTCCTTGAGTCCTTCGTATGCGTGAACCTTGCCCTTGGCGCCGTAGCGGTAGAGGCGCTCGGGTGGGATCGCCTCGGGCACCACAACCGCTTGGGCGAGGCGGCAGTTGACGTGGTGCTGGACGGCCGCCCACTCGTAGTCGAAGGTGGTGGAGCAGGGAATACGTAGCAGTCGCGCCGCCACGCTCACGTCGTTTGAGCCGTGACCCAGCGCCACATCGAAGGGCCCATCGTTGCGCGCTTCAGCCCGGGCCCATCGCACCAGCGCTCTTGAACGGCTGGCCAGGCCAACGGCCTTGTCGGCCAAGCGTTCGCCGCGATGATGCCCGATCGCAGCGTGCTCGATCCCGAAACGGTCGAGCAACTGCAAAGTCTGAGCAAAGTCGCGGGCTGTGACCTTGACTTCGTGACCGTCCTCGCGCAGGAGCTCGACCACCGGGCGCATGACCAACACGTGGGGGCTGTTGGTGAGGTCGATCCAGACACGCATAAGCGCCGCACGCTAGCGTCCTGCGGGGCGGCACAAGGCTGTGCAAAGGCCCGACACGCGCCGGTGGCGGAGGCGGGCCGACGGCGGATGCTTGGGATCGGCCAGGTATCGTTGCCGGCACATGCCGCACTTGCTCGTGCTTGCGTCGATCTCTGAATCGGTTGTCAACGAAACCGCGCACTTCGTGCGCGAAGCCGGCCTGCCCGGAATCTTCGCCTTGATGGCGCTCTCGAGCGCTTGCATCCCGATTCCCTCTGAGGTGGTGATGCTGTTTGCCGGGTTTGCGGTCGCGGACCCGACCCAGAGCGGCGCCAACCATCACATGACCATGACCGGGATCATCTTGGCCGGGCTGCTCGGCACGATGGTCGGCTCCTGGTTCGCCTACGGCGTGGGGCGGGGCGGTCGCTTGGAGCTGTTCGAACGCCACGGAGCGAAGCTCCATATGGGGCCGGCCCAGATCGAGCGTGCCGACCGCTTCTTCCAGCGCTATGGCGAGCTCACCGTCCTGTTCGGGCGCATGATCCCCTTGGTGCGCGCCTTTGTGTCTTTGCCCGCCGGCATCTCGAAGATGCCGCTGGGGCGCTTCACCGTGTTCTCCTTGATCGGCACCATCCCTTGGGTGATAGCGCTCGCATTCGCGGGCCACGCCTTGGGTAGCGACTGGACGAGCGTGCGCAAGGCCTTCGAGTACGTCGACTATCTGATCGTGGCGCTCGTGGTCGTGGGAATCGTCTATGCGATCGTGCGCCGCCGATCACGCTCGCCGGAGTCGCCGACCGGTGACTCCGAGCCCACGGCCGACGTGAGTTGATCCGGGCGAGCACGCCTCAGCCCGCTCTCCGCGGTGAGGCCGCTCGCCGCGGCGTCGATCGGAGCGCCCCGAAGCTGACCGTAAGCCAGGCCTTCGCATTGGGACTGCTGCACGGACCGAGCGAGCTGTTGCCGATCTCCTCGTCGGCGCACACCGCACTTGTGCCGTGGCTGGCGGGTTGGTCCTATCGAGAACTCGACCCCGATCTGCGTAAGTCTTTCGAGGTTGCTCTGCACGCCGGCACCGCGGCGGCTTTGCTTATGCGCCCGCCGACAGGGCATTTGGGCGCCAAGCCCACTTTCCTGGCTCCTGCCTTGGCGCCGCCGGCGCTTGCGGGGTACGTGCTGGGCGACCGTGTCGAGCGTCGACTGGGGACGCCGAGCACAATCGCCACCGGGCTCTTGGCCGGGTCGGTCGCGATCGAGGCTGGGGAGATGTTTGCGCGTAGGAGGCGTCCTGCGCGCGTGGGCGCGCGCGCAGGCTGGCGCGACGGACTGGCACTCGGGTTGGCGCAGGCCTGTGCGCTCTTCCCGGGCGTGTCGCGCAGCGGCGCTACTTTGGCAACCGCGCGTGCGTGCGGCTTCTCACTCCTGGACGCCGACCAGCTCTCCTGGCAGGCCGGCCTGCCAGTCATTGCCGGAGCCACCACGCTGAAGGGTTTGCGGCTCGCACGCCGCGGCACGCCGCGAGAGTTGCGCCTGCCCTTCGCGGCCGGAGCAGTCGGCTCCCTGCTCTCCACGTTCGCCGGCTCTACCTTGCTCACACCATCCAGACGCACCCGCCTGCTTGGGGCCTGCGCCCTCTACCGTGGAGCGCTGGCCCTGTTTGTGATCCGACGCATGCGCGATAACACCAAGTAGCACGCCCGACCATCAAAAAAATAAAACGCTCACACTCACTCCAGGCCCACATGGGCATACTCAGGCGCTCGAGGCTCCAATCGTGACCAACGTCATCCTTGGCACCACGCTGGGCGGTCGCTACCGCTTGGACGCGCGCATCGGGCACGGCGGCATGAGCACCGTCTACCGCGCGTTCGACACCGTGCTCGAGAGAGAGGTGGCGATCAAGCTGATGCACCGCGAGATCGCCTCAGACTCCGACCAGCTCGAGCGCTTCAGGCGCGAGGCGCGCGCCGTCGCTCAACTCAACCACCCCCACATAGTGACGGTGATCGATGCAGGGGAGTGGGATTCACACGAGGGTGAGGCCGACATCGAGGTGGGGACTCCCTACATCGTGCTGGAGCATGTCGCGGGCGAGACCTTGAAGGACCTGATCCGGCGCGAGGCTCCCCTCCAAGCACCGGTTGCGCTCGCCTACGCCATCGAGATAGCCCGCGCCTTGGGCGCCGCCCACGCCCAGGAGATCGTCCACCGCGACATCAAGCCCCAGAACGTCCTGCTAAGCGGCGAGGGTGGCGCCAAGATCACCGACTTCGGCATCGCCCGCACCTTGACCGAGGAAGGTCTCACGATGGACGGACGCGTGCTCGGCACGACCGACTATGTGTCTCCCGAGCAGGCTCTCGGCCAAGGCGTCACCGGACAATCGGATGTTTACTCGCTGGGCGTCGTCATCTACGAGATGCTCACAGGCCTTGTTCCGTTCCGGGGCGAGTCGCCCGTGGCGGTGGCGATGATGCACGTGCGCGAGGAGGTCCCCGACGTGCAGCTCGCGCGTCCGGAGATCTCGGCCGCGACGGCGGCTGTGGTCGAACGGGCCACCGCCAAGAACCTCGACCGCCGCTACCCGGACATGGCCGGCATGATCCTCGACATGGAGGAGGCTTTGGCGATCGAGACGACCCGCGGCGGCCAGGTCACTGGCGAGGTCACGGCCGTTTTGCGCACGCTCGAGTCGCCGGCGCGGCGACTATTGCCGTGGCGCACGCGCCACCCTGCCCGCTGGATCGGCTCGCTCGTTCTGCTGGCCGCGATAGTCGCCGTCACGCTCGTTGCCCTGGCGGGCCACACTCACAGCGGCACAGGAGTGCCGCCCGACGTACACGCGAGCCGCGGCATCGTGCCGGTGGTGCTCGCCCAGGACGCGGCGTCCTCATACAACCCGTTCGGCACAGGTCCCGAACACGCCGAAGACGTGGCCAGTGTGGTGGACGGCGACATCAACACGACCTGGAGCACCGAGCACTACATCGCCGGCTCGCTTGGCAAGCCAGGGCTCGGAATCTCGATCGATGCGTCTCCGGGCGTGGCAGCGAGAGCGGTCGAGATACAGACGCCCACCCCCGGCTTCACCGCCGGCGTTTACGCCGCCACCGGGCTTCCCTCATCCACCCCTTCCGGGGGCACGCAGAACCTCACGGCGTTCGGCTGGACCCAACTCGCGACCGCCCGCACGATCGGCTCGCAAACGAAGATTCCGGTCAACGCCGCGAAGCTCCTCTACCGCTACTACCTGGTCTGGATGACCAAGCTACCGCCAGGACACGAGACCGCGGAGATCTCGGAGATCACGCTGTTCAAGTAGGTCTCAGAGCGGGTCCTCCGGGAACAGCGCGCCCACGCCGTGCATAGTCATGGACCGGGCGCAGGAGTGCATATCGCACCCCTGACGAGGTCTTATCCGCTCGCGGACGGCGCGCCGGCGGGCGGGGTCGAGGCGGGTGGGGTAGGAGGCGCCGTGGTTGTCGTGGAAGTCGACGTGGTCTGTTGTGCCAGGACCCCTACCGCGATCGTGACGGTCGCGCCCGCTGCCACCTTGTGGCCGGCTTCGGGGCTCTGCTGTACCACGATCCCCACCTTGGTCGGATCGGTGACGTTACGCGAGACGGTGTTCGAGGAGAAGCCGGCGCTCGTCAACGTGGCGATCGCCTGGGCTTCGCTCTGGCCCACTACCGAAGGCGCCCCCACCTTCTTGAGTGCTTGAGCCACGACGATCGTCACCTGGCCTCCCACTTTTAGCTGCGTGCCCCCGCCAGGGCTCTGCGAGATGACCGTCCCGGCGGCCGGTTCTGCGACTTCGCGCTTGGACACGCTCACCTTCAGTCCCGCGGCCGCCAAGGTCGCCGTCGCGTCGGCCTGCGTTTCGCCTGTCACTTCGGGCACGCTCACTTCCTTGGGCCCTGAGGAGACGAGCACAGTCACGGGACTGCCCACCTGTACCTCGATCCCGGCGGCGGGATTAGTCGAGATCACACGGCCCTTTTCCACCGATTCGCTGGACTGGCTCTGGGTGGTGGGTTGAAAGCCCTTCTCGCGCAGAATCTTCATAGCTTCGGAGCTGCTCTTGCCGTTCACGTCCGGCAGCCCGATCACTCCGGGACCTGAGGACACAACCACGCTCACGTGGGAACCCTTGTCAACGATCGTGCCGCCGGGCGGAGTGCTGCCGACCACCTGGCCGGTCGGCACGCGCGCGTTGGCGGCAAGCGAGACCACCGGAACCAGCCCTTCGTGGTGCAACGAAGAGACTGCCGCCGCCTGGGTCTCACCGGCGAGATTGGGAACCGTCACGCGGCCGCTCTTGGCCGGTTTCAACAGCAACAGCGCAGCGATCGCGACAATCGCAAGCAGGGCTACCCCCGCCGCGATCCACAAGGCGCGCTTGCGTCGCTGGGCGCCGTCCGCCTGCTTACCGTCGTCCTCTGGCATCGGAGGCACGAGCAGGGCGCCGGCATCCTGGGTGGGTGGAGCTCCGTTGAACGCCGGCGCCGGCGCGATGCCTTCGCGTGCCTGCTGCAAAGCGGCTATGAACTCGTCCGCGTTGGCAAAGCGCGCCGCCGGCTCCTTCGCCAATGAACGCATCACGACCGCCTCCAGCGCGGGCGGCACCGCCGGGTTGAGCGTGCTCGGTGGAGTGGGCTCTACCGAGACCTGCTTGAGCGCTACCGTGACCGGAGATTCGCCTTCGAAGGGAACCTGGCCGGTAAGCAGCTCGTACAGGACCACCCCGACCGCGTACAGGTCCGAGCTCTCGCTGACGGCATGCCCTTGCGCCTGCTCGGGCGAGAGGTACTGAGCCGTGCCCATGATCGAGCCGGTCAAGGTCATGTCTGAGGCGCCGGCTCGCGCGATCCCGAAGTCGGTGACCTTGGCACGCCCCTCCTCGTCGAGGATCACGTTGTGGGGCTTGATGTCGCGGTGGATGATCCCCCGCTTGTGAGCGAAGCGGGTGGCGAGCAGGATCTGCACGATGATGTCGGTCGCGTCTTGCGGGGATAGCGGCCCGTGCTCGCGCACAACCGCCTTCAGCGAGCGTCCGGGGAGATACTCCATCGCGATGTAGTAGGTGCCGTCCCACTCGCCCCTGTCGAACACGGCAACCACGTTGGGATGGGAGAGTCCGGCGGCGCTGGAGGCCTCACGGCGGAAGCGCTCCACAAACTCCTGGTCCTCGGCAAAGCGGTGGTGCAGCAGCTTGAGCGCCACCTGGCGCCCGAGCAGGGTGTCCTGAGCGAGATAGACGTCAGCCATTCCACCCGAGCCGAGCCGAGCCGCGACGCGATAGCGCCCGTCGATGATCGTGCCGGCCTCGACCGCGCTCATCTGAGCAACGCTTCCATCACTTGCTTTGCCACGGGCGCCGCAAACGTCGCGCCCTGGCCGGGTACGTGGGCAACCGTGACCGCTACCGCAACGGTGGGTTTGCGGGCCGGCGCGAAAGCAATGAACCAGACGTTGTTGTATACGCTCACACCCAAGGTCTCGGCGGTGCCTGTCTTGCCCGCCACTTGTATCCCCGGAATCTGGGCGCTCGTGCCAGTGCCTTCGTTGACGACAGCTTCCATCATCCCGGTGAGCGCCGCGGCGGTCGAAGGCTTCATCACAACCGACTGAACTTTGGGCGAGACACGCTTCACCACATGTCCATCCGGTTCCACGATCGCCGACGTCAAGTGCGGCTTCATAAGGACACCTTTGTTGGCTACGGCGGAGGCCACCTCCGCCATTTGCAGAGGTGTGACCCTGAGCTTGTCCTGACCGATACCCATGCGACCCACATCGACACGCACGCTCGTGGGCGAAAGCAGCCTTTCACCTAGGTACTCCCCACTCGAGGACATTTCTTCGGCGGGATAGTCCAGCTGGGGCTTGTGATCGAAGCCGAAGCGCCTCATATAGCGAGCCATCGTCTGTTTGCCGAGTTGCTCTGCAACCTGGGCATAGACCGTGTTCACGGAGTGGGCGAGTGCTTCGGTGAGCGTGATCTGACCGAAGCTCTCGTTGTTGTCGTTTTTCAAGGGCACGCCCGAGATCGGCACTCCGTTACGTCCGCTGACCGTCGATTGCGGCGTGAACTGGCCCGAGTCGATTGCGGCGGTGGCGGTCACCACCTTGAAGGTGGAGCCCGGCGCGTAGCCGAACTCGACAGCCCGGTTGACCAGTGGCGAGCCGGTCTGGCGCGTGATCCGCGCGAAGGCACTTTCCGAGGCGGCCGCGTTCGCGTTGTAGCTGGGGGTGGAGGCCATCACCTGGACCGCACCGGTTCTCGGGTCGAGCGCGACGACAGCGCCTTCGTGTTCGCCGAGCGCCGCGACCGCAGTGTGCTGCGCCGAAGGCACAAGCGCGGTGACGACTGTGTTGCCACGCGGGCGACGCCCTTGCAATTGATCGAGGATGCCCTGGACGCTGGTGTCGGTCTGACCGTCCAGTTCGGCGCTGCGATAGCGCTCCAGCCCCACCTGGCTGCGTTCGATATAGGAATAGCCGACAGGGGCCGTGAACAGCGAGCCGGTGGGGTAGCGACGCGTATAAGTACCTTCCGCGCCCTTCACGCTACGCGCGAGCACGCTCCCGTTGACTGCAAGGATCTCTCCGCGAGCGATCCGCTGCTGCTGAAGCAGCCCACGCTTGTTCAGGACGTTTGCCCGTAGCGAGGAGGCTTCGAACACCGTCCAGCGCGAAGTGAACGCGATCAGCAGCGCGAACAGGACGAACACCAGTCCATACAGGCGCAGGATCGGTCGATTCATCTGCGCTCCACCCGGCTCATCCTCCGTTCAACTGGCCCAGTTCCAGTTGACGCATCATCTGGGCAGCCTTACTTTCGGAAAGCAGAGAGTGGTCGAGCAATTCCTCGCGCCGCGAAGTCGGCAGCGTTGACGCGCTCACCCCGGACACGTAGTCGCTGCTGTAGAGCTTGATTTTGCCCGGCAATTCGTAGGGCAGGCCGCTGAACATAGTGACCAAGCCGCGCTGGTTTGTGCCGATGAAATACACCGACTGCAGCGCCAGATAAGCCCCCGCGGCCAGTAGGCCCACGATTACAAACCCGACCAGAGGAGCGCGCAAGCGCCGCAAGCGCCGCCCGACACGCGCGCCTCTCGACGGCGGCGGCGTCGAGACGGGGCGGCGCGGGGTACGGGGGACCACCGGCGCGTGGGAATCCAGCGTCTGAGACACCCCGGTCGGATTGTCCTCGCGCGGCAGCAGATCAACAGATGCGTGAGCATCAGTGTCACCCGCCGGCGTCCCCGCTGCACCGACCGCGGCCGGCGCAAGCGAGGAGATCGTGGTGTGATCCCCGTTGAGGGTCTCGCCCGCAGAGGGTGCTTCCTCCACGCGAAGCAGGACCACTGTGATGTTGTCCTTGCCACCGGCGGCGTTCGCGGCCGCAATGAGCTGCTCGCCCGAGTCGCGCAGAGCCGGATTGGAGACCAGCACGCCGAGCAGGTCATCCTCGGCAAGCATCGTGGTGAGTCCGTCGCTGCACACCAGGTAGACGTCTCCAGGACGAGCTCTGAACGTGCGGACATCGACCTCCACGGTCGCCTCCGGCCCAAGCGCCCGCGTGATGACCGAGCGCTGCGGATGCTCCTCAGCCTCCTCCGGCGTGAGCTTGCCCTGGCGTATCAGCTCATCTACCAGCGAATGGTCGTCGGTCAAGCGCAACAGCTCGCCCTCGCGCAAGCAGTAGGCGCGCGAGTCGCCGACATGGGCAACCACCACGTCCTCCTCACCCAGGTAGACAGCGGTAATCGTTGTGCCCATACCCGCATGCTCGATATTTGCGTGGGAGAGCTCGTTGATGTGTGCGTTGGCCTGCTCCACCTGGGCCAGCAAGCTGGCCTCGGGATCTGAGCCATCCGAGAGACCACCCTTAAAGGTGTCCACCGCCAGGCGCGAGGCGACCTCTCCGGCCTGCGCCCCACCCATCCCGTCGGCGACCACGAACAGTGGCGAACGGACAAGCATGGAATCCTCGTTGGCGCGTCTCTGCAGGCCGGTGTCGGTGCCGGACCAGTGCTCGGCTACGCGCAGCATCTCAGTCCACCTCGAAGCTGAATTCGGAGTCGCCGATACGCACGCGATCGCCGGGATGCAACGGACGAGGACCGTCAAGCAGCTCCTCATTGAGGTAAGTGCCGTTGGTTGAGCCCATGTCTTCGATCACCAGAATCCGGCCCTGCTCATAGACGTGGGCGTGACGCGAGGAGGCAAATGGGTCGGTCAGTCGTATCTCGGCCGTCTCGCCTCGCCCGAGCACGACATCTCCTCCAAGGTCATAGATCATCCCCGACTCGTGCCCCGGCGCGCGCTCCACAACCAAGCGAGGCGCGCGCCCGACCAGGTCGGCCGGCCCGAAGCTCGACGCCGAGTGAAGCCCGGTCGCGTCGGCGGGAGGCGCGGGCGCTTGGCCGGGACCATCGGGAAGCTGAGCACCGCCACCGCGCAGATCGCGCAGAGCGCTGCGCGAGACCCACAACAGGAACAGGTAAAGCACAATCAGAAAGCCAAACTTCAGCATCACCGATACGGGCTCGAGGTTGTTCATGGGGCTATCTCGAAGAAGATCTCTGTGGAGCCCATTTCGATGCGGTCTCCCGTGTGCAGCTGTTGCAAGCCGTGAACGGCAACGCCGTTGACACGTACTCCGTTGGTCGAGTCGAGGTCCTCGATCGTCCAGCCCGACCCGGCGGGACGCACCTCGGCGTGGCGACGAGAGATACTCGAGTCCTCAAGCACGATGTCACAGTCGCGGCCGCGACCCACCTCCGCGCCGGCAGGCGGCAACAAGAGGCGCCGGCCGGAGACGACGAGCAGTGCCTTGGATCGACGCCGTGCGCCGACGCTTTCGACCGCCCCGCGGACTCTCTGGGAATTGCTGAAGATGATCGTGTTGCCCGCCTCCGCCACCGGCTCGTGCAAGTCGGCGCCGCTTGCGAGGCCCGGCGCAGCGACGGGCGGAGTGGACGATTGCGGCGGAGTCGGTGCAGCAGACTTCGCGGGCGACGGTGCTTGGCCTGGAGCGTGCGAGGCCGCTCCAGAAGCCGCGAGCGAGCGACGCTCGACCGACGAGCCTCGGCTTTGGTCACCCGGCGCCTGCTCGCCCCCACCTGGGTCCTCCTCGCTTCTGGCCAGGCGCGCTTCAATACCGAATTCGCCTAGCTGCAGATGCTCGTCGGTATGGAAGACAATGTGCGGTCGCGAAGCCAAGGCGAGATTCTCGGCGCGCGCATGCTCGAGCAGGTAGGCGCACAGCTCATCGATCACCTCGTGCTCGACACCCTCATAGCGAGCTCGGTCGCGCGCAGACAGCCAGACCGAGTATTCGTTGGGCGCGTACACGCGCGAGACCGAGGCCGTCTTGTTCTCGTCCATCTCGCGCGCCAGCTTGCGCGCCAACTCCATCGGGCGAACCTCTGCCTTGAAGACCCGACCGAAGGTGCCTTCGACCAAGCCGGCGAGCATATTCTCGAGTGTCCTCAGCGGATTCATGTGGGGCGCCCTCGTCTCGACGGAGACGATCTCTCTAGTTTAAGGCCCGCCCGCCCACCCCCCCGCGCGGCCGCCCGCTCACCGCATGCGACGGCGGCGCCCCTACAGTCGTGCTCGGGTCCTCGACAGCGAGCGTGGAAACGGCAAACGCAAATCCTCAAGTGGGGCCCCGCAGAGCCCGCGCGCAGATCGCGACCCCACACCCGAGCACGGCCCCCAGCAAGGCGTCACGTGGACTTGGCTCATTGGCATGAGCAAGCAAGGCGTGCTCCAACAGGGGTACTGCCGCCAGCAATGCGACCGTCCATGCGACAGCCGCGATCACGTCAAGCACAGCGTTGCGTCCTCGGACGATCCAAGGCAAAACCGTCGCCGCGATCGCCCACACCAGGGCGCCGATCGCCAATTCGACGGTAAGCATGGGACCAACCACCTCTTTAGAGGTCGTGTCGAAGGAGGCCTCCCACACCGCCCTGGGCGGCAGGCCGGCCGGAGGACCCAGCCACAGATGACGCGCCAGCAAAGGCTCGGCCAAAGCAAGCCACCAAAAGCCGAGCAGGGCCAGCGCAGCTCTGGAACGCCAGGTCGCCCGCTGCCCAGCGAGCGCGGGGAAAGCGCCCGCCAGGCCGGCCAAGCCCAAAAGCGGCGCAAGCGCGGCCGCGAGCCAACCGGGACCGGCGCGGCGCGGCAACAAGAGCAGCGGCGCGCCGGCGGCCAGCACCAAGAGCGAGACGCCAACGCGTCCATGTGCCGCCTGCCAGACCGCGATGGCCAGCACGCTGCCGAGCCACAGCAGCCGCGGCAAAAGGACGCGTCCACGCGAACGCTCAACCGGCTCCGACTCGTTGACGGGAACTTCGGGCGCCGAAGCCTTTGCGATCGGCATTGGAATGGGCGCGACGGCCGTGGCGGCTCCCCGGTGATCCGCTTCGGAGACATCGCTTTGGACTTGCGGCCGAGTCGCGCGCGATCGTCTGAGCCGACTCCGCGTGGAACCATGTTCGAGCGCTCCTGCGAAGGCCTGCCTCAAATGGTCGAGGGTGCCACGCCGATGTGGGTCGCTCGCCACAGCCGCGTCCAAGGCGCGGGTGAGCTCTCGGGGAAGATCGCGACGGCGCCGCCCGAGAGGTTCGATGGGGGAGCCGATGCGCCGTGCCGTGGCGGCAGGTGTGCGCCCCCGCACCGGATTGACTCCGCTGAAGGCCTCATACAGGACGAGCCCGAGCGAGTAAAGGTCGGCCTCGGGGCCCGCCTCTTCGCCATCGCTCTGCTCCGGCGCCATATAGGCGAGCGTGCCGAACACATCCCCGCTGCGTGTGAGCGACTCATCGCCGGCGAGTGTCGCGCCGCCGAAGTCGGCCAGCTTGGCCGCCGGCGCGGCCGAAGCGCCTGCGCGGCCCCCCTCGTGCGGGACGAGCACGTTGTGGGGCTTCACATCCCTGTGGACAACACCGCGTGCGTGGGCATGCGAGAGCGCGTCGCAGAGAGCCACGCCGATCTCGAGCACCTCCTCGTCGCATAGCTCGTCCTCGGCGATAAGCAGCGCCAGGGTGTCCCCTTGAACCAACTCGGAGATCAGATAGAAGGCATCCTCATCGGCGCGCGCCTCATACAGCGCCACGATCGCCGGGTGAGACAGCCGTGCGGTGGCGAGCGCCTCGCGGGTCGCGCGCTCACGGTCTTCCTCGCCGGGCAGAGGGATCCGCTTGAGCGCAACCGGTCGATCGAGCTGCTCGTCGTGAGCGTGCCACACCACACCGAAACCGCCTGCACCGAGCTGCTGCACCAGCCGGTAGCGACCAAGCAGCAGCTCGCCACGTCGCCGCGAGCGCTCGTCAGTGACGCGGATACTGCCTTGAACAAGAGTTTCAGCGGAGTCCACAGCCTCCGCGTTCGCCGGCGCGAAGGCCTTTCCCTGCCAGGTGTTTGCGCGATGTTGGACTGACCGAGAACTTGCAAAGGCCGCTCGCGCAACTGTCCGAGTGCAGGTGGGGTCATACTGGTGAGCTTCACAAGCCCCTGCAAGGAGCACTCTTTTGTCGTTCTTCGACGACGAGGACGAGGAGCAGCCGACCACAGTCAGGCCGGCGCACACCCAACAACAGCCAAGACCGCGCTCGGGAGCCCCAAAGGCGGGAGGATCCCGGGGAGGCGGGCCGAGCGGGAGCGCCGGCGCGGACCATCACGCGATGATGGTCCGGCGGCGGATCGCGGCGGGCGTAGGCGTGGTCCTTTTGATCGTGATCGTGTTGCTTGTCAACGGCTGTCTCAAGCGCGGCAAACAGCAGGCCTTGGAAAGCTACAACCAGAACGTCAACCAGATCGGGCAGTCCTCGGAATCGCAGACGGCACGCCCACTGTTCACGACGCTCTCGGGTGCCGCCGGCAAGTCGGCATTGGACGTAGAGGTTCAGGTCGACCAATTGCGCAGGCAGGCCCAAGAATTGGCCGAACGCGCAAAAGGCCTGAGCGTCCCGAGTCAGATGACTTCGGCTCAGCGCAACTTGCTCTCTGCTCTCAACCTGCGCGTGGAAGGACTCTCCAAGGTCGCCGGACAGGTGCGCGAAGCGCTGGGAGGCCAGGCCCAGCAGGCAAGCACCAAGATCGCCGGAGCGATGGAGACTTTCTTGGCTTCGGACATCCTGTACTCCCAGCGCGTGGTCCCGCTCATCCAGGAAGCCCTGAATGCGGGTGGGGCGAGCGGCCAAACCACCAGTCAGAGTCGGTTCCTGCCCAATCTCGGCTGGCTGACGCCGGCCACCGTGCAGGCAAGGATCTCTGGACAGCCGGCGTCCAGCGGCGGCGCGATCGCACCGGGCACTCACGGGCACTCGCTGAAGGGTGTGAGTGTGGGCGCAACCACGCTCGAAAGCTCGCCGACGATCAACCATGCCAGCGGAGGCTCGAACCCGACCTTCACCGTGATGGTCGAAAACGCGGGGTCCAACCCTGAGACGAATGTAAAGGTCGATGTGTCTGTGACAACCGAAGGAAAGACCTTGTACGCCTCCCACACGATCAACAAGACCGAACCTGGAAGCACCTCAAACGTGGACATTCCGGTCACCGGGGTCACGCTGGGCGCCGCCTCAAGGGTGACGGTCAACATCGAGAAGGTGCCCGGCGAGACTGAAATCGCCAACAACAAGGGCACCTACATCGTGATCTTCGGCAAATAGCCTTCGCTCACAGGGGAAGTTCTGAGCGCAAATCTCCCAGCGTGCGCACAACTTGGCGCCGCGCGGCTCCACAGCCGTCTTGGGCAGCCGTGTGAGCGGCTAACTTGTGCTCGATGCTTGTCGCCGCCGCGTTGACCGACACCCAAGGGATCCTTGCGCTTGCGGCACTCGCCGTGGCCGTGCTCGCGCTGCTTGCATGCGCAGTGTTGGCGCGCTCAGTGCGACGCTTGCGGGGAGCCCAGAAGCTCGTGCTCGGGGACGGGGAGAGCCGCGACGTGATCGCTCACAGTGCCTCTCTGCAGGAGGCCTTCGACGGACTCCAAGCGTATGTAGGCGAGGTCGCCTTGCGATTGGACGAGCGCCTGGACGGAGTCGAATTGGCGTTGACCGGGGCGGTGTCCCACCACGCCTTGGTGCGCTATGACGCCTACAACGAGCTTTCCGGACAACAGTCCGTGTCGATTGCTCTGCTCGATGACCGGCGCTCAGGGGTCGTGTTGACTTGTATTCATCACCGCGACCAGGCGCGCGTATACGCCAAGCAGATTCTTGAGGGGCTCGGCGAGCTCGAGCTCTCGCCCGAGGAGGCGGAGGCCGTTCGGGTCGCGCTCGCCAAGGAGCAGCCCGGGTCGATGGAGCGCTACCCGACCGCAGGCGCGGACAGTACGGATGTCGCACCCGGGTAGCGCGCTACCGCGAGCCGGCTATCTCGGGCCGGAGGGGACCTTCAGCGAGGAGGCGCTGCTTGGCAGTGTGCTCTCCTCTGCCGTGCTGCCGGTCGCGCTGGAGACGATCCGAGATGCTGTGATGGCCGTCCAGGAAGGCTCGGTGGAGTGGGCGCTCGTGCCGATCGAGAACTCGATCGAGGGCTCGGTGACCGTGACGCTCGACACCTTGGCGGCACAAGCGGGCGACGTGGAGATCGTCGGCGAGTGGGTTCTACCGGTGCGCCACTACCTGATCGCGCGCGAGTCGATCGAGTTCGAGCAGATCGGGACTGTCGTCTCCCACCCACACGTGCCCGGCCAGTGCCGGCACTTCCTGCACGAGCGTCTTCCACATGCTCACGTCACGGCCGCGAGTTCAACCGCTGAGGCGGTTCGGCTGGTGGCAGAGCACGCAGACACCCATGTCGAGGGGGGTGGTGGCGATGACCTATGGGCCGCCATAGGCACGCGCCTGGCTGCCGAGCTGTATGGATGCGTGGTGATCGCCGAGGGGATTCAGGATCGTGAGGACAATGAGACGCGCTTTGTCTGGCTGGCGCTCAAAGACACGCCGGCCGGATCGCCCCCGCTGCGCGCGCCGTCGGGTCCTGGTCGCAAGACATCGCTTGTTTTCTGGGGTTCGGGGGCCGGCCAGGCCGGTTGGTTGGTCTTGTGTTTGGACGAGTTCGCGCGCCGGCAGATCAATCTGACGAAGATCGAGTCGCGACCGATGCGCGAGCGTTTGGGGCAATACATGTTCTTTGTCGATCTCGACGGATCGTTGACCGAGCCGCGGGTTCGGGAGGCCTTGGCGGGGCTGCGAGCGCTTTGCGAGCATGTACGCGTGCTGGGCTCCTATCCGACAGCTTGAACGCTTTTAGGCTTCCGCAGAGCGGCGACGAGCGAGCTTCTAACCGTGTCTGTGAGCGCATAGAGATCCTCCACGTTCGGCGGACAGACGGACGGACCGCTACACTCCGGCGCTGAAGATGGAAAGCACGGCGCCCACAGAGCCAGTGGGGTCCGTGCCGCCCGCAGAGCACCAGCGGCACGGACCGAGCTCATCGTCGAGTACGGCGATGGGTGGCCGGGTGCTCGTCCTCAACGCGACCTTTGAGCCGATCAACGTCTGCTCGGTGCGGCGCGCGGTGGTGCTTTTGCTCAAGGAGAAGGCCGAGCTGATCGAGCGTGGCTTGTGGGAGCTTCATTCCGAGAGCGCCACGCTCGCACGACCTGTGGTGATCAGACTCGTGAGCTATGTGCACGTTCCTCGCGACACCCATCGTCGCAAGATCACACGCCGCGCAGTGTTCGCAAGGGATGGTTGGATGTGCCAGTACTGTGGGTCGCGCTCCAACCTCACGGTCGACCACGTGATTCCGCGCTCGAAGGGCGGCACTTCCAGTTGGGAGAACATCGTGGCTTCATGTGCACCTTGCAATAGGCGCAAGGGAGACATGCTCCCGCGCCAAGCCGGGATGCATCCTCGCCACAAGCCACGCACTCCCCGAGCGGAGATCTTCATCCACGTGGCGAGCCCCACGATTCCGGCAGCTTGGCGGCAGTATCTGCCGGCCGCTGCCTGAGCAGCCAAGCCACAACCCAGGGTTTGCGCCGACAAGCTGGGACTGTTACTGCAAGGACTCAGACCGGCGTTGGGTCTGCTTAAAGCACAGGGGGCGCCTCGACTAGGCGCCCCCTGCTCTCAACTGTGCTGGACACGATCGCGCCGATTTCGCGTCACCCTGGTGCGCCAATAGACGCGGGGCGCTGCGGGCCGGAGGGACAAGTCCGGCGACCTGCGCGATGGTGGCCCGGGTTGGATTCCGCTAGGCGGGTCCAGCCGAGTGCTTCGGCCTAACGGCCGGCCACCTCCAGAGTCCCGCAAATACTGTCAGCCAACGTAGGACCACCTCCTTTCTCTGGTCCTTCAAATGTAGCGGACGGCGACGACGACGTGGGGCGGTTCGGTCTTTACTCGAAGAATGTGCGACCTGCGTCCGCTCGAGCTACTGCCGCTCAAGCTACTCGGCCGACTCTGAGCCATCCTCAGGCGAAGCTGCCGCCGGCTCAGCAGAGGTTGCCTCGTCGAGCGGCAACCCCTCCTGGACGCCTTGAATGTCCTCGGCCTCGCCGCTGTCGATGACAAGCGCGACTGCACTCACCACATCGTCGTCCTTGAGGTTCATGACGCGCACACCGGTGGCTGAGCGGCCCTGACTTGAGATGCCGCCCGCAGCAGTGCGCTGGACCATGCCTCCTACGCTGATAAACACCAGCTCCTGGTGCTCGCGCACGACAAGCGCTCCGCCCAGTGCACCCTTCTGCTCGGTCAGACCAATCGTCTTGACACCCTTGGCGCCACGGTTGGTCTTGCGGTATTGGTCGATCTGGGTGCGCTTGCCGTAGCCGTTCTCGGTGACGACGAGCAAGTCCATGTCATCCCGAGCCACGTCCATGGCGATCACCTGGCCGGCGCTGCCCACGTCCATGCCGCGCACTCCGGTCGTGTCGCGACCCATCGAGCGCACCGCTGACTCCGCGAAGCGGACGGTCAGACCGGCCCTTGAGACCATGATGATCTCCTCCTCGGGATCCACCGCGCGAACGGCGAGAAGCTCGTCGTCGTCGCGAATCTTTATCGCGATGATGCCGTCGGCCTTGATCGGCGTGTTGTAGGCCAGCAGCTCGGTCTTCTTGACCGTGCCGTCGCGCGTGGCGAACACCAGATACTTGGCCTCCGTGAAGTCGCGTGTGGAGAGGACCGCCTGGATGCGCTCGTCTTCGCGCAGTGGAAGAACGTTGACCAGTGCTCGACCCTTAGCGGTGCGCGAGGCCTCAGGCAACTCGTAGACCTTGGAGCGGTAGACCTTGCCGCGGTTGGAGAAGAACAGGAGATAGTCGTGGGAAGAGCACACGAACAGGTGCTCGATGAAATCGCCGTCCTTCATGTCCATTCCGGTCACACCGCGCCCGCCGCGCTGCTGCTGCCGGTAGGTGGCCAAGGGCAGGGACTTGATGTAGCCGGTGTTGGTAATCGTGATCACCATCTGTTGATCGGCGATCAGGTCCTCGATGTCGATCTCATCCTCGGAGTGGGTGATGTCGGTACGTCGCTCATCACCAAAGCGCTCGGAGATCTCCGACAGCTCCTCCTTGATGACCGCCATCACGCGGGTCTCATCCCCGAGGATCGCGCGTAGCTCGGCTATGCGCTCGCTGACGTCCGCATGCTCTTGGGCGATCGCGTCGGCCTCAAGTGCCGTGAGCTGAGAGAGGCGCAAGTCGAGGATCGCAGTCGCCTGGATGGCGGTCAACTCGAAGCGCTCGATCAGCTGTTCACGGGCAGCTTCACGGTCGCGCGAGGCGCGGATCAAGTCGATGATCGCATCCAGATTCTCCAGCGCTATGAGCAGCCCTTGGAGGATGTGAGCGCGCGCCTCCTTCTCGGAGAGCTCGTGCTTCGTGCGCCTCACGATCACTTCGCGCTGGTGGGCCACGTAGTTGTGGATCACCGCGCGCAGGTTCAGCGTGCGCGGCACATTGTCCACAAGCGCCACCATGTTCACACCGAAGGTGGTTTGCATTGAGGTGTGCTTGTAGAGCTTGTTCAGCACCACCTTGGGGATCGCATCGCGCTTGAGCTCGATGACCAAGCGCATGCCGCGCTTGTCGGTCTCGTCGCGCAGGTCTGAGATCTCGGGTATGCGCTTGTCGTTGACCAGTTCGGCGATCTTGGTGATGAGGTTGCCTTCGCCCGCCTTCTTGACCATGAACGGCAGCTCGGTGACAACGATCGCCTCCTTGCCCTGGCGCAGCGGCTCGATATGCGCCTTGGCCTGAACCCGAACGCGGCCACGGCCCGTCTCATACGCATCGCGGATGCCCTGGTGGCCGAGGATGATTCCGCCGGTCGGGAAGTCCGGCCCCTTGACGTGGCGCATGAGGCCGTCGAGGTCGATCTCGGGATCATCGATGTAGGCGATCGTGGCGCCGATCACCTCGCGCAGGTTGTGTGGAGGGATGTTCGTGGCCATGCCAACCGCTATCCCCGAAGAGCCGTTGACAAGTAGGTTCGGGAAGCGCGCGGGAAGCACCATCGGTTCCTGGCGCGAGCCGTCGTAGTTGGCCGTGAAGTCGACCGTGTCCATGTCGAGATCGCGCAGCATCTCGGTGGCGATGCGGGCGAGGCGTGCCTCGGTGTACCTCATCGCGGCCGCAGGATCGTCGTCGATCGAGCCGAAGTTGCCTTGGCCATCGACGAGCTCGTAGCGCATCGAGAACTCCTGAGCCATCCGCACGAGCGCGTCATATATGGCGGAGTCGCCATGCGGGTGATAGTTGCCCATCACCTCACCGACGATCTTGGCGCACTTGGCATAGGAGCGACTGGGCCCCAGCCCGAGCTCGTTCATCGCGTAGAGCACGCGGCGGTGCACGGGCTTCAGGCCGTCGCGCACGTCGGGCAACGCTCGTCCAACGATCACCGACATCGCGTAGTCGAGGTACGCGGTGCGCATCTCCTCCTCGAGAGCGCGCGGCTCGACGTTTCCGCCGCCGATCACATCAGCAGACGCCATCAACCATCACTCCTTTACACATCCAGATTGGCAACAGTGCGGGCGTTGTCCTCGATGAACGCTCTACGCGGCTCGACCTGATCGCCCATCAACATCGAGAAGATGCGATCGGCGGCAGCCGCGTCCTCGAGCGTGACCTGAGCCAAGGTGCGCGAGGAGGGAGCCATAGTGGTTTCTCCGAGCTGCTCGGCGTTCATCTCGCCGAGTCCCTTGAAGCGCTGAAGCTTGATGCCCTTCTGCGCGACCGACATCACGGCCGTGCGCAACGCCTCGAACGACGGGGCGCTATCGCGCGCATCGCCGAGGCGAACCTCGAAGGCGGGCGTACCGGCAAGCTCGATCAGTTGCTTGTGAACCGAGGCGAGCTGGCGGTACTCCTGTGAGTCGAACAGGCTGCGCTTGATGCGGTGGGTGCGAGCAAAGCCCGTACGCGTCTCGGTGGCCTTCACCCGCAGCTCCAAGGGATCCTGCTCCACCAGCTCGGTGGCATGGGTCTCACCCTCCAGGCCCGCTCGGGAAAGCAACTCGATCGCGCTCTCGGCATTCATCACCTGCTCACCCAAGAGTGCCGACTCCTCCAGGAACTGGACCATCTCGTGGCCGTGCGCGGCGCGCAGCGTCGAGGACCAGCCTTCGTACTGCGCGAGCAGACGCACAAACCGCTGCCAGCGCGTGTCGGTGAGCTTGAACTGAGTCCCATGACGGTCGAAGACGCTGATCTTCTCCCACTTGTCGGAGAGCAGGATGTCCTCGAGCTCAGAGTCCTTCTCTATGTAGCGCTCGCGCGAGCCCTGCTTGAGCTTGTAGAGCGGTGGCTTGGCGATGTACACGTAGCCGGCCTCGATCAACTCCTGCATCTCGCGGAACAGGAGCGTCAACACGAGCGTGCGGATATGAGCGCCGTCGACATCGGCGTCGGTCATCAGCACGACCTTGTGGTAGCGCGCGTTCTCGATGTTGAATTCCTCGCGCACACCCGTGCCGATGGCGGTTATGAGCGCCTGCACCTCCGTGTTCTGCAGCACCTTGTCGATGCGGCTCTTCTCGACGTTGAGGATCTTGCCGCGCAGCGGCAGGACCGCCTGGGTGTTGCGGTCGCGCCCCTGCTTGGCCGAGCCACCGGCGGAGTCACCCTCGACCACGAACAGCTCCGCAAGGCTCGGATCTTTGACCGAGCAGTCGGCGAGCTTGCCGGGAAGCGTCGAGTTCTCAAGCGCGGACTTGCGGCGCGTCAGATCGCGTGCCTTACGCGCGGCGTCGCGAGCGCGCTGTGCCTGCACGGCCTTCATGATCACCGCGCGCGCCTCGCTGGGGTTCTCCTCGAGAAACTCACCCAAGCCGGCGTTGACGATCGACTCGACGAAGCCGGCCATACCCGGATTGCCGAGCTTGGTCTTGGTTTGCCCCTCGAACTGAGGGTCGCGCAGCTTGACTGAGATGACGGCCGTCAAACCCTCACGCACGTCATCGCCGGAGAGGTTGTCCTCTTTCTCCTTGAGCAAACCGTGGTCACGGGCGTACTTGTTGAGCGTGCGCGTCAGGGCGGAGCGAAAACCCGACATGTGCGAGCCACCCTCGCGCGTGTTGATGTTGTTGGCAAACGAGTGGATCGACTCCTGATAGGAGGAGTTCCACTGCATCGCGATCTCCGCGGCGCCCTCCTCGCTCTCGCCAGAGAAGAACACGACCTTGCGGTGCACCGTGTCCTTGTTCTCGTTGAGGTAGCTGACGAAGTCCTCGATGCCGCCCTCGTATTGGAACTGAGCGGAATGGCCCTCGCCGCGCTCATCCACGATCGAGATCTTCAGTCCGCGAGTGAGGAAGGCGGTCTCGCGTAGGCGCTCCTCGAGCGTTTGGAAGTCGAAGTCGAGCGACTGGAAGATGTCGGCGTCGGGCAAGAAGGTGATGGTCGTGCCCGTAGGCGCGCCCGCAGACAGCTTCTCGCCGCGCTGGAGCTCCTGCTGGGGGGCCCCGCGTGCATACTCCTGCGAGAAGGCGTAGCCGTCGCGGCGGATCTCCACGAGCAGGCGCTCAGAGAGTGCGTTGACGACGGAGGCGCCGACACCGTGCAGACCACCGGAGACCTTGTAGCCGCCGCCGTCTCCGAACTTGCCACCGGAGTGCAGGACGGTCAGCACGACCTCGATCGCGGGACGGCCCTCCTTCTCCATGATGGCCACGGGAATACCGCGACCGTTGTCGGCCTCGGTGACCGAGTTGTCGGGATGGATTGTGACGGACACCTCTGTGCAGAAGCCGGCGAGGGCCTCGTCCACCGAGTTGTCCACAAGCTCGTACACAAGGTGGTGAAGACCCATGACGCCCGTCGAGCCGATGTACATGCCGGGGCGCTTGCGCACTGCCTCCAAACCCTCGAGGACGGTGATGTCTTGGGCGTCGTAGCTGGCGTCGCCCCCCATGGCGGGGTCGTTAGCTCCGCCTTTTACGGCAGCCTTGGTCTGCGAGCTTGAAGTATCGGTCGCCAATGGTCCTCCGATGACGCGAGAACGCCCCGGGTTCCGGGTCTATTTGACCTCGGTCCGGGGCGGTGGATTTGTTTATAGAACGATAGCACAGAGACCCCCTTAACCGCACCGCAAAGCAGCTCAAAATGCCTGCAAATAAGCCAAAAGGGTGTCCTTGATGGCTGTTGCAGACTACGTGTCGGGCGCCTCTCCTCAAACGGGGCGCCCGAAGGCAGCTGAGACTCGTTAGGCGACCCGACAACGAAGCTTGTGGACGGGCTCGTCGCCGAGTGTCCGGTTGAGGCGGGCGACCAGCTCTGGGCCCATCAAGTCGAGCTCTGCGGCCCACACCGCATCGGTGCAAACGATCGTGAGAACGCCGTCACGCTCAGCCGTCGGGCGACCGGCCAGGGCTATCTTCGCGCCGACAGTCTGCTCCCAGATCCGCTGTACGCGGGCGAGTGGAGTGGCCGGCTCCAGCGCTTCCGTCAAGCCCCCAAGCGCAAGAGAAAGCGGGCGCGGCGCACGGCGACTCATGCCGCCATCGCCTCTCCCAAGATCGTACCCGGCGAGATGCGCAGTCGAGCGACGGAGCGATCGCCGGACCCGGGCACATGGGCCAGGTCGGTCGTGGCGATAACGCTTTGGCCGGCGGCGCAAAGCTCAGCGGAGAGCAGCTCACGACGGGTCAGATCCAGCTCGCTCATAACGTCGTCGAGCAACATCAGCGGCACTCTGTCGCGCTCTCGCGCCAAGACCGCACGCTCGGCCAGCAGAAGCGCCAACAGAGCAAGTCTCTGCTCGCCCTGCGAGCCATAACTGCGCAACTCGCGCCGGTCGCGCAAGATCGCCAAGTCGTCGCGGTGGGGACCATGAGTGGAGAAGCCGCGCTCCAGATCACTGGAGAGCTTTGATTCGAGTTCGTGCACGAACTCGCTTGCGTTAGTCGCCTTCGAGCGCGGTCGATACTCCAAGTGCGGCTCGCCGCTCAAACCCAGCTGCGTCGCTCGCTCGGCAAAGGGCTCGGCCAACAACGACACCGCGCCGGCGCGATCGTCGCGCAAGGCCAGAGCGTGGCGAGCCAGCTCGATATCCCAGCTCGGCAGGGTCGCGCGTGAGGCACGACCGGCGCGAATGCCGGCGATCAAGGCATTACGCTGCGCCAGCGCCCGTGCGTAGTCGTGGCGAGTCGCGACTCTCGGTGGCCACAAAGCAGCGACGAGTCGATCCAAGTGGGCGCGGCGGAGGGCCGGTGCACCCTTGAGCAGCTCCAAGCGGTCGGGGGAGAAGACGCTGACCAGTGGCCGATCTTGCACATCAGCGAGCCTCTCCACCTGGGCACCATCGGCGGTCATGTGCTTGGGCGATCCAGGTTGGAATCCGACAGTCAGCTCATGCTGACGACCGTCCTGCAAGAGGTTGACGACCACCCGTGTGGCCGGTGCCCCAAAGCGGACCAGCTCGCGCTCGGAGCGGGTTCGCTGGGAATGACCTGTGCAGCCGAAGTAGAGCGCCTCGAGCAAATTCGACTTGCCGGCGCCATTGGCGCCATGGACTACCGTCAGGCCGTCACCAAAATGAGCTTCGGCGCGGGCGTAGGTCCGAAAATCACGCAGTTGCAAGCCGGTGACGCGCACAACATCACGTGTTGAGACGAATCGGCATGATCAGGTACACAAACTCGCCGCCGTCCGGCGACTCGATCAAGCCGGGGCGCAAAGGGCTGATCAACTTGAGCACAAGCTCATCGGACTCAACGCTCTCCAGGCCGTCGCGCAAGAACTCAGGGTTGAAGCCGATCTCAAACGCCTCGCCGGCGAAAGGCACAGGCAGCATCTCGCTGGCCTCGCCAACATCCGGTGTCTGCGCAGACACCGTCAGCTCTCCCTCGCTGAAACTGAGTCGCAGCGGAGCGTTCTTCTGCGCAAGCAAGCTGACTCGGCGTACCACGTCGGCCACCTCGCCGCTTGCGAGGCGCAGCTCGTGCTCGACCGACTCGGGCAAAAGCTGACGGTAGTTGGGGAATTGGCCATCGATAAGTCTGGAGGAGAGCACGATGTCGCCGATCTCGAACACAACCTGATTCTGGCCGGTGCTGACCGCCAACTCAGGCTCGTCGACCGACTGGGCGATACGTGCCAACTCCTGTAGCGCGCGGGCCGGAACATTTGCCTCGATCGTCCCCTCCAGCGCCGCGGCGAGCGTGGCGTGCTTGACACTCAAGCGGTAAGAATCCGTTGCGACCATCGTCAGCTCTTGGGCTCCTGCCGATATCAACACCCCCGTCAGCACCGGCCTGGTCTCGTCCTTGGAGGCCGAGCGGGAGACCTGCAGTGCCGTCTCAACGAAGACCTCCGTGGGGAGCGTCATACGCGTGGCCGAATCCGGCGTCGGAAGCGTCGGGAAGTCCTCAGCGCGAAGCGTCCGCAGATGAAACTTCGCCGGGCCCGATATCAGCTCCACGTCTTGCTCTTGTTGGCGCAGCTCCAAAGTGACTGTCTCACCAGGTAGGGAACGCACTACTTCGAGCACCAGCCGAGCCGGCAACACGGCCGAGCCGGGATGCAGGATCTCACCTGGAAGAGGGACGCGTAGGCCCACCTCCATATCGGTTGCAAGCAAGACGGGCTGATCGTCCTCCGCAGAGATCATCACGCCAGAGAGCGCTTGGACTGAAGCTCGGGAGGAAGCGACGCGAGTCGCAGTCTGCAGTTGAGCCAGTAGGTCAGCCGTTGAGAGGGAGAGCTTCACTTAGGCACCTGTTGGAAATATAGGTTTAGTAGGGGCTGTTGATATGTGGATTGACTGCCGGCGATTGATGATTGTCGCTGGGTCCTGTGTATGGACTGTTGGTAGGAGAACCGGGGAAGTGTTTCAAGTGGGCCGGTCATGACCCGACTTGGCCTGAGCTGAGACGAGCTCGTAGCTCTTCAACGACTGTGCGCGAAGAGGGGTTGGTCGAGATCTTCTTCTCGGTTCTACGCCAAGCATGCAGGACGGTCGTATGGTCGCGCCCGCCGAACTGGCGGCCGATTGCGGGCAATGACTCTTGGGTCAGCTCTCGCGCGAGATACATAGCTACCTGGCGTGGCCATGCCACGCGTGCAGTGCGGGTGGGGGAGACCAACTCATCTGGTGAGATGCCGAACTGCTCGCAGGCAGCCGTCTTGATCTCAGCGATGGAGCGGACTGGTGACTCGGTCTGTGGGTAAAGGCCGTCGAGCACCTCCCGGGTGAGCTCGGGATCGAGGGGGCGCCCGGTGAGAGAGCTGAAGGCGACAACTCTTATCAAGGCCCCCTCGAGCGCTCTAACGTTGAGGGCGATCCGCTTCGCGATCAGTTCGAGGGCTTCCGCGTCGATCCCCTCGATGCCGTCATGGTGAGCTCGCTTACGCAAGATGGCCATGCGAGTGGGGAAGTCTGGGGGACGTATGTCGGCGACAAGTCCTGATTGGAAGCGCTCTCGCAGCCTATCTTCGAGCGCTTGAAGGTCATTTGGCGGGCGGTCGGATGTGAGCACGATCTGGCTGCCGGCGTCGTACAGCTCGTTGAAGGTATGGAAGAACTCCTCCTCTGTCTTGGTCTTGCGCTCAAGGAACTGGACGTCGTCGATCAGGAGCACATCCACGTGGCGGAAGCTGGACTTGAAGGCCTCCAAGCTACCCGAGTTCAGGGCCCTCAGGAATTCGTTGGTGAAGGCCTCCCCGGTGGTGTTGCGTAGGTGTAGTCCCGGACTGTAGGCAGTCAAGAAGCTTGCGATGGATCGAAGCAGATGCGTCTTGCCTAGACCTGGAGGTCCGCAGATGAAGAGTGGGTTGTAAGCATGGGCTGGAAGCTCGCTGACGGTCAGGGCGGCCGCGTGCGCGAGCCGGTTGGAGTCGCCGATAACGAACTGGTCGAAGGTCAGCTTGGGGTTTGCGCAGAGCCCCTGATCGCGTGGGGCGCGTCCCGTAGGTGGGTTTGTGGATGGCTCGACCGGGGTGTTGCCGCGCTCGCTTGGAATCTTCGCACCGCGCTCGACGATGTCCACGGTTACCGCGGGTCCCAGCACCGCTGCGGCGCAGGCCTGTAGTACGCGCCCGAAGCGCTCCCTGATCCAACCGTAGGTTTGGCTGGGGGCCTCCAGGACGAGTGAGTCGCGGTCGAAGCCCACCGCTCGCAAGGGCTCTATCCAGATACGAAAGATGGGCTCGTCGACTGTCGCCGAAAGCTCTGTCTTTATTTGGGACCAGATGTGGTCAAGCTCTGTGCTCACGGCAGCGAGAACCTGCTCCTTGTGGGAGGAAGTTGACGAGAAATCATTCGCGGGGGGCCGCAAAGGCCCGGTCAACCGAATATATCCCAGCCGGACAGCCTTCTGCGGCGAGCGCGCCGGCCTCGCCGCAAATGGCGAGAAATTCCGCGATCGGCCTCGTCGTTCTGTAGCGCCGAGCCGAGCCGGCGGCGAAAGGCGGCGCGACCTTTATACTCCGTGGTCCGGCGTAAGCCGGTCTGTCCCTGGCGCCTACCGTTGCGGTCGGCGTTACGAATGCCAGCGCAGCCGGAGATCATCGATATGAAGCGCACCTATCAGCCAAAGAAACGCAAGCGCGCCCGAGCCCACGGGTTTCGCGCCCGCATGAGGACTCGCGCGGGAAGGCTAACGCTCAAGCGGCGGCGCAGCAAGGGGCGCAAGCGCCTGTCCACGTAGTGACGCGCGCGCGATGATGGGGCGGTCACAGCGCCGCGGTCGACGCCTCTCGCGCAGCGCGGAGTTTGAGCGGGTCTACCGCCAAGGACGCTCGGTGGCCAATCGCCATTTGGTGCTCTACTCGTTTCCCAACGCGTCGATTGATCGTCCCCGACTCGGCTTGTCTGTCTCGCGCAAGGTTGGTGGGGCGGTGGAGCGCAACCATGTCAAGCGCTTGCTCCGCGAAGCCTTCAACGGGGTCGAGCCTCAACTGGAGGGCGGCCACGACGTTGTGGTGGTGGCGCGACCTGAGGCTCGCGAACTGGCCGAGCGTGAGGGTTTGGCGGGGATCGATGGAGCGCTTGAGGAGTTGATCGTTCGCGCCGGCCTGCGGACGCAAGAGCCCGACGGATCGTTGCCGGCGCCGGTTGACCTTGAGGCCAGTAGGCAGGCGTCGTGAAGACCGGGTTTGTCAACGATGCGCACGGACGTCCAGCTCCAACTCGGTGGCCACGGACGGTGTTCATTGCGCCGATCAGGCTCTACCAAAGGCTGATCTCGCCGGCGCTGCCCAGACGGTGTAAGTACGAGCCAACCTGCTCCCGCTATTCAGTACAGGCGGTCGAGGAGTACGGCATACTGAGGGGCCTCGTGCTCGCTATGTGGCGCTTGCTGCGGTGCAATCCGTGGAGCGACGGCGGGTACGATCCGGTCGAGGCTCAGCGGTTGTTCGGTGTCGATCCTCGCCACGGGCAGTAGCGCAGCTCCAGCTCTGAAATGTTCATCCTCGCCAACGTCATCCAGGAAGCGTTCTCGCCGCTGATAAGCGTCTTCCAGTCGATCCTGGTCTTCATCCACACGCACATCACCCCGACGAGCTGGGGCTTGGCGATCGTGGGGCTGACGGTTTTGATACGCGCCATCTTGGTGCCATTGACACTCAAGCAGTTCCGCTCGATGCAGGAACTACAGCGCCTTGCCCCACAGCTGAAGGCACTGCAAGAGAAGTACAAGGACGACAAGCAGCGCCAGCAGCAAGAGATTATGGGCTTCTACAAGGAGCACAAAGTCAATCCGTTCGCTTCTTGCCTCCCGTTGTTGCTGCAGCTTCCGGTCTTCATCTCGCTGTTCTACATGCTGCGTACCGACCTCAAGAAGAACATCTGCGGACCGGCGCTGGTCACCCACTACAACTCGCTGCACCATACGACGGTCGCGACATTCGCCGGCTTGCCCACCAAATACGTAGAACAGACCGGTTGCCAGGCGGTGGCCCCGGGATCGGCCAAATTCCTGTTCATACCGGACATCACATCAAAGGCGACCGGTATCGCGTTGGTTGTGCTGTTGGTGCTCTACGTCGGCTCCCAGTTGGTCTCGACGATGACGATGTCAGCGACAGCCGATCCGACCCAGCGGCGTTTGATGATGGCTCTACCGCTGTTCTTCGTGATCATTCTGTACCGGTATCCGGCGGGGCTGTTGGTGTACTGGATAACCACCAACCTGTGGACAGTGGGTCAGGGCTACTTCGTCAGACGCAGCTTCGGGCCGCCTCCGCTGGCCACGGGCAAGGGAGCAGTTCCACTTGGGGAAGAGGGCTCGACCAATGGCAACGCCCAGGGAGGCGGATCGGCCCCGAAGGGGGAGCCGGCGCTCGCGGGAGCGGGCGGAGGTAGTGCGCCACCGCCACCGCCCCGCAAGAAGAAGAAGCGCTCAGGCAGGCGACGATGAGCGAGACGGACCAGCTGATCGAGGAGAACGAGGACCCGGCAGTAGTCCTGCGGGAGTTGTTGGAGGAGGTCGTGGACAGCATGGGCCTCGACGTGGATGTTCGGGTGGAGCGCACCGATGGAGTGCTGACAGGCTCGATCGAGGGAGAGGACGTCGGCCTGTTCATCGGCCGGCGAGGCCAAACGATCGACGCTGTCCAGCACCTCGCCCAGCGCATTGTCTTTCGCGGTGGGAGTCCAGAGGCTCGTGTGATGATAGATGCGGATGGCTATAGGGAGCGTCGAGCGGAGGCTCTGCGCAGTGCTGCCCTGGACGCTGCGGAGGAGGCTATACGTACAAGGCAGGCCGTGGAGCTTGATTCGATGCCTGCTTCCGAGCGACGCATCGTCCACGAATACTTGCGCGAGCGCGAGGACGTTGAGACCCATAGCGAGGGCGAGGAGCCCGAGCGGTATCTAGTGGTGGAGCCGAGCGGGGACTGAGAGTCTTGTGGTGTTTCACGGGAAACACTTCCGTGGAGCTGCTGTCCGGGCAGTGAGTGGTTGCAAAGCCGCCTTCCAGTGTTTCACGTGAAATCTTCGTGGCTGAGAATCGAGATATAAGGCCCTCCCTGGAGCGCCTGGGCAAGCGCTTTGGACTCTCAAGCCCGCAACTGGAGCAATTGGAGCACGTGGTGGGTGTGTTGGCGCTGGACGAGTTGGCACCCACAACCGTGACCGAGCCCGAGTTGGCCGTCGACGTGCACCTGGCCGACTCTCTCGTCGCTCTCGACTTGGAGCAGCTGGGCAGGGCTCAGCGGCTAGCCGACATTGGCGCCGGCGCGGGCTTCCCAGGTATCCCACTTGCCGTCGCGCTCCCTCATTGTGAGGTCAGGCTTGTCGAGAGCCAGGCGCGCAAGTGCGCCTTTATCGAACGTGTGGCCGCCGCCGCGTCGGTGAGAAATGCCGAGGCTGTATGCGCTCGCGTCGAGGATTGGCCTGAGGGGATTGGTGCGCACGATGTTGTGAGCGCACGCGCGGTGGGGGCGCAGCCGGTCGTGCTCGAGTACGCGGCTCCTTTGCTGCGGTTGGGTGGAATTGTTGTGGACTGGCGAGGAAAGCGAGATCCAGAGGAGGAGTCGCTGGCCTGCGAGGCGGCGGAGTTGCTGGGGTTGAGGCGCGATTGGATTGGGCGGGTCGAGCCGTACGAAGGTGTGCGTGACCACCATCTGCACGTCTTCTCGAAGGTTCGCGAAACGCCCGGTCGGTTTCCCCGCCGCGCGGGGATGGCGAGCAAGAAGCCGCTGGTCGTAACCTCGCCCGATCGCAATCGACGCTAGCGTGCTGGCGACCATGGGAAAGATTTACGCGATCGCCAACCAGAAGGGGGGCGTGGGAAAGACAACGACAGCGGTAAATGTGGCTGCTTGCATAGCCGAGGCCGGCTACGAGACGCTCGTGATCGATGTCGACCCACAGGCAAACGCGACCGTTGGGCTTGGCCAATCCAGGGCGCTGACCCCCGGTCTCTATGAGGTCTTGGCAGGGGAAAGCGACGCCGCGGAGGCGATTGTCGATAGCTCGGTCGAGAAACTGAAGCTCTTGCCGGCCGGGCCCGGGCTGGCTGGAGCAAACATTGAGTTGCCTCGTATCGATGGCTTCGAGCAGAGGCTGCGTGAAGCGATTGAGCCGATCAGGGGAAGTTTTGAATATGTGGTGTTGGATTGCCCACCTTCGCTTGGCCCGCTGACGGTGAGCGCCTTGGTGGCCGCCGACCGCGTGATCGTGCCCGTGCAGACCGAGTATTTCGCGCTGGAGGGCCTGGCGGGTCTGCTTGAGACGTTGGGTCTTGTGCAGCGCGAGCTCAACCCGCGCCTGACGGTGGCTGGAATGCTGCTCACCATGCACGACAACAGGACCAGGTTGGGTAGAGACGTGGAGCGGGAGGTGCGCGCCCACTTCTCGGACTTGGTGTTCGAGACGGTGATCCCACGCAATGTGCGAGTCGGGGAGGCCCCGAGCTACGGTTTGCCTGTCACCCATCATGATCCACACAGCGCCGGAGCAGCCGCTTATTTCGAGTTGGCTAAGGAGGTGGCGGCACGTGGCTAAGCCAAAGCGAGGAATGGGGCGCGGCCTGGAGGCGATCCTGGGCGCCACGGGAGAGACGGCCGGCGAGCAAGAGCTGAGGGAGCTTCCGGTCGAGCTGATCGTGGCCAATCCCAATCAGCCACGGCGCCATTTCGACGAGGAGGCCTTGAACGCGCTTGCGGGGTCGCTTGGCGAGCAGGGAGTGCTCCAGCCGGTGCTGGTTCGGCCGAAGCCGGGCGGTACTTACGAACTCGTGGCGGGCGAGCGTCGCTGGCGGGCGGCCCAGATCGCCGGATTGAGCGAGATACCAGCGTTGGTGCGTCCTCACGACGACGCCGCGACCCTAGAACTCGCATTGATCGAGAACATGGCGCGCGAGGATCTCAACCCGATCGAGGAGGCGCGCGCTTGTGCGGCCCTGGTCGAGGAGTTGGGTCTCACGCGTGAGCAGGTGGGTCGCCGCGTGGGACGTGGGAGGGTCGCCGTGTCGAACCTGTTGCGCCTGCTCGACCTGCCGGACGAGACGATCGAGTTGCTCGAGCAGGAACAGCTGAGCGAGGGACATGGTCGTGCACTGTTGTTGGCCGAGGACCATGCTGCTCGCCGGCGACTATCCAGGGACGCAGTGCGTGAGGGATGGTCGGTACGCACGGTCGAAGCGCGCGCCCGGGATGCGAACAAGGCCGAGGGGTCCGATGGCGAAAAAGCCCGGCACAGTACCAAGCGAGAGCCCCATCCCGACCAACAGGAGGCCATCGCCACTATTGCAACAGCACTCGAAGGGGTCTTTGGCGCCGAGGTGAAGGTCCGGCTCGAGAGGAAGGGTGGATATCGCGCCGAGCTGTCTTTCTTGGACCCCGAAGAAGCGCTCGCGCTCGCACAGCGGTTGCGCTCCGCCGAGCCCGCTTGAAGGCCTGCGCTTCCCGAGGAGGGACGCTAGAATCGGCGACCGCGGGCGATTAGCTCAGTTGGTTAGAGCGCTTCTCTGATAAGGAAGAGGTCCCTGGTTCGAATCCAGGATCGCCCATTGATGCCGGCCACGCACGAGGTGGCCTCCCGCGCACGGTTATGCCTCGCGCGCAATAACCCGATCCACCTCGACCGCTCCGCCGGAGCGAGTATCGGGATACACGACGATCACCGTGGGTGGCCCGCCGAACCAAGCGCTCATCTCGCCCTCTCCGACGTACTCGGCCGGCCGCTGCGAACCGTCGCCTTGGATCACCCAGATGGGCTGGCCCTTGTGGAACATGCTGTCGCCGATATCGGTCATCGGGGGCGCATCACACGCTTAGGGTAGCTGCAGTTGGACACTGTGACCAGGGCCGAGCCCCGATTTGGGACGCTCGTCCAAAGCGCATTTGGTCGCCGAGGCCGAATATATGGCCATGACGCGAGAGCAAGCAAAATCGGTTGAGGGCAAGATCCGGTTGTGGATACTCGAGCAGGAGCACGACCGGCGGGTGGAACGGCAACTGTCCGGGGCCGATTATCGGGCTCGGCGGTCGATCCAGACGAGTATCGGTGGCCGTAACGGCCGCTACGCCCGAAGCTGATTGAACCGAGGACGACAGGCGAGTGTGGCCTCGACAGAGGGCAATCACAGCCGCGCTGCCACCAAGCCGGCCGCAAGTAGGACCATTCCGGCGGCGCACGCCATCAGGGCGCTCTCCATCGGGGCGGCGATCCGGGCTCCATCCAGCTTGAGCGTGCGTCCGTCCTTCAGGCGCTGCTCGCCGCTCACAGTCTCGGTGAGCCTGCGCAACTCACGCACCGGTGTGCTCAGGTGTCGTTGCGCGATGCTCAGGAGAAGGCAGGCGCCTGCCACCAAGATTGAGTCAGGCCGCAGTTCTTGTGCCTGGACAAAGAAGGCTGTCAGCACAGGGAACGCTCCCCACGAGAAGGCGAACCAGAGACCTGAGTGCATGCGTCCACCGAAAAGCTCCAGGTTGTAGGCGACCGTGAGCAGCGCACCGACGGCGACGAAGGCCAGCAGCCACAGGGAGATAGAGAGCGCGCCGACTATCCCGATGGCGACCGCGCCGACGAGCGAGCCCGAGGCGAGCAGTACAAGCGTGCGAGAGGAAAGGCCCGTCCGCAACGGTCGTCCTTGCAACTCGTCCAAAGCATGCGCTGCCACCCCCACGGCGAGCAGGAACGCCACCAAGGTCCACGCCAATCGGTAGCCGTACACATGAGGCGCCAGCGCGGCCCCGATCGCCACGTAGCTCAGATGCCAGGCGGTATAGGGCGGGTGCAGCAGGGTCAGGAAGTCGCGCCATCTGCCGGGGCGCAGGGCATAAAAGGCGGGGCGCTCAAGGCCGCTTGACGTCGCCATTGGCGGCCGCCTTCCCGAGGCGGGCATCCCCTTGACCGGCCGGCTCCGGTTCGGTGTTTCGCTTGGTCCCCCACATCACGACTCCTCCTCCCAGGCTCATCGACCGAACATGGACATCGGTGATACCGGCCTGCTCCCACAACTCCACCACTCGCTCGATCGGGCAGCGCTCGTAGAAGCTGGGGATGCTGTCGGCCAGGAAACTACCCGTGTGGGCCCACTCACGTGAGACCAACCGGCCGAGCGTTGGCAGGCCTACGTGGGTGTAGAGCTTCCATGACGCTCGCCACGCGGGATTGGTGGGCACGGCGAACTCGAGTGAGGCCACGTGGCCGCCTGGCTTCACGACCCGAGCAAGCTCGGTCATCGTGGTGGCGGGATCGTCGACGTAGCGCAGCAGGTAGGTGAAGGTCAGGTGGTCGTACTCGTCGTCGCCGAAGGGCAAGTGCTCGGCTTCGCCATGCACGAGCGTGACTTGCTCGGATAGAAGCTTGTCCGTCGCGACTCTGGCCTGGGCAGCGGCGAGCATTTGAGGGCTCTGGTCTACTCCGACGACCTTGCATCCATAGCGCCTGACCAAGCTCTGGGCCACCATGCCGGTGCCGGTCGCCACATCCAGGACACGCTCCTCGCTCCTCGCGCCGATAGCCTCGACCATGGCTGTACGCCAGCGCGGGTCCTGCCCGAAGCTGAGGGCAGCTGCGACGCGATCGTAGTGGCGCGGCAGAGGGGCGAACAGCTCCAGCGCCTCGCGCTTGCGGGTGCTCGATAGGGGCAAATGCGCATCTAGTTCTGTCATAAGGAGCCTTGCTGGTCGTCGATTTGAGAGGACATGCTTGCTTATTGCCCGAAGTCTCGGATCGGCAAGCTTGCAAGTCGGGCTGCAAGCTCCGGGCGGGAGGGCTAAGGCAACTTGGGAGACGTGCCGATGATGGCTTCGTGGCAACTCCATCTCGTTACCTCGTGCGTCTATTCCAGCGGCGCTTGGCGCTCGCGCTGTCGGGCGTCCTGGCGCTCGCGCTGTCGGGCGTCCTGGTGCTCGCGGGCGCCGTGGCAACGACTCCTGCAGGCGCAGTGGTCGCCGAAGTAGCCAGTACCAAGGTCGGCTTGCAGCCGCGCGAAACTTCGCGCTACTGGGAAGGCTATTGGAAGTGGAACGGGCTCGGCAAGGGGGTAGCGGAAGCCAACGAACCGGTTTTGGAATTCAACAACGATCCCACGCGTCCTGGGCATCCAGGACCGGTAATGCACTCGGTTTCCACCTATGCAATCTACTGGGATCCGGAGGATTACTACCACGGAGACTGGCAGCGCATGATCGATGGATTCTTGGCGAATGCAGGGGCTGTCGGGAGCCAGTTGGGTAACGTTTTCGCTGTCGATACGCAGTACACCGATCAGACCAATCAGCCCGCCACCGGTCACTCCACTTTCCATGGCGCCTATACCGACACGAACCCCTATCCCGCGAATGAAGGCTGCGTTGATCCACATCCGTGGACTCTGGAGCCACCATTGCAGGAGATACCATTGCTCGGGGGCGAAACAGTGTGTCTCACTGATAAACAAGTACGCGCACAGCTGGAAGCCTTCCTCGGCGAACAGCATGGCATTCAGAAGGGTATGGGCACGATCTTCTATCTGATGACGCCTCCCGGTGTCACCGTTTGCCTCGACGGCGGCGGGCCCAACGGGCATTGTTCTGACTTCGATGGCGAACTCAAGGAAATCTCCGAATATGAAGAATCGAAGGACAGTTATCCAGAACTCCTTGAAACGTATGAAAATGAAAAGAAGACGTACGAAAAGGAACTGAAATCCTATAACGAAGAAAAGGCCGAAAAGGAAGCAAAAGGCGAAATCGAGGAACTGGAACCGCCTGTGGCTCCGGTGAAACCGACCGTACCCGTAGTGCCCGCAAGCTATGCCGATTTCACTAAGAGCTTTTGTAGCTATCACTCAGACATCAGTGGCAATCCTGAATCGGGTGACGCAAACACCGTCTTGTATGCCGTGATTCCCTGGACAGCGGGTGGAGAGGGCGACTACCATCTGGCGGCCCGCGACCGTTCGCAGGCCTTTGACTGTCAGGATGGCGGTTTTGAACCGGGCGCCAAGCCGCATGGTGAACTCGAGGAAAAGGAGAAGACCAAGAAACACTCGCTCAAGGAAGAAGAAGAATTCAGAAACAAGTCGGCACAGGAACAGCGCGAAGAGGAAGAAGCAAGGGAACTGGGACTTGACGCACCTCATGAGCAGGAGCCCAACCAGCTTAGGTCTGCTCGTGGCCCGGATGGCTCCTACGACGAGGGTCTAGCTGATTTGGTCATCAACCAGATCGCGGTTGAGCAGCAGGACACAGTCACCGATCCATTGTTGAACGCTTGGCAGGACCCTAACGGGAGAGAGGTCACCGACGAGTGCCGCAACTCCTTCTTTGCCACGGATGGCGGCAGCCCTTCGGCCAGCCCGCTGACAGGCGCCGGCACGCTCTCAAATCAGGCCTTCAACAACGGTTCGTACTACCTCAACGACGCGTTCAACTTGGCTTCGCTGCTATTGCCTTATCCGGGGGTGCCGTGCATGAACAACATCTCCTTTGAACCTTATTTCACCGCCCCCAATACTGTCAATACAGGTGAAATTGTCGGGTTTGACGGGATGGAGTCCGACGTGACCCTGGGCGCGGCGATCGGCTTTTCCCCGGGCGGAATAGCTCAGCACAAGTATGCTACTTACACTTGGAATTTCGGCGACGGCTCTGCTTCTGTCACCGGATATGCGCCGGGTGCTCCAACCGCCAATTCGCCGTCTGTGTCGCCATGTCCCACATGGGAACCGGTGTGCACCGCCAGCACATATCACGCCTACCAATACGGCGGCACCTATGACGTGACGCTCACCATTACCGACATTGGCGGCGACACGGGAAGCACGAAAAGGTCAATAACGGTCGATGGACCACTCCCGCCCTCGCCCGAACCGCCCTCAGGCGGAGGCCCAGCGGGGGGCCCAGGTAGTCCCGCGAGCACGACAACGGGAGGCTCCTCCTCCTCCTCCTCCTCCGGCTCCTCCGGCACGGCGCTGCCTGGCGCCACGCCGACCATCCCGGCTCCCGTGGTCACCGGGATCGCGGCTACCACATCTTTGAAAAAGGCCTTGAGTAAAGGTCTCCCCGTTCACTACACCACCAACGAGCAGGTGGCCGGCAGTATCGAGGTACTCCTTGAAAGCTCGGTCGCCAAACGGCTTGGCATTCACGGCGCGACAGCGACGGGCCTGCCCAAGGGAACCCCCAGCTCGATCGTGGTGGGCACCGCGGTGCTTGTCACGACCAAGGCCGGCCAAGGGACTCTTCACATCAAGTTCTCGAGCCGCACTTCGGCGCGTCTGAAGCACGTCCGCAAACTGAAGCTGATGCTGCGCTTGTTTGCCCGCAATGCCTCTCGCCAGAGTCCCCAGACGACTACCGCGCTGAGCACCGTCGTTCTCAACCCCTGATCCAAAACTCTGCTGGGCTCCCGAGGCCGGGGACGATCGGCTTTGAGCGGGCTCGACTGAGCGCGTCGGCGCGGTCAGAGTCCCGGCGGGTGGCGCACGGCATACCCGGCCAAAGACGGCTGGGAGACAAGCCAGCGTGACGCATACGGCCCGCTGCGCCCGGCGGTGTCGAACCACATGCCGTTGACGTCCATGAACGTGTGGCCGGCGTTGGCATAGATCGTGATCCAGCGACCCGGCCCCGCTTCGCCCCAATTGGCCAAGTCGCCCGATACGAGCGGAGCGCTCAACAGACCACCCGCGGCCAAGGCATAGCTCACCGAGCCGGAGCAGTCGTATCCATTGGCAATGAAGGATCCATGCCCGCCGCCCCAGATATAGGGGAAGTCGGCGATCGCGTTGCCGCCGGCGACGACTCGCTGGACCGCTTCCGGTACGCCGGTGGGGATTGGAATCGTGCCGTTGCCGCCCACCGAGAACCCCCCCGCGACGGGCGTGAGCACACGCTGTTGGGCGGCCCGTGCTTGAGCTTCGGCATGTTGCTCTTCGCCCAGCTCCTTGCGTATCTGAGCGTCTGAAGCGGCGCCCGCCGCGACAGCGGCTTCGCCGGCTGCGCCTGGAGAAGAGGCCGAGCGGTGGTGCACTGAGGCGGGTAGCGGAAAGCTCTTGGATTCTTCAGGGTCGCGCACCTCGGCGACCGCGACGGCACCTTGGGTCGCCGCGCCGACACCGGTAGCCCTCGTCGGCGCTTTGCCCGCCACGTGGGCGCCGGCGCTTGTCGCTCCGCTTTGCGTGGCGGTTCCAGTCGGTTGGGTGCCTGGCAGGGCAACTTTGCCTTTGTCCACGGTGGTGCCTTGGGCTCCGTTGGCCGACGAGCTGGAGGCAGTTGAGCCGAGACCCGCCTTGGCCTTCGCCGAGTGTCCCTCGCCGCCCCGGTTTTGGGCGTCTCCCCCGCTAAAGGCAGCTACCAAGGCGATCGCGGCCAGGACGAGCGCTCCCGCCGCCGCGAAATAGCGCAGACGAGGCAGCCCTCGCCGGGGGCCCCCCTCCAAAGCAGTCCTATCTGACCCGACGCTCACCAACAGACAGGCTAGCGCCGCCATGAGTTGGGTCGCCCCGGTGGCGTTGATGGCTCAGGCGCAGCTGGTCCAGGGCTGCCTGAGCTACCCTGATCGGATGTCGGAGGAGGCTACCGCCATGGATATCCGCCCGGGGGGCGGCTCCAAGCACGTCGAAGCGCGCCCTCACATGCGTCTGCTACACGGCTTGCGCAAGCCTGCCAACTGGCTGCAACTCGTGCGCTTTGGGCTTGTGGGCGGGGTGGGCTTCGTCATCAACCTGGCTGTGTATGCCCTGTGCGTACATGCTTTGGGCATCCCCTACCAAGGCGCTGCCGTGCTGGCGTGGCTGGTCGCGGTGCTCAACAACTTCGTGCTCAATCGGCACTGGACTTTCGATGCCTCGGCCGGACGCATTCACTTCCAGGCGCTTCGCTTCTTCGTTGTGAGTCTGATCGCGTTCCTGTTCGGCTTGCTCTTCTTGACCTTGCTGGTCGAGCTGGGCGGCGTCGCGAAGGTGCCCGCTCAGGCGCTCGCGGTGGCTGCCTCTACGCCGCTGAACTTCTTGGGCAACAAGCTCTGGAGTTTTCAAATGCGGGGCTGAAGGCCTGCGGTGGTGTCCTGACGGTCACATACCGGCGCTCGAACGGCGTGCGTGGACAGCGGAATGTGGACAAGGGGCACCTATACTCTGGATCTCCCCTCTTGGAGGAAATGTCGTGCAGGAGATGGTCATTTACGGCGTGAGCTTCGACATGGTCGGCAAGCAGCCGATCGTGTTGTTGAAGACGGTTGACGGCAACAAGTTCCTGCCGATCTGGATCGGCCATCCCGAGGCGGCCTCGATCTTGATGAAGTTGCAGGGAGCCTCGACGCCGCGCCCGATGACCCATGACCTGCTTTGCGAGATGCTCGGCGAGCTCGAGGTCAAGTGCACTCAAGTCGCGGTGACCGAGCTGAGGGAGAACACCTTCTTCGCTTCGATCACGCTCAGCGTGAACGGTCGCGAGATGGAGATCGACTCGCGTCCCTCCGACGCAATCGCTTTGGCGGTTCGCTCAGGGGCGCCGATCTTCGCCGCCGAGGAGGTGATCGCCGAGTCGGCGATCGAGTTCGAGCACAACATGGAGGAGTCAGAGGACGTGGTCGAGCGCTTCAAGGAGTTCCTCGACGAGGTCACCCCCGAGGACTTCGCCGCCGGCGACTCCTAGACGTACGCTGAGCTGCGCGATGCTGCGCCCCACCCGTCCGGATCTCAGCGGCTGCGGCGCTCGCCGGGCCGCGGCTCGCGACGCGGCAGCTCGACCACCTCGGCCATGCCCGTGTCGTCTGTGCGGGCTTGCGAGACCGGAACGGCCGGCTCGGCGCCGGTGAGCGTCCCGAACAGGCCCACCTGCTCGCGTACGACCTTGCCGATGCGGCGGATGCCCTCACGGATGTCCTCCTCGGGGACACCGGCGAAGTTGAGCCGCATCGAGGAGGCTCCGCGTCCGTCGAGATAGGCGGCGCGACCCGGAACGAACGCGACGGCCTCGCTCTCCAAGGCCCGAGCGAGCAGGTCGGTGGTGTCGATGTAGTCGGGCAACGTGGCCCAGATGAACAGGCCGCCTTGGGGCTTGGTCCAAGACGCCGCCGCGCCGAAGTGTTCGGCCAAGGCGCCAAGCATCGCGTCGCGTCGGACCTTGTAGAGCTCCTTCAAAGACTCCAGATGAGCCAACCACAAGGGCTCCTTGTCGCTGCGCGCGGTGGCAAGCGCCGCGCTGGAGCGGCCCCGTAGGGGGCCGAAGGAGGCGCTCTCGGCGAAGTAGGCGGCAACGAACAGCTGGGTGACCGGCGAGGAGCATAGGTCGGCGCCCTGCTTACACAGGTTGAGCTTTTCCATGACGGGCCTTGGCGCGACGGCCCAACCGAGGCGGACTCCAGGAGAAAGGATCTTGGAGAAGGTGCCCAGGTAGACGACGAAGTCTGAAGCCCCGCCGCGTGCGGCCGCGGCGGCATCCAAAGAGTGCAAGGTCGGCAGAGGCTCGCCTTCGTAGCGAAGCAGGCCGTAGGGGTTGTCCTCCAAGACCAGGAGTTCACGCTCGCGTGCCACCTCGACGAGGCGCCGTCTGCGCGGCAGCGACATCGTCACGCCGCCAGGGTTCTGGAAGTTGGGGATCGTATAAATGAGCTTGGGCCGGCGGCCTTCGCTTTCGAGCCGATCCAGAGTGGCCTCGAGCTCGTCGATCGGCATGCCGTCGGAGTCCATCTCGATCTGCACGACACGTGCTTGATAGGCATCGAAGGTGGGCACAGCCCCCGGGTAGGTGGGGGCCTCGGCCACGATTGTGTCGCCGGGATCGATGAAGGCCTTGCACATCAGGTCGATCACCTGCTGGCCCCCGGTTGTGACGATCACCTCGTCCGGGTCCACCGAGGTTCCTTCGGCGGCCATCACTTGGAGGATGCACTGCACCGTGCAGGCCATGCCCTCGGTCGGGCCGTACTGGAGGGCCCGCGCCGTCGACTCGGCGGCCACCTGGGACATCAGCTTGGCGTACAGCTCCGGCGGGAAGGTCTTGGTCTCGGGCAGGCCGCCGGCCAAGGAGATCACCTCGGGGCGTTCGGTGAGGGACATCATGTCGCGCATCGCCGAGGAGCGCATTCCACGCGTACGCTCGGCAAACACCGCTTCGTAGCGCTGCAGTTCGTGGGCGGTGGGACGCGAAGGCCGCCCGCCGGAGGGGTCGTCTATCGTCATGGCGCTCCCAACATGGCCGCTCCAAGGTAGCGCACGCCCCGCCCGACGCAAATCCCTGCAACGATCACCTCTGCCCTATGAATGGTCTCGTCTTCTACATCGGTCTCGGTCTTGGTTTGGCTCTCGCTGCCGGCGTGCGCCCCTTCTTGCCGGCTCTGCTCGCGGGTGGGCTTGCCTCGAGCAAAGTCCTGGGGGTCAGCTTCAGCGTCGGCGACTACAGCTTCCTGTACTCGGACTGGTGGTTGGTGGCGGTCGCGGCGGGCCTGGTGCTCGCCTACCTGGCGCAGTGGCGTTTGGGCTCAGAGCGCTTCGAGGCAGGGCCGGCGGCGCAGGCGCTTGCGGGCATTGGAATCGGTGTGGGGGCCCTGCTGTTCGCGGGCACGCTCGCCGCTCACAACGACGCTGCGTGGCCTGGCTTGATTGGGGGTGCCGCCGCGGCGCTGCTTGCGCAGGCCGTTGTACGTCCGTTGGCGATGCGCACTCGTTCACGTTTGCCCGACCGTGGCTCGCGCGAAGCGGTCACGTTGTACCTGGACTCGGTATCGCTGGTCGTGGCCGGCCTCGCCGCCTTGGTGTACCCGCTCGGATATGTGGCTGTGGCGCTGTTCGCTTGGCTGTGGTTGCGCATGAGGGCCCGCTCCCAGGAGAAGTACGAAGGCCTGAGGATCTTGCGTCGCTAGTGAAGAAGCTTGTCCTGTGCGTGATCGACGCGATGGCGCCCGCGATGCTCGAGCGAGCCGTCGCCGCTGGCGAGGCACCCGTGCTGGGCGCCCTGATCGAGAGAGGCCTGTACGTGCCGGAGTGCGTGGCCGCGTTTCCGTCTGTGACGCCTGTCTGCGCCGCGTCGATCGTGACCGGAGAATGGCAGGAGCGCCACGGTATTCCTGGCATGAGCTGGTACCACCGCGAGGAAGAACGCTATGTGGAGTACGGCTCCAGCTTCAGGGCCTCCCAGAAGGTGGGGTTGGGTCGCCAGTTGACCGACACGGTCTACAACATGAACGGCGCTCACCTGTCCAAGGACACCGAGACGGTGTTCGAGACGCTCGACGATGCGAATGTGCGCACGGCGGGAACGACCTATCTGATGTACCGGGGCAGGTACCGTCACGAGCCCCAGCGCGACACCACGCTAACGCGGATCGCCTCGAGGCTGTTGCGCCATGCGGTGATGGGCCCCAGGGAGCTGTTCTATGCCGACATCTTCGCGAGTCGCCAGACTGGCTGTCGTTCGAACCTGGGGATGCCGGGCGTGCGTGACCGGCATTCGGGTTGTGTGGGCGCCTACATGGTTGAGCACGACCTGTTCGACTTCATGCTCTTGTCGCTGCCCGACAACGACTGGCATTCTCATCGCTCCGGACCGGACGGTCAGGTGCGCTCGATCGCGCTCGCTGACGCCCAGCTGCAGCGGGTGATGGATGCGGGCGGTGGGGTCGAACGGTTCTTGGAGGAGCACGCCGTGATCGTGATGGCCGACCACTCCCAGGCACCGGTTGCAAACAGTGTGGCTTTGGCCGATGCGCTCGCGGAGCTGGACGTGCTGCCGGCCGGCGCGCGCGCGGGATCGAGTCGGGCCGAGCGCTCTCGCATCGCGGTGTGTCCGTCTCAGCGCGCGGCCATGGTCTATGTCCTCGACGAGGACCCACACGGGCGGGTGCGCTCGGACGTGGTGCGCAAGGTGCTGGGCATCGAGGGCGTGGAGCTCGTGATGTGGTTGGAGCGTGACCCGCACGGCGTGCCGGTCGAGGCCGCGATTGCCCGTCCTGGACATGGGGAGCTCAGGTTCTGCCCGGGCGATGAATATGAGGATTGGGAGGGGCGTGCTTGGTCTGTGGACGGCACTGCTTCGGTGCTCGACGCGAACTTCGACGATGCTCGCCTCACAACGGCAAGTCACCCGGCGGCCCTGGAGCGCGTGTGGTCGGCTTTGAACTGCGCTACCTCGGGCGAGGTGTTGCTCTCGGCCGCCCCCGGCTGGGAGTTCGCCGACCTGGGTGGTCAGGCCCACGTGGGCGGCGGCTCGCACGGATCGCTGCGCGGTGAAGATTCGTTGGGGGCCTTGATCTTGTGTGGGCTGGATCTGCCTCGAGATCGGACTCAGTGGAGGATTCGTGACGTGGCCCCGCTCGTGTTGGAGCACTTCGAAGCTCGCCCAAGCTGATCCGGGCGCCGGTACCCTCGCACGATGGGTCTTCGCGGCTTGCCGCTCCTCCGCATAGGCGCCTTGGCGCTTCTCGCGGCTACCTGCGCTCTGGTGGGGAGCTCCGCGGCGCTCGCTGCCGCACCGGGCTCCACACGCTCTCCGACTCCCACCTCTTTGTTTGCGACTTCGCCTTCTGCTCGGGGAGGGCACGCACGACAATCCGAAAAAGAAACCACGGTGGTCTTTAAGCAGAGCGCTTCGACGGCGACTTCCAGCACGACGGCTACCAACCCCGAAACACCGGTCCCCGTGGAAGCATCGGATATGCCTCCGGTCGGGCGTCATCTCTCCTCCGACGAAGTCCTCAAAATCGCCAACCGGCTGCCCAAGATGAAGGCGGTGCGCGCCAAATACAAGGGTTCCTACGGGGGCGCTTATCTGAAGGGTCCGACGCGCTGGCAGGTCAGCTACTTCTCAAAGCAGGGCAAGGAGATTGGCCAGGTCATCATCGCCGATCACAACGGCAAAGTGCTTGAACAGTGGACCGGCTTTCAGATCGCCTGGTCGATGGCGCGAGGCTATCCGGGGGCCTTCGGCAGGCACGTCAACGCGCTCTACATCTGGATTCCTCTGTGCGTCCTCTTCTTCGTGCCTTTCTTCGATTGGCGCAAACCCTTGCGCTTGCTGCATCTGGACCTGCTCGTGTTGCTCTCGTTCTCGGTGTCGCTGGCCTATTTCAACCACGCCGACATCTATGCCTCCACGCCCCTGGTCTATCCGCCGCTGGTGTACCTGCTTGTGCGTATGCTGGCGCTCGCGCGAATAGGGCGGCGCGGCGCACCCTCACGCGAGCCGCGGCCCTTGCGGCTGCTTGTGCCGGCACCCTGGCTGGCGATCGGCGTGGTCTTCCTGATCGGCTTTCGTATCGGCCTCGATGTGACCGACTCGAACGTGATCGACGTGGGCTACGCAGGTGTGATTGGCGCTCAACGTATCGCCCAAGGCAAGCCTTTGTACGGCAATTATCCCTCCGACAACGAACACGGGGACACCTACGGTCCGGTCAACTACGAGGCTTACGTTCCCTTTCAGCAGGCCTTCGGTTGGAGCGGGCACTGGGACGATTTGCCGGCGGCCCACGCGGCGGCGATCGTGTTCGATTTGCTTGCGATCGCGCTCCTGTTTCTACTGGGTCGTAGGGTGCGCGGGCCTGGGTTGGGGATTGTGCTGGCGTATGCCTGGGTCTCCTATCCGTTCACCCTGTTCGCTTTGGAGAGCAATTCCAACGACTCGCTCGTAGCGGTGCTGATCTTGGCGGCCTTGCTCGTGGCGTCCTCGCCACCCGCGCGGGGTATGTTCGCGGCGCTGGCCGGTCTCACCAAGTTCGCACCCCTGGCGCTTGCGCCACTGTTGTGGACGCATGGCATCGATGGGCTTTCCGCCCGCGCTCGCGCCCGGGCTTTGGCTTTGTTCGCACTGGCCTTCGCGGCGACTGTGGCGGTTGTCTCGATTCCTGCCTTGACCCACGACTCGCTGCATACGATCTATGAGCGCACGTTCGCCTACCAGTCAAACCGCGAATCGCCGTTCTCGATCTGGGGCCTGTATGGGAACATCGGCTATCTACAGGCGGCTGTCCAAGGCGCAGCCCTGGCGCTGGCTCTGTCGCTGGCGATCTTGCCTCGCCGCCGCGACTTGATCGGCCTGGCGGGGGCCGCCGCCGCGGTGCTCGTGGCCGTGCAACTGGGGATAGAACACTGGTTCTATCTGTACATCCCTTGGTTCTTTGGCCTGGCGATGCTCGCCCTATTGGGCCAAGTCAGCTTGCCGGAGCGGGAGCAGGACGCGCCATCAGGATCTGCTCGATCGAGTCAGCTCGCAGCGGCTTAGAGGCGCGCACCAAGACGCCCATCAGCCACGGGTCCTCCTTGGAGGTCTCAAATCGCACCGGCATCTGCGTTACGAGCGCCTCCACGGCCTGCTCGCGCTTGACGCCGATCACACCGCCGCGCGGACCGGTCATGCCCACGTCGGTGATGTAGGCGGTTCCTCCGGGCAGAACCCTCCCGTCGGCGGTGGGAACGTGGGTGTGGGTGCCCACCACCGCGGTTACTCTTCCGTCCAAGAGCCAACCCAAGGCCACCTTCTCGCTGGTCGCCTCGGCGTGCATGTCCACGAGGATGTGGTCCACCTTGCCCAGCTCGCGCAAGGCAGGATCGATCTCGGTGAAGGCAGAGCGGCCGGCCTTCAAGAACAGATTGCCGCTGAGGTTGACCACCCCGAGCCGGACTCCACCTTTCTCGACTACGCATACGCCGCGTCCGGGCTGTCCGCGCAGGTAGTTGAAAGGGCGCACGATCCGCTCCTTGGTGTCCAGGTAGGAGTAGATCTCACGCCGATGGTAGGCGTGATTGCCGAGTGTGATCGCGTCGATCTCGTGGCGAAACAGCTCCTCGGCGACCTTCGGGGTGATGCCGAGACCCCCGGCCACGTTCTCGGCGTTGACGACCACGAACGTGGGGGCGTAGCGCTCTCTCAAGATGGGCAGGCACTCAAGGAGCGTGTGGCGTCCGATGCTGCCCACCAGGTCACCCACGAACAGGATGCTCACATCCTTGCCGCTCACCGCTTGGGCCTCGCTCGAGGCCTCCCGCGGCTCGCCGTCCGTTTGCCGCGTCTCAATACCGACTTTCGCCTCCTGCGCCGCCTCGGGCTCAGCCATACTCTGCCCATCGTTGGAGGGTCGATGACAGCGGCATCTTGGCAGGAAGCGACGGGCGCATGAGCGAGGAGCGGGGTACCCCGCGAGCGCAGCCGCCAACCGCGGGCGAGCGCGAGCTCCTCGACGGCGAGGAGATGCCCGAGGGACAGCAGGCGCCGGTCGAGCCGCCGCGCGTGATCGTGCCGCGCTGGGTGCAGCTGGTATTGCTGCCGATCTCGCTGCTGGCCTTGTGGGCGCTTGCGCGAGCGGCCGGCAAGGTTCTGTTGATCTTCGTCGTGGCCGGCCTGATCGCCCTCATCCTCAATCCTCTGGTGGCCTTTATGCAACAGCGCGTGCGACTGCCGCGCGGGCTTGCAGTCTTGACCGTGTACCTCGCATTCTTCCTGACTTTGGCAGGTGTGGGCTTCCTGCTTGCCAACCCGATCTCAAATCAGGTGCGCACGTTCACGAACAATCTTCCGCATATCGTCAACGAAGCCAACAGCCAGATCGCCAGCTTTCAGGCTGAACTGAACAAACATGGCATTCACGCCAAACTCGTCAGCCAGGGCAAGACGGCGCTGCAGACGTTGCAGGACCAGATCTCCAAAAGCGCCTCGGAACTTGCCACTTTCGGCGGAGCTCTGCTGACCGAAGTTGCCAAAGCACTGGTGGATCTGGTGCTCGTGTTCGTGCTGTCTGTCTACATGCTCGTCTACGGTCAGTCGATCGGCCGACTGGTGCGCGAGGCGATGCCAGCCGGAGACGGCACTCCGGCCGACGACTATCCGCGCTTGGCTCAGCACGCTGTCTCGCGCTATGTCGGAGGACAACTCCTGTTCAGCGTGGTCATGGGCGCGTCAACCGGGATCGCGCTGTACCTGTTCGGCGTACTCGGCATCTTCCCCGACGGGCAAAAGTATGCGCTCGCATTCGGTGTCTTCTATGGGGTGATGGAGTTGATCCCCTACATCGGTCCGATCCTGGGAGCGATCCCGGCACTGGTCTTGGCTCTGTTCACCGATCCCATCAGTGCCCTGTGGCTGGCCATCTTGTTTGTAGGGCTGCAACAGTTGGAGGGCCACGTGGTCGCGCCCCAGATCTTCAGCCACACGCTGCGGATCAATCCTCTGCTTGTGATCTTTGCCCTGCTGCTGGGTTTGCAGCTGTACGGGATCATCGGCGCACTCGTGGCGTTGCCGATTCTCTCGGTGTTGCGCGAGACCGCGATCTACCTGCACCGCCATCTCAAGCTCGAACCTTGGGAGCGTCTGTCCCCGCCGGGGGGCTCCTCCCCGTCCGGGGGCTCCCCATCGGGGGGTTCCTCCGGTGGATTGTTGTGAGCGAGACAGGCCTTGACATGGCCATGCTCATGAGCGAGCCCGCACTCGGGGTGCGCGGCCTCGGCAAGCTTTATGGCGAGCGCCAGGCCCTGCACGAGGTCAGCTTCGATGCGCACGCCGGCGAACTGGTAGCCGTAATCGGGGCCAATGGGGCAGGCAAGACCACTTTGCTTTCGATCCTGGCCGGAGTGCAGAAGCCGAGCTCGGGCACGCTCGTTCACGGCGAAGGGCGCATCGGCTGGGTGCCTCAGGAGTCGGCGCTCTACTCCAAGCTGACAGTCGCGGAGAACCTGCGCCTGTTCGCTCGCTTGGAGCGCGTCGAAGACCCTGAGGCGGCGGTCTCTCGGATGCTTGAGCAGACAGACCTTGCCGATCGAGCGAACGATCGCGTGGGGCGCTTGTCCGGCGGCAACCGCCAGCGCGTCAACGTAGCGCTCGGGCTGTTGGCCGATCCGCCGGTGGTCCTGCTCGACGAGCCCACCTCGGCGCTCGATCCAAGTCAACGCGAGCGCTTGTGGGGCTTTATCGGAGGGTTGGCCGGGCGGGGGACCAGCGTGGTGTTCTCGACCCACGTGGTCGGCGAGGCCCGGCGCTACGCCCAGCGCGTAATCGTGCTCGATCGAGGTCGGCTCCTGTTCGACGGTACGCCGGCTGCGCTCGCCGCCGAGGGCGGCGAGGAGGACTTCGAGCGTGCTTTCGTGGCCTTCCTGCGCAAGAGAGAACGCCCATGAGGCGGCTGCTCGGCAAGGACCTGACGATCCTGGCGCGTTCGCGCTTGCTCGTAGCGCTGCTGGTCATCTATCCCGTGGCGATCGCCCTGCTGATCGGGTTTGCGATCTCAGCGAGTCCATCTAAGCCGAAGGTTGCGGTCGTCGACGAAACACCGCCCGGGGAGACGATCACGCTTGGGAATACCAGGGTCGGTTTGGACGAATACACAAACGAGCTGTTCGATCATGTGCAGGTCGTAAGGGTGCCTACGCGCGCCCAGGCGGTCGCCAAGGTCGCCTCCGGCGATGTGCTCGCGGCGATCGTGATACCTCCGGACATCGTCTCAAAGATCTCCTCGGGCGTGAGCCAAGCCCAGGCCGAAGTGATCTACAACGGAGACGCTCTGAAGCAGTCCTTCGTGCGCTCGGCGATCGACTCCGCGTTGGCGCAGGCCAACCTGGCCCTGTCCCAACAAATCAAGAGCGTCGCCGTGCACGATCTCAACCTGCTGCTGAGCGGGGGGAAAATAGGGCCTTTGGGAAGCCAAGAACTGATTGGTCTGCGCCAGCTCCCAGCGACTCTCAAGGCGATTGCCGGCCGCCAGCCGCATGGCCAAGACCAGGCGACACTGACCCGCATCGCCGGCTTCGCGAGCCTTGCCGCGAACAACTTGGGTATCGCCGCCGACGTGCTTACGACGGTGAGCCAGCCGATCACGGTCCACAGCACCCTGCTGCACGGCAAACGCACGCCGCTCGACACCTATGCGGTCGTGGTCGCGGTGAGCATCTCGTTGATGTTTATCTGCGTATTGCTCGCCGCCGGCGGGATCGCGCTCGAGCGCGAAGAGCATGTTCTCTCACGACTGCTCAGACGCTCGCCCGGGCGCGGCGGTGGGCTGATTTCGCGCATGGGATTGCTTACCGAGAAGGCATCGTTGGGCGCCGTGTGTGGTTTCGTGGTGGCTTTTGGGATGCTGTTCGGCGTTAGCGCCTTCGTGGCGCTCGACCTCTCGCGCGTCGGGTTGTGGGTGCTCGCGCTCGCTTTTGGCGCGCTTGGCTTCGCCGCGCTGGGGGTTGCGATCGGCGCGCTCGCACGCGAGGTCAGAGCGGCGTCGCTGCTGGCCTTCCTGCTGTCTTTGCCGCTGGCCTTCCTGGCCCTGGTTCCCAGTGGGTCGGTCGCCGTTGGCATGTACGACGCGATTGGAGCGATCTCGTTCGTGTTCCCTTATAAGGCAGCTTTGCAGGCGCTCGACGCCGCCGTGAACGGGGCCTCGCCGGGCATCGGCGTGTCGATCGCTCATCTCATCGGCGTGACCGTCCTGTTCGCGGCCTTGGCTCGCTTTGGCTTGCGCCACGCCGATTAGCGCGGCGAGTATCCTCGAAGCACGATGGCTTTCCCCACCACGCGCATGCGCAGGCTGCGCACGTCCGCGGCGATGCGAGGGCTGGTGCGCGAGACCGAGCTACGCGCGGATCGCCTGGTGTTGCCGCTGTTCGTGTCGGAGACCGCCTCGGCGCCCGAGCCGATCGAGTCGATGCCGGGTATCGGCCGTCTTCCGCTGGACGCCGTCGTGGCAGAGGCGCGCGAGGCTGCCGAGCTCGGCCTGGCGGCTGTGCTCCTGTTCGGCGTGCCGGCCGAGAAGGATGCGGAAGGTAGCGGTGCGTGGGACGAGCAGGGCGCGGTGCAGCTGGCCGCAGCGGCAATCAAAGCGGCCGTGCCGGGCCTGTTGGTCATCACCGATGTGTGCCTGTGCGAGTACACCGATCACGGCCACTGCGGCGTGGTGAGGGGCGACGGGATCGTGGACAACGACGCTACCTTGGAGCTGCTCGCCCGCACCGCCACCAGCCACGCCCGTGCCGGCGCCGACATCGTCGCCCCCTCGGACATGATGGACGGGCGTGTGGGCGCGATCCGCGCAGAGCTCGACTCCGAGGGCTATGGGGAGACTCCGATCCTGGCCTACTCGGCCAAGTTCGCGTCGGCCTTCTACGGGCCTTTCCGCGACGCGGCCTCCTCGACGCCCGCTTTTGGCGATCGCCGCTCCTACCAGATGGACCCGGGCAACGGCCGCGAAGCGGTGCGCGAGGCCCTGCTCGACGCGGCCGAGGGCGCAGACATGGTGATGGTCAAGCCGGCCTTGGCCTATGGAGATTTGATCGCGGCGGTCAAGCAAGCTACGCGCCTGCCCGTCGCCGCGTATAACGTGAGCGGGGAGTATGCGATGGTGAAGGCGGCCGTGGCGGCCGGCTACATGGAGGAGCGAGCGGTCGTTGGCGAGATCCTCACCTCCTTGCACCGGGCCGGGGCGGACATCGTGATCTCCTACCACTCCAAGGACATGGCTCAATGGCTCTCGCAGACGGCATAAGCAGAGATCCCGCCGCCGGGCGGGCAGCACTCAAGACGAGGAGCCGCAAGTACGGCGCGGCGATCCCGCTCGACGAGCTCGACAAGCGCCTGCTCAACCTGATGCAGGGCAAGTTCCCGATCGAGCCACGCCCCTACAGACGGGTGGCTGAGCTGGCAGAGGTGAGCGAACAGGAGGTGCTGACACGGGTGCAATACCTGCTCGACGAGCGCATCATCCGTCAGGTCACGCCGATCTTCGATACGCGGGCGCTGGGCTACTCCTCAATGCTGGTTGCCGCCAAGGTCGACCCGGAGAATCCTCACCGTGCCGCTCAGGTGATCAATGCCCACCCGGGTGTATCCCACAATTACCTGCGCAACCACGAATTCAATCTATGGTTCACGATCGCCACGGAGCCCGACTCGCCGCTCGGGCTCGAAGGCACGCTGCAAGCGCTCGCGGCTGAAGCGGGGGCGGAGTCGGTGCGCCAGCTGCCCACGCTGAAGCTGTTCAAGATCAGGATGGATTTGGAGATGGAGGGCGACACCAAGGCGCTCGCCTCACCGGCCATTGCCACCGAGCCGATCGAGCTGGATCCACAGCCATATGACGAGCTCGACATTGAGGTCATCAAGGCCCTGCAGGGCAACATGCCGGTCGTACCCGAACCCTACGCACCGGCCGCCGCCGCGCTGGGTCAGGAGCAAGGACGCTTCTTGGATCACCTCTCCGGAATGCAGGAGCGCGGGTTGCTACGGCGCGTGGCGGCGATCCTCTACCACCGGCGCGCAGGATTCTCCGCTAACGGGATGGGCGTTTGGAAGGTGCCCGAGCCCGATATTTACGATGTGGGACGCCAGATGGCGGCAGTGCGGGGCATCTCTCACTGCTATGAGAGGCCCACCTACGAGGACTGGCCCTACTCGGTGTTCACGATGGCCCACGGGCGCTCCAAGCAGGAGTGCGACGCGATCCTCGACTCGATTGCCGAGATGACCGGGATCGAGGAGCGCGCCACGCTGTATTCCTCCACCGAGTACAAGAAGATCAGGTTGCTGTACTTCACCGAGGACTTCAAGAACTGGGAACGCGAGCACGCCGGTGTCTAGAGCGCTTGGAGACTTTCGCTCGGACGCGCCCGGGTTTCGGTCTTAGCATCGCGTTGCACGACTGACTCCGATGCCGGCATCGCTGACAGACACGCGCTCCACAGAGCTGTACCAACGTGCGCTGGAGCTGCTTCCCGGTGGGGTCAACTCGCCGGTGCGTGCGATGCGAGCGATCGGACGCGACCCGATCTTCATCGAGCGCGGCGCCGGCGCGGAAATCCTCGACGTGGACGGGAACCGCTACGTGGATTACGTGTGCTCGTGGGGGCCGTTGATCCACGGCCACGCTCATCCCGATGTGCTTGAAGCCGTGACGGCAGCCTCTGCGCGGGGGACCAGCTTTGGCGCGCCCACCGCGGGGGAGATCGACCTTGCCGCCGAGATCGCGCGGCGGGTGGAGTCGGTGGATATGGTGCGCATGACCTCCTCAGGAACCGAGGCGACGATGACCGCCCTGCGCCTTGCGCGCGCCGCCACCGGCCGCGAGCGGATCGTGAAGTTCGCGGGGGCCTACCATGGTCATGTCGATGGCTTGCTGGTGCAGGCCGGATCGGGTCTGGCCACGCAGTCGCTGCCGTCCAGCCCGGGAGTGCCGTCCAGCGCCGCGGCAGCAACCACGATCCTGCCGTGGAACGACGCCGGCGCGCTGATTGGGGCAACCGAAGGTGGCGATTCGATCGCCGCGATAGTGGCCGAGCCGATGCCGGCCAACATGGGTTTGGTCCCCGCCGAAGGAGGCTTTCTGGAACTGCTGCGCAAGCGCGCCGACGCGACGGGCGCCTTGCTGATCCTTGACGAGGTCATCAGTGGTTTCAGGGTGGCGCGCGGGGGCGCCCAGGAACTCAGCGGTATCAACGCTGACCTGACTGTGATGGGCAAGGTGATCGGTGGAGGCTTGCCGGCAGGTGCGGTGGGGGGCAAGGCGGAGCTGATGCGTATGTTGGCGCCTGCGGGCGAGGTCTACCAGGCAGGAACGCTTTCGGGCAACCCGCTCGCGGTTGCTGCCGGCCTTGCGACTTTGGCGCTGCTCGACGACGGCGCCTATCTACGACTGGCGGCGCTCACCGAGGAGTTGGCGGCAGGCCTGCGCGAGGCCGCCGGTGGGACAAGCGGCTATCCGGTTCAAGTCGTCAGCCTGCCAGGACTGCTGACGGTGTTCTTCAGTGAGACGCCTGTACGCGATCTTGTCGGCGCCCAAGCCTGCGACCATCGCGCCTACGCGAGCTGGTGTCGAGGACTGCTCTCGCGCGGCGTGTACACGCCGCCATCGCAGTACGAGGCCTGGTTCCCCTCGCTCGCTCACACACCCGAGCAGTTGGAAGTCACCCTCTCGGCGGCGGCCGCCGCCTTTGCGGAGCTGGCATGAGTGCGGACTCGATTGAAGTGTCGAGCCCCGACGGCGCCACGTCCGGCGGAGCTTGGCACCCGCGGGGCGGGCTTGGCGCTTCGCTCGAGCGACTTAGGGAGCTGCTGCTGGCCGAGGGTGGGCTGATGGCGAGCCTGGTGCAGTCCGGCTCTGAGGGTTCGGTGCCGCAGACCCAGTCGCTCGGTCCCGCTCAGCTGGCCGCTTCGGGCCCAAGGGCCGGCGGTCATGGACCCGACTACGAGCTGCTGATGGAGACGATTTACGAAGGCTATCTCCTGCACTACGGCGCTTCGCGCGTTGTTCGCCCGCGGGAAGAAGACCTCGGCCTGTTGGCGGGCGACCGCCTTTATGCCCTCGGACTTGCACGGCTGGTCGCGCTGGGCGACATCGAGGCGGTGGCCGAGCTGGCCGACGTGATCACGTTGAGCGCGCTCGCGCGAGCCGGCGCAACGCCTGAGATGGCCGAAGCCGTTTGGATGGCCGGCGCCTATGCGGTCGGCTGGGGGGGCAGTGCGGGCTATGAAAATGCCAAGGCGCTGTTGCGGATTGGCTCGCCCGAGGCCTTAGAAGCGTTGCATCGCCTCGTCCCCGCTTGAGGTATGTCCTGAGCACGCGGAGGCGCTCACTCGATATTGTTCGGGCCGTGTCCGACAAGCACAGCCAGCACAAGTCTCGCTACACGATAGATCGCCAGATTCCGGGCGCCTTCGAGGGCGAGACCGTGACGCGTCGCCGATTCATGACGGTCGGCTCCCAGGCCGCCGGCGGTATCGCGGCCGCCTCCTTCCTGCTGCCCGCCCTTGGTTTCGCGATTGGGCCGATCTTCAAAGAAGCCCCACACACCTGGGAGAGCGTCGGTCCGGTCGACATGTTCCCGGACAACAACTACGTCCCGACCGTAATTACGCTCACGCCCGGGATCGGGGAGGCCGGAAAGGCCACCGTGTACGTGCGCAAGCGCAACCCGCTCTTGGACACCGACAAGGCCGATCGCGACACCCAGTTCATCGCGATCACCTCGCGCTGCGCACATTTGGGTTGCCCGGTGCGCTGGGTAGACGCGGCCGAGCGCTTCATCTGCCCTTGTCACGGTGGCGTCTACAATTTGCTCGGCGTACCCGTCGGTGGGCCTCCTGTGAGGCCGCTCGACCGCTTCTACACACGCGTGGTGAGGGGCGTCGTGCAGATCGGCTCACGCTACAGCGTCAACAGCGAGCTGGAGCGCTTCTCGCCTCGCGATCCAGGCGAGCCGATCGACGGGATCGGCCAGTACATGTATCCCTCCCGACCTTCGGAGCGCAGGTAAGGCATGGCCAAGGCGCCGAAACTTCCCGCACCGCCGATGCCCTCCGCCCTGAAGGCGCCGCCCCCGCGCCCGGGCGACCCGGCCGGCAAGCTGGGGCCGGCCGACCACGCCAAGGAGGGCGGCAAGACCGTCGTCGACTGGGTGGACGAGCGCACCTCCCTCAGCGGAGGCGCTCGCTGGATGATGTTCCGCAAGGTGCCCAAGGGCACCAACTGGTTCTACACCCTCGGCTCAGCCACGATGTTCGCTTTCCTCAACCAGGCCGTGACCGGGGTGTTCCTCGCCATGTACTACCGGCCCGACGCCTCCGGCGGAGCTTACGAATCGATCAGGCACGTCACCAACGAAGTGTTCTTGGGCCAGTTCGTCCGAGGCATGCACAAGTGGGGCTCGAGCGTGATGGTGATCCTCGTCTTTCTGCACATGGGCAGGACGTTCTTCTTCGGCGCCTACAAGTACCCGCGCGAGCTCAACTGGGTGATCGGCGTGGTCCTCTTGATCCTGACGATGACCATGTCCTTTACGGGCTATCTGCTGCCGTTCGACCAGCGCGCATATTGGGCGACGATCGTCGGCGTCAACATCAACGGCACCGGTCCCTTGGTCGGCCCTTACCTGAGCGACTTTCTGCGCGGCGGCGGCGAATTCGGCGCGACGACCCTGTCGCGCTTCTATGCGATCCACATGCTGCTCGTGCCGGGGCTGCTCGCTGCCTTGATCGGGGCTCACCTGTATCTCGTCGCCAAGCTCGGAACCACCGCTCCCCCTTGGTTGAAAGCCGAGGAGAAGGCTGAGTTGCGCGAGGCTGACGCGTGAACCGGCGCGAGAAGGAGGCATACCTCCGCGAATACTCCCTCCAGAAGGCCGAAGGCAAGCCCTTCTTCCCCTATGCAGTGATGAAGGATTCGCTGATGGCGTGCGTGGTGATGGCGGTGATCATCGCGATGTCGCTCGTGCTTGGAGCCGAGCTCGGCTCCAAGGCCAACCCGACGACCACCACCTATGTGCCGCGTCCTGAGTGGTACTTCTTCTTCTTGTTCGAGGTGCTGCGCGTGATCAAGCCGCCGAGCTTGGTTCCGCTCGCCACGATCGGCGTGCCGACGATCGGCATGATCCTCTTGTTCCTGCTGCCTTTCTACGACCGTGGGCCCGAGCGCCGGCCCGAGCGCCGGCCGATCGCGATGTTCACGGGCCTGTTCGTGATTGGTGCGATGGCGTTGCTCACCTATGAGGGCGCCAACGCGGGCTCTCCGACGGCAATCGAAATGCCGACGCCCGCGGCCGTGGTGCAGGCCGGAGGCAAGACCTTGGCCGAATACGAAGCGGGCAGGAAGGTGGTCGCGCAGTCCGGCTGTTTGGCGTGCCACAAAATAGGCGACAACGGAAATTCGGGTCCTGGCCCCGAGCTGACCCATATCGGCTCTCGTCTGCCCGCTGCGGGCATTGCCCGCACACTGGTCAACCCGACCGCGCCGATGCCCTCCTTCAAGAACTTGCCGCCCAAGAAGTTCAGCGCGGCCGTGTTCTTCCTCTCACAGCTCAAGTAGCCGGCAGGCACGATGCCCGCTCGGCGAAGCGCTGACGCGAGGGCCGGCCGCTTGGAGGCGGTACAGGTCAGGGCCATGTTCGACCGTGTGGCGGGTGTCTACGACCTGCTCAACACCGTCATGACGGCCGGGCTGCACCATCGCTGGCGCTCCCGCGCCGTGGACTTCGCCAAGGTTGGTCCTGGAGACCGCGTGCTCGATGTCGCAACCGGTACGGGCGACTTGGCGATTGAGCTTGCTCGACGAGTTTCCCCGGGAGGGGAGGTGGTCGGCAGCGACTTCTCCGAGGCGATGCTCGCGCTCGCTCGGCTGAAGGGCGCCAAGGCCTTGCCAGGCGTCCCGCCCGCCTCGTCTGGGAGCAACGGTTCGTCGCGCTCGGGGACTGCCAGTCTGAGCTTCGAATGGGGCGACGCACTGGAACTGCCTTACGCGGACGACAGCTTCGACGCCGCCACGGTGGGCTTTGCCGCTCGCAACTTCTCCGATTTGGGACTGGGTCTGCGTGAGATGGCGCGGGTGGTGCGTCCCGGCGGTCGCGTCGTGGTGCTCGAGATGACGACCCCCACACGGCCACCTTTGTCGTTGTTCTACCGGGTCTGGTTCGACCGCGTGGTTCCCCTGATCGGCGGTCTTGCGGGCGGCCTTGCGCGCCTGCGTGGGCGTCCCGCCGCGGATCCCGCACAAGTGACCCTCGCAGAGGCCTACACGTATCTGCCCAACTCGGTCAAGCGCTTCCATTCTCCGGTCGCGCTCGCCGCCGAGATGGAGCGCGCCGGGTGTACCGACATCGGATACGTGCTGATGGCGGGGGGCATAATCGCGGTTCACGGCGCTACCGTCGGTGAGGTTGGGACTACGTGACGACATCAGCGCCGTGCGGGCGAGTACTTGCAGAGGAGGAGGGTCATGAGTGGAGATGACCCCGCCCCCACAGGCTCGGGAGAGGGCGGTTCGCGGACGATGACCGCGCTCGACGCAGGCCCGAACACGGCCGCCGACGTGGAGGCGGTCGAGGAGATCATGCGCCGCGGTGGACCAGGACTGCGCGAGCGGATGGCTCGCACCGAGGCTCACCTGGAGGTGGTTGTCGCCGAGGCGGGTGCCCCGCTGGCTTCGCACGCAACGGCCACGGTCGCTGCAGGGGGCAAGCGCTTGCGGCCGCTACTCGTTGTGCTCGCCGCCGAGGCTGCGGGCGGTCCGGGTGAGGGCGACGGCGGCGAGCAGAGTCTGTTGCGCGCCGCGGTAGCGGTCGAGCTGGTGCACTCGGCCACGCTTGTCCACGACGACCTGATCGACGGCGCCAAGCTGCGTCGGGGACGGCCCACGGTCGCCGCCGACGCAGGGCGCACCGCGGCGATCGCGACCGGCGACCTGCTCTTCTCGAGGGCCTTTGCCGAGCTGGCCCGCAACGGCGATTCACAACAGTTGCGCGCGCTCTCCGACGCCAGCTCGGCGCTTGCCGCGGGGGAGCTGTTGCAGCGTGAGGACGCTTACGCAGCGAGCGTTGCAGTCGAGCGCTATCTCGAACGCTGCCGGCTGAAGACGGCCTCGTTGTTTGAGGCGGCTTGCCGGCTCGGTGCGCTGATCGGGATCGAAGGAACAACAGAGCTTGCGATGGCGCTCGGAAAGTTCGCCGAGCGGATCGGCCTTGCCTTCCAGCTGCTTGACGATGTGCTCGACGTGTCCGGTCCGCCCGAGCGAACCGGCAAGTCGCGGGGTACTGACCTGCTCGACGGCACCGTCACATTGCCGTTGATCCTCGCCCGCGGTCGCGATCCGCGCATCGCCTCGTTTGACATCTCTGCGTTCTCGCACCCCGATGGGCACAGCCAGGGAGAGCGCAGCGCCCAAGCGGAGCTGTTGTGCGAGTGGATCGCCGCCACCGGCGCGTTGGAGGAGGCACGAGAGAAGGCACTGTCGATAGTGGTCGAAGCGAAGGCGGCGCTACCGAAGGCCTTGCGCGAAGGGCACTACGAGTTGCTGGATTTGCTCGCCGATGCGGTCGTCGAGCGCTACTGCTGAAGCTGGAAGTCGTTCGGGCCGATCAGGTCCAGCTCGAGCGCGCGAGAGAAGACCTCGATCTCCTCGACCATATTCGCGTGTGTCAGCTGCCTCAGGTCGCTGAGCAGCGCGCCGGTAGCCCTGTCGAGCTCCTCATCCAAGCGCTCGACCAGCGCCTGACCAAAAACTCCCTCGCGCAAAGCGTCGCAATCGGGGCAGCGCATCAGGATGCGCCAGCGACCAGGCGATTCCTCGACCCAATCGAGCGGGTGAACGAGCCCGCCCGCACAGCGTGAACACACGTGCAAGGCCTCGCTTGGGGCCGTGCTCGGCGAGTCGCTCCACTGTCGAGGTGTGACAGGGGTGTCGTTGCTCGCTCGCGTCGATGTTTGATCGGCTGGTGCGCCCGTGGCGGGGCGGGTCAGCTGAGCCGATGTCTCGTTGTTGTGCTCGGGAGCGCCGTCGAGGTAGACCACCTCGATCTGCCTGCCTCCTGGCAGCTTCACGTGACGGCGCATACGATGTGGATTGTCCTCATGCATTGTCTCTCTCTGGCCTCATCGACGTCAAGGCAGCGGGCCTTTAGCAGCTGGATCGAAACTGCGGAGGATGTGCACGCAGCTTGCGCAGTCGTCCGTTGAACGACAGTACGGTGATAGCTTCAGACGAAGATGGCGACGGCAATCCGGACGATCGACCACGACGAGCGACTGAGCATCGTCGATCACCTTGAGGAGCTGCGTACCCGCCTGATCGTGAGCGCGGTCGCCTTTGGCGTCGTGTTCGCTGTGTGCTTGTGGCAGAACCATGCCTTGCTGGGCTTCATAAACAGGCCGTTGCACAAACAGACCGAGCAGCAGGCCTTGAAGGGTCAAGGCCCGGCCGGACAAACCTGGTTCACCCAGAAGGCGGTACTCGGCGTGGCCAAGGACACCCAGGCGATAGCACGCGCGCTGGGGGCACCGAGCAGCGGTCTGCCCGCTTCTACAAGGGCGCAACTGGCGGGCTCGATTGCCAAGCTGCAAGCCGATATCGCCAAGTTGCCGCGCACCCCGACCGGCACCAACCCCACGACTCTGGGGCCCGGAGAACCGCTCACCGCCACATTGACTGTGACGCTGTATTTCTCACTCGTCCTGGCGTTGCCCTTGATCCTCTTCGAGCTATATGGCTTCGTCCTGCCCGCGTTCAGTCCGCACGAGCGACGCGCGGTTCTACCGCTCCTGATCTGCGTGCCGTTTCTGTTTGCGACCGGAGTCGCCTTCGGCTATTTCGTGGTGCTGCCCGCGGCGGTCCACTTCCTGCAGAACTTCAACAGCAGCCAGTTCAACGTGATGATCCAGGCTAATCAGTACTACAAGTTCGCCGCCACGGTGCTCTTGGCTATGGGTCTCTCCTTCCAGGCGCCGGTCGCGATCGTCGGCTCCGTGCGGCTCGGCTTGGTGACTCCACGCCAGCTGCGTCACAACCGCCGCTACGCGATCTTGGCGTGTGCCGCGGTGGCCGCATTCCTGCCAGGGGATGCGTTCACGCTGATGCTCGAGACGGTTCCTCTGTATTTGCTCTACGAGGCGAGTATCCTGATCGCATCGGTTGTTGCGCGACGCGATGCGGCGCGGGCGACGGCTACAGGGGCAGGGCGCCCTCCTGAGGACCCACCGTCCTCGACGGGTGCATCGGGAACGCCTGCGCCCCCCAGGCCATCGCCGGGTGACACCGGCGACCGACAGCAGATGTCTACGGCAAAGACAACCGAACCACAACCAATCACCGCTGAAGAGATGATCGACCATATAGACCCAGATTTGGCCAGCTGATGCTGTTCGACCTGCGAGGACGCGGCAGACGCCGCACGGTACGAATCGTCTATCTGGGCTTGGCGATCCTGTTCGGGCTCAGCTTCATCGGCTTCGGCGTGGGCACCGGCCTTGGCGGCGGAGGCGTCTTCGAAGGGCTGTTCGGCAGCAAAGAAAGCTCGGGCGGCGCCGGCTACGGCAAACAGGTCTCCGAAGCCGAAAAACGCACCCATTTGCATCCGAACGAAGCGGCCGCCTGGGCCGCGTTGGCCGAAGCGCGCTTCCACAACGCCAACGGCAGCGAATTCTACGACGAAGAAAAGCAGCAGTTCACGGCCAAGGGCAAGGAACAGCTCACCAAGGTCGTGGATGCTTGGAGCCGCTATGTGGCGCTCAATCCCAAGAATCCTCCGCTGACGATCGCTTATGACATGGTCCGGGTGTTCGGCGAAGAAGGCCTCAACCAACCCGGTGAAGCCGTCGCTGCCCTTCAGCTCGTGATCCCCTCCAAGCCGGCCAGCGTGACTCTGTATGGCGACCTGGCCAAGTTCGCCTTTCAGGCCAAAGACACGAGTGTGGGCGAACTGGCAGCCAAGAAGACGATCAGCCTGACCCCGGCGGCCGATCGCAAGAAGGTGGAAGAAGAGTTGGCGCAGCTCAAGAGCAACCCCACCGGCAATCCCTCCAAGGAAACGTTCACGGGGACCACCAACGGCAAGGTCTACACCGTCAAAGTGGGCGAAAAAGGGCAGGGAACAATCCTGAAAACCAGCCCGGCGCCGACGACCTCGAGTACCAAGAAATAAGGGGCCGGGGTGCGCAGATGGCCACCCCAGAGGAGACTCCTCGATACACAGCGCGCCTGCTGATCGATTGCGCCGATCAGCCCGGGATCGTGGCGGCCGTGTCGGGCTTTCTGTTCGAGCGGGGCGCGAACATCGTGTCTTCCCATCAGTACTCCTCCGACCCGATCGGGGGGCGCTTCTATCTACGCACCGAGTTTTTCTTGGAGGGCCTGGCCGAGGAGCGCGAGCGCTTCAAGCAGGCCTTCGAGCTAGAAGTGGCGCAACGCTTTGCGATGGAGTGGGAGATTCGTTGGTGGGGGGAGCGCCAACGCCTGGCCATCCTGGTCTCGCGCTATGACCACTGTCTCGTCGATCTGTTGTGGCGCTGGCGCCGCGGAGAGCTTGACGCCGACGTGGTCGCCGTCATCTCCAATCACCCCGATCTTGCCGACGAGGCTCAGGCCGCCGGCGTGCCCTTCCACCACGTTCCCGTCGCTGTCGAGGCCAAGCAAGAGGCCGAGCGTCGGATGCTCGAGATCCTTCACGACAGGGTCGACCTGATTGTGCTGGCCCGCTACATGCAGGTCCTCAGCGGGGAGTTCCTCGACGGGCTGGAGGCGCCGGCGATCAACATCCACCACTCTTTCTTGCCTGCATTCGCGGGCGCCAACCCCTATCGCAGGGCGCGCGAGCACGGGGTCAAGCTGATCGGCGCCACCGCCCACTACGTGACTGCCGATCTCGACGGAGGACCGATCATCGAGCAAGACGTGGCCCGTGTCGATCATCGCCAGAGTGTGGGCGAGCTGGAACGTATCGGCAGAGACATCGAGCGGCTCGTGCTGTGGCGGGCCGTGTCCTTGCACCTCGAAGACCGCGTGATCGCAGACGGCGGGCGCACGATCGTCTTTTGAGGGGGCGCCCTTCAGGTGCGGCCGACCTTGGCTAGAATCCTGCCGACACCGGCCTCCAAAGGAGCCGGCGCCCCTCGCGGGCCGTTAGCTCAATTGGCAGAGCAGGGGCCTCTTAAGCCCAAGGTTGTTGGTTCGATTCCAACACGGCCCATAGCTTCACGCGTCGTCTGTGAAACTCTGGATCTCGGATCAACTGACGACCAACGAGGAAGACGATGACCGAGATACCCACGCTCTACGTCTGTCACGGTGACGAAGGCGGCCCACGCATACATCCCTGTCGCCGCGTTCAAGAGGCTCTCCACGAGGCGGGCATCGAGTACGAGAAGGTGGTTGCCGCTCACGGCAGCCCGATCCCGTTCCTACGCAAAGGCTCGCGCGAGGAGCTACGTCAGGCCACAGGCGACACGAAGCTGCCTGCCTTGAAGACGGCGGACGGGACGGTCTTGACGCACTCACGTGCGATCTTCGCCTGGATCGGCGAGCAGAAGTAAGAGCAGCTCTAGGCTGCGGTCCTGGCGCCCGCGCCTGGCCCGATCAAGGACTCGCGTCCGGCCTCGGTCCACACGACCTGATCGCGGCCCGGTCCGACTCCGATCAAAGCGACGGGCGCCGCTATCTGCTCTTCGATGAACCGCAGGTACTCGCGAGCTGCCTCGGGCAAGTCTGAGAGCGTTCGACACTCGCCGAGATCCTCGCTCCAGCCGCGCAGCTCGGTCAGCTCGGCGGTTGTGTGGTGCAACACCGTCTGGTGGTATGGGAAATCGCTGAACTCGGCTCCCTCGGCGCCCCTGTAGCTGGTGCACACCTGGATGCGGTCCAGGCCCGAGAGCACGTCCAGCTTGGTCAAGACGAGCGCTGTAAGTGTGTTCAGGCGAGCCGCGTAGCGCAACGCCACGAGGTCGAGCCAGCCCGTTCGGCGGGGACGTCCAGTGGTCGTGCCGAACTCGCCTCCACGCTTGCGGATCGTCTCGCCCATCTCGTCATGCAGCTCGCTCGGGAACGGGCCGGCACCGACGCGCGTGGTGTAAGCCTTTGACACGCCCCAGATCTCGTCGATGTCCTTCGGGCCGACCCCCGTCCCGACGCATGCCGCTCCCGAGAGGGGGTTGGAGGAGGTCACAAACGGATAGGTGCCGTGGTCGATGTCGAGCATTGCCCCCTGGGCGCCCTCGAAGATGACCTTCTGGTCCGCGTCGAGTAGCTCCCAGATCAGCTTCGCCGTGTCGGCGATGTGTTGCTCCAAGCGATGCCCGTAGGTTAGGTACTCCTCGGTCATCGTGTGCAGGTCGAGCGTCGGGTCCTTCTCGAACGGACGCAATGACAAGCGCTTCGGTTCCATTGCGGCGACGATCTTCTTCTTGAGGATCTTCTCGTCGAGCAGGTCTTGGACCCTGATGCCCAGGCGCGCCGCCTTGTCCGCGTAGCAAGGGCCTATGCCCCTGCGCGTCGTCCCGATCTGAAGGCTCCCCAGCTTCGCCTCGCCCGCCGAGTCGAGCAGCAGGTGATAGGGCATGATCAGGTGGGCATTTGCGGAGATCCGCAGGCCGCTCACGTCTACCCTGCGCGCCCGCAGTGCATCCAGCTCCTCGATCAAGACCTTCGGGTCGATCACCACGCCGTTGCCGATCACGCAGCGCTTGCCCGGGTACAGGATGCCTGAGGGGATCAGGTGCAGCTTCCACTCCTCCTCGCCCCTGACGATCGTGTGGCCTGCGTTGTTGCCACCCTGGAAGCGCACGACGGCGTCGCCGTTCTCGGCGAGCAGATCGGTGATCTTTCCCTTTCCCTCGTCGCCCCACTGGGCGCCCACTACGACTATTCCTGGCATCGCGTCATCAGTCTACGCAGGTATCGGGCGCTCAGGCGGTGTGCGCGCGCACGTCGTCTCGGTCTCGTTTGGGTCGGAACACGCTTCGCTCGTCTTGGCCGAACAGCCCGAGTGGCTCGCCGCAGATTCCCAGCAGCCTCGAAAGTGTCCGCTCACCGAATTGCTCTCTCAGCTCGGCGATTTCGAGATTGGTTGTCAAGATCATCGCGCGTTCGTCCTCGTAGCGAGTGTTGATGATCGAATACAGCTGCTCCAAGACCCAGTCCGTCTTGTTCTCGACCCCAAGGTCGTCGATGTGCAGCAGATCAACAGCAGTCAGGCGCTCCAGGAAGCCCACCATGCCGTCCTCGGTCTCGATCGCGCTGCGAATCAAGTTGAGCAGTCTGGGCAACGAGTAGATCGCCACCGTCCGCCCCGCCTCGATCGCGGCCTTCGAAGTGAGCATGGCCAAGGTCGTCTTGCCGGTGCCGATGTCCCCGACGAGCCACATCCCACGTCCTTCGTCCAAGCGCGCATCGATATTCCTCACATAGCTGCGTACCGCCGAGACGACCGGCTCGGGCATTTCCGGGACGGGCGGACGGTCGAAGGAAACGCCCTGGTAGCGCTTGGGCAGCCTGGCCTCCAGTCCGGTGGCTCGCAGCTTGGCGATCTGCCCGGCCCGACAGTGGCAATCGGAGGCCGTGTTGGTGGGCTCGTCCACCACGAACCCGCTCCCGTCGCACAGTCCCAGAGGGCAGGCGCCCGGATCGCGCGACCCCGGCAGTGTGAGCACGCCGGCGTTCATCCTCGCGTCCCGTTCCCGCGCTCTGTTCTGTGTTGAGTACAAGCCCTCATTCTGCGTAGCGCCCTTCGCCCGCATAGTTCATGAACTTGGGGTACTCCTTCTGGAAAGTGAGCGTCACCTTTCCGACCGCTCCGTTGCGATGCTTGGCGATGATCAGGTCGGCCTCGCCCGGTCGCTCGGAATCCTCGTTGTAGTACTCGTCCCTGTAAATGAACATGACCAGGTCCGAGTCTTGCTCGAGGTTGCCCGACTCCCTCAGGTCCGACAGCTGCGGACGCTTGTCCGGCCGCGTCTCCACCGCCCTGCTTAGCTGCGAAAGGGCGATCACGGGCACCCCCAGCTCGCGCGCCAAGATCTTCAAGCCGCGGCTCAGCTCGCCCACCGCGGTGACACGCGAGTCATAGCGGCTGTCGGTTCGCATCAGTTGCAGGTAGTCGATGATGATCAGCCCCAAGCCGTTCTCACACTGCGAATGCAACCGGCGCGCCTTGGCTCTGATCTCGAGCATCCCGACGTCGCTGGAATCGTCCACCCACAGTGGCGCCGCTGCCAGCCGCTGCGAGGCCTTCAGGATCTTCGGCCAGCGCTCTTCCTTGACCCTCCCCTTGCGCAGCTCCTCTCCCTTGATGCGCGCTTGCGAAGCTACGAAGCGCTGCGCCAGCTCGGCCTCCGCCATCTCCAAGGAGAACAGGGCGACCGGGCGGCCGTGTTCGACGGCGGCATTCTCGGCGATATTGCACACCAAAGCGCTCTTTCCCATCGCAGGGCGTGCCGCGATGATGATCAGGTTGCCTGGTTGAAAGCCGCCGGTGATCTCGTCTAGATCCTTGAAACCCGACGGGGAGCCGGTCAGCGACGTCCCTTCGATCGAGAGCCTGTGCAGCTTGTCGAGCTCCTCGTGCAGCACCTCCTCGATCGACCTGAAGTCCTGCTGGCGATCGTCGCGCGCCACCTCGAGCATCGTCTTCTCTGCCTGCTCCACAAGCTCGCGCGGGGCATCGCTACGTTCAAGCACGCTCGACTGGATGTCATAGGACGCGGCCAGGAGCCGTCTCAACAGGGCGTTCTCACGCACGATCTGGGCGTAACGACGTGCGTGACCGGCGGCCGGAACCACGCCCGTCAGCTCATCCACGACAGCCGGCCCACCGACTTCCTCGAGCTTGCCGATCTGGCGCAGCCGGTCGACCACCGTCAGGACATCGACTGGCTCGGACTCGTTGTAGAGGGCCAGCATCGCCTCGTAGATGTGGCCGTGGCGGTCGCGGTAGAAGTCCTCGGGGCGCAGCCCCTCTTCGATCACCAGCGCATATAGCGAGCGGTCGGACAGGAGGATTGCGCCGAGCACCGACTGCTCGGCGTCGAGGTTATGAGGTGGCGCGATCACGCCCGTGGGCATCTGCGAGCCGTTGGTTATCGGGGCGGCGCTCATCGCTTGAGCGAGTCTACGTCGAGCGCCCCTTCGGCTCGCAAGGGGAACCCGCAATTGGGAGGGAAATCATTGTCGCTCACGTCCACGAACACATGTTCGCACGTGCGCCAGACCGCAGGATCGTGAAGCGGCGCCGCGTCTACTTCTGCGCGACAACCATGGTCTTCACGGTGGCGGTCACGCCATCGACAACCTCCACCACGACCATGTAGGTGCCCACGTTCTTGATTGGCTCGGGCAGGTGCACATTGTTCTTGTCGGTCCTCAGCCCGCGTGCGTCCCTGATCGCGGCGGCGATGTCCTGGGCGGTGACCGAGCCGAACAAGCGCCCGTCGGCGCCGGCCTGCTGGGCGATGGTGATCACCGTCTTGTTCAAGAGCGCCACGTTGTCGCTCGCTTTTTCGGCGTACTCCCGTGCCGCACGCTCCGCCGCTTCTTGGCGCTGGCGGATCACTTCGATCGCGCCTTTGGTGGCGGGCTGGGCCAGCTTGCGGGGAATCAGGAAGTTGCGCAGGTAGCCCTTGGAGACGTCGACCACCGCGCCTTGCTCGCCGAGCTCGTCGACATCCTTGAGAAGTATCGCTTCGGGCATCTCGCTCCTGGTCTCCCTGAAATTTGCGGTAGTGGGTCTTGAACCGGGGGGCCGAAGCCCTAGCGGTCGCGGTCCCGGTCGCCGCGTTCACGTCGTGGATGATCGTCGCGGCCGCCCTCGTTCACATAGGGCAGCAGGGCCAGCTCGCGTGCGCGCTTGACAGCCCTGGCGATCTGCCCTTGATGGCGCCGGCACGCGCCTGTGATCCGCCGCGAGCGGATCTTTCCCTTCTCGGAGATGAACTTGCGCAGGCTCGCCACGTCCTTGTAGTCGACCTGCTCGACCTTGTCGCGGCAGTGCTGGCAAGGCTTACGCCTTCCGGTGCCGGATCCGCCCTTCTTGTCTCGTCGTCGAACAGGCTTGCCGCGACCGCGCTTTGCCACTGTCGATCCTTGCTTTCGGTTAGAACGGAATGTCGTCGTCTCCGGGTGCTCCGGAGACCGGTGCGGGCTGGAAGTCGCGGTCGTCGACCGCTGTGTCCGTGCCCTGCGAGGCTCCCCCGCCCGCAAACCCTCCGCCGCCGGAGGGGTCTTCGCGAGACCCAAGGAACTGCACCGAGTCGGCAATGATATCGACTGCGCTGCGTTTCGTGCCGTCCTGTGCTTCCCACTCGCGCCATTCGAGCCTTCCGTCGATCGCGACGGGCCTGCCCTTGGACAGGTATTGCGCGGCGTTCTTTCCCTGCGCCCCCCACACCTTGACGTTGAAGTAGTTGGGCTTGTCCATCCATTCGCCGGTGCTTCCGTCCTTGCGCCGCGTGTTGCAGGCGATGCGCAACTCGCAAACTTCGGTCCCGCTCGGCAGCGAGCGCAGGTCCGGATCGGCGGTCAGGTTCCCGGTCATCACGACCCGGTTGATGTTTGTGGCGGCCACGGCTTGGGTTCCTTTCGGTCTGTCTGTATGCCTCGGCGCCCTTGCGCTCAGCGCCGGAGGCCTTTTGCGAGTCTAGAGAGATCGGCCGGCCCGGGGACCCCTCCGACACCGGACGGCCCACTCGAGATCGCGCTCTTTGCGAGCTTGGCCTGTGGGCTCAGCTGGAGGGCTCGCCCGAGCGCTGCCGCGAGGAGGTGCGAAACACCTCGTCCCAGTAGGGGGCGCTGATGCCGAAGCCCTTCGTGTCGTCTTGGAAGTGATGGCGCATGTGACGCTCGCGCAGCATCCTGCCCACGCGCGAGTGGGGGCTGAAGTGGTGGACGTAGTAGTGGAGCATGTCGTAGACCAAGTACCCCGCGAAGAACCCGGCCCCTACCCCGGGCGCATAACGTTCGCCGAAGACGAGATACAGCACGCCGAATACGAACGCGCCCAAGGGGATGCTCACTGCAGGAGGCATCACCAGGCGCAACGGGTCGTTGGGGTGCTCGTGGTGGATGCCATGGATGATCCAGTGCAGACGCGCTCCGATCCCACGGTCCGGCTCGAAATGGAACACGATGCGGTGCAACCAGTACTCGAACAAGGTCCACAGCGCATAACCGCAGGCGAACAGGCCCACAGCCTCGGCCACGCTCACAAGCGATAGAGCCCAAGCCTCCAAGGCTACGATCACCGGCACGAAGATCAACACCGGCACCAGGGGATGCACACGCGAGAACGCGTCCAACAGACGCGAGTCGAACATTGGCGGTGAGGCGCGCAACACGTCGGTCCTACGCATAGACGGACCGTCGCCGATCGGATGCTCGCTCACGACGGCATCTCCATGCCGACCCCCACGCTCGTTGTCCTCAGCGGCAGCACGCCCCCGAGTGTATTACGCCGCGGCCTCTTCCTCGGTGATCGAGAGCTCGCTCTCCTCGCGTACCACGGGCGGCGCGGCGCCCGGGCGCATGTCCGGCGCGGCCGGAGTCCCGGGCTTGAGCTTGTTGATGCGAAAGCGGACCACGCCGTCTGTGATGTGCAAGCTGCGATTCAGCTCCGCGATCAGCTCGACCTGGGTGGCATGGAACTGCAGCAGGTGATACTCCGCCGTCGTCTTGTGGTCGATCGGATAGGCCAGGGCCCGCTCTCCCCAGGCGTCGTGGTGCACAACCTCGCCCTTGGCGCCGATTGCCTCCTTGGCGTCTGAGACGATCTTGGCGCGCACAGCCTCCTCTGCCTGCGGGTCGAGCAGCAGAACGAGATCGTATGTAGGCGCAGGCAGGGTCATGGGCACTGGTCCAGGGGCGGCGGCGGATCATAACAGGGCATGAGGAGCTATCCCCTCAACCCGACTCGGCGGTCCGCTTGGCTCTGATGTCTGCCAGCTGCTCGTCGATCCAGTCTCCGGGGTCGCGCGAGGTCACGATCTCGGCAAGCCCTCGGGCACGACGGGCGCGCTCGGGCCCGGGCATGTCAAGCGCCGCGTGGATCGAGTCGGCCAGCTCCTGGATGTCGAACGGGTTGACCGACAAGGCATACTCGCCGAGCTCCTCGTGCGCACCGGTGTTCTCCGAGAGGATCGACACCCCCGCCCTTTCGTTGACGAGCGGTCCCTCCTTGGCCACCAGGTTCATGCCGTCGAACATGGCGTTCACGAGCAGCACGTCGTAGTGCTTGTAGGCCGCCATCGCCTCATCCAAGTCGTCGCGCAACTTCAGCTGGATCGGCATCCAATCAGGCGTGCCGTGGCGGTGATTGACGACCGCCACCAAGGCCTCGATCCTTTCCAGGTACTCCGCATACTCGGGCACGTCGGTCCTGGAGGGCATCAGCTGCGCCACGAATGTCACCCGCTCGCTGAACTCGGGATGCTGCTCCAAGAACAGGTCGAACGCGGAGAATCCCCTCAGGACATTCTTGGAGAGATCCGCCCGGTCCACTCGCAAAATCAGAAAGTCCCTGCGGCGGCGCAACAGCTCGCGCTCGAACTCCTCCACTCGCGCCCCCGCGGCGGCCGCGAGCGCCGCCTGGTGGTCAATCGGCAAAGGGTAGGCCCGCACCCACACCTCGCGTCCTTGCCACTCCACCACGCCGCGGTCGAAGTCCACCTCGAGATCCATCAAGTCGCGACAACATTGCAAGAAGTTGCGCCTGTAGGAGCGTGTGTGGAAGCCGACGATGTCGTTGGCCAGCAATCCCGCGAAGATCTCATGGCGGATCCGTGAGGGCAAAACCCGCCAGGCATCGGACTGGGTCCAAGGAATGTGCACGAAGTGGTGCAAGAACACATCCGGGCGAGCCTTGCGCACCAACTCGGGCAATGTGTAGAGGTGGTAGTCGTGGACCATCACCACCGGCTCGCGCTCCCCTTCGATCTCCTCGACCACGGCGCGCGCCAAGTCCTCGTTGACCGCGTTGTAGCCGAACTCGAATGCCTCGATCTCCTCACGCCTGATGTCCGGAGCGTTGGAGAGGTCCCACAGATAGTGCTGGATGAACCAGAGCATCGGGTTGGCGAACACGTTGTAGAAGCGGTCATACGCTTCGGGGTCGCTCACCACCAAACGCACCTGGTACTCGCCGCCCGTGGGACTCTTCACCGGGAAGGGCCGCGCTCCGTGCTCGCGTGAGACCTGAGCGTCGTGGTCGTTCATGGCCGAGGCGATCCACACCGCGTCGCGGTGGGAGGCCAAGCCAGACAGCGCCGTGACCAAACCGCCCGTTCCGCGCTGGGCCTCTCCATTGGGGCCGAACGTCACTGGTCCCCGGTTGCTGACCAGCACCAGCGGCGGTCGCTGTGCCGGTGCTCCCTTCACGACAGTGCTCGTCCCCGCGGACTCGCCCAGGCGCTGATCATGCGCCGTCAAGTTGGCTGAAGATCTTCAGATAGTCGCGCAGGTAACGTGGAGTCAGGAAGTGGCTGCGCACGTGCTCCTTGCCGCGACGCCCCAATGTCTTGCCCAAAGCGGGATCTTCGAGCAGCTCCAAGGCGCGTTGCGCGCACAGCTCGACTGTGTCCACCAGAAAGCCAGTCACCCCGTCCTCCACTTGCAGCGGTATACCGCCCACGTTACCTCCGATGAAAGGCCGCGCCTTCCAGATCGCCTCGGACACGGTTAGGCCGAAACCCTCCCTGGTGGACTTCTGCACAACCACGTCGGCGTGAGATTGAAAGGCGTTGACCTCGATCGCCCCGACGTTGTTGAAGTTGTTGAGGATGTGCACATCCGGGTCGCCGTCGGCATGGGCGATAGTGGCGTTGAAGAAGTCCCACCCCTCCGGATCGTCGCTTGCCATCGAGCCGACCAACGCAAGCTGTACGTCGGGGATCTTCTCCTTGACGATCCGGTAGGCGTCGATCACGCCAAGCGGGTCCTTCCAGGGATCAAAGCGCGAGACCTGACAGATCAAGGGACGGTCGACGTCGATCCCGAACTGCTCGCACACATACGAAGCGTCTTCCGGCGAGAGCGCCATGTTCTTGGGCATCAAAGGGTCGATCGCGGGCGGCACCACGTTCACGTTGCCCTTCATGCCCGCCGGCACGTACTCGGCCATGTGAAACAGGCTTTGTGGATAGTCGGCGATGTAGGGCAGTAGCCGCTCAATCGTCGCCGGGTTGGGCGTGGACAGGTCGATGTGACAGCGCCACACCCAACCCTTCGCCTTCTCGGGCACCAGCTTGTAAAGACCCGCGGGCTGGGGATCGTGGATCAGGCACACGTCCCAGCCGTCGGAGAGCTCGCGCGCGTTCATCTCGTTGTACTGCTCCCAAGTCGCCCACTGTTCTGCGTCCAGATCCTGCGGGTGGCCTTGTAGCGCGTTGTGCATCAGCTTGGTCGCGTTGAAGAACTCCTCGCGGCCGTAGATCACCTGCCACTCGCAGTCCAAACCTACGTCTCGCATCAGGGGTACGAGCGTGTACAGGATCTCCGAGACGCCACCGCCGAAGGCGGTGGCGGACACGTGCACCACCCTCTTGCCTTGCAAGGGCTCGGCCAGGGAGCGGATTTCCTCGATCAGCTCGCGCCCGCAGATATGGGTGTAGTCGGCGAGCGACTTGTGTCCTGTGGCGACGGGTTGAAGCATGAGCGGACCGCACGATACCTCGGCCTGGCACGGAAGGGCCGCCATAGGCCTTATGGTCTGGGTAGATGTTCGACGGCCGCATCTACCGCGCGGCGCTCGTGCCGCTCCTGCTCGTCATCGTAATCGCAGGGTTCTCGCTCGTGAGCCGCTCGGCTCCGCTCGGCTCGACGCTCGCGCCGGATGCCTTCAACGGCGCCCGTGCCTATGCCGGCTTGCAGGCCTTGGTCAAGCAGTTTCCCGACCGCCGGCCCGGCAGCTCTGGCGACGACGCCCTCGCCGCCTACATCGCTCGGAGCTTGGAGGAATTGGGCAGTCCCTCCGGCGCGAGCGGCACGGGCGGGCAAGCTAGTCAAGGCGCCGCGTCCGGTGGCTTTCAGGTCAGTACCCGTCGCGTCCGGGCGCGCACGATCGAAGGTGAGCGCACCCTGGTCACGGTGATCGCCGAGCGTCCCGGCTCCACCGGCGAGAGCCCGATCGTGATTCTGGCCCATCGCGACGCTGTAGGCCGGGGTAGCGCGGCGGAGCTCTCGGGCACGGCCGCACTGCTGGAGCTGGCACGCGTCTTCTCCCAGAGTGAGACGCGTCGCACGATCGTCCTGGTGTCGACCAGTGGTGGCAGCGGTGGGTATGGGGGCGCCGCCGACTTCGCTGGGCATTGGGGTCATCCGCTGGACGCCGCCCTCGTGCTCGGTGACCTTGCCGGCGCCACTGTCCGCAGGCCTTTTGTGCTCTCATTCTCTGAGCATCCGGGCACCGCGCCGGAAGGCTTGCAGCGCACCTTGGAGTCGGCGATCTCTCAAGAGGCGGGTTCGGATCCAGGGAACCTCGGCGCGGCTTCTGAGTTCATGCATTTTGCCTTCCCGCTGGCCACCGGCGAAGAGGCGCCCTTGAACAGCGCGGGTGTGCCCGCTGCGCTGCTCCAAGTCAGCGGTCAGCGGGGGCCTTCGGCGGAGGAGCCGGTGAGCCAGGCTCGCCTGCTCGGTTTCGGTCGGGCGGCGCTCAGCGCGATCTACGCACTCGACGAAGGCCCCAACATCCTGGCGTCTTCTGAGCCACGACTGCAAGTCAGCGGCAAGTTGTTGCCTGCGTGGGCGATCAGGCTGCTGGCCTTCGCCCTGCTTTTGGCGCCCCTGCTGGTAAGCGTGGATGCGCTCGCGCGCCTACGCCGCCGTCGCGAACCGGTCCTACTTTGGCTGGGATGGGTCTTGACCGGTGCGCTTCCTTTCCTCCTTAGCGCCGTGTTTGCCTTCTTGCTCGGCGCCCTTGGGATCGTGGCGGCGCCCTCGGCTCAGCTGTCCGCGATCTCGCTCTCCGCCGACGGTTCGGCCGCCGGTGCGACCCTGGCGTGTGGCCTGGTGCTTGTGCTCACTCTGATGGCCTGGCCTGTATTGGCACGTCGCATGGCGTTGCCGCGGCGTCCGTCGGCGGACGCCGCGGGCTTGGCGATCACGCTCGTGCTGCTGGCCACGGCTGTGCTCGTGTGGTTGTTTAACCCTTACGCGTGTCTCCTGTTGGTGCCGGCGACGCATTTGTGGCCACTGGCCGTGGAAGCACGTCGGCGGCTCTCGGTCCAACCGCGTACCGGGGCACTGCTGGCGGTCCTCGCGGGCACCTTGCCGCTGGTCTTGTTGCTGGTCCTCTACGCCCGCGAGCTGGGTTTGGGTCCGGTCGGACTTGCGGAGAGTGCGGTGCTTGCGCTCGCTGGAGGCCTGGTCGGTCCTGGGGCCGTGCTTCTGTGGAGCGTCGCGTGCGGGTGCCTGTTCGCGGCCATCTTGTTTGTCTCCGCTCCGCTGGCCTCGCCCGAGTCGGATTCACTGGAGTGGACCGAAGTGCTCACGCGCGGGCCGACTTCCTACGCTGGTCCTGGCTCGCTCGGCGGCACCGAGTCGGCGTTGCGACGCTAGCCAACGATGTCTTTCCCGTCCAGTTCAGCCGAGGAGCCCACCGCCGAGGATCTCTCGCTTGCGCGTCCGTGCGCGCCTGAGGGCACATCCGCGTCTGGAGGGACACCACCATCCACAACTCCTCCGCTGCCTTCGTCGGTGGCTCCCGGTGTGAGTCCCGTCGCACACAGGCGCGGACGCTTGCCGAAGGTGGTTGCGGCGATCCTGATCGTGGTCGGGCTGCTGTTGCTTGCAGACGCAGGCATCACTTTGGTCTGGCAGGAGCCGATCTCGGCCCTATATGCCCATTTCAAACAGGAAAGTCTCGGCAAAGACCTGCAGGCTCTCGATCGCGCCCCGCCCACCCTCCAAGCCAGGCAGGAGCTGGCCCGTCTGCACGAAGAGCGCCTTCGCGTCGCCTATCTCGCCGGAGTGCTCAAGCGCCACGCCAAAGCGGGGTCCGCGGTTGGGCGTATCCGCATCCCCGCGATCGGCGCCAGCTTCGTGGTGGTCAAGGGAACGGGTACCTCCGAACTCGAGAACGGTCCGGGCATCTATCCCGAAACCAGCTTTCCAGGAGTGCCCGGCACGACCGCGATCGCGGGCCACCGCACCACCTATCTGGCGCCGTTCCGCCACATCGATGCACTCCACAGAGGTGAGGCGATTCTCTTGGAGATGCCTTATGCGCGTCTCCTCTACCGGGTCATAAGCTCGCGTGTGGTGCTTCCCACAGACGTTTCCGTGCTCGACCCGGTCGGCTATTCGCGCTTGATCCTGTCGGCCTGTACGCCCCTGTTCAGCGCTTCGCACCGTTTGATCGTGTTCGCGCGGCTGGAGTCGACTACTCCGTTGGGAGCGGCCCTCGTGCGCTCTGAGGGCGTCCGCGGGGAACAGGCTTTTGGTGAAGAACACACACGTCTACCACCGGTGCTCAAAACCCGTCAACGTCTGCTTGCTCCCCTCGTGTCGTAGCACCACGCCGGGCCAGCCCTCACTCACGTGGCCGATCCAGGTGATCTTTGTGCCGGATCGCTCGGCCGCCGCCGCCGCGCGGTCGGCTCGCTTGCGCGGTACGCACACGCACAGCTCATAGTCTTCGCCTGCGGTGGCAGCCGCCTCCCACACCGGCACGCCCAGCCGCTCGGCGGTTGCCTGCGTGCGCTCGTCGACTGGGAGCTTCTCCAAATCGAGCTTCAAGACCACGCCGCTGCGCTTGGCTATGTGGGCGGCGTCGGTGGCGAGCCCGTCGGAGAGGTCGATCATCGCGTGGATCCCTGCCGGTGCGATCGCTCGACCCTCCTTCAGCTTGGGCATCGGTCGCACCGACCTGGTCCCGAGCACGCCGGTCACTCCGACGAGGTCGCCCGGACGGGCGCCGTCTCGACCGACCAGCTTCTGGTCGCGCTCGGCCCAGCCGACGATGGTCACGCTCACAAACAAGCTTGGCGCGCTGACTACGTCGCCGCCCGCGATCGTCGTGCCGGTCAGCTCGGCGAGCTCCTCGGCGCCCAGCATCACTTCGAGCGCTTGGGGCTCGCTCACGTGGGCAGGGACGCCGAGTGCCACGTAGGCCTCGCCCGTTTGGGCGCCCATCGCGGCGATGTCCGAGAGGGCGCTCGCCAAGGCCTTCCAGCCGATGTCCTTGAAGCCGACCTGGGGATCGTCGAGGCGAAAGTGGACGTCCTCGACGATCGTGTCGACGGAGGTGACGCACAGCTTCAACGCTTTGACGACCGCGGCGTCGTCGCCGATGCCGCGCACGACTCGTCCTCCGCGCGTCTTCAGCGCGGCGGCGATCGAGTCGATCAGGGAGAGCTCAGCTATGTCTTGGAACGTTTGCGGACTGCGGATTGTTCTGCGCGCACACCCAGGATGGGACTCAGCGGTGCCTGTACACGATTCGGGCCCGATCCAAGTCGTACGGGGAGAGCTCGCAGCGCACGCGGTCTCCCGGCAGGATGCGAATGCGGAAACGTCGCATCTTTCCGGCCACATGCCCGAGCACCACGTGATCGTTGTCGAGCTTCACGCGAAACATCGCGTTTGGCAGCGCCTCGATCACCTCGCCCTCGAATTCGACCTTGTCTTCCTTTGCCACGACTCGCATCCTGTCCGGGTCGCTTTGCGCTTGCGCGAAGGACCCTGTGTTGAAGTGTGCACCGTCAAACTACCAGCGCCGCGCTTTCCATGTTCTGGCGCGGACGCTCAATGTTTGGGCGGTTCGTCCCCGCCTGTCCCGCCGACCGGAGGAGTCGGGGCTTTGGCGGCCGGAGTGGGCGCCGTTTCGACCGGTTCGCGCACTCGGGGCGCAGGGGTCTGGTGAGGGCTTTCGGCGGCGGGTCCGCCCGTTGCCTGTTTTTCGACTGTTGGGACGTGCTTTTCACTCGGTTTCTTCTGGGAGCCGGTGCTTTCTTCGCTTTCGAAGCTTTCTTTGCCTGTCGATCTCCCGGTCGAGGCATACTTGCCAAAGAACGGCTGGTAGGAGATCGGTTCGGTGGGGGAGGGGAATTCGGTGCACGATTCCCCTTCGGTGACAGCGGCCATATAAGCGTGCCAGATTTCCGCCGGCAGATACCCACCCTGCTGGGGCTCGCCGTGGACGTCGGTCATCGGAACCAGTTTGTTGGGGTAGCCCATCCACACGGCGGTCGCGTAGTTGGGGGTGTAGCCGTCCAGCCACGCATCCACCAGGTTGCTGGTGGTCCCGGTCTTGGCCGCGGTGGGACAGCTGATCGCCGAGCGCGTGGCCGTGCCTCCCAACACGTTCTGGTGCAGGATGTTGGTCTCCTCGGAGGTGACTCCGTCGGAGAGCACCTTCACCCGGTGGGGCTTGCCCCAGTTGTTGTCGACGTGCCCGTCGGGGAACACCACCTTGGTGATCGCGATCGGGGTGTTGCGATAGCCGCCGTCGGCCAAGGTCGCGTACACGTCGGCCATTTCCAGGGGACTCACGCCCACGGTAAGGCCGCCGAGAGCCTCTGCCGGATAGGAGTGAAGATGCTCGCGCACCCCCATCTTGTAGGCCATCTGAGTGACCGTTTCCTCGCCTAGGTCGGCCGCCAGTTGCGCGTACACGGTGTTGTCGGAGGCGAGTGTCGCTTGCACCAGATTGATCGACTTGTTGGAGGAAGTGTTCTCGAAGGTTTTCACTTCGTAGGTGGGATATCCGGGTAGCCAGCCCGGAGACAGCGTGTGGGACAGGTAATAAGTGCTGTTCGGATCGACTCCGCGTGAGAGCGCGTCGGCGAGGTCGATCGCCTTGAACGTGGACCCTGGCTGACGGTGGCCTTGAGAGGCGAGGTTGTACTGCGATTGGTCATAGCTCTCGGACTCCGCCATGGCCTCGATGTAGCCGTTGTGCGGGTTGATCGTCACGATCGCCGAGGCCGGATCGCCCTGCTCGTCGAGCACGTTTTTGATCGCGTCGCGCGCCTCGCCTTGCATTTTCAGGTTGATCGTTGTGTAAACCTTCAAGCCGCCCTGCTCGACGGTGTTCAGGCCGTATCTCCTGACTAGCTCTTTACGCACGTATTCGAAGAAGAAGCTCTCCTGGCGGCGAGTGTAGTAATTGCCGTGTCTCACTTCCAAAGGCGCGGCCCTTGCGGTCGCCGCCTGAGCGTGGGTGATGTAGTGCAGTTCGGCCATCTTGCCGAGCACCTCGTTGCGACGTTGCAAAGCGGCCGCCGGGTAGAGGAAGGGGTTGTACTGGGAGGGCGCTTGGGGCAAGCCGGCGAGCAAAGCCGCCTGCTGCAGGTTGAGTTGGTAGGCGCTCTCGTTGAAGAAGATCCTCGAGGCGGCCTGCACGCCAAGGGCCGTCTGTCCGCCGACGGTGCCGTAGGCGACGCTGTTGAGGTAGTCGGTCAGGATCGAGCGCTTGGAGTGATGTTTGTTGTATTCGATCGCAAGCTTGGCCTCCTCGATCTTCTGTTTGAAGCTGTGCGTGTCGCTGCCCAAGTAGATGTTGCGCATCAACTGCATCGTGATCGTGGAGGCCCCCTGCAAAGCTTGTCCGTGCAGGACGTCCTTGACTGCCGAGCGGAAGATGCCGGTCAGGTCCACGCCGTTGTTCTGGTAGAAGCGCTGATCCTCGATCGCGACCGTCGCGTCGCGCAGATTGGTGGGCATTTGGGCGCTTGTGATCGGCGAGCGCAAGACGTCGGACTGGATGAACCCGAGGCGGGTCCCGTTGGCCGCGTACACCTGGGAGGTGGCGCCGGCCAGCTTGGGCGTGAGCGAATCCAAGGTGGGAGCCGACTGGGCTACTGAGAGGACATAGCCGACAGCCGCAAGCGCGCCGATCAGGAGGGCGCCGACGATCCCGCTGAGGCCGATGAAGACGAAGCGGGATGGGCCGGAGCGGTTGCGCCGCCGCCGGCGCTGTCGTGCTTGTCTTGACATCTCTCTCTCTGACCCCGTCTGTGACTGTACCGTCTCGCGGTGTGATTTCCTGCTGGTTGCGCGGCAAGCACGCAACCTTGCCGCGACCTCCAGATGAGCTCAGAGACCGCCGAGCAGGCCATCGCCCAACACCCCAGCAGCCTGGCGGTCTCCGCCGGCACGGGCGCTCAGGCGCACGCTTGGGGCAAGGTCGAGCCGGCAGGCGTGGAGGCTTGGGGGGCCGGCGAGCGCGCGAGACGGGGGGTGGCGTTGCGAGATGTGTGGCGGGCGCTGTGGGTATCGCGCCTGCTTGTCTGGATCGGCAGCATCGGGGCTGTGGCAAGCTTCGGTTTCGGGCCGGTGCGCCACGCGCTGAACCCGCCGGGGATCACGCGCGGTTTCGGTGCGCTCGGCGACCTGATGGCGGCGCCGGCGGCGCGTTGGGATGCCGCCTGGTATCTCGTGATAGCCAATTACGGCTACCGGCCGCAGTTCGGGGCGATGGCGGCGTCGCGCACTGCCTTCTTTCCGCTGTACCCGCTCGGCGTGCGTCTGCTTTCGAGCTTGAGCTTGGCTCCGGTGATCGCAGGGGTCTTGTTTTCGGTGGCGGCTTTGACGGCCGGGCTTTACGGTCTGCATCGTCTGATGGACAGCGAAGCCGTGCGCTTGGGTTTGGGCGAGGGTGGCGAGTCCGCGCGCTTGGTCGTGTTGCTCATGGTTTTTGCTCCGATGGCCTTCTACTTCTCGGCGGTCTACAGCGAGTCGCTGTACTTCGCCCTGTCCGTCGGCGTGTTCTTGTGTGCTCGGCGCGGGCAGTGGGCCAAGGCTGCGGGCTTGGCTGCGTTGGCGAGCGCCACCAGGAGTACCGGGATTGTGTTGATGGTTCCGCTCGTACTCCTCTACTTGTACGGGCCTCGCTCGGACCGCGGGCCTGACCGTGTCGGCGGTGGGCGATTCACTCGAGGCGACGGCCGGTCCGCTGAGCAGAGCGCGTCGGTTGTGCGCCGCTCGGCGCTCTGGCAGGCGGGCTCCGCCATGAGCTCCTTGCGGGCTGCAGTGACGCCGCGCTATCGGGTGCGAAGCAATGCGCTGTGGCTCGCTTTGGCGCCGGTCGGCCTGTGCTTGTACATGGCGCACCTGGCCTTGGCCGGCGGTGACGCGCTCGCGCCGTTTCATGCCGAGGCGGTCTGGAAGCGCGACTTCGCGGGCCCCTATGGTGGTGTCTGGGATGGGGCCAAGGCGGCCTATGAGGGATTGCGCCAAATATTTTCCTTGCAGCGCCACCACGTCTACTTTCCGCCGGCCGGGGGCAGCCCGTTCATCGATGCAGGGCACAATCTGCTGTTGTTCGCCTTCATGCTCGCGGCGATCCCGATGACCGTAGGGGTCTTGCGACTGCTGCCGATTGCCTATGGCGCCTATGTGCTGGCCGCTTTGGCGCTGCCGCTCTCCTATCCGGTCGCGCCCCAACCATTGATGTCTCTACCGCGCTTTCTACTTGTCCTGTTCCCACTCAATATGTGGCTGGCTGTGCGCTTGGTTGAGCGCCCGAAGATGCTCACCTGGGCAGTCCTGGTCGGGTCGGGTCTGGCGATGATGTTCTTTGCGGGCGAGTTCTCGACCTGGCACTGGGTGGCCTGAGGCTCATGGAGGACGTGGGCGCAGAGATGGCGCCGGTCACGGTCGTCGAGGAGCAAATGCAGGGCCCGGCGGCCAATGACTGGCCCTTTTGGACTGGTTTCGCGGTCCTTGTGGCGGCGCTTGTGTTGGCGGCCGTGGGCGGCCTGATCGTGGACATCCCGGCACTCGTGCTGGGCGTGAAAATCTCCGCCGAACACACGCCGCCCGGACTTGAGTTTGCGGACACGGTGGTCCAGGACATCGTGTTCGTGTTGACCGCGATCATGTTCGCCCAGTTCGGGGGGCGCAAGGTGCGCTCTTGGCAGTTCGGATTCAGGCCAACGCCGCTGCGTAGGGCAGTTGGGCTGGCTGCGCTGACGATCGTCGCGTTCCTCATCTTCAGCGCGATCTGGGTCGTGGCACTGAATGTCAAAGAAGAAGACACCAAGCTGTTGAACGCGCTCGGCACCAACAAAACGGCGCTTTTGCTGGCAGCCAGCGCACTGTTGACGACGGTTATCGCGCCGATCTGCGAGGAGACTCTGTTTCGGGGCTACATCTTTGCTGCGCTCTCCAAATGGAAGGGCTGGATCCCGGGGGCCATCCTCACGGGAGTGCTGTTCGGGGCGGTGCACGTCGGTTCTGCTCCGGTCGAGGATCTGATCCCCTTGGGGGTGCTCGGGTTTGCGTTGTGCTTTCTGTATCGGCGTACCGGCTCGCTGTACCCGTGCATCGCCGTGCACTCGTTGAACAACTCGTTCGCTTTCGGCGAGCTTGAGAAATGGGGTTGGCAGATTCCCCTGCTGATGGTGGGTTCGCTCGCTCTGATCGCTTCGATCGCCTGGTTCGCGCACAGGGTCGGCCTGATCTCAGACCCGCCGATTCCGGGCGCCGTCGTGTCAAACGCCTACGATCCTCGATGATGGCCAACGCAAACTCCCCCTCCAGGTCGATGACGACCCGCCTGCGTGCCCTCTCGCTTGTGCTCGCTTTCGCGGGCGCGTGCTCTGGGTTGGTCGCCGGCCAGGCCTATGCGGGCCAGGCACCGCCGAGCAAGTCCTCCCCGCAGAGCTTGCACGCGCTCGAGCATCATGTCGCCCGGATGAAGGGAAGCCTGAGGCTCGGCATGCACGGTCCGGCGGTGCTCCTGCTCCAGGACGAGCTGGCGCGCTTGCGCTACGCGGTGCCCGTGAGTGGGCGCTTTGACGCGGCGACCGGGCGCGCCGTCTTGGCGTTTCGCAAGGTGGTCGGCTTGGAGCGGATAGAAAGCGCCAATGCGGGCGTGTTCCAGCGCTTGCAGCACGGTGCGGGTCGCTTCAAGGTGCGCTATCCGGGCGATGGCAAGCACGTGGAGGGGGACCTCTCCAAGCAGGTACTTGCCGAGATCGAACACGGACGGGTAAGGCGCATCTACACGATGAGCTCGGGCAAGCCTTCGACGCCGACGGTGCTGGGGCGCTTCCGCGTGTACTCAAAGACTGCGGGCACAAACTCCGAGGGGATGGTCGACTCCAACTATTTCATCCGAGGCTATGCGATCCATGGGTACGCCGAAGTGCCTCCCTATGCCGCCAGCCACGGATGTCTGCGCATTCCGATTCCCGATGCTCCATCCGTATTCGCTTGGGTGCAGGTCGGCGATCCGGTGGATGTCTATACCGATGACGGCAAAGGCAGTCATGTCGTCCGCGGCAACGCGGGTCCCTGACGCGGCCTAGATTCGCCCGGGGAGCAGCCGGGCGATAAAGCTGAGGCCGAAGCCGTAGACGAGCAGGACCAAAAGGGTGTCCACGATCTGGATCGTCCACTGACTGGTTGAGCCCGAGGTTATGCCCGAGAAGGGCGAGGAGAGCGTGGAGAAAGCTTTGTCGATCGCTTCGTGCAGGCCACTCTTTTTGGATTCCCCGGAGGTACTGGTGGTCGTGGTCGTAGTGCCGGCAGGCGCCGCTTCGTTGACCTCGGCTTGCTGATGGCTTGATCCTTTGCCTGCTTGGTCGACCGCGAAGGTGACAAACGAGGCGAGCGCTATCAGGCAGATCGCGATCGAGGCGAGCCGCAGGATCCGGGCTAGCGTGGAGAACAACACGATCGCAGCCTAACCTCAAGACTGGACAGTCTGGAGCAGTTGGACGGATATCCCACCGCCGCACAAGCTAGATTGCGCTCATGTCACCGCAAGAAGCTACCGTGGGCGCCGTGGACAGCGCCAAGGCCACGCTCGTCTCCGAACTGCGCGCCCACGCGCTTGTGATCGGAGAGGTCACGCTCACCAGCGGCGCCACCGCCTCCTACTATGTGGACGCCAAGCGAGCGATCTTGCGGCCGGAGGGCTTCCAGGCGCTCGCGACGTTGGTCGCCGCCAAGGCCCACGAGTGGGACGCCACCGCCGTCGGCGGCATGACTATGGGCGCCGATCCAGTGGCCTGTGCGGCGTTGGCCGGAGGCGCTCAGACGAAGGCGTTCTTCGTGCGCAAGGAGACCAAGGCGCACGGCTTGCAAAGACGCATCGAGGGTCCCCTGTTGACGGTGGAGGACCGCTGCTTGGTGGTCGAGGATGTCGTCACCACCGGCGGCTCCACTTTGGCCGCGATTGCCGCGCTCACCGAGGCAGGTCACACGATCTGTGGGGTTGTGTCGGTGCTTGACCGGCTCGCCGGAGGAGGGGCGGCGATCGAAGCCGCCGCCGGCGCGCCGTATGTGGCCTTGACTACGATCGACGACGTGTATCCAGAGCGCCCGGCCAGCTAGGCCGGCGCCGGCGCTGCGCCGGTAGCCTTAGCGACGAGCCCTCGTAGTCCAATGGATAAGACGACCGCCTCCTAAGCGGTAGATCCAGGTTCGACTCCTGGCGGGGGCATGGAAGTGGCTGGCGAGCCACGTCGTCGCTGAGCAACAGTCGAGCAACGGGTTACTTTGAACTAACGGGGATCGAGGATCACGATCGGGATCGTCCGCCCTTTGGCGTTGCGCTGATAGAAGTCATATCCAGGAAACATCGCGACCAGCTCCTCCCAGAGGCGCCCGCGCTCCTCGTCAGTGGCCCTGCGGGCATGGACCTTACGAACCTCAGGGCCAATCTGGATGGTGGTATCGGGATTTGCCATGAGGTTGTAGAACCAGGCGGGGTTTGTTGGTTGGCCGCCCTTTGAGCCTGCCACAACGATTGCATCGCCGTATTGGTGGTACATGACGGGAGATGTCCGTTTGGTCCCGCTCTTTGCGCCAGTGTGATCGACCAGCGCGATCCTGGCGTGGGGCCAGCCAGGGAGGGCACAGCCGAGCCGTCCATTGCTTTTCCGATAGAGGAACACATGAATTTTTGTTGAGCGTCGTCCGGCATACACGCCGCGCTTGTTGATGAATTCTGCGCTTGAGGATGTGAGCTTTCCGAGTAGGGACATGGTCCTCCTTCCAGTTCCTCTTTACGACTTGGGAACTATCGCGATTGTGGCTGCCAGCCCAAGCATTTCTCCGAATAGCGCCTCGTCTACCTCATCCGGGTCGATCGTCTTTTCAAGGGATAGTCCGGTGAAAAGTGCACAGACCGCCATGACGAGGCGCTCGGCTGGAACTATCAACTCAATTCCGTTGCGTCTAACCTCGGCCTCGAGCAGGCGGACGAGAGCACCCTTGCGTGCTCGAAAGCAAGCGCGGAAACGTGAACCGATCTTCTCGTCTCGCGACGCAACCGAGCAGAATTCATGGAAGAGCTTCCCCCACGCTCGTTCTTGGCTCAAGTAGTCGGCGAAAATAGAGCCGACGTCAAGCGTCTTGAGCTCCGTCGATGTCTCTTTGTCGAGGAGTGCCTCGATACGGTCGATATGGGACTGAAACCGCTGTTCCACTATCTCGAGCAGAAGCTCGCTCTTGCCCGTAAAATTCGAATACACGGCCTTGCGCGTGTAGCCGGCCCGCTCCGAAATCTCCTCCAGCGAGCTCTCGGCATAGCCATGAGCTTCAAAGACTTCAAGCGCTGAACTCAGCAGCCGCTCGCGTGTTTGGCGACGCTGCTGCTCTCGCGTAAGGCGGCCCGGTCGCTCTGTTTGGGATACATCATGCACCTGGGCACAGAGTGTATCATGAACTACCTGCGCGGCTCTAGCTGACGTCTTGCACCACACCGGCTTGCGAAGCCGTCCGCCTCTCCAACCACTCCACAAACTCCCCCGCCGGCAAAGGTCGTGAAATGAAGTACCCCTGTCCCACATCGCACCCGATCTGGACCAAGCGCTCGGCCACCTCGGCCGTCTCGATTCCCTCTGCCACCACGGAGAGATCGAGATGACGGGCCAGGTCGATAGTGGTGCGTGCGATCGCTTCGTCTCGCGGGTTCTCGCATATGTGGGTAATCAGCGAACGGTCGATCTTCAGCTCGGTCGCGGGGAGTCTTGTGAGGTAAGCGATTGAGGCATGGCCACTTCCGAAGTCGTCGATCGAGATCCCCACGCCCAGTTTGCGCAACGCATGCAATACGCGCAATGCCTTGTCCACGTCGGCCATGGCGGCGCTCTCTGTCACCTCGACCGTGAGTGCGTTCGCGGGAGTCGAATGGGCCTTCAGGAGTGACTCGACGTGCGCGGGCAGGCTTGGATCGCTCAGGTTGAAAGCCGACAGGTTCACCGACATGCCCAAGTCCAGTCCGGCCTGGCGCCACGCGGCGTGCTGGATCAAGGCCTGGTCGATCACATACTTGGTCACGCTGCCGATCAGGGCGGTCTGCTCGATCAATGGCATGAACTCCAGGGGTGCCAGCATCCCTCGCTGTGGGTGGCGCCAGCGCAACAGCGCCTCAACTCCGACTACGCGACTCGTCGACAGGTCGATCTTAGGTTGGTAGAACAGCACGAACTCAGCTCGGTCCAAGGCCGGGCGCACCTGCCCCAGTAGCTTCAGGCGCGCTGTGTCGAAATGATCGTGCTCGGCCGAGTACACCTCGACCACGCCGCGATAGGTGCGTGCGTGCGCAAGAGCCATATCGGCTCGTCGCAGCAGCGTCTCGGCATCGTTCGCCTGATCGGGCGCAACGGCGATCCCGATGCTTGCCTCGACGTTGACCGCGACTCCCTCGAGTGCCACCGGTTCCTCCATAGTTCGACGCACGCGCGCGGCTGTCTCGAGTGCACCGGCTTGGCCTTTGCTGTGAGGTTGGAGGAGCGCGTACTCGTCGTTACCGAGACGAGCGATTACGAAGTCCTCGCCGAGAGATGCCCGTAGGCGTCGTCCCACCTCGATCAGCACGGTATCTCCCGCCCCGTGCCCAAGCGTGTCGTTGATCTGCTTGAAACCGTCCAGGTCGAGTAGCAGCACCGCGACTTCGTCACCCGTCGGGCGGTCCTTGCGCAGAGTTTCAACGAGGCGCTCGGAGAAGAGCGTGCGATTGGGAAGCCCCGTCAACTGGTCGTAGCGCGCCAGGCGATCGTTCTCCTCGGCCTGCCTGCTCAGCCGCTTGGAAGCTGATGCCACGATTCTGAACAAAATCCCCCACAGCAGCGCGAGACCGAGTGCAACCAGCAGGGCGATCATGCGCTCGTCGCTGCCGATTGCCGCGGCGATCGGGGCATAGCTGAGGTAAATCTCAAAGGCCCCCGCTGGTCTTTCTGATGCGGCGAAACGCAACGGCACGTACACCTCGACAAGCCTTCCCAAGCCCACCTCGCTGGCTGTCTCGGAGTCGCGCGTGGGAGTCACCACTGTGGCCGCCTCCGGACGCCCCCGCAAAGCACTCTCCAGATCGTCGCTCTCGCCAGGGCGCCGGCCGATCAGCGCGTGGTCGTCCGAGTACACGATCAGACCTTTGTTGTTCCAGATCTTGATGCGTGCCAGGTCGCGCGTGACCGAGCGGGCTTTCAACTGCTCGTCCAAAGCCTGAACGCCACCAGGGCTCAGGCCGTGTTCCAGCTCATATCGAGAAATCCTCGGCTGAACGCCCAATCGGGCTACGAGGCTCGCCGACTGGCTTGCGTCGGCCAAGGTGCGATCCACGATCTGCCCCCGCAGCACCCACGCAAGCACGAATCCGAGCGCCACGATTGGGATCAAACTGAGCAGCGCCACCTGACCGGTGAGGCTGACCCGTGCTCTCCTTGGGGGCATATTCCGGCTATCGGCAGAATGTCTTGGGCGGCTCAATAGTTGACAGCGGACCGTCAACGGTTGAATGGTCGGCTGTCAAATGGCGAAAAACGGCTGCGGCGGTCGAGGACAGACCGGCAACGTCGCGCTTTCGACTTACCCCACCAGCGAAACGCGGTCCCGACCGGCGTCCTTGGCGGCATAGAGCGCGGAATCCACCTTGGCCATCAAGCCCTCTGCGGATTCGCCGGGCTTGTGTACAACGATCCCCGCCGAGCAGGTCTGCTGGTAGGGCACGCGTCGTCGCAACCGCTCGACGACGGCGACCGCGTCTTCGGAGGCCGTGCAACTGGGGAGCAGGAGAGCAAACTCCTCGCCTCCGATGCGGGCCAAGAAGTCTCCGGCGCGCAGCTCCTCGCGCCACGCCGCCGCTGCCTCCTTGAGCAGGCGGTCACCCGCCGGGTGCCCGTTCGTGTCGTTGAAGTCCTTGAAATTGTCTATGTCGAGCATCGCAAGCACGAAGTGTTCTCCGTCGAGCAGAGCCTTGTTCAGGTTCGTCTCCCAATCCCTGCGATTTGGTAGACCTGTGAGCGCGTCGGTGCTTGCCATGTCGGTCAATTGCGAGAGCAAGTCCGCGCGCTTGGTTGCGGCCGCGACCTCGTGTGCGAGCAAGGTGATCAGCGTTGCCCGGGTGCCGCCGGCGCGAATCGCGCCGGGCCAACCCACCACGAGTACTCCGACCGGTTCTTGGCCCCTGAAGACCGGCTCGAAAAGCATCGAGGACGGCTCTCCCAAAGCCTCCCACATACCCAGGTCCAGCGCTCCCGGATCCTCGCCCTTGTTCCACAGGAATGAGCGTCGAGACGCGAATGCCGCGCCGGTCGCGCTCGTTCTTTGCGGAGTGACTTCAAGCGGGGCAAGGTTAAGGCCGGCCATCGCGGTCGAGCGCAACGTGCCTGGCGCACCGCTCGGCTCGTATAGCAGTGCAAAGCTCGCGTCGGCGATCGATCTTGCGGCTTCGCACACCTCGGCGCGAGCGTGGGGACTGTTCGATAGACCGCGCATCACCGCTGCGACTCGCTCCAAAGCCTGCTCCCGGTGCTCGGCGTCATAAGCCTCGAAGCGCACTTCGGAGACCAGCCACTGGGTGGTAAAGCCGATGATCGAACTCACCGCGAGGAACAGGATGCTCGCTCGGTACTGGGTCGACGGGTAGGCGGCGCCGCCGATAAGCAGTGGTGGGGCAAGGAAGAACACGGCCACACCCAGGGTCACCACGCACAGTTCGCGTCTGTCTCCATGCAAAGCGGTCCAGAACACGGGCAGCAGGGCCACTACAGCTATCCCGGAGTTTGCTCCGCCGGCCGAGCTGCGCAGAAACGCGACGCCGATCAGGAAGACCAGCGAGGGAAAGACCTCTCTCGCACTGCCCAGTGCACCCTGCCACGGCGTGAGACGGATCAGGCCTGCCAACACGCTGAGCCCGACCGCGACCGCGTATTGGCCCCAATCGATGGTGGCTCCGACAGGCGCGAGAGCGATCGCGAGTACCGCGGCTGCTGCGAACGGCGCCAGATTCTTGGCCACCCGCTCGGTCGGCGCACTAAGCTCGCCAGTGTCCCTTTCATCTCGCATACCTGAGTACTCGGCATATTTCGAGCGCTGCTTGATTGCAGCGAACGTCATGTATGTGCGGCGGCGACCCCGGTAGTACGCGGCGTAAGGCCGTGGGTGGCGAGCCCACCGTCTTAGGCTGAGATTAAGCGAGGCGCGGGATGCTGCCGATGTAGCCTTGCGCCGGCTTGCTCGTGCATCAAACCATCAGGTTCAAGTACCCACCAGATCGATGAGGATATTCGTGAGTTTGAGGAGGATCCCCCCGCTGCTGGGGGCGCTGCTGTGCGCCACGGCCTTCGCACCTGGCGCCTCCGCCGAGCGCCCATCGCTCTCAGAAAGCGCAGCGCCCCGCGCCCATGCCGCGATCATCGGCGGGACCACCGCTCATTCTGGCAATTTTCCCTCGCTCGCCTATGTGATCGACATCCAAGGTTCCTACGCGTATCAGTGCAGTGGCACCGTCGTGGCGCCGAGCTTGGTCTTGACGGCCGGGCACTGTGTCGAGAACACGAAGACGGGAACTCGCTTCAAGCCTTCTGGCTATCGGATCGTTACGGGTGCCGTCGATCCGCTGGCTGCGGGCGCCACGATTTCGAGGGTGCTTGGGGTGATCGTCTACCCCCATTTTGCGCGCAAGCTCGACCAGGGCGACGCCGCGCTCTTGGTACTCGCCAATCCGGTTACGGCTCCCCCGATAGCGCTGGCCACCTCCTCTGAGATGAAGCGTCTGAAAGCCGGCTTGCCGGCTACGATGGCCGGCTGGGGCCTCACCTCGTTCGCGCAACGGCTTCCGACCGAAACGCTGCAATCGGCGGACACGGTCGTGCAGGGACGCAAGTGGTGTTCTGCCAACGCCCCGCCGTTCTCCGCAAAGGGCGAGATCTGCGGTATCTCCCCACCGAGCTACACGACGGGGGTCTGCTCCGGGGACAGTGGTGGACCGCTCTTGGCACAGCCGCCTGGCGGTGGCGGTCCGATTCAGATCGGGATCGCGGTACACGTCTACGGGCAGTGCTCCACGCGTCGGCCGTCCGTGTTCGTGAAGGTCAGCGCGATCGCGGCTTGGATTCACACATGGATCGCTGCCTACCGCTACTCGCCGACCTCGCCCACCCCCGTGCCCGCCCCGTCGCCGCCGCCAACGCCCACCTCGCCGGTGCCGCTGTCCTGAGGATCGTCCGCCTCGGACTCGTCCTCTTCATACAGCGACTCGCAGGCCAACTCCTGTCCTTTCCCGCTCCACAGCTTGACTTCGAGCAGGTCGTAGCGGTAGTCGTCAGGCGCAATCAGGGTGAAGCGCTGCTCGATCAGCTCACACTGATCGACCGTCGCGCGGCCCAACTCGGCGGTCACGATCCGTCCGGCGCCCACAAGGGGTCGTCCCCACACGAGCGTCATTGCGGCGATCGCGCCGGCCGGACCGTGCCAGGCGCCGATCACCTCGTCGCACACGTCCAGCTTCCAGTCCGGGTTGCGCTCCGCCGTCTCCTCGGTGAAGTCGCCGTGGGCCGACAACTCCACTGGCTCCCCCGCATCCGTGGAGCACACGAAGCGAACGTAGCCGAACAGCTCATAACCGCTCGAGGTGATCGAGGTGGCCGGCACGTAGCGGCGTCCGTGCCAAGTCCTGTCCGGGTACCAAACGATCGGGCCGGGCTCCCCGAGATCCTGCCCGTCGGCATCGAGCTGCGACCAAGCTCGATGGAGCTCCTCGGTCAAGCGCTCGGCCCAGCGGCCATAGGGCAACCCCTCCTGGGGAGGCTCGGCTGCGAAACTGGGGACGACTCTTTCAACGGGGGGCACTGCCCCAGAGACTATCCGGCCTACGCCTCGCGCAAGACCGCGGCGGCGTGCTCGGGCGCCACGATGTTGAGGTTCACGCCCGTGGACAGCTCCAGCCCCGCCAGGTGGGTCAGGCGTGGGGCGACGTCGATCCGCCAGCAGAAGTGCTCGGCCCCGCGCGGTGCCGTCCTCACCCACATGTTCAAAGGCGGGCTTGATCCGAAATGACGCGCCAAGCGCTGCAACCCGTCGTACAGCAAGGCCGCGCCCAAGGGCCCATCGTCCTCGAAGCGCATCCGCGGCGCGCGTGGGGCAAGCATCAATTGGAAGGGAAGGCGCGAGCCGAAGGGGGCTATCAGGACGGCTTCCTTGTCGAGCGCCACGATCCGCTCGCCTCTGCGCACCTCTTCGGCGACCAGATCCTCGAGCAGGCCTCGTCCCATGGTGCGTGTCGCGTATGCGCCACAGCGCTCGCGCTCGCGTGCAACCTCGCCGGGCACGAAGTCCAAGGCGTACAGCTGCGAATGGGTGTGCTCCAGGGAAGCTCCAGCCTCGCGTCGCTCGTTGACGATCAGCTGCACATAGGCGCACTCGGCGTGGGCTTTCATCCGCTCGCGCCAAACCTCCATCGCTCCGGTCAAGCGCTCCACCGGAAGCTCGGCAAGCGAGAGGACCGACTCGGGCGCGTTCACGATCACCTCGTGGGCGCCCTCCGCAGGCATTGCGCAGAACAGGTCCGGCACAGCGTCGCGTGGAGGTTGTGCGGAGTCCAGTGCGAGCGCCGGATAGAGATTCGGCACAACCCTCACGGTCCAGCCAGGCGAGTCCGCCGGCCCGCCGGCGGGCCGCACGGCATATAGCTCGGGTGGCGTGCGGTCCTCGTGACCCTCGGCGAACGGGTCGCGCTCCACGTCGATCGCCTTTGGTGCTGGGCAAGTGGGCTCGCCACCGGGGCGTACCGAGCGCTCGCCGGCGACGATCACCTTGTGTCCGCTGAGCGGGTCGACTCTGACTTCGGGCATGAGGTGGCCTACGGTACGTGCTCGACGAGCGGGATGACTCTCACGGGCACGATCATTCCCCAAGCGCGTAGCGCTTGATCTCTTCTCTCAACTTGCCGGCGCTCTGAATCTGACCTTGGTAGATGAACGGCTGTCCGTGCAAGGGCATGAACACGGTCACCGGGATGAAGGAGGAGTCGGTGACTTGGACTCCGAGGTGTCCGCTCGGGTCGTAATAGCTGGGGTAGCTCACCGGGAAGCTTTTCAAGAAAGCACTCGCGTCGGCACGTTTGGGGTCTTCGGAGTCGATCCCTATGAACGCCACGCGACGTCCGTATTCGGCGGATACGCGCTCGAAGGACCCGAACTCTTCTTTGCAGGGGACACACCAAGAGGCCCACTTGTTGATCACGACCGGGTAGCCCTTCAAAGCGGCCAGGCGCGCCTTCAAGGCACTTGCCCCGCCGTCGAGCAAGGCGCCTTTCTGCGCGTGCAAGGCCGCCAGCGGAGCTGGAGAGTCTGCCAGCAACGCTCCCGTCTGGGCCGCCGTCAGGCGCGTGGTGGGTCCCTCACCCGAGGAGCCGTGCGGCAGCTCGGCGATGCCGACGGCGATCAGGACGAGCGCCGCCAGGCAGACGAAGGTCACGATCGCGCGGCGGTGAGTCATGCCGGACAAGGGTGCCAGATCGGGAGCGAAGCGCAGGCGCTTCGCCAAGTCATTTGTAGGAACCGAGCTCGCGCTCTTCAGTTTGGCCGGGTGGTGCTGTATCCTGAGCGCAACGGGAAGAAGTAGGGATAAGCCCGTCCGGGGTGTCCCAAACCTTCTCCGAGCCTCACCGGCGCGAGCGCCGGTTTTCGAGTCACCCGGAATCCTTCCGGGGCGGCTCCATCTCGAAGCCCAGAGCCTCTTATGGCCGAGTCAACCGAAGTGGCCCGTGCGGCCGCGTCCATTCCCAGTTCCGCCGATATTAAGCGCGCGGAGAAGTTTGTGCGCGAGCGTTTCGTGCACGAGGGCGAGGATCCAGTCGTCGCCTTGGCTGTAGGCTCGCCACGCAGGCGGGCGCTCGATCAGGCCCTCGTAGAGCTTAAAGATGGGGCCAAGTACCCCTCCACCGCCTGGCGGCGCGATTTCTCGCTGCTGCTCGGTCTCGAGCGGGTCCTCTCCGAGGACGAGCCGAAGCTTGTCGACGGGACGGTCCTCTCTGCCCACCAGGTGGACGCCCTGTCCGGCACTTTGACCGCCCTCTTGGCCGAGGCGCAGCAGCGCTCCCAGGCCACCAACGGTCGCGCCTCCGCGGCCGCCTCCCCGGAGCTGCTTGCCTCGGCGGCGATCCTCGGCCCCGACGATCCCCCATCGCGGGGAGTCGGCGGGTCCTCGGAGGCGTCCGCCAACGGGAGTGGTCCCGACGACCGCGCCGAGGAGCTCGACGCTGAGGCCGAGGAGGACGACCACGACGGCGAGGACGACGAGGACGAGGACGAGGACGAGGATCTCGGTCCCGTCCAGCGCGCCGCCCCCGAGGAGGATGAGGAGGACGACGACTTCGAGGACGAGCTCGAGGAGGCGGAGCCCGAGCCCGAGGAGGACGAGGAGGAGTCCGAGGAGGAGCCCCAGGACTGGGTGGACGAGGGCGAGGAGGACGTCTCCGATCAGCCTGAGGATCCAAACGCGGCCAAGCGCTTCTGGTTCGAGCACGCCACAGGCGCCGGAAAGACGGTCGCCGCGCTCGGCTTCGTGGAGGCCTCCCAGACCGGCGGCGTCCTGATCCTCACCCACCGGCGCAACCTCGTCGACCAGTTCCACGGTGAGCTGCGCCAGCGTGGTTATCAAAAGCGCATCTCCCGCCCCCTGTACACGGGCGAGGACTCGCCCAAGGGGCCCGTCACCGTCGAGACATACCAGTGGTTCGTGCGCAACGCGGGACGCATCTCAAGCGCCTACACGATCGTGATCTGCGATGAGGCCCACACCGCCCTCGGTGAGAAGACCAGCGGTGCGATCAGGGCCTGGACAGGACCGATCTTCATCGGCATGACCGCCACAGGCGCGCTCATAGCCCGGCACGTGACCGACCTGTTCCCCACGCAGACCTCACGTTTCGACCTGGCCCAAGCGGCCCGCCGCGGCGTGATCTCACCCTTGCGCTGCGTGAGGATCTCGCCGGGCGTGGGCGTGAGGACGATCGCCAACGTGCCCTTGCGCAGGGGCGAGGTGGACACCGAGTTCGACCAGGAGGAGCTGGCCGCCCTGCTCGACCAGCACCCGTTCAACATTGCCGCCGCCAACCTCTACAAGACCCGTTTCAACGGTGTGCCAGGGGTGGTGTACGCGGCCGGTGTGCAGCACGCCTACAACCTTGCCGAAGCGTTCCGCGCCGAAGGCATCAAGGCGATGGGTGTCTCCGGGGAGACACCCAAGCGCGAGCTGGCGGAGATCTTGGCTCGCTACGAGCGGGGGGACATAGATGTGCTGATCAACGCCCAGCTCTTGGCCGAGGGCTGGAACAGCCCGAGGGCGACTGTGTGCGTGCATCTGGCGCCGACGGCCTCCAAGCGCATCTACCAGCAACGGGTCGGCCGTGTGACGCGTCGCCATCCGGGCAAGGAGGCGGGCTTGGTCGTCGACTTCGTGCACCCGGCCACCAAGAACGACGATCCCGTCGTGACCTTGCACTCGTTGCTCGACCGCGACGTGTACCGGGGCGGGGCGATCGTGGTCGGTCCCGTCCGGCGTGGCCGTGGGCGACGGATGCGGGTGGAGCGGCGCGTGTTGCCGGTGTGCGCCGAGGAGGAGCGCCGCTTCGAAGTGTTCGAGCGCGAGCTGTGGCGGATCGCGGTAGAGCACCTCGACTATGGCGAGCAGCACGTGTGGGCGGCCTTGGCCGGCGCCAAGGTGACCCCCAACGGTTGGCGCAGAGCGCGCGCGATGCTCCACTTCGATCGCACCGGCGAGCTGAAGGCGCGCTTCCTGATCACCACTGTCCAACGCAACAAGAACCCTCAGCTACGCCTGAAGGCGCTATCGGAGATCGCCGTCCTGCGCGACCCGGATGCGTTCGACACCGCGATCGACATCGCAGGCTCATGGCCGCGCGAGGAGCGCAGGGAGGCCGCCAAGATCATGCTCAGGGCGCTCGTGGAGCGTCGGATCGGCAGGCGCGACCAGGCCAACGCCTGGATCTGGCGCTTGGCCGAATACACCAGAGAAGTGCACGAGGAGTATGCGGTGCAGCGCTGGCCCGAGACCAAGCGCCTGCTTGGCCTGCTCGTCAACTCGGCCGGCGGGGCCCATGCGCGCAACGCGCGTCGTTTGGTTCACGCAGCTCGCAAGCAGGACCGCCGGCTGGCGGCCGCTCTGTTGGCGGCCGCGCTCGCACACACGCCCGAGGCCGAGGAGGTCCTGAGGGGAGCCAGGACCCGCATGGCGCGCAAGCCCCCGGCGCTTGCACGCGAGCTGTTGCGTAACTTCCCCAAGCGCAGGCCCCGCGGCCAGCGCCGGCGCAAGGGTCAGCGCCGCGGCGATCCCACGCGCCGACCCAAGACGGATGTGGTTCCCGATACGGCAGTCAAGGCGAACGCCCGCGGCTCAGACGGCAAGGTGGACCTCCCCGGCGTCAAGAGCGGCGAGGGAGCTGTCGGCAAGCGCGACGAGTAGGCGTCCGCGCTCGTCGATGCCGCGGGCGCGTCCTTGACCGCCCTCCCAGGAGACTTCGCGATCCCGGAGCGCGTCGCGCGCGCGCCAAGCTTCGAGCACACCCTCGACAGGCCCGGCCAAGCGAGTGTCGAGCGCAAGCAGGAGCCGCTGCAGTGTCGTCTCGATCGCATCGGCCGGTAGACCCATCGTGGCGGCACGCGTGCGCACCTCTGGTGGGAGCTGCTCGACACGGACAGCTACGTTGAGGCCGATCCCTAGCACCGCCCAAGCATCCTGGGGGCGTCCCTCGACGAGGATGCCGGCCAGCTTTCGCAGCTTCGAAGGCTCGCCGAGAGCCTGCGCATCGGCGATCGGCTGTTGGTCGGCGTGGACCACGTCGTTGGGCCACTTCAAGAGCGCACCTTCACCCGCCACGTCGCAGACCGCCACCCCGGCGATCAAGGACAGCAGAGACGGCGGGTTCCTCACGACCACAGAGCACAGCAAGGCCCTACCCGCGGGGGCCACCCAGCTACGGCCTTGACGTCCGCGGCCGGCGATCTGCTCTGCGGCGCTCACGAGCGTGCCATGAGGTGCTCCCGCGATCGCCAAGCCGCGAGCTCGCTCGTTGGTCGAATCTACTCGTCGCAGGTGCAGGCGCGGATGCCCGAGAGCCGCTTGGTCGCCCGCGTTGGGGGTCATTGGTGTTTGTGCTTGGCGTCCGCCAGCAGTGCCTCCAGGAGGCCTTCGACGTCGTGCTGTTGGGCCTCGACGTGAGCTCTCAGCCCGTGCTCCGCGAGGGTGGCGCTCGTGACGGGCCCGATCGAAACGAGGCGCTGCGCCGGGGCTGGCTCGCCGGCCGCTTGCAGGAAGAAACGAACGCTCGAGGATGAGGTGAAAGTTATGTAGTCGGCCCCTCGAGCTGCCGCCAAAGCGCTCTCTGAGAGTGGCTCGGCGACCGTCTCGTACAGCGCCAACACATCCACCGAGACGCCTCGCTCGCGCAACGCGACAGGCAGGGTCTCGCGGGCCCCGACGGCGGTGGCCAGTAGCGCGTGGCCGATCTCGATCTTGCTCAAAGCCTCGACCAGCGACTCGGCGAGCGAGCGCTCGGGCACGATGTCGGCCACGATCCCGTGCTCGGCCAAGGCGGCGAGGGTGCCCGGTCCGATCGCCGCGATTCGGGCTCCCGCCAGCGCTCGCGCGTCACGGCCGGCGGCGGCCAAGCGCTTGAACAGGAACTGGACGCCGTTGGCGCTCGTCAGGCACACGAGGTCATACGGCGAAGGGTCGAGTGGCGGGAGCGCGGGATCGGGGAGCTCGCGCACGTGAATCGTGGGCGCCTGGACCACATGCGCGCCCAAGTCCTCCAGGCGAGCAGCCAAACCGCTGGCTTGCGCCCTTGCCCGGGTCACCGCAACCGAAAGCCCCGTCAAGGGGCGATCTTCAAGCCAAGCGAGGTCCTGGCCCAGGCTCACCACATCCCCGACGATCGTGATCGCGGGCGCTTTGATGCTTTCGCGCGCCGCCACTTCGGCGATCGTGGCGAGCGTGCCGCTGACCGTGCGCTGGTCGGGAAAGGTGCCGCGTTCCACGAGCCCAACCGGCTGGGAGGGGGGCCGTCCGGCGGCGATCAGGGAGTCCGCGATCCGTTGCAAGGCGCGCACTCCCATGTAGAACACGAGCGTGCCCGGGAATGTGGCCAGGGCGCGCCAGTCCAGTTCTTGCTCAGGCTTCGCGGGATCCTCGTGACCGGTCACCAGAGCCACCCCCGTCGAGATGCCGCGGTGGGTGACTGGGATGCCGGCGTACGCCGCGGCGGCCACGCCGGAAGTGACCCCGGGCACCACCTGAAAGTCGATTCCGGCCTCCCTCAACGCCAAAGCCTCCTCGCCGCCGCGTCCGAACACGAAGGGGTCGCCGCCCTTCAGGCGCACCACCTCCCGCCCGGCACGCGCACGCTCGATCATCAAAGCCTCGGTCTGCTCTTGGGGCACAGACTCGCCCCCGGGGCGGTGGGGATTCTTCCCGACGAACAGCAGCTCCGCGTCAGAGTGAGCGCCCGCGAGCGCTTGGGAGGGGATCAGGCGGTCGTACAGGATCGTGTCGGCCGTGGCGATCAATTCCAAGGCGCGTGCTGTCAGCAGCCCGGGGTCGCCTGGCCCGGCGCCTACCAGGTAGACGTGGCCGACCCCCTCAGCCGGCTTCAAAGGCCATCTCCTCGGCGCGACGGAGCAGGTCGCGAGCGCCGGCGGCCTCCATCCGCTCCGCCACGCGCTTGCCCAATTCCTCAGGATCGTAGAAGCCGCCGAGCAGCTCGTCGGCGACCCACTCCGAGCCGTCGGGCAAGCCCACCCAGGCACGCATGTGCAAGCAGCCGCAGCCGGCCGGCACCGCATAGGCCCCGAGCGGGGTGTTGCAGCTTGCCTCAAGTGCTGCCGCCAACGCCCGCTCGGCGGCCAGGCAGGCTGAGGCATTCGAGTCGATGATTGGCGCCACGGCTTCTTTCACGGTGCGATCGTCTGCGCGCGCCTGCAGCCCGAGCGCCCCCTGGCCGGGCGCGGGCACGAAACGGGCGGGATCGAGCGTGTGGCCGATGTCGCGCTCGCGTTCCAACCTGACGAGGCCGGCCTTGGCGAGCACAATCGCGTGCAAGGAAGCGGCACTGCCACCGCTGCCGTCGCCACTTGCCATGACCGCATTGGCGAGCTTGCGCAGACGTGTGTCGATGTTGCCGCGCAAGCTGATCACTTCGAGATCCTCGCGGGCGGCACGCAGCTGGGCAGCCCGACGCACGCTGCTGGTGCCCAGGCAAGCCCCGAGGGGGAGTTCCTCGATCGAGCGCGCCCCGATCAAGGCGTCCTCGGCGGGCCCTCGGTTGGGCGAGCCGAGCAGCTCCAACCCTTCGGTCAACCTGACGGGGATGTCCTTGGCGGAGTGGACTGCCACGTCGATCTCCTCTAACAGCAAGGCCTGCTCGAGCTCGGCCACCCAGCGTGACTTGTCGTCTCCACGCCGGCGCTTATCGGGCGGAATAGGAGCCTCGCGTCCGGGGAGATGGTGTGGGTCGCCACTGGGCGCGACTTGGGGGGCATCTTCACTGGGTGCGTCACTGCGTGGATCTTTTGGGGCGCCATTGTGGGCGTGTCCGTTGCCGGCCGCGGGATTGGGTTCGTACATGACATCGCCGCGTGTGCGCACGATTACGATCTCGCCGCCGCCGAGCCACTGCTTCACAAGTCGCGCCTGGGCCAGCGCGAGCGCGCTGCCGCGCGTCCCGATGCGCATGGCCGAAATCCCTAGGAGCCCTTGCGTGCGCTCTTGATCGAGCGCACCTCGGCCAGCTTGCCGTCGGGGTCCTCAGCGGTCGCCTCGCGCGCGGTCCCCTCTTCGCGCGCGCTCTCTTCGTCGAGGGCGAACAGCTCACGCACGAGTTGCAGGCTCGCGTGGCCACGCTCGGCCGAGAGGCTGCGCAGGCGGATCGTGGGCTCGTGCAGGAGGCGATTCAGGACTGCGCGCGCGACCGCCTCGACACGCATCAGGTCCCGCTCGGTGGCTGCCTCCCAGCGGCCTTGATTCTCGCTGAGGACACGCTCGACGATCTCGTTGCCGCGTTCGCGCAATGCGGCAACGGTCGGCAAGGTCTCGGCCTGGCCGAGCCAGCGCGCGAAACGCTTGATCTCTTCCTCGACGATCTCCTCGGCTTGGGGCACGATCTCTTCGCGAGCGCCCAGGTTGCGACGCACCACGGCCTGGAGGTCGTCGATGTCATACAGGGTCACACCCTCAAGGTCCGCGCAACGCGAATCGATGTCGCGCGGCACCGCGATGTCGATCAGCAAGAGTGCTCCCCCGCCCCGATGCCCGCGTCGCTCGTCCATCACCACGGCCAGCTCCTCGGCGCCCAGGATCGGGTGGGGCGAGGAGGTGGAGGAGACGACGATGTCGGCCTCCAAGAGCTGCTCGGGGAGTTTGTCGAGTCCGACTACCGATCCTCCGAAGCGCTGGGCGAGGCTGAGGGCGCGGTCGGCGTGACGGTTGGCCACAAAGATGGTGCCGACGCCTTGGTTGGCCAAAGCTTGGGCGGTCAGCTCGCTGGTCTCGCCCGCCCCGAGCAACATCACCCGACGCTCGCTCAACCCGCCGAGCACGTCTTGGGCCAGATCGACGGCGACCGAAGGCACGCTCACCCTGGAGGAACCGATGCCGGTCTCAGAGCGCACCCGCTTACCGGTGGTCAGGGCCGCGGCGAACAGTCTGTTAGACAGGGGACCTGTCGTGCCGGTCGCCAAGGCCGCCTCGTAGGCGCGCTTGACCTGACCTTGGATCTCGGCCTCTCCTACGATCATCGACTCAAGGCCCGAGGTGACCCGGTAGAGCTGGCGCGCGGCGTCACAGTTGCGCGGCGAATAGATCTCTTGAGCCAGCTCGGTCGGTCGGATCGAGGCGCGTCGCGCGAGCATCCCGAGCACGTCGGCCTCCGCTTGTAGCGAGTCCCCGGCTGCCCCCCCCGCCCCGCCCACGACGAGGTAGACCTCGGTGCGGTTGCACGTCGAGATCACGACCGCCTCGCTCACCTCGGGACTGGCGATGGCGTGTTCTGCAAACTGGACGGCCTGCGCTTCGGAGAAGGCCAAGCGCTCGCGCAACGCCACTGGGGCCGTCTTGTGGGACATGCCGAGTGCGAGCAGCTCGCTCATACCGTCTCACGCTCCTTCTCACGCTCATGCGCATTCAGCTCGCGCACCTTGCGTTCGACCCGACCCAACCGGACGGCCATGATCGCCACGTATATGAGGACGATCGCCAGGAACACGATGTAGGCTGCGGCGACATAGCCGCTGTTCGAGTTTGGCAAGGTGCCGGCCAAGGAGATCATTGGAACCCCAGGATGCGGGAACGCGCTTTGAGCAGGATGCGCGTGCGCTTGGCCGCAAGCTCGTAGGAGCACAAGGTCGCGAACAGCAAGGCCATCGCCCCCAAGGACACGACGAAGGTGAGCATCATCGGGCCGGGCAGGTTGGAGCTGGAGCCCAACACGCGAGGATGCACATAGGAGGCGGACAGGCGCACCGCTATGAAGTTCAAGGGCACGAACGCTCCGGCGGTGATCGCGAACACGGAGGCGTAGCGGGCCTGGCGCTCGGGATCCTCGATCGCGAAGCGCAGGGGCTGGTAGGTGGCGTACAACAGGAAGATGATCAGGAACGAGACCAGCGTGGGCTCGTTCCAAACCCACCAGTGTCCCCACGAGGCCCGTGCCCAGATCGAGCCGGTGATGAGGACCCCGGCGCCGAAGATGAGGCTCATGTGGATCGTCACGTAGGAGCGCAGGTCCCAGCGCTGGTCGCGTGTACGCAAGTGCGCGATCGCCATCAGGCCGCCGATCACGAAGCCGCACAAGGTCACGATCGCCATAGGCACGTGCAGGTAGAAGATCTTCTGCAGGAAGCCTTCTTCGGCTTCGATCGGGGCATAGAAGAAGACGAGGCTAAGCGATACACAGAAAGCTGCCACGGTGGCGATGGAGAGGGCGCGAAGTGAAGGGCTGCGCATCGGTGGCCTTAATCCTCCAGCAGGAAGTCGAAAACGGCGTAGGCGATGAGGCCGAACACAAGATCATAGAGCGCGAGCGTTCCAAGCCAACGCAGAGGCATACCCCCCGGATGGACTGTCTGCAAGAGCGGGGCGGTGGCACGCGCGCAGCCGATCACGACGGGCACGAGGAGGGGCAGGGTCAACATCGGCCCGAGCAGGTCACGCGCGCGCGTGCGCACGGTCATCGCCGCAATCAAAGTGCCGATCGCCGCGACGCCGATGTCGCCGAGCGCGAGCGGCGCCAGCAGGGCCGGCAAGGCTTGGCCCAACGGCGGGCCCAACAGGAGCAGAGCGAAAGCGGGCACTGCCACCAGCTCCAAGACGAACAGATAGGCCAACAGCGAGACTGCCTTGGCGAGCAACAGAGCGGAGCGGTCGACCGGAGCCAGCAGGAAGCCGTCGAAGCCGCCCTGGTCGGCGTCGGCCACGAACAGGCGGTTGACGCCGAGCATGGCCGCAAACAGGAGGGTGACCCACAAGATCCCGGCTGCCTCCTGCCCGTTGACGGTGTTCTGGTTCAAAGCAAAGTGGAAGACCACGAAGGTCGTGACCGCGAACAGGGCCATGCCAGGGACAGACTCCAGCGTGCGAAGCTCGACCAGGAGCTCCTTGCGCAGGAGGGCGAAGACGACCTTTGCTGTTCCGACGGGTGCGTGGGTCCGGTCAGCCCCCGTATGCGCTTTGTTTGGCCCGTGTGTACCGCCCGGTGCATGCACCGGGCGGCCCGACGGCGCATGCGCCGTCGGGGACGGAGCCGCATGCGGCTCCGTCTTCCCCGAGTGGATTGGGTTGCTCATTCGCGCGGCCTCGCGATGGGGCTGGAATCGAGACTCTCGGCTATCGGCGCCACCGGGTTGCTCATTCGCGCGGCCTCGCGATGGCGCTCGACTGTCGGTGTCCCTTGGGTCGCTCATCGATACAGCCCAGCAATCTCTGCGGCCTCCACGCCGGCGGCATCCCGTAGCAAGGAAACGCGACCACCCCGCAGGCCAATCACCAGATCGGCCTCGGCGAGACCTCGTCCCGGATCGTGGCTAGTGAGCACGCGCGTGCGCCCGCTCGATGGACCAATCAAGGGCTCCACCACGTCGATCGCGGCCGGGTCGAGGTTGGCATAGGGCTCGTCCAGCAGGAGCAGCTCGGGTTCGTGCAGGGTCGCGCGCGCAACCGCCACCCGCTGGGTCATGCCGCGAGAGAGCGTCCTCACCGGCTCGTCTGCTCTGCTCGTCATCGACACGGCGTCCAATTGCTCCTCGACGCGCTCCTCCTCGACGCCGTGCAAGCGGGCGTGGTAGCGCAGGTTCTCGCGCGGGGTCAGCTCTCGGTAGAGCAATGGCTCGTGGCCGAGCAGGCCGATGCGTCCTCGCGCACGCCACGCCTCATCGGGCAAAGCCGCGTCCAAGACCGTGACTATCCCGGCGTGGGGTCGCAAAAGTGTCGCCAGGACGCGCAGCAAGGTCGTCTTGCCCGCTCCGTTGGGCCCGAACGCGACCAGCGTCGCGCCTGTGGGTAGCGTGAACGAGACGTCCTCGAGCGCTGCGCGTTCGCCGTAGTTGCGAGTCAGCCTATCCAGCTCGACAGCCACGGGCGTGTCCTCGACGACTGTGCCCGGCGCCGCCTGGGCTGCGAGCTCCGTCATGCGATCTCAGACTGTGGCTACACCATGCTGCGGTGTGGCGAGGCGTTGCTCGTGCTCGCCTTGGGCCGCCACGATCAGCTCACGCACCGCGTCTGCCTGACCTTCTCGCAGCAGGTCCACCGGGTCGGGGTCGCCGTTTACGATCCCCTCGAAGAACTGCTTGCGATCCTGATAGGTGGGCAAGGTCCTCTTGGCCCAGCCGCGTGCTTCGTTGAGCAGTATCGCCAGCTGCGCGTAGGGGTCGCCAAACTGCTCTGAGATCTCGCGCTTGATTCGCTTGGCCAGGGCCGGCGAGGCGCCCGCGGTTGAGATCGCGATGGCGAGCGGGCCGGTCCTCACGATCGCCGGCAAGATGAAATTGCACAATGGCGGCACGTCTACCACGTTGACGAGCATCGCCCTACGCTCGGCGTCGTCGTATACGGCGATGTTCACATCCGTGTCGTTTGTGGCCGCGATCACCATGAACACTCCCTCCAAGTCCGGGGGGCCGGCGTAGGCGCGGCGCTCCCACCGGATCGAGCCCTCGGCCGCGTACTCGGCCAGTGCTTGCTCGGCCTCCGGGGCGATCAAAGTGACTTCGCCGTCGCATGCGAGCAGCCCCTCGACCTTCTCCAGGCCGATCTCGCCGCCGCCCACAACCACGCAGCGGCGTTCCTTCAGCTTCAGGCAAGCAATGTAGAAAGGTGTCGCAAGCATGTCCGCGACACAGCTTTGATCGCAGATCCCCTTGCGCAGTTGGCACACGCACTCCTTGCCTGCATAGGCTTGAGCCGGCATATCTACAGGTTACGACCTACGCGCAAGCGCGCGGATGCCCGCGCGTGCGAGTGCCGCTCCGCCCTCGCGCAAGGCAGCTTCGCGATCGCCCTCGCGCGTCGAACGCAGCCCGGTCGCGGCCTTGGCGGCTTTGGCGGAGAGCTCGTCGTAGGGGCCCCACCACAGACCCCGCACCCCCGAGGGATCCCAGGTGATCAGCTTCTCTTGCGCGCATGCCCTCAAGCCCGCTTCGCCGAGGGTGCGCCCTAGGCCGCTGCCCGCCGCCGCGCCCCATGGGCCGCGCGAAACGGCGGGGCTTGGCAGGTGGTCGTTCAACCACACCATGCCCGCGTCAAGCTCGTGCGCGATCCGCATGCCCCGGTAGCGGTCGGCGGTCCATACCGACGCCCCCAAGCCGTAGGGGCTGTCGTTGGCCAAGGAAATGGCTTCTGAGACCGATCCAAACTCCATGACGGTCAATACAGGGCCACCTATGGGCTCGCGCATAATCCGCATTTCGTGGGTCACGCCGGTGATGATCGCGGGGGCATAGAAGTTGGCCACGCCCAGGTCGTCCCCTCGGCCTCCATCGGCGGCTCTGAGGAGATCCTCCCCCCGAACCGGGCCGCCGCAAAGCAGGGTCGCTCCCTGCGCGACGGCATCCTCCACCAGTCCTCGCACATGCTCCAGTCGGCGCTCGGAGGAGAGCGGACCGACCTGCACACCAGGGTCGCTTGGGTCGCCCACCCTGAGCGCCCGCGCTTCGGCCACCAACTGCTGCACGAGTCGCTCCATCGTCTCCGGGGCCGCGTATATGCGCTCGACCGCTCCCCGTGCCTGGCCTGCGGCGGCACAGCCCGCCCAAAGAGCGCCCGCGGCCGCTCGTGCGACGTGGGCGTCGGAGAGCACGATCATCGCGTCCTTGCCCCCCAACTCGACGGTCACCTCCTTCTCGCGCGACACGCACTCCTTAGCCACCGCTCGTCCCGTGGTGGGCGAACCGGTGAACAGAAGCTTGTCAACACGCGAGCGAGCCAGCTCCAAGCCCATGTCGGCTCCACCGTGGAGGACGCGCACCAGTCCCTCGGGCAGGCCCGCACGCGCGAGTACCTTTGCGATCCGCTCGCCCGCCAATGCGGCGCGCGGCGCCGGCTTGAAGACCACTCCATTGCCTGCCAGCAGAGCGCCCGCGATCTGGCCAAGCGGTTGCGCGAAGGGCGCGCTGCCGGCGCCGATCACGCCCACCACCCCATACGGCTCATACGCGATGCGGGCGCGCTTGGTCAAGAACAGCGAACGATGCACCCCTACTTTCCGTCCGCCGAGCACGCCGGCGCCCTGCTGGGCGACCCAGTTCAGTGCATCGACCGCTGCCAACAGCTCCAGTGTCGCCACCTCGGTGCGCGGGCGTGCCTGCTCTCGGGCGATCGCCTCGCGCAGATCGTCGACTTCGTCGACGATCGCCTGGGCCATGCGCTTCATGTAGCGGGCGCGATCCCCCATACGTAGCAACGCCCACAGGGGCTGAACCTTGGCCACCTGGGCCACGACCTCGTCGATGTCGATCTCTATGGCGTCCAAGCTCATTTGAATACTTCAAGTTTCGTGAAAGGGTGCCGACAAGGGTTGTCGAACCATGTACTTAGTGGCACACATTACGAGACTCGCCGGCTTGCGAGGAGGGGGCACAAGTGCATAGGAGACTTCGGGCATTCATGGGGTGTTCGCTGGTGCTGGCTTTGATTGTGGGTGTAAGCGCCTGCGGGAGCTCGTCTACCTCCACCACCGCCAGCAATGGCGGAACCGGTCCCGTTACCGTCCTGATGGGCACTGCGCCCGACTCGCTCGATCCCGGCCTCGGCTTTACGACCCAATCCTACGAGGCGACCTGGCTCACCTATACGGGCCTCGTCACCTATGCGCGCGCCTCCGGCGAAGCCGGCACCAAACTGATTGCCGGTGTGACCGAAGCCTTGCCAAGGGTTTCCTCGGACGGCAAGACCTATTCGTTTGTCTTGCGCAGAGGACTCGTCTACTCCGACGGTACTCCCGTCAAGGCTACGGACTTCACCCACACGATCGAGCGCGCGATCAAGCTCGGTTGGGGCGAGAAGGAACTGCTCACCGAAAACATCGTCGGCGGCGAAGCCTTCGACAAGGGCAAGGCCTCGACCATCTCCGGCATCCAGGCTGACGACGCAACCGGCACGATCGCGATCAAACTGGTCGCTCCCTATGGCCCCTTCTTGAACGTGCTCGCCTTCCCCGCGGCCGGCCTGGTTCCAAGCAGCACGCCAATGAAAAGCCTCCCCAACACCCCCCCGCCGGGTGTGGGGCCGTATGAGATCGCAAGCGTTGTGCCCAACAAGTCCTTCTCGCTGGAGCTCAACCCCCACTTCTCAAGCTCCACGATCCCGGGCGTGCCGGCCGGACACGTAAACGTGAACGTAAAGATCGTCTCCAACAACCAGAGCGAGACCGAGCAGGTGCTCGACAACAGCGCCGACGTGTTCGACTACAACGACACGATCCCCCCGACCCTGCTGGCCAAGGTGGAAAGCCAGGCCTCCGACAGGTATGCCAAGGAGCCGACCGTCTCGGGCGAGTACTTCTTCCTCAACGTCAAATCCAAGCCCTTCAGCAGTCCGCTCGTACGCGAAGCGGTCAACTACGCGATCGACCGCCGTGCCCTGCAGCGCCTGGACTCGGGGATGCTTGATCCCGCCTGCTTCTTTTTGCCGGTGGGCATGCCCGGCCATCCCTCCGGTCCCTGCCCTTACGGCGAACCGAACTCCGAAGTCCCGGCGGCCAACCTCGCCAAGGCCAAGGAACTCGTCCGCAAGGCGGGCATGGCCGGCACGGCGGTGACCGTGTGGGGCGGCTCACGCGCTCCCCACAAGGAATTCGTGGACTACTACGCGGGCGTACTCAACGAAATCGGCCTCAAAGCAAGCGAGAAGATCGTCGCCGATGCCCAGTATTACCCGACCGTCGGCAACCTAGCCAACAAAGCCCAGACCGGGTGGCTGTCCTTCAGCCAGGACTTCCCCAACCCGATCGACTTCTACCAGTTGCTCGACGCGAAATCGATTCTGCCGACCGAAAATCACAACCTCTCGCAGGTCAATGACCCGCATATCCAGTCCGAACTGGCCGCACTGGCGCCTGTGCCCTCCTCACAGTTGTCATCAGTCGTGGGACGCTGGCAGGCGCTCGACGAATACACCGCCCAGAAGGCCTACATGGCGCCGTTTGGCTACGACGAGGTACCCAAGTTCGTCTCCAACCGGATCGACTTCGGGTCGCTCATCTTCCACCCGGTGTATGGGACCGACTGGAGCAGCCTGCAGTTGAAGTAAAGGTCCGTCTGCTTCGTTGGGCCAAGGCGCGCCGCGACTATCGGGCCGGCCGGTCCCGGCAAGGCTCTGGCGGCGCTAAAGGCGCGGTGGCGGTTGTGGCGATGTAGGGGACATGAGGGCTGTCCTACGCAACCGCGTGGCGCTTGCGTTCGGGGCGCTGTTCGTCGCGATCGTCCTCGCCTGCCTGCTCGCGCCGGTGTACGCCAAAGAGGTAGCTCACACCGGTCCCGACCAGAACCACATCACTGAGACCGTCAACGTCGGCGGCAAACAGGTGGATGTCGTATCTCCCTCGGGCGTGCCGATCGGTCCGACCTGGAAAGGACGGTTCCTGCTCGGCGCCGACTCCAACGGGCGCGACGTGGCGGTCAGGCTGCTCTACGGCGGGCGCAACTCGCTTGAGATCGCCGCGATCGCGACAGCCATAACTCTCGTGCTGGCCATCAGTCTGGGAATGTTGGCCGGCTACATGAGGGGCCTCACCGACGGTGTGCTCTCACGCTTGTTTGATCTCGTTTGGGCCTACCCGGCGGTTCTGCTCGGCGTGGCGCTCGGCGTGGCCTTGGCGGTCGGTGGGATCAACCTAGGCTTGTTCACACTGCACAGTGGCTCGCTCTTGCTGCCGGCCTTCGTGATCGGTGTGGTCGTGTTCCCCTACGTGGCCAAGCCGTTGCGCGCCCAGGCTCTGTCCTTGCGCGAGCGCGAGTTCGTCGATGCGGCCCGCGTCATGGGATACCCGCCCCCGTTTGCCCAATTGCGGATCATGGCAAGCGAGATCTTGCCCAATCTCACCTCCACGATCGTCGTGTTTGCGCCCCTGATCGTGGCCAATGCGATCCTGCTCGAGGCCGCCTTGTCATATCTCGGTGCCGGCGTACAGGCACCGAGCCCCTCGTGGGGCACGATGATTGCCGACGGCACCCGTTTGATGCCGGGGGCGATCCACCTGGTGCTCGTGCCGGGGATTATGTTGGTCTTGACAGTGCTCTCGGTGAACGTATTCGCCGACGCTGTGCGCGACGCGCTGGACCCGAAGGCCTCGTTGCGAGGGCGGCTGTGATGTGGGCGGTTGCGATGAAATCGTCCCGCGTGCCTGGCGTCCCGACCGCAAGGCGGTCGTGATGGAGGCATCCTCGGTATCTGGCATCCCGACCGTGACTGGAGGCCCTACGGGCCTCTCCGGTGGCTCGCCTGTGTCGTCAGCGTTGGCGCGTCATTCCTGGATGGTCAGCTTCCTCGCACGCCGTCTCGCTTCGCTCATAGCGGTCCTGTTTGCGATCACGGTCCTCACCTTCTTGATCTTCCAAGCGATCCCTGACGGGGACCCGGCGTTGCGCATGGCCGGACGCCTGGCGACTCCCCAGCAGGTGCACGACGTGCGGGTCCAGTGGGGCTTCGATAAGCCGATCTACGTCCAATACGCCAAGACCATGGAAAAGATCTTCGACGGCAGCGTCATCTCCTATTCCCAGCAGACCAACGTAGAGCAGGAAATCATCAAAGACCTGCCGCCCACGATTTCTCTGGCCATCGGAGCCGGGATTATCTGGTTGATCGTGGGAGTCCTATTCGGCCTGCTCTCAGCGGTATACGCGGGTGGCTGGCTAGACCGTGCGCTGACGGTCGTCTCGCTGACCGGTATCTCAATGCCCGTGTTTTTCCTTGGCGCGATCATGCTCTACTGGCTCGGCTATCAGTGGCACCTGTTGCCACTTGAAGGCTACGTGCCGCTCACGAGCGATCCATGGGGCTGGTTCACTCACATGCTGATGCCCTGGGTGGCTATGTCGGTGGTCTCGATCGGTGTCTACTCGCGCCTGTTGAGGGCCAATCTGCTCGACGTGATGAGCGAGGACTACGTTCGCACGGCGCGCGCCAAGGGTCTCTCTGAGCGGCGCGTGTTGATCAGGCACGTCCTGCGCAACTCCCTGACGGGGATCGTGACTCTGTGGGGTCTTGACTTCGCCTGGGTGATCGGTGGTGGCGCGATCCTGGTGGAGTCGGTCTTCAATCTGGGTGGCGTGGGCCAGTACGCGGCGCTGGCGATCGGTCGCCTGGATATCCCGCCAATAATGGTCGTAACGATGATGGTGGCCGCCGCCGTGGTCATCTTGAGCACGCTCGTTGACATCGCTTACGCCCTGCTCGATCCTCGGGTAAGGCTCTCGTGAGCCCTGACGGGCTGCCAATTGATCCGCTGGCCTACCGAGGTCTCGACCACACAGGGTTGGACCGCACGGGACTCGGGCGGCCTGCAGGTGATCCCGCGGGAGCCGAGCGGCCTGTAGGCGAGCGTCCTGAGAGCGCCGGCGTCTTTTCTACCGGCGCCGTCCCGCTGCTCGACGTGCGTGATCTGAGCGTGTCCTTTGCCACCCGCGAAGGCGAGGTACGCGCGGTGGACGGAGTCAGCTTCGGCCTCGGCCGCGGCGAGGTGCTCGCGATCGTGGGCGAGTCCGGGTCGGGCAAGTCGGTGTGCGCGATGACCCTGATGGGATTGACCCGCGGTCCGAACACGACGATTTCGGGCCGGGCGCTGTTCGAGAGCCGCGACTTGATCGGGGCGTCCGAGACGCAGCTGCGGCGCATCCGAGGCGCGGAGCTTGCGATGGTCTTCCAGGATCCCCAGTCCTCGCTGAACCCGGTCTACCGGGTGGGCGATCAGATCGCCGAGCAAATCAGGGCTCACGAACCATTTGTTTCCAAGGCGCGCGCCTTGGAGAGAGCCGGTGAACTGATGGAGCGTGCTCGGATCCCCAACGCTCGTGAGCGAGTGAGGGCTTATCCGCACGAGCTCTCAGGCGGGATGCGTCAGCGCGTGATGATTGCGATGGGGCTTTCGCTGGGCGCCAAAGTTCTGCTTGCCGACGAGCCCACGACGGCGCTCGACGTGACGGTGCAGGCGCAGATCCTCGCTCAGCTGAAGGACCTGCGCGAGCAGGAGGATCTCAGCATCGTCTTGATCACCCACGACTTCGGCGTGGTAGCCGATATTGCCGATCGCATTGCTGTGATGCAGGCCGGGCGGATCGTCGAGCAAGGGACTGCCTCGGAGATCTTCGAGTGTCCCCAACACTCCTATACCCGTGCCTTGTTGGAGGCTTTGCGGCCCCCGACGAAGGCCGGGCCTGTGTGGCGTCCGCCCGAAGGAGCCCTCGCTCGCGCCGCCGCGGGCTCGGCGGAGGAGGACCTTGTGTCTTTCGCAAAGGGGTGCCCTGCGCGCGCGCGCGGCCTGGAGACGAGATCTAGTTCTCTTAATAAGACCGCGTACGCACGCGGGACATCCCTTTTGGAAGTGGACAACCTCCGCGTCGCCTACCCCGGCCGCAGTCGGCGCGACGGTCCGGTCGAGGCGCTCGCCGGCGTCTCGCTCACGCTTGCCGAGGGAGAAACTCTGGCGATCGTGGGGGAGTCGGGCTGCGGCAAGACGACCCTGCTGCGTTCGGTCGCCGGCCTGATCGCGCCGAGCGCAGGCACAGTCCATCTCGGCGGCCAAGATCTGGCGGCGGCGAGCCGCCGCGAGCTTGCCGCGGCGCGCGGCGAGCTCGGGATGGTCTTCCAGGATCCCCAGGCCTCTCTGAACCCGCGCCGGCGGGTGGGTCGCACACTGGAGCGCGCCCTTCGCGCACGCGGACATGCCAAGCCCGAGGCCCGCCAAGAGGCTGAGCGTCTTCTCGAGCGAGTGGGCTTGCGCGCGGAGCAGGCCAAGCGCTTCCCACACGAGCTCTCCGGCGGGGAGCGCCAACGCGTGGGGATCGCACGTGCGCTGGCGGGCGAGTCGCGCCTGATCCTGCTGGACGAGCCGGTCTCCTCACTCGACGCTTCGATCCGTCGTGGCGTGATCGAGCTGCTGGAGCAACTGCAGGCAGAGCTGGGTTGTGCCTATGTCCTGGTGTCCCACGACTTCACAACAGTCGAAGCGCTGGCCGACCGTATTGCCGTGATGTACGGAGGTCAAGTCGTCGAGCAGGGTGAGGCTCGCAACGTGCTCGAGCACCCCAAGCACCCCTACACTCGGGAATTGCTGGCCGCCTGTCCCCGCTTGCCCGGTGGCGTAGGATCGGAGGCGTGGACGACGCAACGCGGCTCCTTCAGCGCCTGATCCGCTTCGACACCGTCAATCCGCCCGGCAACGAGCGGGCCGCTATCGAGCATCTGCAAGCGACCCTCGAGGATGTCGGCTTTCAGTGCGAGCTGCTCGGCGCCGAACCTGAGCGGCCGAACCTGGTGGCGAGGCTGAAAGGACGGAGCGACGGCCCCACGCTCTGCTACCTCGGCCACGTGGACACCGTCTTGGCCGACGCGAGCGAGTGGACTCACGATCCCTGGTCTGGAGAGATCGCCGACGGCTGCATGTGGGGTCGCGGATCGCTGGACATGAAGTCTCAAGTCGCCGCCGAGGTCGCCGCCGCGGCCGGCCTGGCGCGCGAAGGCTGGCGACCCGCCCGCGGCGATTTGCTGGTGGTGGCCGTTGTAGACGAGGAGACCGGCGGCGAACTGGGAGCCAAGTGGCTCTGTGAGACGCACCCCGAGAAGGTGCGCTGCGACATGCTGCTCAATGAGGGTGGAGGGCCCCATTTCGGTTTGGGTGGTCAGCGCTACTACGGCGTGTGCTGTGCGGAGAAGGGCGTTTATCGCTTCACCGTGAGCACCGAGGGGGCGGCCGGCCACGCCTCGATGCCGAAGTTGGGTGAGAACGCGCTTCTGAAGCTGGCTCCCGTCCTGGAGCGCTTTGCCTCCAGGCAGCCTGCGCTTGCGCCGACCGCCGAGCCGCTGGCGTTCCTGCGCGGCGTGGGCGAGGACGAATCCGATCCCGCCGCTGCGCTTGCGCGCCTGGAGGCGGTTGATCGACGCTTGCTGCAACTGCTCGAGCCTATGTTCGGCGTCACGTTCGCTCCAACGAAGGTGTCGGCCTCGGAGAAGATCAACGTGATCCCCTCCAAAGCCGAGCTCAGGGTGGACTGTCGCGTGCCACCCGGTCTCGGCGAGGCGGAGACCAGAACGGCGATCGACGAAGTACTGGGTGGTCTCGACGGCTTGCGGATCGACTTCACCGAGCGGATCTCAGGCAACCGCTCGCCGATCTCATCGCCGCTGATGGACGCGCTGGCCGCTTGGATCGAGTCGAACGATTCCGGCGCCAAGACCGTCCCCACGATCCTGCCCGGGTTCACCGACTCGCGTCACTTCAGGGCGGCCTTTCCCGAGTGTGTCGCCTACGGCTTCTTCCCCCAGCGCAACCAGTCGCTGCTTCAGACCCAAGCCTTGATCCACGCTCCTGACGAGCGAATCGACATGCTCGATCTTGCCTGGGCCGCAGATTTCTACCGGGAGCTCGCGCTAGAACTGCTCGGGTGAACACGCTAGAACTGCTCGGGTGAACGCGTTGGTTGGATGATGGTGCTCGCAAGCTCACTGGTGCAGAAGATCCAGGAATGGTCCTATCAGTGGTCCAGCGTCGTGATGATCGTGTTTTTCGCGGCCTTGATCTACCTGATGTGGCGAACTTTGAAGGTGATGCCGCGGGTCAAGCCGCAGCAGATCAAGCCCTCCTCCAACCAGTCGGTCGCCTGGAAGGACATAGCCGGCGCCGACGAGGCCAAGGCCGAGTTGCAGGAGATCGTCGAGTTTCTGCGCGATCCCAAACAGTTCGAGAAGCTGGGCGCGAAGGTGCCCAAGGGAATCCTCCTGCACGGGCCGCCGGGAACCGGCAAGACGCTCTTGGCAAAGGCCGTGGCGCACGAGTCGGGCGCCCAGTTCTTCGCGCAGTCCGCGGCTGCTTTCGTGGAGATGTTTGCGGGTCTCGGCGCCGCACGCATCAGACGTCTGTTCGCGATCGCCCGCAAGCAAGAGCCGGCGATCATCTTCATCGACGAGCTCGATGCCGTAGGAGGCCGACGCGGCTCCGATATCTCGGGCGAGAAGGATCAGACGCTCAACCAGCTGCTTGTCGAGATGGACGGCTTTGCCACGAGCGGGCGCCTGGTCGTGATCGCGGCTTCCAACCTGCTCGAGAAGCTTGATCCGGCTCTGCTGCGTCCGGGGCGCTTCGACCGCCAGATCTTCGTCAGCCCGCCCGACGTAAAGGGTCGGCGGGGGGTGCTCGGCGTGCATACCCGCGACAAGCCCTTGGGCGACGTGGACCTGGGCTTGGTCGCGCAGCAGACCAGCGGTCTGACAGGCGCCGACCTGGCCAACATCTGCAACGAGGCGGCGATCTTCGCGGCGCGGCGAGGCGGCAAGGCGATCACCGGCGCTGACTTTGACCAGGCCTTGGAGCGCGTGATTGCCGGAGTGCAATCCCATCGGGTGCTGGGCGACCACGAGAAGCGAGTCGTCGCCTACCACGAGGCCGGCCACGCGCTCTGCGGTGAGCTCTTGCCCTCGGTCGATCGAGTGCATCGCATTTCGATCGTGCCGCGTGGACGGGCGCTCGGCTACACCCTGAACCTGCCGGCCGAGGACCGCTACCTGAAGACGAGAGAGGAGCTGCTCGATTACATGACGGTCCTGCTGGGCGGTCGCGTTGCCGAGCAGGTCGTCTTCGGGGCGATTACGACCGGGGCCTCCGATGATCTGAAGCGCGTTGCCGACATCGCCCACTTGATGGTCCACGACTACGCGATGGGCAGCGCGGGGGTGGGGCGCACGCCCGACGGGAACATCCGTTTGTCAGAGACGACCCTGCGCCTGCGCGACGAGGAGCGCCGTGAGCTCGTCGAGGAGGCGCGCCGAGCGGCGCGCAAGATGATCCTTGCCCATCGCGCCCAGCTCGATGCGCTTGCCGCCGAGCTGCTCATCAAGGAGTCGATCGACCGTGAGGCGATTGACCGCGTGATGAAGGGTGTGCCCCGTTTGGAACGCAGGCCCGGCGTCGGCTTGCGCGTGGCCGCGGCCGTGCCTCCGGTCGCGCCCGAAAGCTCCTAGACTGCCCGGGGTGTTCAACCGAATCGATCACATCGGCGTGGCCGTCGAGGACATCGAGGCCTCGCTCTTGCTCTACAGGGATGCCTTCGGCATGGAGGTCGCCCACCGCGAGATTGTCGAGGAGCAGGGTGTCGAGGCCATATTGCTTGACGTGGGCGAGAACCACGTTGAGCTATTGGCGCCACTTGGCGAGGACACTCCGGTTGGCAAGTTCCTGGCAAAGCGGGGACCGGGTTTGCATCACGTCGCCTACCAAGTGTCAGACATCGAGGCGACCTTGGCAGCCTTGAAGGCGGCCGGACAACCTCTGATCGACAAGGCCCCACGCGTGGGTATCCGCGGTGCCCTGGTCGCGTTCCTGGAGCCCAAGGGCACCGAGCGGGTGCTCACCGAGCTAGTTCAACCAGTGGAGGTTCACTGATGGCCCATCAGCACCGGCGTGTGAGCGTCGGCTTTCAAGGCGGACAAGTGCTCTCTCTGCGCGTCACCGAGGAGCAGCTCGAGGCTCTCTACAAGTCGCTCGGGGACGGCGGCTGGCACGAGTTGGAAACCGAGGAGGGGCCGGTGCGGCTCTACCTGGGACAGGTCGTCTACGTCCGCCTCGAGGACAGCGACCGCGGCGTTGGTTTCTCGGTCTAGGCGACCGACCGGCAACACCGTCTCCGTCTAACTGGATTTGGTGCAGCGTGTGTAAGTCAGCCGTGATCTCACCGTGAGCACGCGTATCGGCATTGTCGGGTTGCCCAACGCGGGCAAGTCCTCGCTGTTCAACGCGCTGACCAAGGCGGGTGTGGAGGCTGCCAACTACCCCTTCACCACGATTGAGCCCAACGTGGCTGTCGTTCCCGTCTTCGACGAGCGCCTGGTCGAGGTCTCGCAGACCGTGGGCGCCTCAGAGATCGTGTGGGACACGATCGATTTTCATGACATCGCCGGCCTGGTCGCCGGCGCCCACAAAGGGGAGGGGTTGGGCAACCGCTTCCTGGCAAATATCCGCGAGACCGACGCCATCGTGCACGTGGTCAGAGCCCACGGCGACGAGAACGTGGTCCACCCCGAGGGGCGCGTCGACCCGCTCGCGGACATCGAGACGATCGAGACCGAGTTGGTCCTGGCCGACCTCGAGCAGGCAGAACGCAGAGTCGATCGGGTAGCCAAGCAGGCTAAGGGGGGAGACAGGGTCGCGATCGCCGAGGAGGCTTGGCTGCGCGAGGTGATCGGGGAGCTGCAATCCGGCCGGCCCGCTCGCGGAGTGCCTGCACCCGAGGATGCTCCACACGCCTTGCGCGACTTGGGTGCGCTCACGGCCAAGCCCGTTCTGTTTGTCGTCAATGTGGATGAGGGCTCCGATGCTGTGCCGCCCGCGGTGGCCGACCATGCAGACGCCGAGGGCGCCGGCGTGGTGGCGGTCAGCTCGCGCATCGAGTCCGAGCTGGCGGAGCTGGAGGACGAGGAAGCGGCTTTGATGCGAGAATTGATTTGGGCCCACCCACCCTCCGAATCGAGTCTGCAGCGAATCGTGCGAGGGGCCTTCTCTTTGCTTCGGCTGATCGCATTCTTCACCGCCGGCGAGGCCAAGCCCGCCCAGTCTTGGCACTTGCGCGACTCCTTGACGGCCTGGCACGCGGCCGGACAGATCCATTCGGACATCCAAAAGGGCTTTGTGCGCGCCGAAGTCGTCGGCTGGCGCGAGCTGGTTGACGCGGGAGGCTATTCGGGCGCCCGCGACCGAGGCACTTTGCGCCTTGAGGGCCGCGACTACGTCATGCAGGATGGGGACGTGATCACAGTCAAGTTCACGCCATAGCGTCAAGGCGCTCGGCCAAGCGCTTCATTCCCATCTCGCGCGCCCTCGCTGCTCCGGCCGCGAAATCTGTCAGCGTGTCGGGCGGGCGCTGCACCTCGATCGGCACGAGCGTTGCGATCCGCTTGAACGTGCGCAACAACTCCGCGTTCTCGCTCAAAGTGCTCGCCACTCGTGGGCGCAGATCGCCGAAGTTTGCCTCCGCCATCTGCCGATCGGCTGCCTCCAGCAAAGCCTCCAAAGCGCCGTAGCTCTGTAGTAGGGCCGCGGCCGTCTTGGCCCCGATCCCCGGAGCTCCGGGGATGCCGTCGGAAGGGTCTCCCCGCAGAGCGATGAAATCGGCCACTTGCTCAGGCGTCACGCCGTAGCGCTCCTTGACTTGCGCGGGTCCGAGCGATACGCACGCCCCTCCCTTCCCCAAATCCAATACCGCCACTTGCTCGTCCACCGCCTGGTACAGGTCGCGGTCGGCGGTCAACAGCAAGGCGCGCCCACCCACCTGGGCCTCCTCGCGAGCATAAGAGCCCATTGCGTCGTCGGCCTCCAAATCCTTGGCGTCGGCGACGTGCCAGCCGAAGCTCGCCAGCAAACCGGGCGCCAACTGCCACTGGGCAGCCAGATCCTCGGGCATCGGATCCCTGTGAGCGTGGTAAGGGGGGTAGGCCTGTACCCGGTAGCGTGCCTCCTCGGCGCCAAAACAGGCCACCACCGCTCGCGGCTTCTCGGATTCGATCGCCGCCAGCAGAGCGTTCACGGTGCCCAAGAGCGCGTTCACCGGCTCTCCGTTGGGGCCCTTGATCGATTTGGGCAACGAGAAGTAGGCCCGATACAAAAGCCAAGGCACGTCGGCGATCAGGAGCGGCGCGTCCACCGCCATAGGTTATGCCGATCGGCCGAAACGCCTCCTGCTCGTTCGCGCTTACCTTTCTCTATCCGGCCGAGACGCCGCCCTGCCCGTTTACGCGAGCCGGCTGGGCGGTAGGTGGCCCCGCTGCTGCTGCCGAGCCGCCCTGTCCAGTCACGCTCGCCGGTTGGGCCGATGGGGCCGGCGTAGACGGAGAAGCAGGTGTGGATATCGACGGTGCGGGGCTTGCGGGACCGCTCAGGTCCGGCTCGGCGTGGACCCCGTGGACGTCCTTCACACTGAAGTAGGCCCAAGTGGAATCCAGCCCCAAGCGAGCCGCCAGTTCAGGCCCGCTCACCGCCTTATGACCCTTGGAGCCGAGTACCTCAGCCGAGATGATTCGCGGTGAGGTGCCCCGCTTGAGCACCTCGATACCCTCGAAGGATCCTTCGACCAGACCGCTCAGGCGCGCTGCCGCCGAGGCGAAGCTCAAGCTCTGCGTCCAGCGGTGCAACGGCCCAGTGTCATATGGGTCGCTTACGCCGACCAGCCAAGGCTCTGGCGTGGAGCCCAAGAAGGAATCTTGGATGCTCTCGGTATGCCCGCCCGAGCTGGCGAAGAAATAGGTGATCGCCGGCTGGCCCCCAAAAGTCACGATCTGCCCCGCCGTGGCGGCCACGGCGGCATTCGTGCGCGAGGTTTCGGCGGCTTTGCCCTTGTACACCTGAGAGCGATCGTCCGTGTAAACGTCGAACTTGTTGCCGCCCGCGTGTGCGGTGATCGCATAGGTCCTGCTGGCTACGGCCTGTGCCTCCAAGGCCGCCATCGGCCAGCTTGACGAGACCTCGGCGGAAACGACGCCCCTCACATACGTTTCGAGCGGTATGTCCTTCACCTTCGAGCCGATCAACACCTTCACCACGGTGCCCGCGGGTACCTGCCCGAGCGTGGTACCCGTGTAGTAGTGGCTCAAGATCGCTTGATATGACCACCCGTGTTCGGCGTAGCCAAAAGCCCCCTCTTGACTCATCCCTACGCCATGCCCGTCTCCCCCGCCATCGATCAAGAGTGTGGATGTGGCCGCCGCGTTCGCCTTCGCCGATCTGCGCACCTTTGCGTGGGTCAAGTGCGCTTGGGCGAGGTGCGCTTGGGTGTGTGCCGCGTGTGCCTGCGCCGTCGTAGGCAGGCTTCCGAGCAGAGTAAGCGCTGCCACCGCGCTCGGAGCGTGTCTCAAGAGGGTACGAAGTCGGTGATAGGTTGATCTCGTGAGGAGCATCCGTGCTCAGAGCGGTACCCGTTTAGTCGCTAACTCTCTCGGCCTGGGCACGCACATGCGTAGCCTCGGACGATCGGGCCTTCGGCTTGAGTCATGCGAGACCGATGGCGGGCGGCCATGAGCCCCACTGAGCAGCAAACCTTGTTGGATCGGACGCCTACCGAGCTCTATATCGGTGGCGCTTGGCGCCCGGCCACCGGCGGCGGCACCCTCCCGGTCGAGGATCCTTCGACCGGGCAGACTTTGGTCGAAGTGGCGGACGCCACCCCCGAGGATGCCTTGGATGCCTTGGGCGCCGCCGCCGAGGCTCAGGCTTCATGGGCGGCTACAGCTCCGCGAGAGCGGGGGGAGATTCTGCGCCGTGCCTACGAGCTCCTGCTCGAGCGCGCGGATGACTTGGCGCTCCTGATGACGCTCGAGATGGGTAAGGCCGTGAGCGAATCGCGCGCGGAGCTGACCTATGCGGCCGAGTTCCTGCGCTGGTTCTCCGAGGAGGCGGTGCGCATCCATGGGCGCTACATGACCAACACCACCGGAGTTGGCCGCATCCTCACGACCCGCCAGCCGGTCGGTCCCTGCGTGTTCGTGACTCCCTGGAACTTTCCCACCGCGATGGGCACCCGCAAGATCGCTCCGGCGATCGCGGCCGGTTGCACGATGGTCGTCAAGCCTGCGCAACAGACGCCTCTCTCGATGCTGGCTCTGGCAGGGTTGCTGGAGGAGGCAGGCCTGCCTGGTGGCGTGCTCAACGTCATCACCGCCCACCATTCGGGCGCGGTCATCGAGCCGCTCCTAAAGGATCCGCGCACGCGTAAGCTCTCCTTCACCGGCTCTACCGAGGTCGGTCGTGCCCTGATCGTCCAGTCCGCCGAGCAGATCCTGCGTGTCTCCATGGAGCTGGGCGGCAACGCTCCCTTCCTCGTGTTCGAGGACGCCGATCTCGATGCCGCCGTCGAAGGTGCCTTGATCGCGAAGCTGCGCAACGTCGGCGAGGCCTGCACGGCCGCCAACCGCTTCCACGTGCACGAGTCGATCGCGCCCGAATTCGCGCGACAAATGGCCGACCGGATGCGCTCTTTGAAAATCGGGCGCGGCACCGAGCCTGGCGTGGACGTCGGTCCCCTGATCGATGACCGCCAACGGGGGATCGTCCAAGAGCTGGTCGGAGATGCCCTCGCTACCGGAGCCACTTTGCTCTGTGGAGGCAAGCCGGTCGACGGCCCCGGCTACTTCTACGCTCCGACCGTGCTCGCCGATGTGCCTGTCCAAGCACGCGTCTTGCGCGAGGAGATCTTCGGTCCGGTCGCGCCGGTCGCCACCTTCTCGACCGAGGCGGAGGCGATCGAAGCCGCCAATGCCACGGAGTACGGTCTCGTGGCCTACCTCTACACGCGCGATCTATCTCGCGCGTTCCGAGTGAGCGAGGCGATCGAGGCCGGCATGATCGGAGTCAACCAAGGCATCGTCTCCAATCCCGCCGCCCCTTTCGGGGGCGTCAAGCAGTCCGGATTCGGGCGCGAGGGCGGTTTCGAGGGCATCGGTGAGTATCTGGAGACGAAGTACGTCGCACTATCGATATGACGACCAAAGATTCGACCTGATTCGCGTAGCTCGTTTCGGGGTAGCTCAAGCGGACGTCGAATTCGGCCGAATAGACGAGAAGCGTAAGAACGGAGTGCTTTTCGTGCGTGGAGTTACAAAGGTTGGCTTGGAACGGTCCACCCCGCGCGGGGTGGCGCTCCCTCGCGGGCGCACCCGCTTGCCTTCGGACGCACCCGAGCAAAGCTCGGCGCCCAGCAAGCTGCGTACCCTGCTGGGTGGCGCCGGTGGCGAGCGCCCGCAAAGCGACGGGGGATCCCCCCATGGACCGTCTCCTACGACCCCCGAGCCCCGTCGTCATAGGGGGGCGCCTTGGCGCAGAGCGCCTGTGTTGGTCTTTGCCATCCTCGGTGGAATGGCCGCGGTGCTGCTCGGCGGCACAATCCTGACCGTACTCGGCGCTGCCGTGCTCGTGGCCGTCGCGATCCTCTGCGGCTGGCTGTTGGGAGAGGACCGCCGCCAAGTACTCCAGCTCGAGGTCGACGAACGCAACGACGACCTGCGTCGCGCGCTCTCCGAGCTGGAGATCGCCCAAGCTGAGACGGTCCGTCGTCTCTCGATGGCGGTCGAGTTTCGCGATGAGGACACCGGCGCCCACATCGAGCGCATCGGGCGCTTCTCTACGCTCCTTGCCGAAGCGATCGGGATGAGCCCCGAGTTCTGCCGGCGCATCGGCCACGCTGCACCCTTGCACGACGTGGGCAAGGTGGCGATTCCCGACGCGATCCTGCTCAAGCCCGGGCCGCTGACCGCTGAGGAGCGCGCGATCGTGGAGACCCACGCCGAGGAGGGCCACCGCCTTTTGCGCGGCTCCTCCTCCTCGATCCTCGACATGGGAGCCACGATCGCCCTCTCCCATCACGAGCGTTGGGACGGCGACGGATATCCGCGCGGCATGGCCGCCGAGAACATTCCGATTGAGGGTCGCATCGTGGCGATCGCGGACGTGTTCGACGCACTCACCTCCCACCGCGTCTACCGCCGGGCCTTCTCGGTCGAGAAGGCTGTCGAGATGATGCTCGAGCAGGCAGACCGCCATTTCGACCCCGTCCTCTTGCACAAGTTCATGGAGGTGCTCGACTCCTCTGGCGCTGAGGCCCGCACGCGCGAGCGCTCCGATCCCAGCATCCTGATTGCGGGCGCCTTGGAGATTTACGCCGACGCAATGCGCCTTGGCGACGCCGAGCTTGCCGAGGAAGCGATTGCTCAGGCAATCGAGGACGGGATCGAGCCGGCTACCTTGAAGGAAGAGGTGATCGGCCCCGCGATGCTCAGCATCGGCGAGCTGCGCGAGGCCGGAGAGATCGACCTGGAGACCGAGCAGCGAGCGGATTCGATCACACGTCGGGTGATCGCCACGATGGACCGCTACATGCTGGCGCGTGGGTAAGGCTGTTTGTCCGCATGGCCTGTTTCGTCTATTTGCCGCAGGGTCCCGTTTCTGGCACGTGCTGACCAGGCGCGCGCGGCGATAGGCTTCCGCGCATGTCCACCCGCGCGATAGTGACCGGCGGCGCCGGCTTCATCGGCTCGCACGTCGTCGATGCCCTGCTTGCCGCTGGTCATGAGGTGACCGTGATCGACGATCTCTCCTCGGGGCGCGCTTCGAACGTCGCCTCACAAGCTGAGCTGCGCGAGCTCGACATCGTTGACCGTGACGCGCTCGAGCGCGTGTTCGAGGAGGTGCGCCCCGCCGCCGTCTACCACTTGGCCGCCCAAGCGTCTGTGACCGCGTCTGTGGCCGATCCCGGCCGCGATTGCGCGGTGAATGTGCAAGGCACTTTGAACGTGGTGGATGCTGCCACCAAGCTCGACGCTCCTGTCTCGTTTACGTCCACGGGGGGCGCTCTCTACGGCGACGATGCGCCCTTGCCGACTTCCGAGGATCGTATTCCCGCCCCCTTGGCGCCCTATGGCGCGTCGAAGTGGGCAGCCGAGGCCTATGTCAACACGTGGTCTCTGTCGTCGGGTGTGCCCCACGCGGTATGTCGCCTGGGCAACGTGTACGGCCCACGCCAGAGCCCCCACGGAGAGGCGGGCGTGGTGGCGATCTTCTCCGAGCATCTCTACACCGGCAAAGCGCCGAAGATGTTCGGGCACGGCAAGCCCACCCGCGACTACGTCTACGTCGGCGATGTCGTCGCCGCCCTGATCGCGGCCAACGGCAAGCGCGGTACGTTCAACATCGCGACCGGCGTGGAGACCGATGTCCAGACGTTGTGGCGCGTGCTCAGAGAAGCGGCCGGCTCGGACGTCGAGCCGCAATTGGCCGATCTGCGCCCGGGTGAGTTGCAGCGCAGCTGCCTTGACGCCAGTCGCGCCCAGCGCGAACTGGGTTGGCACGCCGAAGTGTCGATCGAAGCGGGTTTGCGCCAGACATATGCGGCCCTGGTCGAAGAATTCCAGGCCGCAAGCTAGCGCCCAGCGGTTTGCCGGAGCCCATTCCCGGTCGAATAAGAGGGCATGAGGCATGTCCTCAAGGCGGTCGAGCAGGTCGCGCCAAGCACGTTCGCTGCGTCCGTTGGGGTACTCGCTCCGATGCTCGGCATGCTCACGCTTATCCTCGCGCTCTTCGGGACCTTTGCATCGGCCGCCCAAGCGCTCGACTCGACCGGGGGAACACCGGCGTCCTCGATCGCCGGTGCGACCGGCCTTGGCGGGTCTGTCGCTCCAGCGACACAAGGGACCGGCGGTAGCGAATACGGTGTGCTTTCACCCAGGCCGAGCCCCCCACCCAAATCGACCGCCCACAAGACCTCTCACGCGGCGGGTCGACCTCACGCCAAGGCGAAAGCGCCTGCTCCCAAGCCGCGACCCAAGCCGAAGCCGAAGCCCGTCGTGCCGCCGCCAACCAGCTCTCCGCCGGGCGTTCCCTCGCCCGCGCAGACCGTCGCCGAAGGAGCTGTGTTTCCCGTTGTGGGATCCCACAGTTTCGGGGGCCCCGAAAACCGTTTCGGGGCGGCGCGCGAAGGCCACATCCACCAGGGCCAAGACGTACTCGCCGGCGAAGGCCTCCAAGTTGTAGCCCCCCTGGGCGGCACGATTATTACGACTGCCTACCAAGCGGGCGGGGCCGGCTGGTATGCGGCCGAGCAGACGGGGGACGGGCTCGACTTCTTCTATGCCCACTGCCAAGCGTCCTCCTTGGCCGTCAGCACCGGCGAGACCGTCAAGGCGGGGCAGGCGATCTGCAAGGTCGGCCAGACCGGGGACGCCACCGGGCCGCACCTGCACCTGGAGATCTGGGTCGGCGGCTGGCAGGCCAAGGGTGGCTATCCGATCGATCCGTTGCCTTACCTCGAAGCATGGGAAGCCGCCCGAGCCTGACGGTAGTCCCCGGGGAGCCGCTAGGATCGTCTGCCGATCGACGATCGGCCAGCGGCGAGATAGCTCAGTTGGTAGAGCACACGACTGAAAATCGTGGTGTCCCCGGTTCGAGTCCGGGTCTCGCCATCGCGGGTGTATCACCTCGGCGGCTTTGGATTACGACCCTATTCGGTCATCCAGGCGAGTGTGTACGTTTCGGGCATGGGCGACGGGACACTCGCACGGAGCTATGGCAAGGTCTTCAACGAAGTTGCTGTTGACTACGATCGCAACCGTCCGACCTACCCCGATGCGCTCATCGACCAAGCATGCGAGGTGGCACGTATCGGGGCTGGGGACCGGGTGCTCGAGGTCGGGTGCGGGACCGGTCAGCTGACGCGCAGCCTCCTTGCGCGAGGGTTGCGTGTCACCGTGCTCGAGCCTGGGGATCGACTGATCAGCATCGCCGAAGAGAACCTGGAAGATGCAGGCGATGTGGAGTTCGTCCACGCGCGGCTCGAGGACACGCAATTGCCTCGCGAGAGCTACGAGGCGGTGTTCTCTGCGTCCGCGATCCATTGGGTTGACCCCGATCTGAGTTGGCGGAAGATCGCGGACGCGCTCGCTCCCAACGGTACGCTCGCCCTGATCCAGTACGTCGGCCTTCAAGAGCAACGCAGTGTCGACGATCAGGGGGCTCTGCTGTCGATAATGCGAAGGCACGCGGGGGAGATCGCTGCGACCTTGCCCACCTACCGCGACCTCGATTGCACGATTGCGGGTGTGCGGGAGCGCCGTCGGAACGTCGCGGACGCTTGGGCGTGGCTGGGGAGCTATGACATAGGACGCGACTACGCGGCCGATCTCTTCGAGGATCTGCAGCTCGCAACCGTGCCGACCCTGATCGAGCAGACCGCCGATGAGCTGGGCGCGCTGCTCGGCACGATGTCATTCTGGGCACGGCTCTCAACTGAGCAGCGTGAGGCCATTGTGAACGAGATTCACGCTCTCCACGAGCGTCTGGGGCGGCCAATCCGGGCAAGTACGGTAGCCGTACTCATCACGGCCCGCCGTAGTGCATTCACAGCTCGGGGTTAGAGAAGTCTCGCCGCGTTAGGCTTCTGCTCGTGCTCACTTATCTCAGGCGCCACCACGTGGGGCTCATCGCTTTGTTCATTGCCTTGGGCGGCACTACCTACGCCGCCACGCAATTGCCGACAAACAGTGTTGGCACACGACAGATCCGACCGGGTGCGGTTACGCCGGCCAAGCTCTCCCCTGGGTTGACGGCTCAACTGCGCAACAGGGCGCAAAAAACCCAAGCCGCATGGAGAGACCCCGCTATCGCAACCGCGATCGGTGCTGCCGGACAGACGGTGCTGGCGCAGAAGATAGTCACGGTAGCGGCCACTTCTCCCTGGGTTGACGGTGGCCTGTCCGTCTCTCCTGGCGAGCACTTGTGGGTCGACACGCGTACTGACGGGCAGTGGAGTGGCAATCCCCGTTACTTCCCTTTCTCCGACGCAAACGGCCTGCCCGTATATCCCGGTCAGTATCGCGTTGACGCGAATGCTCAGGTCGAGTCTCTGATTGGCTTCATCGGCAGCGCCCCGGTCAATGCGCCTGAAGTCTCGGTTGGCGCTTCTTCGCGACCGGGAGGGCCGGGAGGCATAACCAATCCGGGATTCGTCGCGATCGGCGACACGCTCAAGAGCTATGCGCCCACCACAACAGGTCCAATCTGGCTCAGGAACAACGACAACACGAACTACTACTCGGATGTAGGCCACCAGATCGTCAAGCTGATCGTCACGCAAGGAGACTGAGATGTTCAAGAACGTGCTTGTCGGAGTGGATGGCCGGCCCACCGGCCGCGATGCGATCGCGCTAGCCACGCGTTTGTTGGATCCCGAGGGAAAACTGACTTTGGCCCACGTCCACAGCGACGTCCTCAGCCCGTCCCACGCTGCCGTTCCAGGCGCCATCGAGGGGGAGCGCAAGGCCTCCCAAGACTTGCTCGAGCGTGAGCGCGCCGAAGCCGAGGTGAGCGCCGACTTGATCAGCGTGGCCGCTCTCAGCCCCGGCGGCGGTTTGCACGAACAGGCGGAGGAGATGCAAGCCGACCTGCTCGTCGTCGGCTCCAGCAGTCGCAGTGCTTTCGGACGGTTGATGCTGGGCGACGACACCCGCGCCGCCCTCAACGGCGCTCCCTGTGCCGTGGCGATGGCCTCGCGCGGCTATGCCGATCACCCGACCCCTTTCGCCAAGATCGGCGTCGGCTACAACGACTCGCCCGAGAGCGCCGCCGCGCTCGCCTTGGCTCGCGAAGTGGCCCAGCCGACGCGCGCCTCCGTCCACGTCCTACAGGTAGTGCCGATCGCCAGCTATGTCTACGGCGGCGCCGTGCCGATGGGCGCCTTCGTCGAGGAGATGCTCGAGGACGCCAACAAGAACTTGGCGGAACTGCCCGACGTCGAGGGCCTCGCCGTCTCGGGACTGCCCGGCGAGGAGCTGGCCGGCTTCGGCGACCAAGTCGATCTGCTCGTGGTTGGCTCGCGCGGATATGGTCCCCTGAAGCGGCTTGTGCTGGGCAGCACCACCATGTTCCTGGAGCGCCACGGGCGCAGTTCCCTACTGGTGCCGCCGCGGCTGGCCGCCGGCTGACCTAGGCGCGCGCGGCGGCTCCCAAAGCTCCACGCAGCACGTCAAGCGCGGTCTCGATCTCGCCTACGTCCCTGCCCCCGCCGACCGCAAGCCGGCGGTCCTTGCCCCCGCCGCCCCCGCCGACCACCTTGGCGGCGGCCCGCACCACCGACGGCGCATCGCCCTCTTCGCCGGCGATCGCCACCGCGATCGCCACCGCTTCCCCGTCGGGCGAGCCGATCAGGCCGACCGCTCCGATCCCCTCACGTGCTACCAGTTCGGCGGCGATCACCCGCAGTGCCTGCTGATCGCGCTCGTCCAATCTGACGATCACGACTCCCTCTTCGGCCGACCCTGCCAGCGATGCGCCCAGCTCGCGGTCGGCTTCAGCCGCCAGTGCCTTGCGCTCGCGTTCCTCGCGGGTGAGCGTGTCCTGCAACCGCGCGATCGCCTCCGGCACCGAGTCTGGCGCCACGTGCAGCGACTCTGCCGCGTCGTGCAACAACCCGCGCGAGCGACGGTGATCCTCATGTGCGGCCTTGCCTGTGAGCGCCTCGATACGCCTCAGATTGGCTCCGACCGAGGACTCGCTGCGCACCACGAAGGCCCCGATCCGCCCGAGTGCGGACACGTGCGTGCCGCCGCACAACTCGACCGAGTGCTCACCTGCCCTGACCACCCGCACGATCTCGCCGTACTTATCGCCGAAGAACGACATCGCCCCCTCAGCTCTGGCTTCGGCAAGCGTCTCCTCGGTTGTCTTCACAGGCTCGTCCTCGAGGATGTCTGCGATCACGAGCTCTTCGATCCGGGCGACTTCCTCGTCGTTCAGCTGGGAGTGGTGGTTGAAGTCAAAGCGCAGATAGTCGGGCTCCACCAGCGAGCCTTGCTGTTGCAGCTGCGAGCCAAACGTCTTGCGCAAGGCCCAGTGCAACAGGTGCGTGGCTGTGTGGCTGCGCCTGATCGCATCGCGACGCTCCGCGTCAACGCGTAGCGTTGCCTCTTGGCCCTCCACCAAAGTGCCCTCTTCAAGGCGCACCTTGTGTCGGATCATGCCCTCCAATGGTCTGTCGGTGTCGATAACGCGCGCCTTGCCCGTCTCGCTCTCGATCGTGCCCGTGTCTCCCACCTGGCCACCGCTTTCGGCATAGAAAGGGGTCCGCTCGGCAAACACTTCAAGCGTCGGGTGGTTCGGGTCTTCAGGCTCGCCGCCATCGCCATTGGAGCCTTGCGGCGCGCCGTCAGCGACCTTCAGGATCTTCACCAACCTGCTCTGCGCCTGCAATTGCTCATAGCCCAGGAATTCGGTCGGCGCGAGCCCATCCAGCTCGGCCACCAAGCGACCGGCCGCCTGACTCTCGCGCTCGTCGCCGGTCCCGCCCCCCGCGGCCGTGCGGGCCAGCTCGCGTTGACGGGCCATCGCCGCCTCGAAGCCCTCCATGTCCAAGCCAACTTTGCGCTCCGCCGCGATTTCCGCGGTCAGCTCGACTGGGAAACCGTATGTGTCGTGCAGCATGAAGGCGTCCTCTCCCGGGATCGACTTCGCGCCGCCCTCGATCAAGCCCTCCAGCATCCCGAGTCCCAAGCTGAGTGTTTCCACGAAGCGATGCTCCTCGCGCTCCAGGATGTCGCTCACCATGTCAAGCGAGCGCTCCAGCTCGGGGTATGCGCCGCCCATCGTCTCGGCCACTGCGGCGGCCATCGCGGTCATCATGCCCTCCTTGGCCCCCACCCTCTGACCGTGCCTGATTGCGCGCCTGATGATCCGGCGCAGCACGTAGCCCCGCTCCAGATTGGAGGGCACCACGCCATCGGCGAGCATGAAAGTCACTGCGCGCGCGTGGTCGGCCATGATCCGCAAGCTCACGTCGTCCTCCTCTGAGCGCCCGTAAGCGCATCGTGCGAGCTCCTCGGCCGAGCCGATAAGGCGTCGCAACACGTCGGTCTCGAACACCGAGGATTGCCCTTGCACGATCGGCAGGATGCGCTCCAGACCGGCCCCGGTGTCGATGTTGCGCTTCGGCAGGTCTTCGAGCGTGCCGTCCTCCAGGCGGTTGGACTGCATGAACACGAGGTTCCAGATCTCTACATACCGTTCCTCGCCGCCCCCGGCCGGACCGCCCTCGGCTCCGTGCTCGGGCCCCTTGTCGTAGAAGATCTCCGATGATGGTCCGCACGGGCCGGTGGCACCCATCTCCCAGAAGTTGTCCTCGCCCATCCTCTGGATGCGCTCCTCGGGCAGCCCGACCAGCTCCTGCCACAGCTGGGCTGCCTCGTCGTCGCTGGTGTGCACGGTCGCCCACATGCGCTCCCCCTCGAGACCGAGCGTCTCGGTCAGAAACCCCCACGCGTATTCGATCGCTCCAGCCTTGAAGTAGTCGCCGAAGCTGAAGTTCCCGAGCATCTCGAAAAAGGTCAGGTGGCGCGTGCTGCGCCCCACGATCTCGATGTCGTCGTGCTTGCCCCTCACCCGCAAGCACTTCTGGGCCGAGGTCGCTCGTGGCGAGAGGGGGGGCTCTTCGCCGAAGAACACCGGCAAGAACTGGACCATTCCGGCGTTGGTGAACAAGGGCGCCTTCGGGTGTCCAGGCACCAAGCTCGAAGAAGCCGTCAGTCGGTGCTCGCGCGCCACGAAGAAGTCGAGAAAGCTCGACCTCAATTCGTCGGTGCTATGGGGTTGGCTCGTGCTCATCGCTGAGCTAAGCCTAACCTGCTCAGGACCCGCCGGGACAGATCCTCAGGGCAGTGTGATCGCGCGGATCGTGTGCTCGTCCGGCAGCTTGTCAAGCACGCGGCGCAGAATCTCGCGCTCCTCGGCCTGTCCTCGCTGCAGATCGTCGAGCAGCAGTTTCACAGCAGTGTGCGTGATCTTCATCTGCTCCGGGCTCAGCGCAACTGTCAGTTTGCCGCGCTCGTCGGGCTCGGCGTCGAGACTCTCCAGTACCGCCCTGGCGAGCCCGCGGATCTGCGGCTCGTGTGCCTCGCCAGAGATGAGCAGGCGCAGCGCGCTTGCGCAAACCGGGATCTCCTCGCCGTCGAGGAACAGGTGGTAGGCGGGCTCGGGCTCCTCAGGATGTTCGGCCATAGTGCGCCGAAGCCTAAAGCCAGGGCCGGATCGCCGTCGCCTCCGATGCTTCTATGTTTGTCAAGTCACGCTGTTTGCGGGATTTGGCGGTGAGGTCTGGAGGGTGCGGTAGAGGTGTCGTGCGGTGTAGCGCTTGAGGCAGCGCTTGATCTCGCGGGTGGTGCGCCCTTCGGTTTGGCGTCGGGCGGTGTAGGCGCGTGTGCGGGGGTCATCGCGCATGCAGCAGAGCACGATCGTGTGTAGCGCCCGGTTGAGTTGGCGATCTCCGCCTCGGTTGAGGCGGTGACGGATGGTCTGCCCGGAGGATGCGGGGAGCGGTGCTGTGCCGGCGAGCGCGGCGAATGCGGCCTCTGAGCGGATCCGTCCGTTGTGGGAGTAGGCGTTGAGGATCTGCGCGGCGGTGATCGGTCCGACGCCCATCTCATCCAGCAGTTGTGGCGCGACTCGCGCGACGATTGGTTCGATCTCGCGCTGGAGTTCCAGTGCTTCGTCTTCGAGGGCCAGGATGCGCTTGGCGGTGGCGCGCAGGGCGAGGATCGTGGCACGCTGCTCGCTGCTGTGCGCGGGGTTGCTTCGCAGGCGGGCGCATCGTGCGAGCTGGTTCTTGGTGGACAGTCCACGCAGCCCTTCGCGTAGGGACGAGGGGGCGGATACGAGCAGGCCCTTCAGCAGGCAGATCGCGGCTCGCTTTGATCGAACGGCGCTGTCACGGGTCGCGAGCAGAACGCGTAGCGCCTCGCGCTCACCACGTAGCCGAGGTTGGGAGAGGTGCTCGCGTGTGAGGGCCTCCCGCGCGGCGCGGATCGCGTCCAACTCGTCGGACTTCGCGCCGTTCCTGCGCGCGGGGCGCCGCGGCCGGTCAACCTCGATGACCAGCTCGTCTTCTCTGTGAAGGAACACGGTGAGTCCCGCGCCATAGCTGCCGGTCCCCTCGACCGCCCACGCCCGGCGCCCCGGGGCGCGCTTGCGTGCGAAGCACAACAGCTTTCGATAGCCCCGCTCATCAGCGGAGACAGTGATCTGTCCTTCCACGACTGCGGTGTCTGCGGCGAGGATCGCGGCGCTGTGTGAGTCTCTATGAGTGTCGACGCCGAGCACATGATCGGCTTGGTCTGCAAGCATGAACGTGACCTCCTGTTCTGGGGGTTTAGCTGTCGGTTGTCGGCCTGGGCAATGGAAAACCGCAAGGGCAAGACTGTGATGAGTCACGCCCCACCAGGGGCGGACAGGCTTCTGATCAGGCCACCCGCGGAGGTCAGGCCGGCGCCGGCAGCAACAGACGGACAAATCAGCGGTAAGACACCCGCGCCAAGGCACGGGGCCAGTGCATCTGTGGGTCACGTCCGCTGCCACCGGGGACCAGCCTGAACACCACGTCCGACGTACCCCTGCAGGGGAACGTCGGACGCACAGCGATCACCGATACGTGCACGTCCCGACACAGCAATCACTGTGCGAAAGCTTCACAGTGCACCTAAAGCGGTGTCCGCCTCGTCTAGAACAATCGTCCAATGTGGACATATGGATGCGTCCCTATTCCACAACTTGCCGTATAGCTGCGTAGAACCTCGTAGTCACATTAGGACGACACCATGTTGTCCGAGCCGGGCAGATGAAGCCAAAGCGCCACCCCATCGAGCAGGTCCACCCGTCGTCGGTCCGGCTTACGGAGGTTCCGCCCTGCGCCGCGGATGAGGTCTTGAGCCCCAGGGCCCCGGCGGAGGACCCGATGAAGTGCGTGTGGAGCGGCTATCCCAGCTACGAGCGCACCTGTCGCTCGCGCATTCCGGCCAGCGTGGTCGTGAAAGCGTGGCAGCGCGAGCGCCAGCTCAAAGGCAGCCAAGAGGGCTTCTTCTACTTCTCCTGGCGCAGTGGCGTGTGGCTCGCCTTCGGAGCCCAGGACGGAAGTGTGCGTGGCGTCTACTGCCCCACCCATTGCTCGGAGCGCGACGCGCGCGAAGGACCGGCGAACGGGGCGCTGCAATAGCATTGCCTCTCCCGTGCCCCGCACCCCGATAGCCGAGCTCAAAGAACACCTCGACAGCACCGTCGAGCTGCGCGGCTGGGCGCAGGCAATCCGCGACCAGAAGAGCATGCAGTTCCTGGTCTTGCGCGACGAAACCGGCTCGGCGCAGCTGGTGCTCCCCAAGCAGGACCCTCCCAGCGAGCTGAACGAGGCGATCTCGGCGCTCACGCCCGAGTCGGCTGTCACGATCGCGGGCCTGGTAGTCGCCGACGAGCGCGTCAAGCTCGGTGGCCTGGAGATTCAGCTTGCGTCTCTCACCGTCGATTCCCCGGCGGAGCCCGAACTGCCGGTCACGCCCGAGTCGGCCTTGGATAAGCGCATCGACTGGCGCTACCTCGACTTGCGTCGGCCCGACCGACGCCTGATCTTCGAGGTGCAGTCCACTGTTGAGCACGCAATGCGCGAGCACTGGCGCGAGCAGGGATTCGTTGAGATCCACACGCCCAAGCTGATGGGTTCCGCCTCGGAGTCCGGCGCCGAGCTGTTCAAGGTGGACTACTTCGAGCGCACCGCCTACCTGGCACAGTCGCCCCAGTTCTACAAGCAGATGGCGATGGCCGGCGGCTTCGGCAAGGTGTTCGAGATCGGTCCCGTGTTCCGGGCCAATCCTTCATTCACGTCCAGGCATGACACCGAGTTCACGAGCGTCGACGTGGAGATCGCCTGGATCGACTCCCACGAGGATGTGATGGCCTTCGAGGAGGCTTGGCTTGCCCACGTGCTCTCCACGGTGGCCCAACGGCACGGCGAGCAGATCGCTGCCACGTTTGGCGTGGAGCTGGCAGCGCCGACCGTACCTTTCCCGCGCATCACCCTGGCTGATGCAAAGGCTCTGCTCAAGGAGCATGGCCACGACGCTCCGGGGCCCGACCACGATCTCGATCCGCCGAGTGAGCGGGCGCTGTCGGCGATCGTCGCCGAGCGGTCAGGCAGCGAGTTCGTGTTCGTCACGGACTACCCGACATCCGTGCGGCCCTTCTACCACATGCGACATCAGGACCAGCCAACCCTCACCAAGAGCTTCGACCTGTTGTGGCGGGGTATCGAGCTCACCACCGGAGCCCAGCGCGAGCACCGCTACGAGCAGCTCCTGTCCCAGGCGCGTGAGAAGGGAGTCGAGGTCGAGCCGATCCAGTACTACCTCGACTTCTTCCGCTACGGCGCTCCCCCGCACGGCGGCTTCGGGTTCGGTTTGACGCGTCTCTTGATGCAGATGCTCGGTCAAGACAACGTCCGTGAGGTCACATTCCTGTATCGAGGGCCCAACCGCTTGGAGCCATAGATACTCCCACCGCCCCCGAGGGGTGAGGGCGATGGGAGTCCGCGGAGAGAGCCTTCTGGGCAAGCCGCAACTGTCGGTGGTAGTGAGTCACGAGCGCGAGCGTCGCAGCCCACTCGTGTCGTGCGGCCCCCGCTTTGGGACGCTGCGCCCCGATCCTCGCCTGGGGGTCTTCGGCATCCATGTTGGGGCTTTGCATCTCTGTTTGGGGACGGTGTGTCGCTTTAGGCCGCAATTGCGCTCTCCATGCAGTCCTCGCACTCGCCGATTCCCTGCAGTTCGATTTCCAAGGGAGCGTGGTTTGAGGGCCGCCGTCCCTGCCGGTAGGCGTGCTTGACCTCGCAGCGGGTGATGTGTTCGGCCAGCTTGCTGCTCGCCAAGGCCAGGTCGATGCGCAAGCCGTAGTCGCGCGCGTAGTGGCCCTCGCGCTGATCCCAGCAGGTGTAGCCGTGCTCCTCGGGATGCAGGTGGCGGTACACGTCAACCAACTCGCCGTCACGCAGGATGTGGCTCAGATCCTCACGCTCGGCCGCAGCGGTGTGGTAGGAGCCTTCGAGCCAGGTGGGCTCGTACACGTCGCGGTCTGACGGCGCCACGTTGAAGTCGCCGGCAATCAGAAGTGGGTGATAGTGGTCGCGGCAAGCTTGATTGGCAACGGCCTCCAAGAACGCGAGCTTGCCCGAGTCGTCCAGTTCTTGGCGGGTCGGACCGGCCGGTACGTACACCGATCCGAGTGTCAGCCCGGCGCAGGTCGTCTCGAGCCAGCGCCCTTGGGCTAGGTCGTGACGACTGTCCAAAGATAGGCAGCGGTGCGTCACGCGGTGGTCGGAGCGCACCAGGATCGCTACGCCGCCGTTGCGACGACCTGGGCTGTGCTCGGCGCGGTAGCCGAGTTGCTCCAAGCGCTGGTGGGGGAAGTGACGGAATGGGCAGCGCGTCTCCTGCAGGCAGACCATGTCGGGGCGCTCCCGCCTCAACATCTCGGCGATGCGAGGCATCCGAGCCCTGATGCCGTTCACGTTCCAGCTGACGATTTTGAGCCGGTGCTCCTCGGCGCTGGACCTGCCCCCTGTGATCTTGGTGTGTCCCGGTGTGTGTGTCTGGGTGTTCATCTCTTCAGATCCTCCTGTCGTGCCCCTCGTAGAAAACAGTCGCTACAGAAGTGTTGAAACTGATCTCTACACAAACCTTGAAACTGCGTCTTACACAACTCACAGAGTAGGCCAGGCAAGTAGAAACGTCTATGGGTCGGATGGACAAAGCTAGGAGCACCCATTGGACAATTAGGTGCACGAGTGTCCGGGGTTTGGACGGATGCCGTCCGCCCTCCGCTTTACCTTGCGGGACATGCTCGTCAACGAGCTTTCAGACGGCACAGAGATAGACCAGGTCCTCTTGGTGCGCGCAATCGAGCGCCGCTCACGCCGCGACGGTGGTGACTATCTGCGCCTGCAGCTCGGCGACCGTACCGGCGCTGTGGTCGCAATGGTGTGGGAGGACCTTGCCGAGACCGAGCGTCTCGCGCCACCGGGCAGCCCCGTGCGTGTGGGGGGCCGCTACACGGTCCATCCAAGGTTCGGTCCACAGATAAACCTTCGCCTGCTCGCTCCGGCAGAGCCCGGAAGCTATGCGCCTGAGGACCTCTTGGATGGCCCAGCGCGTGAGCCCAGGCACATGGAGGCCGACTTGCGCGAGTTGATCGCTACGGTGCGCAACCCCCACCTCAGCGTCCTGCTCGAGCGTGTATTCGGGGAGGGCTCGTCTCTATGGGCACGCTACGAGGTAGCCCCCGCCGCCAAGTACTACCACCAGGCCTATAGGCACGGTCTGCTCGAGCATTGCCTGGGAGTGGCTCAGGGAGTGAGCGCCATCTCGGCCACTTTCCCCGGCATAGACCGCGACGTGGCCGTGACGGGCGCGTTGTTGCACGACATCGGCAAGCTTGACGCCTACGGCGAGGACACCCAAAGCATCGACCTCACCGATCTGGGACGTCTACATGGGGAGATCGCGCTCGGCTACTACCGGGTGCGCCGCACAATCGAGGACATCGAGGGCTTCCCCGAAGAGCTTGCCTGGGCTGTGGGGCACATCATCCTCTCCCATCATGGTTCGCTCGAGCACGGCAGTCCGGTCTTGCCCGCCACACGCGAGGCGACCTTGGTGCACATGATCGACAATCTTGGCGGGCGCCTGGGTAGCTTCGATCGGATCGAGAAGGAGCTCTCGCCGGGGGCGCGCTGGTCGAACTTCGATCGTGCGCTCGGCGCGGGTGCATGGTTCGCCGAGCGCGAAGCAAGCCGACCCACCGACCGGCCCGCCGAGGAGCCGGCGCGCGAAGCCGCCTGAACGACGCTTCAAGCCGGCTGCCTCCAGGCGCTCTCAATGTCTTCCAAATAGCCCTGTAAAAGCCGCAATTTGCGAGCCGCCCGACGTCCGGGCGAATACGTCTCGCCATCGGGTTCTATCTTTGGTGGTGGATGGCCAAGGACACAGAGAAGCTGATCCGCCAGCTGTCGCTGATCTCATACCTGATGGCCGAGCGCAGGCCGGTCACGGCGCTCGAGATCAGGCGCGACGTGGAGGGCTACAGCGGCATGAACGAGGACGCTTTCGCGCGGCGTTTCTACGCCGACCGCTCGGAGCTCGAGTCCCTGCGCATCCAGCTGACGGTGGATCGCCCCGCCGACGGGGCCGCCGAGCAGGAGAACTACTCGCTGCGCTCGGAGAACTTCCACCTGCCGGCGATCGAGTTCACAGACGAAGAGCATGCCGCCTTGCAGGCCGCCTTGCACTTGCTGGACGGCGAGTTCGCGTACGCCGAGCCGCTTCGCCTTGCCCTGCAACAGATCACATGGGGGCGCCCCAGCCCGTTGCGAGCACCGGAGCAGCAGTCAGTCGCTTTGGCCATTACCGCCAAGGCCGACGGTCATGAGCTGTCGGTGCGCTTGGCCAAGATCGAGACGGCGATCTTTCGCAACAAGACGATCACCTTCGACTACTACACGATGGCTCGCGACGAGGTGGGCGCGCGCCGGGTGGATCCCTACCACCTGCTCTTCCAGGGAGGCGAGTTCTACTTGCTCGGCTATGCCCATGAGCGCGAGCAAATCAGAGTCTTCAGGCTCTCGCGCATCCGCGGCAAGGTCTCCTACGCGACCAAGGCCGAGCACGACTTCAGGCGCCCAACCGATTTCGACCCGCGCGAGTACGCGGGGCGGGCCGAGTGGCAGCTGGGCGAGGATCAAGGCATCGCCGAAGTGCTCTTGAGCGAGCGGATCGCGTGGCAGATCCAGCGCCACTTCGGTCGCTACGGCGAGATGGCTCGCGCCGGTGAGGAAGGCCACGGCGAGGGAGACAGGATCCTGCGCACGAGCTATTCCAGCACGCGCATGATCGTCTCGTGGGTCCTCGGTCTCGGTGAGAATGCACGCCTGCTCGGGCCGTCGGAGCTGGTCGAGGAACACGGGCGGCGTCTCTCTCGGTTGGAGGAACTGCACGTCGATACGCTCGAGCTGGCCGACAGCGTCCCGGCGATCGAGGAGCCAGAGGCGCCCGCGGGCTCTTCCGCCGCGCGCGCGGGACGCAGAGCGGCCGCGGCCGAGCGCGATCCCCAGGCC
>JBAVYU010000022.1:0-66618 GCA_049588415.1 Solirubrobacteraceae bacterium
CGGCTATCAGTGGTACGGCGACTGAAGGTCAGACGTTGACTGCGTCTGCGGGTGCTTGGACTGGTAGTCCGACGTCTGTTGTGTATCAGTGGCAGGATTGTGGTGGCTCGGGCAGTGGTTGCTCGAACATTGCGGGTGCGACGGGCTCGACTTATAAGCTCGCCGCGAGTGATGTGGAACACACGATCCGTGTTGTCGTGACGGCTACCAACAGCGGTGGCTCGACAGCTGCCACGTCTGCTGCTACCGCGAGTGTTGCGGCCGTAGTAGTCAACACAGGTTGCACGACGACGATCAGCTCGGGGCTCGCCACGGCGATCAAGAATGCTGCCGCCGGCTCGACGGTCTGCCTGAGTGCGGGTAGCTATGGAGAAGTCAGCGTGACCACGAGCAAGTCAAGCATGGTGACCGTGAAGCCCGCGAGTGGGGTGAGTCAGTCCCAGGCGGTACTCGGCTATGCAAACGTGGCCACCTCGTCAAACATCACTTTCGAAGGTTTGACGATTGCGGGTGGAGACGCCGGTACTTCCAGCGCTCCAGCGACCCACATCCACTGGATCGGGGACGCCTTCACGAGCGGTCTGTGCATCCAGACGCCGACCAGCGCGAATATCGACATTCTTGTCGAAGGCAGCACTTTCTTTAATACCGCCGAAGGCAACGGTGGCTGCGGCAACGAGGGCCGTCTGGAGGTCAACGGCGACAACAAAGGCGTCTCTGGAACCAACGGCGTTGTGATCTCGCATTCGAGCTTTGGCCGCAACGGCTGCACCGACGGCGTGAACATCACCGGTGGCGGGTCGGGTACCGTAATCGGGCCGGATGACGTGTTTGAAAACATGAAGGAGGGTTCATGCAAAGCGCACGTCGACCCGATCCAGTTCTACGGAGCGAAGGGAACGACCGTCACGGGCGACTACTTCCATGGGAACTCCGATGGGATCATGTCGCCTGATGGCAACGGCAGCCCGATGACTGTCACCAATGACGTGTTCGACACCGACGGCGAATACCCCTGGCAGATCGTGATCGGTGGTGGCGAACACGATGTCATCAGCCATGACACCTTCGGTCACGGTGCGATGCCCAGGATCGGGCATGTGAACGTCGGTGCGACTGCCTCTAACGAGACGATTACCGACAACGTGCTGACGGGCGGGATCGATCTCAGCGAGGGTCAGTCGAGCAGTGGCTGGACTATGGAATACAATCTCGTCGAAGGTCAGACGCTTGGCACGCACTCCATTAACGGCAAACCGACCTACATGGGTGGAGGCTCTGAGCCCTCGACTTGGGCCGGTTGGGCGCTTACAAGCTCCTCGCCAGGCTACCTCGCCGCCGGCGACGGGGCCAGCATCGGAGCTGATGAGTTCGGCTCCTAGCGGTTGTCGCCTGACACGCTCTTCGCTCGGTAGCGGGGCGGCTCACCACAAAAAGATGAACGCCTCGCGATCGTCGCGGGGCGTTCATTGTGGGTCTGCTTCCATCGACACCCGAGCGACAGGCATCCGCACACGTACTGCTCGGCGGGCCCGAAAGCCCAGCTCACGACGCGTGAATGTTCGAAACTCGGGGTCATCGACCCTGTGGACGCCGCTCATCGCCGACCACACGTAGCCGCCGAAGAAGGCGATGCCTGAAAGCACCCTTGGTTGCTCGGTAGCTGTCTTGACCGCTCGGAGAGCTACCCAGCTGGGTGGGTAGTGGGCGATGTAGAAGCAACGCCCATGCCGCGCGCGGCCTCGCAAGATACCGTCGGCGCTTGCATAAGGCCGGTGATGTAGACCGACGAGCTCGGGCAGGGTGCGCGTCTTAAAGCCACGCATACGCGCGTATACCTCGTCGATCGTGTCCCAGGCCAGACGCTCCTGGATTCCTCCTATGGCTTGCAGACACTCGCGCGTGAAGCACTTAAGTGCGCCCCTCACGTGGTAGTCGCTGGCCGCGTTCGGCGGACTCCAGTCATCGCCTTCGGGCTCACGCAGAACGCCGCCCGCCAAACCAAGATCGGGTTCCGCCGCAAAACGTGCGAGCAACAGCTCAAAATAGTCGGGGGGCAACTCGATGTCCCCGTCGAGCTTGGCTATGTGGGTAAAGCTTTGCCAAGACACCTCTTTGAGAGCGATGTTGAAGGCGCGAGCCTCGGCAGCGATCGCCAGGCGGTCCTTTGAGGTCTTCTCTTGGTCCGGCGGAGGGCTTTGCAGGACCTTCATGAAGTCGAGCTGAGCAGCCAGCCGCTCGAGGATCTGTGGTGTCTCATCCGTCGAGCGGTCGTCGATCACCACCCACATGTCGGGCGGTCGGGTCTGTGCGGCAAGCGCCAGCCCGACCCGCTCTATGTGAGCGGCCTCGTTGCGAACCGGAGAGACTACGAGCAGCCGTTGTGCCATCGCCTACTAAACGTGGTGTTGGTGGTTGAACTTGTGGGCTCATAGCCGGCCGCGAACGGCACGCAAGACGGCTGGAAATCGACTTCGCTCGACCAGCGGGGGCGCCAATGGCGCAGACTGTGAGGGCCGCTTGCCGAGCCGTCTTGGGAGACGTTGTAGTCGTAGGTTCCGAAGCTGCGCCACTCGCTTACATCGGGAGTTCCGCCCGAGGTCGCGCCAAAGATGTTGTGCTCCACCACATATCCTCGTCCACGTCCCGTTTCAGGGTCGTCCGCGCGAAAGATGACGCCCCAATGGGAGCCCACAAATGTGTTGTGGGTGAACACCAAGCCTTCGATTTGGAACAGCTCGACCGAGTAGCCGGAAGAGTCGTGGTCGAACAGGTTGTTGGAGATGGTCACGTTGTGGTAGGTGCCGAGCTGGAACAGCAGGGACTCTTGGGTAGCGGTGTTGCGCGCCACGTTGTTCACGAAGCGTAGATTCGAGCCGCCCCCGAATACCTGCCACAGGTCTTGATGAACCGCTTCGTGGCCATAGCGCAAGGAAGGGCCCAAAAAGAGATTGTGAGCGACCGTCCAGTTGTTGCCTCCGCCAAGTTGGACATAGTCGTTGGCCACACGCGCGATCGTGTTGGCGGCGATCACCACATTCTGCACGCCGCCCACAGCCTCGATCCCGTAACCGCTGCACACCCCTTCGGCGCCCGTGAAGTTCAGGTCATGGATGTCGTTGCCTCTGAGCGTTATGTCCTTGATGACGTGCCCTGACCACGCGTACAGGTAGACCCCGCAGGTGCTCTTGCCGATGTCGTTGCCAATGAGCTGGACGTCGTGTGCTTCTTCGACCAACGCAACTTGGCCTCGCACGGTCAGGTCTTCCAAGCGTAGAAAGTCCACGTTCTGTCCTTCTATGCCTGCAATGCTTGCGCCGCGGCCGCTCTCTGAGCGCAAGGTCACATAGCCGCTTGGCTGGACACCGTTCAGCTTGAGCGTTGGATAGGCGCCGCTTTGCAGGCAGATGACGGCGCCGGTCTGAGCCGAGGAGAGAGCGCCGGCCACGTCTTGACCGGGTCCCAACGTCGCGCTGCATTGCTTGCTCGAGCCGGCTGCCTTGATTGGGGCGTTGCCCGCACAGGCAGCGAATGTGAGCGAAAGGAGCAATCCGACCCCGCACGCCACCAACGTCTGTGGGCGAGCACGCGAAGCGATCAAGCTCAGCAGAGCGCGACCTCGTCGCCGTCCCCTACCTGCAAGCGAATCGCACGAGGTACGGAGAAGTCTCTGAAAATGCGTGCCTCCCGCCCCACTACGCTTGCGACCAAGCGTCCGCCGACGTGCTGGATCCTGGCGCCGGCGAGCACGATCGAGCGCTCGATCTCAGCACACTCGACGTGTACCCCTTCGCCGATCGCGGTGTGTGGGCCTATATAGGAGTCGGCGATATGGGCGCCTGGTCCGACAATCGCCGGCCCGCAGATCACGCTTGAGGTGACCGTAGCCGTGGGGTCGATCAATACGCGACCCTCAAAGCGATTGCCATCGCTCTCAGCCGGCGTGGCGTGCTCCTCGAGCGTGTCGAGAACCGACCGGTTCATGTCCAGCAGATCGACGGCTTGGCCGGCAAAGCTGCGCCAGGTGCGCACTGTGCGCACGTGTACGCTGCCGCCCTCCTCGGCGAGCCCTTCGGCCATCGCCTCCAGCTCGAGTCCTTGGGAGGACCACTTGACCGCCTTGACGTGTCGCAGCGCGCCTGGAGCGAGCACACAGACCCCGGCAATCCCAAGCGCCGACTTGGTTGGGTCGATCTCGGCGATGCGCAGCATCCGCTGAGATGCGGGCGCGAGACGTTCGGTGCCGCGTGTGCCTTGCGCTACGAGCAGCACGATGTCCGCCGATTGCTCGTCGACAAGTTCGAGCAAGGGGGCGATAGGCTGCCCCAGCAGTCCGTTTCCACGATGCACGACCGTCGGTGACTGGCCGACCATCTCGGCGACTCCCTCCAGGGCGATAGCCGGCTCGAGGCTGTAGTCGTGTACGAACAGCTGTGCTTTGATGCCTGCCGGCCCTTCTTTGGCCAGGCAACTCTCGATCTCGGCAGCCACGTCGGGAGGGGTGACTACGACCGCCTCCTCGATCTCGGCGCTCACGAGCGCGTCGAGTACGTGGCAGACGATCGGGCGGTTGGCGATGTGCTGCAGCGCGGTAGCGTGCGAGGCATCGAGCCACGACCCGATCAGACGATCCGTTGTTGGAACGACAATGACACCCTTTGCCTTCATCTCTATAGAACGGTCTGCAACGGTCGTGGCTCGCGCCTGAATCGCACAGACTCGTCGCCGAGCAGGTGATGGATCTCGCCTTGCAATCCCTCCAAGGTGCGCTCGATGCCAAATTGAGCAACGATGTGAGCGCGTCCCCGCTCCGCCATGGCCGCCGCCCCCGCGGGGTTCTCGTAGAGCTCGACGATTGCGTCAGCCAGCTCTGTGGGGCTCTCAGGCGCAACCAGTAGACCCGACTCGCGGTTCTGGACGACGTCTGACACGCCTCCCACGCGGGCTGCGACGACAGGCTTGCCGTGCGCGAGCGCCTCCATCAAAACCAGTGGCGTCCACTCCCCGCGCGAGGGAGCGATCACAATGTCGGCGCTTTGCAGATGAGCGCCGATGCCGTCCACCTCGCCGACGAAGCTCACCGCGTCGCTTACGCCCAAGCGGCGTGCCTGCGCTTGGACGGAGCTTGCAAAGTCCTCGTCCAGTGCGCGCCCCACCAGATCGAGGCTTGCGGGGAGCCCCCGCTCGTGCAACTCAGCGACCGCAGCGACCGCCAGGTCTTGACCCTTGCGCGGGTCAAGCGCGCCGACCAAGCACAATCTCAGCGGCGAGCCGAAGGAGCTCCCGGTTCGAGTGGGCGGGTGCTCTGGCACGACGATCCCGTCGGGAATGCGGGCGATCCGCGTGCGAGGACCTGTGCGAAAATACGGGATTAGCCCGTCGGTGATCACGATCACGGTGTTCGCGAGCTTTCCGTGCACGGCCATCACAAGCGGGGCGAGCCGCGATTTGGGCACGTCGCGTGCATGCACGACGACCGGCACCCCGGCAAGTCTCGCAGCGAGGACTGGAGCCAGACACACAGAGCTGTTGGTGAGCACGAGCTCGACACGGCGGCGGCGGATGAGCATCGCCATGGAGATCGCATCGCGCAGTGTGCTCAGGCAGCTACGGGTCCAGCGTACCGCCGAGGCGCCCCAAAAAGGCAGTGTCTCAGTCCACGCGACGAGCTCGCCCTGCTCGGCGAAGCGCGCCTGCAAAGGTCCTTCGGGCACGGAGAGCAGCAGCTCGAAGCGGGTCTTCAGATACTCGGCCTCCAACAGAGCCATCCGCTCGGCCCCGCCGAGCTTGGCGCTGTGAACCGCGATCAGGATCCGTCGGCGCCCTGCGGTCGACGGTTTTTGGTGCGCGCTGTGGGCCTGCCCGGCCAGCAGGGTTTCAGTCATCGCTTCTTAAAACGTCTTCGGTCCCTGGGAACTTCTGTGAAGGGTTAAGGAGTATCGACCGTTGGGCGCACGATCATTGAACGGTGCCGGCTCAGTGTGGCCCTGGGCAAGGCTTAGGCGACCGAGTGGTCGAGTGAGCGCGCCGGTGGACACTTTGGTCAGGCAGAGGATGTAGATCGAAGCAGGGGTTGCACACGATCGCGAGCCTCCACCAAGGCACGCCTGAGCAGTGGCCAAGGGTGGATTGCGGGCGAGTCGATCGTGCCGGGGTCCAGTGGCCTGTCCGCCTCCAGTGCCAAGTCAATGCGCCCTGGTCCAACCACCAGCGGCTCGGAGACGCCGACGCCGTCCTGGAAGAGGACCCCTACGTCCCCACTCCTGTGCGCCAGCCGATGCCCAGCTGTTCCACCGACCGGCTCATCGACGAGCACGCGCAGTGCGCTCACTCCCCCGGGAATCTCGACCGCAATGCGGCGAGCGTGCATCTTGACCAGCAGCGTATCCCCCGAACGTCGCGTCGAGTAGTTGGTGCGTGCGATCCCGCCGAGCGAGCCCCATTGGACCTCCCCGAAGGAGTTGATCTCACTTGCGGCTTGTACCAGCAGATCAAGACCGTCCGCGAAGTCCGCGTGGTGCCCGTAAAGGATCAGAGGATGTCCCAGTAGCGCCCGTAGCGCCAGATCTTCGCGTGAGGCGCTGAGCGGATGTCTTGGGAGCACCGGCAAGCCGCCGGCCACCAGATCCGCTGGGTGCCAGCCGGCAAGCGGTGTGGGCGCCGGTTGCCCGTCGAGCCAAGGGTAGGGCCGGCTGATGCACGCCGCTTCGCCGCCCAATCTGAAGGTGGCGCGCAGGACGGCCTCAGAGCACGCGCCGTGGGGTGGCACGAGCACACGCTCCACCTGCACGCCGGAGCGGCGCTCGAGTGCGCCGACGCGCCGCAAACCTTGCGCGATTGCGGCCTCGGCTTCCGCATCCGTGCTACGACGGGCGAGCTCGCGGGAGATGTGATCGTTGCCGTGGACCGCCAGCGAGAGCACCGAGCGGTTGTCGGCCAGCAGGGTGGCCGCCTTGCGCTTGATCAGCCATCCGTCGAGGGGGACCGTCGCGAACCCCATGTGGTAGCCGTGATGCGTGGCGTGCTCGATCAACTCCGCATAATCGAGAAATCCGTAGGAAGTCCAATGCAGGTTGGGATCGTCTACCACGAAGCAGGCGCGCAGAGGTGGCAGCCTCCAGCCGCTCTCTCCGAGTAGCCGAGAGATGAAGTTCACCAAGGGCAGCAAGCCCATGAAGCGGCCCGCTCGCAGGTGTTCACGCAGAGCCTCGCCACAATCCAGACGCGCGAGCGGATAGGAGCTGAGCTCGGTCGTCTCGGACCCCTTGCCTATCTGCCACCACACCGGTCTACCCGCCAGACTGGCGAGCGTCACGGCTCTGCCATCGACCGGCTGTGCCCTGGAAGGCAATGTTTGCTCCTGGATGGCACGTCCTCGCAGCGGCTTTGCCAGGGCAGGATCCCCGGACAGCGCGACCGTTGTCATTTGGCCAGACGGGATGCTCGCCGGGTCTGCCCGCTCGGAGCCCTGCCCTGACGTCAGGGCCGGCGCCAAGTCTCGCGGGTCACCCTCTGCGGACAAAACGAGCTTTGGCAGGCCCCGGGCGCCCTCGTCGTGCGACAGGGATCGTGCTCCCAGCACCAGGACACCGTCGAGCCCGTCCGGGGTGGCCGATCGAATGTGCTCGAACCGAACCGGGAATACCTGCTCCAGGGCGGCAAGCGTTCGGACGTGCCCCGGAGCAAGCGGCGAGTCCGCCTCGGCACCGTCGGCGATCACCCCGATGCGGCGGCGTGGATCTTCGATCGATAGCCCGTGCGCTTGGTTGAAGGCCTCGATCTTCGGCTCAGCGGTTGCGCTCGGGTGAGTTTGCACGGGCACTCCCACAAAACGAAGGATGTCCCCCCAGCCTTGCGAGCCTGCGCGAACGAATACCTACGCGGCTTGCCGAGATGTGCGCAAGCCGCTCGCCCGGGCTTTCGTTGATCGGGCATGACCGTGCATAGGACAAGCCGTCCGCAGCAGATCGTGATGTTGCTCGAGAACTTCACCTATCCCCAGGACACACGGGTGCGTAACGAGGCCGAGTCGCTTGCCGGTGCGGGGCACAAAGTGACCGTGGTAGCTCCTCGTGGCCCGCGACAGGCCGCACGCGAGCACTTGCGTGGAGTGGATGTGCTTCGCTACCGAACCGTATGGGCCAACCGCTCGCCTTGGTCCTACGCGCTGGAGTACGGCGTTGCCCACGCCCAACTGCTCGGGCGCTCGCTGGGCGCCATCTTGAGAGGCGCCCGCACGATGCACTTCAACGGTCCGCCCGACACTCTTGCCATAGCCACGGTCGCGATGCGGATGGCCGGTGGCAGGGTCGTCTATGACATGCACGACTCGGGACCGGAGCTGTTGGAGGCGAAGTTCGGCTCATCGGCCGGCTCGAGTGTGCTCAGAGCGGCTCAGCGCATGGCCATCGGCAGCGCCGACCAGGTCATCGTCACCAACGAGACCCAGCGCGAGCTTGTGTATGAGCGGAGCCCACGCTCCAGATCCCCCCAGGTAACCGTCGTGCGCAACGGGCCGCGTTTCGCCGAGTTCCCAGATCCACCGGCGGGTCGTCCTGGAGAGCTGGCTGCGCCGAATCTTGTATATGTGGGAACGCTCGACGTCCAAGACGGGGTGCTCGACCTGCCCGAGATCATGAGCGCCCCAGAGCTCTCCGCCGCTAATCTGACCATCGTTGGGGAGGGGGCCGCGCGTGCGGAGCTGGTCGCGCGCTGTCACGGCATGGGTCTGGCCGAGCGGATCGCCTTCACCGGCCAGGTTCCCCACGAGCACGTCGCGGGGCTGATCGCCGAGGCGGACATTGCCCTCGATCCCGCCCCGGGCACAGATCTGAATGAAGGCTCCACCATGATCAAGATTGCCGAGTACTTGGGTTGCGGACGTCCCGTGGTGGCCTATGACCTGCGCGAGACGCGCCGTACAGCCGGCGATGCCGCACTCTACGCCTCAGATGGGAACACGCAGGAATTTGTCGAGTTGATCGCCGCTCTCGCCCGTGATGGCGAGCGTCGCCTGACCCTCGGCCGGTTGGCTCGCGAGCGTGCCGCCGAGCTCAGCTGGGAGCGCTCCGAGCAGGCCTTGCTCGACGTCTATGAGCGTCTCGGCTGAGGCGCCCTGGCAATGAACGGCGGCTCTGAGCGGCCGAGGACTACCGCGAGCGCTCTGCGTTCGGCAAGGGCATGCTCTCTCCAGCCGGGCCGCACGCGTGCAAGTATCGCGGCGGCTGTCGCGCGCAGCGCATGGCGTAGCGCAAGTGAGAGATGGATGGCGCCGGCGCGCCCTTTGCCGTAGTGCTTGCGTGCGAAGAGCACCTTTGCGTAGCTCATCTGCGCGGCCAGGTCAGGACGAGGGTTGCGGCTGGTGTGGTGGATGACGGTCATCGCGGGTATATGAGCGACGTCCCAGCCGGCGCGACGAAAGCGGTAGCACCAGTCGGTCTCCTCCGAGTACAAGAAAAAGCGCTCGTCGAGTGGCCCTACTTCCTTCAGCGCTTGCATGCGGGCAACCAAGAAGGCGCCGACCAGCCAATCGGCCGATGCTTCCTCCCGGTAGCGCTCATCGCGTGGCTCCTCCTCGCCCCAGCGACCCAGTGGCGCCAGGTGTTGCGCGCCAAGCGCTTCGCCAAAGGCGAGCCAAGGCGAGGGAAAACGCCGGATCGACCGCTCCAGATGGCCTTGGGGGGTGGTCTGGACCACGCTGGCCATGCCGACCTCCGGTCGGGCGTCGAGTCGTCTCAGAAGCTCGTCGAAGGTCCCCGACACGGTCTCCACGTCCGGGTTGAGCAACAACACATAGCGGCCGCGAGCGAGCGGCAAGCCGCGATTGTTGGCCGCCGCAAAGCCGATGTTCTGCTCGCGCAAAACGGTCATTGCGGGGTAGGCCGCTTCGATTGTCTCCGGGGTCCCGTCGCTGGAGCCGCTGTCCACGATGATCCATTGGACATCCAGATTTTCGATCGCGGCTTGTGCGGAGCGCAGCGTCAGGAGCGCAAGCTCAGCGCGATTGTGGGTCACGACGATGACGCTCAGATCGAAGTCGCGTCCGCCGCGATCGTGGCTCACATCGGTGCCCATCATCAAAGCAACGCCGGTGAAGATCGTTTCTCGCGATCTGCGAGCGAGCAGGACGTTTCCGAATAGTCGGTGTGACCTGTGTGTCTTTCGTTAAGACAAGTTGAGGCCTGGGGGTCGGGCGCAAAAAAAGCGCGACGGTAGGCGCGTTGCTTGTTCAACCGGCCTCAGTAACGGAAGGATCGAGCCAGATGGAGTTTGCACTTGTAATCAGGGAGCTTGCACGGCGCAAGGTGGCGCTCGCGATAGGCGTGCTCGTGGCCGCGATCGCCGCTGTCCTCAGCGTGTATCGCCTCGACGGCGCGACTCTAAAGCCACGTTCCCTGCAGTACTCCAGCGCCAGCACGCGCGTGTTCGTCGACACCTCCTCTTCGGTGCTCGGCAACCTCTCCCAGTCCTTCGAACCGCTGCAATCGCGAGCCACGGTCTACGCCAACTTCATGGCCAGCCCGACCGTGCTCAACCTGATCGGCCAGCGTGTGGGCCTCGAAGGCAGCCAGATCTATGCGGCCGGCCCGGTCGATCCTGAGGTGCCTCGCATCGTGCAGGAGCCCACAGCGGTACAGCGCAATGTCGAGATCACCGGCGAAACGACGCCTTACCGCTTGAACTTCAACAGCGACCCCAACCTGCCGACGATCGGGATCTACGCCCAGGCTCCCACCACCAAGCTGGCCATCGCATTGGCGGACGCCTCGGTCGCGAGCCTCGAGCAGTATGTTGGCTCGCTGGAGGACGCCGACCACATCGCCCAGCAGTCGAGGATCGTCATCCGTCAGCTCGGCGAGGCCAACGGCGGAGTAGTCGACGGTGGGATCAGCAAGGCGCTGGCGGTGATGGTGTTCATCGTTGTGTTCGTGCTTTGGTGCGTGCTCCTCTTGGTCACGAGGCGCTTCCGCGAGAGCTGGCGGGCCAGCGGCGGCGTGTCGGCGGCGATGGACCAGGAAGCGGAAGATCGCGAACACGAGGAAACTCAGATCATCCTCCGGCACGATCGCACCGCTCGCGAGACCGCCGAGCGTGGCGCCCCGAACGGCAAGGCGCCGAGCGCTGAGCCTGTGCACGCGGCAGCCGGATCGGCTGAGCAGCGCGGTCGATGGCGCGCTAGCGGGTCTTGACCGTGGCCGGGGCAGGCGCGACCGTGATCGAGCTCGGCCCCCCAACGCCGGTCCGCGAGGTCCGCGAGCATTCTTCGCGCGCGCGCGCAGGCGTCAAGGGCAAAGGCAGAGAGGGCACGCCGGCGCAGGCGCAAGACGCCTTCCCGCACACTCGCCGCCCGCTGCCTTGGCTGCTGGCGGGATTCATGGCGATGCTGTTCCTCGTCCCGGTCGACTCGACCGAACTGAAGGTGCACCTGCCGGTCGGCTCGCAGATCGATCGCTTTGCGATCGGGGTAATGGTGCTGGCGTGGATCTTGCTTGGCGGCGACCAGCGGGCTTTCTTGCGCACGCGCCGATCGAAGCTGTTCGTGGGCGCGGTCTGTGTGTTTCTCGCGATCGCCGTGGCGAGCGTCTTGCTCAACGCCGGGCGCATCATCAATCTCGGTGAGATTGAACTCGCATTCAAGCGCTTCAGTTTGCTGGGCTCCTTCTTGTTGCTCGCTTGGTTCACGCTCACCGCTTTGCGCTTCGAGGACTTGCGCGGGTTCACGACCTTCCTGATCGGGCTTGCCACCGTAACGGCCTTTGGCATGGTCATCGAGCGACAGACCGGCTACAACGCGTTCTACACCTGGAGTGGGATTCTCCTGAAACCGATCGCCAATGTCGCCTCTTCGCCGACCAACATCCATCCGGAACTCGGCAGTGATGGGCGAGTCGCGGTCTTCGGGCCGACGCTTCACGGCCTTGCAGCCACCACGATGATGATCGTCGTGATGCCCTTTGCGCTCGTGCGCATCTTGGATGCGACTTCACGACGGCAGTGGTGGTTGAATGCGCTGGCCTTCACCTTGATGCTGGTGGCGGCCTCCTCGACCGACCGCAAGACGGCTTTGCTGGTGCCGATCGCGGTGGTCATCTACTTCGGCATCTATAGGCCCCGGGCCATCCTCAAGCTCGCCCCGCTCGGCCTGGTGGCGCTGGTTGGCTTGGTTCATTTCGCCTCTCCAGGGTCGCTCGGCACGATCTTCACGCCCACGGCAGGCCTTCAGAGCAGCTCCACCACCCATCGCCTCGGTGACTTCACCGATGTGGCGCCAGACGTCTATGCCCATCCGGTGATCGGGCGTGGCTTTGGCACGCTCAATCAAGATCGACCGGACCAGTTCAGGATCAACGACGATGAGTACATCGACGAGATCTGGGAGGTGGGGGTCGTGGGACTGCTCGCCTATTTGGGGATGATCCTCGCCCCGATAGTGCTCGCGCGCCGCGCGATTCGCGGGCGAGACCCGACCGTTTCCTCCCTTGCACTTGCGGCATCGGCCGGTTGTGTCGCCTTCTTGGTGGTGAGTGCGTTGTTTGACGCCCTCTCCTTCCCTCAAGCGCCATACATGTTCTTCTTGGTCGCTGCGTTGACGACAATCGCCGCGGCCGGCCCGGAGGGCAATGTGCTGCCCGTGCGCGAGAGAGCCCCCGAACCAGCGCGAGTCCGGCAGCGAGCGCTGGCGAGCGCGTCGTCCTCGTGAGTGCTCCGGCGAGGCGCAAGCGTGTACTCGTGCTCGCCCCGGGTGAGCTTGGTGAGCGCTTGGTCGGTCCCGAGATCCGCGCTCTGGAGTTCGCAAAGGCTTTGAGCGTCCGCTACGAAGTGACGCTTGCCGCGCAACGCTCGCAAGACGGTGAGCGTGACGGCATTCCGGTAGTCCCGTTCACTCGTCGGCGGTTGTTGCGCGAGGCGATGCGCCAGGACATGGTGCTCGGTGCGTGCCTTCCTCCGTATCTGCTGGCCCTGCGTCAGTTGCGCCGGTTCACCGCGGTGGCAGACCTCTATGACCCGCACGAGCAGGAGCTCGCCACACTGCAGGCCGGTCGCGAGCGGGCTCGTGAGCTGCGGGCTCGCGCCGCTATCCAGGCACTCCAGCTTCGCCACGCCGATGTGGTGCTGTGTGCCAGCCAACACCAGCGCACCGAGCTTCTGCGCAGCGCAGGCGAGCTGGTAGGTCGACAGGCGGAGCATCTCGACCCGGCGGTCGTTCCCTTCGGCATTCCCGATCCGCCGCCTGTCTCGGGGCATCGCCCGCTGCGTGAGCGCTTCCCGCAGATCGCCGACGATGACACGCTCGTGCTGTGGTGGGGAAGCGTGTGGCGCTGGCTCGACGCTGAGACGCCCGTGCGCGCCTTTGCGCGCATAGCTGCCGAGCGCCCCGACGTGAAGCTCGTGATCACAGCGGGGAGACCGCCCAACAAAAGCGCGGAGCGTCGCTTCGACGCGACCGAGGAGATGCGCGCCTTGGCGGAGGACCTGGGCGTGCTCGGACGTTCGGTTTTCTTCTACGACACGTGGATCCCCTACGAGCAGCGCTATGACTATCTGCGCGAGGCCGATATCGGCGTAACCCTCCATCGCCACGCCGCCGAGGCGCGACTGGCGGCTCGCGCGCGCTACATGGACTATCTCGCGGCCGAGCTCCCCTGTGTGCTCGGTCGCGGTGACGAGACCGCCGAGGAACTGGGAGCCGGCGGCTTCGCGACGCTGCTCGAGGATCCCGGCCCCGACGCGCTGGCGACGGCTTTGCTGGCGCTTGCAGACGATCCCGTCGCCCTGTCCGAGGCCCGCGCCGCCGGTCAGCGTCTCGCCGGTGAGCGCCACTGGAGTGCTGTGGGTGAGACGCTGAGGAGGGCGCTCGAGGGTTCGAGTCCCGAACAGGGCCGAGCGCGCAAAGCGGTCTCGCTGGAGCCGATCGGGGGGGCCTGCGCTTACTACGCTCGCGGCTTTCTCGACCGTATTCCGCTGCCTGGCTAGATCCGCAATAGCGGCTTAAGACCAGGCTGCCCGGGGCTCCGGATTGGGCCATGGCGGCAGATCAAGCTGCCAGGCTCGGATTAGACCGCGGCGCCCGTCTTTTGCTTGGCCTGATCGTCCTTGGCCGAGCGCCTGGCAGCGGCGTTGGCCGCACGCTTGGCCGCGGCCCGCTCACGCGCTGCTGCGACGCGCCGTTCCAGCCGGCGGGTGCGCAGCCATTCGGAGAGCACGGCCGCCAGCGGGATCGCGATCGCGCAGGCCAGCTGGGCGAAGAGGGTTTGCGTGGATGGGTAGAGCCCAAGCCACTGTCCCGCCCACACAGGCAGTTCGAAGTGCACCGGGGTGATCGCAAGCCAGCCGACCGCCTGCAGCGCGCGCATGGCCTGTCCGACCATGACGACTGTCAGGATGCCGATGAGGGTCGCGGTGGCCACCACCACACCGCGGTAGGGCAGGCGTCGTCGCAAGCGCAGCATCAGGAGGGCGATGACCGCGGTGAATGCGGTGCCCACCAAAACACCCTCGATCACCGCGCTCCCGCCCGCTTGCTCGCGTAGCGCCTGAAGGTAGAGCACGGTCTCAAAACCCTCGCGGTAGATGACGGTGAAGCCGAGGGCGAACAGCCCAACCGAGGGAGCAACGATCCCGGCCAACTTGGTACGCACCATGACCTTGCGGTGGCGCGCCTGCTCTCTGGCCACGAAACGGGTCCAGCAAAACTTTTGAAAGAACCAGGCGAGCATTATTAGAAGTACCGCGAGCGCCGCGACATCCAGGACAGCCTGCAGCTGCAGGCTGTAGCCGGCGAGAGATTTTAGGATCGCGTTGGAGAGCGCCCAAGTGAGCAGCGTGGCCGGTACCGCGGCGATCGCTCCGGTAATCGCCGGTCGGCGCCAATGACTGCCTGCGGTGACAAAGCCGGCGCTCAAGGCGGCGACTATAAGCAGCGCCTCCAAGCCCTCGCGAAACACCACGATCCCACTGTTGACCGCCACGGCGGTAGCGCTGTGTGAGGCTTCGAGCACGACCTCGGCCTGGTCAAGTCCACCTTCCAAGGCTGCCTGGGGTCGACGCAAAGCCGTGGGGGAGGGGTGATCTGAGAGCACTTCGAACAACGATGGATCTCCCGTTCCTCCGTTCCAGAAGAGAGACTCGATGTGGTAGGCGAGGCCAGGGTCCACCGCGAGCAAACGCTGCTCCGGGGTGAGGTCGAAGATCGCGTAGGCTTCACGAGCCGCCGCGCCCGCAGCCGACCATTCACCGTGTTCGGCTGCAAGCTGGGCACGGTGCAGTATCTGATCGATCCGTTCGAAATCGGCATTGTCGCCGTGTCGGCTCCATGCGGCCGGGAAGACGGCGCTGATGTCGGCCGTCGCGCGGTTGCAGGCAGCCTGTACGCCGGAGCTCTCCCGGTAGGTCTTCGGGGAGCTCTCCTCACCGCTGATCCCATATGCGCCGGGGAGCCTCGTCAGCACACCGGCGGCCTGTGTCAGGCGGGCAGCGTTGGCGGCGTTGAGGCTGGGACGCAGCTCGTTGATGAGCCGCGTCACGACCGGTGGTCCCGAGACAGTTCCCTGAGGCTCGCCGTTGAGCGGAAGCGGCTCGGTACGGCCGCACAGGCGTGCGATCGTAAAGCGCATCGCTTCCACGAGCTGCTGAACACGATGGCGCTGTTCGATCGCGGTTGGCGGTGCCGCCACGAACGCCCCGAGGGCAGACAAGGCGGTGTTGTCGGCGCTCTGCAATCCAAAGCGCGCGGTCGCCGCCGCCGACGCGCCGGGCGAGGAGCCCGCTACCGGTGAGGCGCCGGGGGTGGCAGAGAGCAGCGTCGCAAACGCGGTGGTGGCCTGGTCGGCTTGGGCAGAGCCAAGCGATTGCGTATAAATGGGGGAGAGCACCTGCCAATAGCCGGAGGCCAGCGCTGCCGCTTCGACTTGTGCCGGGCCCAGTCCGAGATAGCCGGCGAGGGTCGCCTGCTGGACCAGCGCCAACGTGCGGCGTTGGAAGAAGTCGAGCTCGTCACGGCGCACAGCCAGCGCCGCCTGGGCGGGCGTCAGCTTCTGTGCGGCAAGTTCCTCCGCTGCTTGCACCGCGTTGTCCTGTACGGCGCTCTGGCCGGCGCTTGGTCCCAGATCGCGCACTGCCGCCCATTCGCGGGCCAAAGCGGGGTGGCCTTCGCCCAGTGAGCGCAGCGTCAGCTCATAAGCCGCTGTCGTAATTGCCGCGATCGCGCTGCCCCGGGCACGGGCAAGCGCTTGTTCGTCGCCGCTTCGGGCCGCGGATACGGCCTGGGTGAGCGCCTGGCCGGCGGGACTCGCGGGCCCGAGCGTGGGGGCGAGCACTCGTGCGAAGCTTTGCTGGGCTTCTGTGGCCGCGAGCGCCGCTGCCTGGCGATTGCCGAGCGTCAGCTGCCAGCGCGCCCGGAAGGAGGCTTCCCTTATCTGCTCGACGGACATCGCGGCAGAGCCGAGTGGACCGTTGCCGCGCGTGGCCTCATTGGCCAGTTCGGTTGCGCTCCAGTTGGCTTCCTGGGCAAGCGCCGCCTTCTGTGTGAGGCCGGTCGGGTGCAAGGTCAAAAGCCAAGCCAGGTAGCTCAGGCCCGGCTCAAGCACGTGCAGCTCGGTTGAGCCGCCGGCGATCCTCGCCTGGCTGAGCAGGTCGGCGACCGTCGCACGTGCATCGCTCAGGTCTGGGGTCGCCCCGGTCGGCGTTTGGGCCCACTGCTGGGTGTATTCGGCAAGTCCTCCCAGGCGACCGGTGGTGCTTGTGGCTGTCGCGGCTGAGCCTTGGCTGACCGCGGCGCTTTGGCTGACCGCGCCGGCGGGTGCGCCGGTCGGTGTCGGGAGCGCCATCGCCACCCCGCACGTCCCCAGCAGCCAAGCCATGAGCGCGAGCGTGGCCAAAGCCAAGACTGAGCGCGTCAAGGCGCCCCTCGCCCCGCTGGGCGCGGCAGGGCGCCCGATCGCAGGGGTGGGCAAGGACGCGACAAGCATCATCCAAGCAACGATCCGGAGGGCCTGTTCCTCACGCGGGTCCTTCACGCGCGCTCGTACAAGCGCCGCAACCTGGACAGCCGTTTGTCAGGCTGGTCTGCTCAGAACAGCTTGATGCTGCTGGTCGTGAAGCCGCTGGTGCTGGCGGTGTTGCCGAATATGTCCTTGACGGAAGCGTTCAGCGTGCCGCTGACGCTGCCCGGTCCCCCGGCTGTGAGGTTTTTGCTCGGGTCGCTGATCGAGCTGACCGTCAGCTTGACCGTGGTGGTGCTCACAAGCGCCGTGGCTGTGACGACCGCGCTAGTACCGCCCGATTTGGTGTAGGGCGTAAGCAGGGAATCGCCGCCATTCCAGCTGCCCAAGCTCAGGCCGCTGACCGCCAGCGTTGTCGAGCCGAGGGCCGTGCGCGTGTAGGTCAGGGTCACGCTGCTCGGGATGCTCGTGGCGGCGATCGTGTCGCTGAACTGGAGCGTGATCACATCGCCCACCTGCGGAAGGCCCGCGGTAGCGCCCGGCGTGGTGTCTGAGATCGCGGTGAGGGCCGGCTTGGTCGTATTGACCTTGACCGCCGCGATCGCCGAAGTGGTTGCATTGCCGGCCAGGTCGGAGACCGTGTACTCGTACTCGTAGCAGTGGCCTGTGGTGACCGTCGTATCGCTGAAGGGCGAGCTTGCTCCAGCCGCCCCGACATTGGCAAACGCGCTATAGGCGCCGCAGCTATCGCTTGCGGGCGTGTAGGTCGCGGTGGCTCGCTTGAGCTGGGCGGTGGCCGTGTTGACACCCGAGCCGGCATCGGTGGCGCTGAAGGTGACGGCCACAGCCCCATTTGCGTCGGCGGGGACACTGACTGTGGCTGCCGGCAGCGTGGCGTCGAGCTTGACCGTCGTCGAGAGGCTCGCCGTGTTGCCCACCTTGTCGGTGCCTGTCAGCGTGTACAGATAGCAGCCTTCGGTAAGCCCACTTTGCGCAGGATTGCCGGTGATCGTCACCGGCGTGCCATAGGTGCCGCAGGTGTTTTTGCTGAGCGTGGCCGCCGCGCGTGTGAGCACCGAGGAGGCAAGGCCTGAGCCTGTGTCAGCGGTGTATTCGGTGCGTGTGCCGATCGTGAAGCTTGTCGTTTTGACGAAGCTGGACGTGCCCGCGGCGCTGGCGGCTACGCCGTTGACCGTCAACGCTCCGCCGGTCGGGGCGCTGGAGTCGGCAACCAGGTTGTAGCTGGCACTCGCGGAGGCGCTGCCCACGCCGTTGGTCGCGAAAGCGGTCGGGGCAGTCGAGGGCGCTTTGGCCGAGACCCCGAACGCATACACGTTCTGCCCGCCGGTCTGCGTTTCGGCAAAGCCGCCGGCGGCCAGGGGGCTGAAGGTATAGCCGGTAATCCCGCTGGCTGCATCGCCCGAGCTGGCGGTCACTGTGAATTCCCCCGAGTGGGTCGGATTGAAGTACAGCGTGTTGCTCGTTGCGTTGTAGAAAGTGGCCGGCGAGAGAGCGCCGAAGGCGAGCGTCGGCTTGGTCGGCGCGGTCGTGTCCACCTTGATGGTGGTCGACAGGTGAGCCGAGTTGCCGGCATTGTCGGTGCCCGTCAGCGTGTACTTGTAGCAGCCGCTCGAGACCGTCTGTGTCGGGCTACCGGTGATCGTGACCGGCGTGCTTCCGAACGCTCCACACGTGCCATTTTCATAAGTAGCGCTCACGACCGTCAGCGTGCTGGAGGCCAAGCCCGATTGGTTTCCGGCTTGTTCCTCGCTGTAGTCGGTACGACCGATCGCGAGGCTGCCCGTGGCGTTGACTCCCGTGGTGCCCGCAGTGCTTGCGGCGGTTCCGCCGACTGTCAGCGCGCCGCCGGTGGGTGGTGTGGTGTCCTTGCCGATGCCCGTCTCATAGTGCTGCAGGATCGTCGAGGGCGTGAGCGTTTCGCTGTAGAGGGCCACCTCGTCGAGGCTGCCTGCTCCGAACAGGGCGCTTGCGTTGCGCGACATGAAGTTGAGCGTGGAGTTGGCGAAGTTGCCCGAGCCGGTCTTGCTTTCGGTCTTCGTGTAGGAGACGGGTTCGCCGTCGACGTACGGCGTGATCTCCGATTCGCCCGCGGCCGAGGTGTCGATCACAAACGTGTAGTAGTGCCACGCGCCCGCGCTGGGACGGGTGAAGAAGACGTTGTTGCGTGAGGCGCCAGTGCCGATCGCGACGCCGAACTTGCCGCCTTCTTCGGGGGCGTTGGGGTCGACCAGGAAGCCGCCGGCGGTGTTGTTGAAGTTCGGGGTGAACTCCATCGCGAGCGAGTCGTTGTTTTCGTATTTGCTCCACTTCAGCCAGAACTCGACCGTCAGCTTGCTCGTGCCCGAAAGGTTGACCTGGGCTTGAGCGGCCCCATGGATCCCGTCGAAGCCCGCCGCGGTGTCAGGATCGCCGATCAGCGCTCCGGGCTGGCCCAAGGAGACCGATCCGGCTTCGCTCACGATGCTTGCGGGTGAGCTGCCTGCAGAGTCGACCAGAGTGGTGCCGCTGCCCTCGCCCATACGCCAGTAGTGGGAGATCCCCGATGTTTCGAGAACGTCTTTGGCATAGGCGCTCGAGGTCGAGCCGCCGACGGCGATCGTGTGGGTCACTGTCGCGCTCTGGCCGTTGCTGTCTGTGACCTTGAGCGAAACCGCGACCGAGCCGGGGGTCGTGAAGGTGTGTTTAAGGGTGGGGGAGCTGCCCGTGTCGGTCGCGTATTCCCCGCTGCCGTTCAGGTCCCACTTGTAGTCGGTGATCGTCGCGCTGCCCGCCGCGAAGGAGGAGCTGGCGTCGAGCGTAGTTTCCGCTCCGGCGGAGATCGTGGGGCTAGTTTTGAAGACGGCCGTCGGAGGCGAGCCAACGCCCAGTCCCGTCCCCGTTCTGTAGTGGTTGAGGATCATGGCCGCCGTCAGCGTTTCGCTGTACAGGGCAACGTCATCCAGGCTGCCGGCTCCGAACAGCGCGCTTGCGTTGCGCGACATGAAGTTGAGCGTCGAGTTGGCGAATGGCCCTGCGCCGGTGCGGCTTTCGGTCTTGGTGTAGTTGACCGGTTGGCCGTCGACAAACGGGGTGATCTCTGTCGCCCCGGGCGAATTGGTGTCGATCACGAAGGCGTAGTAGTGCCAGGCGCCGGCGCTCGGGCGGGGGAAGTACACGTTGTTGCGGGTTCCGCCCATTCCGATCGCGACACCGAACTCGCCACCTTCTTCGGAGGCGTTGGGGTCGACCAGGAAGCCGCCCGCGTTGTTGTTGAAGTTCGGGGTCAGCTCCATCGCGAGCGAGTCGTTGTTTTCGTATTTGTTCCACTTCAACCAGAACTCGATCGTCAGCTTGTTGGTCGCCGACAGGTTGACCTGAGCTTGGGCTGAGCCGCTAACCCCGTCGAAGCTTGCCGCGGTGTCGGATACGCCCGACAAGGCGCCCGGGACCCCGAGCGTGACTGCTCCCGGCGAACCGGTGATCGTGGCCGGCGAGCCGCCGACCAGATCGGCGAAGCTGGAGCCAGAGGCCTCGTCCATGCGCCAGTAGTGGGACAGGCCCGGCGATTCCTCCACTTCCTGAGCGTAGGTCGAGGGACCTTGAACCTGGATCGTGTGCGTCACGGTTGCGGTATGGCCGTTGCTGTCGGTGATCTTCAGCGACACCGGGACCGGCCCGGCGGAGGTGAAGGTGTGGGTGACGCTCGAGGTGGAGCCGTTGTCGGTCGCGTAGGTCCCGCTGCCGTCCAGATCCCACTTGTAGTCGACGATTGCGCCGTCAGGATCGGTGGAGGAGGCGCCTTCGAAGGTGACCGGTTGGTTGACCTTGACCGTGCTCGGGGTCTCCGTGAAGGCCGCAGTCGGTTCCGGGCTGGTCATGTTGCCGGAGCCCAGCTCGTAGTGCTGGAGGATCGTTTCTTTGCTCAGGTCCTGTTCGTAGAGGGCGACTTCGTCCATCGTCCCGGCGCCGAACAGCGCCGCCCCGTCACGCGACATGAAGTTCAGGGTCGAGTTGCTGAAGTTGCCGGCGCCCGTGCCGCTTTCGGTCTTGGTGTAGGAGACGGGCTGGCCGTCCACGTATGGAGTGATCTCCGAGGCCGCGGCTGCGCCGGTGTTGATCACGAATGCGTAGTAGTGCCAGACGCCGGCACTGGGACGCGCGAAGTAGACGTTGTTGCGCGAGCTGTTTTCACCGATGCCCACGCCGAACTCGCCACCCTGCTGGGGGGCGTTGGGGTCGACCAGGAAGCCGCCTTGGGACAGGTTGAAGTTTGGGGTGAACTCCATCGCGAGCGAGTCGTTGTTTTCGTATTTGTTCCACTTCAACCAGAACTCGACGGTGATCGTGCCGGTTCCCGACAGGTTGACGGCGGCCTGCGCGCTTCCGCTGAGCCCATCGAAAGCGGCCGCCGTGTCGGTGTTTCCGGACAGCGCGCCGGGCTGGTTGAGCGTGACCCCGCCGGGCGAGCCGGTGATGAGCGCGGCGTCGCCGCCGGCCAGGTCGGCAAAGCTCGACCCGGCACTCTCGTCAAGGCGCCAGTAGTGGGCAAGCCCGGCTGTGGCGAGGACCGCCTGGGGGTATGGCCCGGTGACCGCGCCGCCGACGTTCAAGGTACGGGTGGTGGTCGCGGTCTGGCCGTTGCTGTCGGTGACCTTCAGGCCGACCAGGTAGGAGCCGGCGACCGGGAATTCGTGGGTCAAGGTCGGCGACGTGCCACTATCGGTCGTGTATTCGCCCGTCCCTTTCAGGTCCCACTTGTAGTCGACCAGTTTCGCTCCGCCCAGGGCATAGGAGCTCGACCCGTTGAGAGTCACCGTCTGGCCCGCCGTGATCACCGTTGGGGTGGTCGAGAAGGATGCGGATGGGGGAGGGCTGGTGCCGTCCAGCACGACTCCGACAGGTGTCCCGGGCTGGACACCCATTTCCGAGAGGATGTTGTAAGTGGCCTGCTGGATGCGCGAGTCGCTGGATTCGACTGGCGCTTCGCTGTAAGTGTCCTGCGGCTGGTTGAGGAAGTGCGGGCCAAGGCCCCAGGACCACTGAATCGTGCCGGCCGCGAACACGAGCGCGCCGCTCGGGGCTCGGTACTTGACGGCCTCGGTGAAACCCGGCTGTCCCGGTGGCGGCGTGGAGGCGTATTCGCGGCCATAGTCCTGCACCCACTCGACTCCCGGCAGGTTGACGTTGGTCTTGGCGACCTGGATGACGCCGCCCGGCTGGAAGGCCAGGTAGCCCGGCTGGCTGGGGACGGCATCCCACTCCCAGCCGACCAGGTTGGTCCCGATCGTCGCACCGGTGGCAGGGTTGATCCCCGTGTTGCGCCAGATCGAGTCACCGGAGTACTGGTCCTGGCCTTCGGCGGGCGGGACGGTCAGGCCATAGCTGGTTTCCGTGGTCGTGTCGCCCACGTACATGATCCCCCACAGCGAGTTCTCGGGCGTGTCGGGACCGGGCCGTCCGCCTTTGGGCGCTTCCGGGGATCCGGCCGGAGCGCCGGGATCGCGGAAGGTGGTCGTGGGCGATTCGGGCCCGGGGTCGTTGACACCTTCAGAGCCGTCCTGGACGGTCTTGTAGACGGTCATCCGCTGGTGGTTGTCTTCGTACTCGACCTTCCAATAGGTGTCGTTGGCGCCGAAGGAGGCGAGATCGACCCCATGTTCACGGGCGTTCTTGACCGCGGCGAGCTCCTTGCCCGACCAGTACTCGTCGTGACCTGAGAACAGCACCATCTTGTGCTTGAGCAGGGTTTCGGGGTTCTCGTCGATCCCTACGCCGTCGGTATAGGAGACGTCGTAGCCCTCCTTCTCCAACCAGTAGATCATCGGGTAGTCGACCTTGAAGAACCAGTTCTCATCAGCGCTCGAGGCGATGTCCTGGAAGGGCCGCTCGAAGGAGACCGAGAAAGCACGCGGGGCGCCGCTGGCCAAGTTGGGGGCGGAGGAGTTGTAGTTGTAGAGCGACTTGCTGCCGAACCAGTTGTAGGCCTGGTAGGTGGACATCGGGATCTTGGCGAGGACTTCCGAGCCGGGCGTCGGGGTGTCTTCGCGGACCACGAAGATGATCTGGTTGTCGTCGCCTTCGGCGTCGGTGAGCTTGGCGATGTAGACCCCACTCGTCGGGATGGTGGCGGCGGGGATCGTGTAGGTCGTTTCCCAGTTTTCGCAGTTGACTTCCCCGGTTTTCGCGTTCATCGCGTTGCATGAGGGACCATTGTTGACGGGCACTTCGTTGGCGGTCGAGATGAGCCGCCCGCCCTTGCCGCCGTAGTAGCCGATGCGGAACAGCTGGATGTCGACCGTGTCGGCGTATGCCCCGATCTTCAGAGGGATGCTCTGGCCGAGGTTGTAGCTCGTCTGGGTCGCGAAGCCGCCGAGGTCGAAGGTGCGCCCGTTGCTGATCTGCCAGGCGCTCGAGCCCGCGCCCTTGCAGTTGTTCTCGTTGACGATCGGGTTGGAGTTGGGGCAGGTGACCGCGGCCGAAGCGTGGACCGGGACGGTCAAGCTGAGCATCGTGCAGAGAAGTAGGCCGAGCGCGAGCATCGCGCCACGGGTCCCGTGGCACAGGCGCTTAGGGGTGAGGGCTAGCCGATCGATTGGGTTGGCGAAGGTGGAAATGGTTTCTTCTTCCTTGATTCGGAGTAGTCGGCCGAGACGCTCAGCGGATGACGGGCGCGGACACACGCCCGTTCCACGGAATAAACGTGCTTGGGGTCGCGTTTCTTCTGCGGGTAACAAGAATGTTTCCCAGCGCTCTCGGCACAGATGAGGCGGTCGGCTGGGAGTGGGGTTTGGGCTGGGCAGATCTCATGTTTCGCGCCGTTCGTAGACGCGATATGCCTGGGAAAGGGGGCCGCCCAGGCGCGAGGCGAAGTCGCCAAATTCCTGAACCGGGCGATAGGCCCTCTGCACGTAGGCCAACAGCAGGCGATCGTAGTTGACCCCGATCTGGGGCTCGCCCCAGGCGTCGAAGCGGGCGTTGCCAAGAACTACATAGGGGACATGCTCGCGCTTGATGCGAGCGATGGCTTTTAGTTGGTCTTCGGTAGAGACGACATCGCCTGGCAGGAAGGCGAGGTTGTAAAGGGCGGGGGGACGGTCGAGGAGGAAGTAGAGGCCCCCGTATGGGAGCGAGAGGATCGGCTCTCCCGGGCGTGTGTGCGCGTCGATGAATGCGATCGTCTGTCGCAGCGCCGGAGCCGCGGCCGGGGTGGTCCCGAAGGAGCCCCTGGCGCTGCGCACCAGCTCGGTCTGTCCGCCGGTGGTTCCTTTGCCGAGGGCCACCAGCAGCGATAGGACGACTAGCGCCAATGCCCCAAGCGAGACCCAGCCCAAGCTGCGCCAGCGCTCGCCGATCTGCTCGTGCAGAATCGCCAGCAGGATCAGGGCTGGAGCTGCATAGTAGGGAGCGAAGGTGTCGGTTGTAAAGCTGTCATAGGCGCGCAGGGCCAGCACGGCGGCTGCCGCGAGGAGCGCAAGGTCCAAGGGCCAGGAGCGCAACGGGGTGGCTCGCTTGAATAGGCGCGCCAGGGCTACGACCACGGCAAGCAGGATCAAGGCGGGAAGCCAGCTCATGCCCAGCAGCAGGCGCTTGCTCTCGGTCTGGATCAACGAGCGTGTTTCCGGGAATGCTCCAAGGACCCTCAAGATCCCGTCCAGGATCAGCAGGCTGAGGACGGCGACCGCCAACGGCCATGCTGCGCTGAGGCGAGCAAGACCTCGCCGGGTCGATTGCTGCATGCGCTGGGCAGAGGCGAGCAGGCCGGCGAGGAGCGTTAGATACACAAGTCCTCGGCCAAGCGTGGCGACGAGGCTCGCAAAGCTGAGCGGGGACAAGCTGCGCTGGTAATTGGCCTCTGAGCTTGCGAAGTTGACCGGGAACAGATTCTGTGTGATCAGGCGCGAAGTCCCGACCTCGCTGGCGAAGAAGCCGAGCACGATCAAGGGGAGCAGGATCCCGGGCACAGCCATGCGGATCAGGGCGCGCAAGGCCGCCCGGCGGTCATCGACGCGGGCCACTCCGATCGTGTAGGCAAGCGCGGTGGCGGCGCCCGCGGCGGCGAACTCGATTCGGGTGAGCGCAAGTACGCCAAAAGCCAGGCCTGCCAGGATCGTGCGGTCGCGGCTCAAAGCAAGCAGGGCGAGCAGCAGGAACAGCAGGCCGAACGTCGCCGAGTTGGTGTTGGGCAGCACGAAGTCGGCCCAACCCGAGAGGCCGATCGCGATCAGGGCGGCGCTTGCCAAACCGGCGGTGAGCGGGCGCACCCAGGTGCGCGCGAGTGCGTAGAAGACGAGCAGGATCGCCACCGTCTGCAACAGGCCGAAGGCGATCGCGGTGGACATGCTGGAGCCGAACACCGTGAAGGCGAGCGCAAGGCTGTAGAGGCCGACCGGGCCATAGGAGTACTGCACGTCTCGGTAGGCGAGGTGGCCGTGGGCGATCAGGTCGGCGACCGTCAGCTCAAGGCCGGTGTCGGTGTCGATGATTCCCCAGCGCCTCCAAGTCAAGGCGAGCAGCACCACGAGCAAGGCGCCGAGCATGCCCAGGACGGTGCGATCTCCGGGAGCCCAGCCCTCGCGGGCGAGCGCCTGTGAGGATTGGATGGGACGTTGCGAGGTAGCAGTGGGTGCGGGCGGTTGAGCTACAGCCATCTCGCGCTCCTGTCCAACGTGTCGACGGCTACGGCCATCACGCGCTCCTTGCCAAGGTGTCGACGCGCCGGACCGCGCCACCAAGCCCCGGTACTCCAAGAGCAAGCGCGCCGACCAAGGCACGGGCGCTGAGCCCGTAGCGCAGCGAACTGCGGTAGGCGCTCCCGGCGTGGCCGAGCCGGCCTTCGTCGAGGTGGTAGCGCCCGATTTGGCGCAGGTCGTCGGCCATGACGGCCTTGGCGAAGTCCAGGTCGTCGAGATCCTCCGCGTACATGCGGTGGATCTCATAGGCCATCTCGCGCATGTCGAGCAGGTGACCGGACACGTTGGCGTCGTGACGACGGAAGTTGATCAGCAAGCGAGGGTCGTAGTAGAAGACGGCCTCGGCCGCCAGCGCCCGCATCCAAAACTCATAGTCCTCGCAGGCCAAGTCCTCGCGAAACGCTCCCAGCCGCTCATACAGTGCGCGACGGATCAGCGCGGTCGGGGCGGGGATCAAGCAGACCTCGTACATCGCCCGGCGAAAGCTCTTGTTTTCGAGGATCCCTTCTCCGGGTGGGCGCTCGTAGTCGGCGTCTGAAAGACCGAACTCGCGCGCGTGGCCAAAGGCGATGTCGATGCTGGGATCGGCGGCGAGGGCCTCGGTCTGCCATTGCAGCTTGTGTGGCTCCCAGATGTCGTCAGCCGGGCACATCGCGATGTAGTCGCCGCCGGCTGCGTCAAAAGCACGGTTGTAGGCGGCTGAAGGTCCGCGGTTCTCCTGGCGGATCAAACGGATCCGCTCACCGAAGCGCTCGACCTCGGCAACCGTGTGGTCGGTCGATCCGTCATCGACCACGATCACCTCATACGGCGCCTGGGTCTGAGCCAGGACGGAGTCGAGCGTCGCACCGATCCATGGTGCGGCGTTGTAGGCGGGGATGGCTACGCTGATTGATGGATCGGCCATGGTGTGCTGTCGACTGACTTGCCTGTAGTGGTTGCGTTGGGTTGCGTGATCTCTTGGTCTTGCTCGTTCTGCAAAGGCTCTGCTGTATTCAACGCTTCAGGACGCTCGGCGCTTGCGCGTGGGACAGCACGCCCGATGAGCACTCGCCGCACAGCAGACGGAACGAGCCGGCGGATGCGGGCGGGGACGATGCGGATGGCAATCATCAGGACGTCCGACCAGGCGGCCGGGAATGCCAGGCGCAAGGCTGTCAGGTACGTCAAGCTGGCCCCGATGCTCACCAGTATCGGGCTCACCGGCATTGGCAATTGGGCCCCGGCCAGCGCTCGCGAGAGAACGACCGCGACCGCGGCCATGGCGCTGGTGCACAGCACGCCGGCTGCCAGGTCTGAGAAGAGCTGTCCGGCCGGCATCTGCACGAGCCGGTTGAGGATCACGGCATAGGCGACGGTGACGCCAAGCTGGAAGGCGGCCACGCCGATGCACACCGTGACCAGGCCATGGCTCGAGCACAGCAGAATCGTGCCCGCGTAGCCGACCAGCTGGAAAACATTGAAGATGGACAGCTCGCGGGGTCGCCCGGCGGCCAATAGCAGCGGCGAGTTGGCGTTGTTGATCGTGGCGGCCATCCCTGCCACCGCGAGAATCTGAGCCGGCAGCACGGCGGGCTGCCAGTGGGCGCCGAACAGCCAAGGCATCACTTCGGGCGCCAGCACGATGAACAGACCCAAGACCGGGAAGACGGTGGTCACGTTGGCCCGCACGATGCGGGCGCGCAAGGAGCGCATGTGGGCAAGGTCTTCGGTGCGCGCGTAGACGGGCAGCGCAAGCCGCGTGATGATCCCGCTGATCTTGCTCTCCCCTTCGAAGCTGACCGTGTAGGCGCGGTAGTAGTAGCCGACCTGGGCGGCGCTCAAGCGCACGCCGAGGATCATGTAGTCGATGTTGCGCTGGATCACCCAGGTCAAGCCGGCGAAAGCGGCCGGCAGGCCGAATGCCAGCAGCTCGCGGATCTCGGCCAGGCGTAGGCGCGGCAGCGGGGGTTTGGTCGCGAAAAGCAGCAGGGTAAGCGTCAGGACACCGGCCGCGATCTGCCCGAACACATAAGACTTCGCCTGCATCCCCAGCGAGGCGGCCAAGGCGACGGCGACGAAGGCCGAGAGCAGCGAGCCGCTCAGTTCGACCAGGCTGCTGGTGCGGAAGTCGAGCTTACGCTGCAAGATCGCGAGCGGCACGATCTTGATCCCCGAGAGCAGGAATACGACCGAGAACAGCTCGAACAGGGTGGCGGTCTGGGCCCCGAACAGGGGGGTTATGACGAGTGGTCCCAGCAGCAACGTCAAGGCCATCAAGCTGACGCCGGTACCCAGGCCGATCGCCATACCGCCCTGTAGGTGAGCGCGCCGCAGGACCTTGCGCTGCACGAGGGCGTTGCCGAGGCCTTGACCGGTGATCGCTTCGGCCATCTCGTTGACGATCACCGCGACCGCGAGGCGACCGAATTCGGCTGGGCTCACCAGGTGGGCGAGAACGATGCCCGAGGAGAAGGCAACGATTTCGGCGAAGATGCGCGCGATCGTGATCCAGCGAACGGCGTCGAGGGTCGCCTCGTGCAGCTCGTCGCGCGAGATATCGTGCGCTGCCGAGGTCGAGCCGGTCTCGCTTGCGGGAGCGGTCTCGCTCATGGTTTAGGCCGCTTAGGCGGTGCTCGGGCGCGAGCTGAGGGCGCCCAACAGGACTTCGAGCTGCGGGCGTGCGAACAGGCGCAGGCCGGCCAGGTACAGGCCGACCCCGACGGCTCCCCCGACGACGGCCTGGGCAAACGGGGCGGAAAGTGTGGCTCCAAGCGCCCAACCCACCCCGAAGGCGACGATCGCGACAAGCAGGAAGCGAATGGTCACGCCGGCGAGCTGCAGAGCCAGTTGGACACGTATGTCGCGTCCAGCACCAGCCGCCAAGAGCACGATGGCAAAGCATGCGGGGGCCACGAAGAAGGCTCCGACAGCCCCGTCCACCCCGAACAGGAGGCTTCCCAGGGCAGTCGCCGCTGTGTGCGCAAGGACCAAGGGCACGGCCAGCAAGTTCAGCAGCCGCGTGCGTCCAAGGGCAAACATGACCGGCAACAGGAAGTTGACCAGCAAGGCAAATATGGTCCAAGGCACGAGCAGCGCGATGAAGGTCCGCAGGGTGTGGACTTGGCTGGATGACAGGCTTCCTGGCAGCACAGCGTGAACGAGTGGCGCGCCGGCGACGATCAAAGCGGCCAAGGCCGGGGCGACGATCATCATCGAGAAGCGGAAGCCTTGCGGCAAGGCGTCGGTAAATACTGCTTCGCGGGCTCTGGCCTGGCGCGTCAAGTCGGAGATGCTGGACATGCCAAGCGCCATCCCGGTGCCGGCAACGAGGTAGCTGGCAAACAGATAGGAGTAGGACAGGACGGTGGTCCCGCCGGCGGCGGCATGGCTGGCGAACGCAAGCGTTATCACGAACAGGACGTTGAAGGCCAGATAGACAGCGGTGCGGCCGAGGACCAACACGGCGTCGCGTGCAAGCGAAGCGAGCCTTGTGTCGAGCTTGATGCTCGCGCTGGGCGAGTCGGCGCCCTCAAAGCCACCTGAGCGCCGGACGCCCGTGAGCATGCAGCCACAAGTCACCACTGCCATCGCCAGCATCGACCAGCCCAAAGTCTGCTCACCGGTGCGACCCATCAGCGCCAGGAACGCGACCAAACCGATGCCCGCGCCCGCCGTATAGGCGGCGGCGATCACGTTGAAGCGACCCCTGATCGCCAGGACTGTGGCGCCGCCTGCGGCCCACAGCTGCAAGACCATCGCGAAGCCGAGAACCGGCAGAGCCGAAGCTGTGACCGAGCGTCCCTGTGCGCTCAAGCCGGGTGCGATCAGATGAGCAAGAGGGTGGGCCAGGGCGACCGTGACGATGAGCACGAGCAGCGCGAGGAACCCGAGCGTGGCTGCGAACTGGCGTCCGCTGAGCCTGGCCCCGGGTTGCACAAGCAGCGGGACCGAGGTGAGTCGCAAGCTTTGGCTGAAGACCCCGAAGGTCGAATAGAGGGCAAAGGCGATGAAGAAGCCGTCGGTGCGATCGTTGGTCCCGAAGCGGCCTAGATACAAGACGGCTTGGATCGCCGAAGCGGCGGCCATGGCGAAGGTCGCCATCGACATGGCCATTCCCGCCCGAGCTTTGCGTGCGGCGCTGCTTGCCTCGGTCTGCTCCGGCGCGAGGGGAGCTTGGACTCCGGGCCGGGTCAGGGTTGCGCTATGAGAGCTCATGCTTCACAAACGGGTCGGATCCGGTATTTCTCGCAGGCGGTGATGTTTTCGTCAGGCGCTCCAAGGCTTCCTCAGCCACCTGCTCGGCCAATCCCACAACCGACTCGCCGTTGAGCAAGCGCGGATAGATCTGGCTGGCCGAAGCGAGTGCGAGACCCTCGACGCCGGGCCAGACAGGCGCGGTGCGCGGGTTGTGGTCGAGCGCATGCACAGGCTCCACGAGTGGCGCGCGCTGCACCGTCCAGTCGACCACGTCCTCGTCGCTGAAGTCGGGCACCAGGCGCTTGAGCATCCCGGTGTAGTTCCTGTAGACCGACTCGTCGTCCTCGGCGAACTGGGGCGAGTCGGGGTCGCAGTACTTAGGCAGATAAGCCAAGCGCAGGCCGTCGGTGTGCTCGGTGCCGACCACATGCGATGTCTCGACGACCGTGGTGATCGGGGTGGGGTCGCAGATGTTGATCGAGTAGTAAGGGGTCAAGGAGCGCTTCAGCTTGAGGATCAGGCAGACAACGCCCAAGTAGCGTTTGGGATAGGCCTCGAGCAGCGGCTGCAGGTCGGCGGGCAGCAGGTGTTTGAGTCCGGGCGGCTGGAGCGTTGGAATCGTCAAGTCGAAACACTCGGCCTTGCCGTCGACCATCACACCGGTGACGGCCCCGCCGGGCTCGTGCACAAGACCTTCGACACCGGCGCCGAGCCTCACGTCCACGCCCAGCTCGGCGGCGCGCGCAGCTGCCGTTGCGATCAAGGTCTCATGGCCGCCGCGCAGACAACCCATTCGCTCGCCGGAGCTGCCTTGCTCGCGCGCGGAGCGCATACGGTTGGTGCGCGCCCACAGATAGGTTGCGGGCAGCTCAGAGTGGTGGGCGTTGAAGCGCGAGTCAAGCAAAGGTCGCCAGATGCGCTCGAGGACTCGGCGGCCACAGTGACGCGCCAGCCACGCTTCCAAGGGCTTGTGCTCGAGCGCCTTGTAGTTGCGCCGCAGCTGGCAATACAAGACGAACCAGGCCAAGCGCGCGCGGCCAAGCAGGGAGAGCGGAGGAAAGCGCAGGAAGTCGCCGATCCCGTTGAAGGGGTACATCTCGCCGTCGACGAAAAAGCCGACACCGACAGGGTTGAAGGACAACTCCTCGGTCAGCCCAAGCTCCTCGGTCAAGGCGATCATGCGCAGGTCGGACGGCACGATCACGTGGTAGAAGCGGTCGACGCGGTGCCCGGAGAAGTCGATCGAGCCGGCCAGGCCACCCAAATTGGGGGCACGCTCCAGCAGCGTTACACGCGCGCCGCCTTGGGCGAGTCGCAGCGCGAGCACGGTCCCGAGAATGCCCGCCCCGACGATGCCTACATGCGGGCGGGAATCCGGCTCGCCCACATGGCCGGCCCTCGCAGGCTCCCGGCTCATGACCAGCTCGCCGGAGCTCATCGTTTCTCGGATACGGCGTGCAGATGGGCCACCGGCTGTTGCTGGGAGCGACCTTGCGACTGGTCGCTGCCAAGCGGTGAGATCGGGGGCGGTTGGATGCGCCCCACCAGGTGGGCTGCCATCAGACGACCGTAGGCAAGCAAGGTGGGCTTGAGGTTCATCTTTGAATTCCCCAAGCGACGCGACCAGTCGTTGACGGTTGGCACCTCGGCGACATTCGCGCCCGCGTTGTAGAGCTTGAGCAGGAGCTCCACGTTTGCGGCGAAGCCCGGCTCGCGCACGAGCAGGTAGCCGTAGGTTTCGGAGGCGCGCCTGAGAGTGCCGGCGCGATACACGCGGTAGAGCGAGGAGAGCGTATGGATCTCGCGCAGGCCGCCCGTGTAGCGGAATACGTTGGAGACCGATTTGGAGGCTGCCAGGCGCCATGGCGCCACGCCAAGGATGCGTCCCCCGGGCGCGTACACAGAGGCGAGCACCACGTCGGCGCCTTCGTGGAAGCGCTCGAGCATACGTGGCAGGTCACTCAAGTCGGAAGTGTTGTCGGCCTCCAGGGTGACGATCGCGTCGTCATCCTGAGACTCGCCGAGGGCGGCCCTCAGGCCGGAGTTGATTGCGGTGCCGAGACCCCTGTTGACCTCGTGGCGGACGATCGCCAAGTGCACCGAGTCGCCGTGCGCTTCGATCGCCTCGGCTGTGCCGTCGGTGGAGCCGTCGTCGACGAAGATCACGCGCGCGCCCAGTTCGCGGGCCACGGGGCCGAGGTCGGCGAGCAGGTTGGGAATGTTCTCGCGCTCGTTGTAGGCGGGTATGACGAAACGGATCATGTGCTCTCCTGGGTTAGGGCGCTAGGCCGCGATCCGCATCGGCTGATCGGTGGGCATGCCCAGCAGCGTCACGGCACGATTGTTGGCGGCCGAGTCGCGGACGGCGAGCGCTGCCGCAAGTGCACGGCATCCCTCGCTCGCGCCGACCGGCTCGGGTGTGTCGTCGAGCACGCAGCGGGCAAACGCCTCGAGCTCGGCTTGCAACGGCTCTACGCGCGGCAGCGCGAAGCGGATGGCGGCGCCCTCGGCGTCGCCGCGTATGCGGGCCAGCTCGTTCCAGCCCGTCGGGGATCCTGTGGACTCGGTGAACCACACATCCTGGGTGAGATAGGAGGCGCTCAACATGCCACCCTCGCCGATCACGGTCATCTCACGGCGCTTCTCGGGCGTCAGCCAGTTGACGTCGAGCAGGCCGAGCGGTCCGTCGTCGCCGAAGCGCAGCAGGCAGGTGATCATGTCCTCCTGGGTGGGGTGCACGCAGGAGCGGCCTTCGGCGTAGATGCTGGTGATGTCACGGCCGAGCACGAATTGCATGAGGTCGAGGTCGTGGGTGGCCAGGTCGACCGCCACGCCGGTGTCCTGGATGCGGACAGGCAGGGGCCCGACGCGCGTTGCATGGGCCCGGAACACGCGGCCGATGCGGCCCTCGTCGATCAGCTCGGCGAGCTTCCCGACTGCCGGATTGAAGCGCTCCACGTGGCCGACCGCCAGCTTCAAACCCGCCAGGCGCGCGGCGGCGGCCATGCGCAGACCGTCCTCCAAGGCAGTCGCGATGGGCTTCTCCACGAACACGTGCTTGCCCGCTGCGATCGCGTCCAAGGCGACGCGGGCGTGCTGCTCTGAAGGCGTGCAGATGCACACGGCGTGGATGTCGGCACGCTCCAGGAGACGGCGGTAGTCGCCCACCCATTCGATCGGTCGGCGACCGATGCGCGTGCGCGCGGTGTCCTCGTCGGGATCGGCGACCGCGACCAGGCGTCCGGAGGGGATGCGCTCCCAAGTCTCGACGTGGTAGGCGCCCATGCGCCCGGCGCCGATCAGTCCGATGCTCAGCTCATCCATTTCGCCGGCGCTCCTTTTAGTTGTCTCGATATTCATGTCGCCACCCCCACGCCCGTCCCGGCGGCGAGCTTCCCTGCCCCGCCGCCGGGCGCGATACGTGCCCCCAAGAACGATGTGACGACCTCTGCGATCCGCTGCGCTGCGTGGCCGTCACCAAAGATTGCGGGGCGCTCGACCGGCAAGGGACCCTCGAGCGCCGCCGCGAAAGCGTCCGGGTCTACGCCCACGACCGTGTTCCAGCCCGTCTCGACCGTGTCTGTCCACTCGGTCTCCTCGCGCAGGGTGACGCAGCGCACGCCCCACAAGTAAGCCTCGCGCTGGACGCCGCCAGAGTCGGTTGCGATGGCGCCGGCGCCGCGCTCGAGCTCGAGCATGCGGGTGTAGGGAACGGGGTCGATCAGCTCGACATTGCTCGGCGCTTGCAAGCCCCAGGAGTCGATGCAGGCTCGTGTGCGCGGATGCAGGGGCATCACGACAGGCAAGGGCGAGCGCGCCAGGCAGGCGAGGACCGCGCCGAGGCGCTCGGGCGTGTCGGTGTTGTAGTTGCGGTGCACGGTGGCGAGCATGTAGTCGCCGTCGCCGGCCGGATGCACGCGCGGACGCCAGCGCTCGAGCATGTCGCAGAGGGGGTCTCCGGTGACATGGATCTCACCCTGCACACCTTCGTCTTGCAGGTTGCGTTGGGCTCCGGGACTCGGAGCGCACAGCACCTGTGCCAGCTTGTCGGTCTCGATGCGGTTGTACTCCTCGGGCATGTCCTGGCGGTAGGAGCGAAGACCCGCCTCCACATGGATCAGAGGCACACCGGCCGCGACCGCGGCGCGCGCGCCGGAGAGCGTGGCGTTGGTGTCCCCGCGCACGATCACCGCATCGGGACGCTCACTCGCGATGAGGTCTTCCAGGCGCTCCTGGGCGAGGGTCACCTGCTCCTCGGCGGCGCGCGAGCCGACGCCCAGGTTGTGGTGCGGGCGGGGTAGCTTGGTTGCAAGGATCTGCCCGTCGGACATCGCCTCGTCGTAGTGCTGGCCGGTGTGTACGAGGATCTCCTCGGCCACCTCCGCGAGCGCTTCGCAGACCGGGGCTGCCTGGATGATCTCGGGGCGAGCCCCGATCACCGACAGCACGCGCGGCTTGGCGGTGCGGAAGATGGGCGTCGAGTCGAGCGACTCGATGGGTATGGTCAGCTCGGGCATCTGGCGGACCTCAGGCGGCTGCCTTGTCGGCCAGCACCGGCAGGGCGAGCGGGGCGCCGCCACGGCGCATGGACTCCTCGGCGAGCTCGATCGTCGCGACGATCTCGATACCCAAAGCCAGGCTCGAGCGAGGTTCCTCCCCGGTGCGGATCGATCGCGCGAAGTCCTCAAGCTCCAAGCGCAAGGGCTCTTTGGGCTCCACACGCGGGATCAAGACATCGCCGGTGCGATAGATCAGCTGGTGCTCGCCGAAGTTGGCCGGCGTGGGCGGCAGCATGTCCATGCCTCGGTCATAGATCCGCACCGGTTCGTCGGCCGCGGTGTCGTCGTACTGGACCATTCTTTGGCTGCCGACGACGATCATCTGGCGGACCTTGCGCGGCGCCAACCAGGAGATCTGCACATTGGCAGTTTGGCCCTGCTCGAAGGTGAGCGTCATGAAGGCGGTCTCGGGCACGCCTTGACGCAGCACACTGCTGCCGGAGACAGCTACCTCGACAACCGGATCCTGCAGCCAGTACAGGAGGATCGAGAGGTCGTGGGGCGCCAGGTCGCAGACCACGCCGTCCTCGTTGTACTTGCCAAGGTTCATGCGTGAGGAGGTGACGAAGTGCACGTCGCCGATCACGCCCTCGTTCAGCAGATCGCGCACCGTGTTGACGGCCGGGCTGTAGATGAATGTGTGCCCCGGCATCAAGAGCCGTTTGTTGGCGGCCGCCACATCGGCGAGATCGTGGGCATCCTCCAGGCGCGTGGCCAAAGGCTTCTCCACGAGCACGTGCTTGCCGGCTTCCAAGGCGCGCTTTGCCAGCGCATGGTGGCTCTGCGGGGGGGTTGCGATCACGACCGCTTCGATCGCTGGATCGACCAAGACAGCGTCCAGCTCGCTCACCGCGCGAGCGTCGGGGTGGCGGCGACTGAAGAGGCTCAGGTTTGCGGGATCCAGGTCGCACAGGGCGTCCAAGCGCAGCTCGGGGCATTCGGCGACATTACGCGCCAAGTTGGGGCCCCAGTAGCCGTAGCCGACGATTGCGGTGCCGATCGGCGGCTCGCGGCGCAGAATGCTCTGGGCGGGGGGGAAGCTGTTATCGAACATTCAGGCCACTCCTTGGCGACGTAGTACGACGGGCACGGTCTTAAGCAAAATGCGTAGGTCGAGCAGCAGCGAGTCGGCCTCGGCGTACTCGATGTCGAAGGAGACCATCTCGTCGTAGGTGCGCTCGTTGCGACCGCTCACCTGCCACAAGCCGGTCAGGCCTGGCTTGACGGCAAAGCGGCGCAGATAGTCCTCGGGGTACATCTCGACCTCGTAAGGGATCACAGGCCGAGGTCCCACCAAGGCCATCTCTCCCCGCAAGACGTTGATCAGCTGGGGTAGCTCGTCCAGGCTCCACGAACGCAGGAAGCGCCCCACGCGAGTGATGCGATCGTCGACCGAGAGCTTGTACAAGCGACCGCGCTCAGCCTGGCTGTTTCCGCCGATCAAGGTCTGCACGTACTTGCGATGACGGGTCGCGTCGGCGTCGTGGCGCATCGTGCGGAACTTGAGGATCGTGAACTCGCGCCGGTCCCGGCCCACGCGGCGCTGGCGGAACAGCACCGGGCCTTTCGAGTCGATCCGGATCGCGAGCGCGATCAAGATCAACAGAGGAGAGGCCACCAGCAAGAGAACGGCGGCAACGAGGAAATCGAAGCAGCGACGTACGCCCTGAACGAGCGCCGATCGTAGAGTGCGCTGCTTGGTTGTTCGGACCCGAGCCGGCCGGGAACTCGCCGTTACGAGAGTGGGGGCCCTCTCAGCCCCGACGAGCTCCGGCTCGGCACGGTCGAGCACGGCCACACCCAGCCCTGGGACCGGTTGTGTAGGTCTTGCGCTCATATCCGATCAACGCATCGATGCGGTTGTGTCTTTCGTGAATTCGTCCATCACGTCGACAATTCGCTCAAGCTCGGCGTCGCTCATGCCCGGGAACAGCGGCAACGAGCAGATCTGCTCTGCGTGTGCCTCACTGACAGGCAGGCTGCCCGGCCCGAGCCCGAGGTGGGCATAGGCCTCGGTGAGGTGGATCGGCGAGGGATAGTGAATGGCAGACGCGACGCCTCGTTCCTGCAGGTGATTGCGCAAGTCGTCGCGACGCTCGCTACGTATGACGAACAGGTGGTAGACGTGGTCGGCCTCCGCGAAGGGCAGCTCGACCAATTCGATCGCGTTCTTGCCTTCGAGCGCGCCTGTGGCGGTCAGCCGGGCGCGTAGCTCGGAGCCAAGTCGGCGGCGCTCTTCGTTGCGCTCCTCCAAGCGCTCCAGCTTGCGCTGAAGGATCGCGGCCTGCAAAGCGTCCAAGCGCGCTGTCGTGCCGACGACGCGGTGGTTGTAGCGGGGGCGCTCGCCGTGGGCTCGCAACAGGCGTATGCGATCTGCAAGCTCAGGGACCGAGGTCACGACAGCACCGCCGTCGCCCCACGCGCCCAGATTCTTGGTGGGGTAGAAGCTGAAGCAGCCGAGCACCCCGACCGAGCCCGCACGGCGGCCACGGTAGTGAGCTCCGTGAGCCTGGCAGGCGTCCTCGACGACGTGGATGCCCGCCTCACGGGTCAGCTCGAGAATCGGGTCGAGATCGACCGTTGCCCCGAACAGGTGCACGGGAATTACACAGCGCACCTTGGGTGTGAGGTTGGCCGCCACGATCTCGGCGGTGATCAGGTGTGAGTCCGGGTCGACGTCGACCAACCGCGGTGTGGCGCCAACCGCGCTGACCGCCTCGGCGGTCGCGATGAACGAGTTGGTCGGCACTATCACCTCGTCGCCCGGTCCGATCTCCAAGGCTCGCAGCGCCAGGACGAGCGCCTCGGTGCCCGAGGAGACACCGATCGCGAAGTCTGTCTCGCAATAGGCCGCGAAGTCGCGCTCGAACCCCTCGACGTGCTCTCCCAGCGTGAAGGCGCCACGCTCTGCGACTGCACGCACCGCGCCCATCAGCTCCTCCAAGAGCTCGGGGTCGGCCTGGTCGAGCCGCATCAGCGGCACCGCGCCGACCTTGCCCTCGTCAGTGGTCGCTCCCCCTGTGCTCAGCATGCGGCCGCCAAGGGTGCGCTCGCGATGGAGGGCGAGGAGCCCAAACGCGAGAGCTCTTCTTGGAGCGCTCTACGGCCACGATGATGCAAGCCGTGGACGGAGCTCTCGGTGCGGCCCATCTGCTCGGCGATCTCCGGCGGTGACAGCCCGACGACATGGCGCATCACCATCACGTCGCGCTGCTCGTCGGGCAGGGTGGCGAGCGCGGCATGCAGGTCGCGCGCTCGGTCTTGGGACTCGGGGTCGATGTGATCGTCGGGACCGAATACCTCTTCGGTGGGCGTCGGACGGCGCCGGCGCAGGTGGTCGAGGGCCACGTTGCGAGCCATCCGCAAGAGCCAGCCGGAAAACGGGACGCCGCAGTCCTTGTACTGCGTGATCACCGTAATCAGCTTCATGAATACGTGCTGGGTGAGGTCCTCGGCCTCCTGCTCGTCGCGCACGATGCTGCAGATGTAGCCGTACACGTTGTCCGAGTAGCGGACGTAGAGGAATCGCAACGCATCGCGGTCTCCCGTCTTTGTGCGTGCGATAGCCAAGCGTATTTCGCGGGCCGTCTCGGGCGACTCATCCAAGGTCGCACGACGACGGAAGCCTACGTGTCCATCCGTGACATTGAGGCGGCGTTGCATATGTATTTCCCCGTGGTTGGCGGTGGAATCCCCTCTGCGTGCGTCGGGGCCGCAGCGAGGAACTGGAGTGATTTCTCCCGGCGTCTTTTATGTACGCCGGAGGTTTATGAGCAGTGATGATGGGTATCCCCCTTCGGTCCCACAATGGCCCGAACGTCGCTACCTTCGTTCAGGCCATGAACGCTGCCCTACACCACTCGTCCGGTGATCGCGATTGATCGCCGGAACTGGACTGCTACGCCAAATGCCCTATGAACGCTGGGCTTTGTGCCGGCGCCTGCGCGTTCATAGATCACAGTCACAGGGGTGCGTCTCGTTGCGTTTGTCGCCCCTCAAAATCCCGAACACCGTCGCGAAAAGTTGCAATTCTCCTGCCGTGAAACCCCGTTGAGAGCAATACGAGCACTGGGCGAGTTCCTGGCCTGGAAGCCGGCTGCGTTTCCAGGGATCGGCTATTACTTCGCAGACCGCCGCAAAGCCACTTATTGCTCCAAAGACTGCTGCAAAGCCTCCAAAACCCGCACAACCCTCAACCCTACGCGTCCATCAGAACGAGGGGCTCGGCCCAGGCGGATGCACTCCACGAAATGCTCGCACTCCAAGCGCAGGGGCTCGGCGGATGAGATCCGCGGCGAGAAGGACTCTCCGGCCCTCGCGATGTACTCACCCCAAGATGTGGTGTCCTCGTCGAAGCCCTTGTCATAGACAGTGAGCTTGCCTTGGATCAGCATGTCGTCGAAGGTAGCCATGCGCTTGGCCCCGACCACTGTGATGCGCCGTTCCTTGTGAGGGTCAAGCCAGGAGAGGTGCAGATGGGCGACGCGCCCGGAGGGGAAGCGCAGATAGCAGAAGACCACGTCCTCCACCCCTCCCCGCACATACGATTTTCCGTGGGCCGAGCACTCGACAGGCTCTTCGTCGATCAGGTGCAACACGACCGAGACGTCGTGGGCGCCGAGGCTCCACAAGGCGTTCTCCTCGGCTCTGAGCTGGCCCAGGTTGACGCGGTTGCCATAGATGTAATAGAGCGGGCCCAGCTCGTCTTCGTCGACCAGCTCCTTCAGGCGGGTGACGGCCGGGTGGTACTCGAGCAGGTGGCCCACCATCAGGATGCGCCCGCTCGCATCGGCTGCGTCGACCGCTCTTTGGGCGTCGAGGACGGTGGTGGCGAGTGGCTTCTCCACGAAGCAGTGCTTGCCCGCTTGGAGCACTCGCACGGCCAGGTCGGCGTGGGTGGGGACCGGCGTGGCCAGCACCACCGCGTCGAGATCCGGGTCGGCGAGCAGGTCCTCGAGGTCCGCTGTTGCGCGCACGCCCGGGAAAGCGCTCGCGAGTTTCGCGCGCGCCGGCTCGGAGGCGTCGCACAGCCATGCCAAGTCGCATCCCTCGATCGCGTCGAAGTTGCGAGCCAGGTTGGGCCCCCAATAGCCGAGGCCCACGACGCCGATGCGGACGGCCGCTCCGGACGGGAGGGGCGCCGGCTCCTCAGGGGTGGGCGTGGCGGGCGCTTCGCTCACAACGCCCCGATCGCTTCGACGCAGTGCTCGGCCGCTTTGCCTTCTCCATACAGAGGCGGGCGCTCGCGGGGCAAAGGTTGCTCCAAAGTCTCGAGCACCCGCTCCACGTCGAGATCGGTGAGCGTGTTCCAGCCGCCGTCCAAGGTCTCTACCCACTCGGTCGAAGATCTCAAGGTGACGCATGGGACGCCCGCCAAGTAGGCCTCCTTCTGGACGCCGCCCGAGTCGGTCAAGACGGCGCGGGCCCCGCGGACCAAGGCGCCGAACTCCAAGTAGCCCAGAGGCTCGGTCAAGTGCACGCCACGGATCGCCTCCAGCTGCTCCCACAGGCCCGCCTCGACCAGGCGCGCCTTGGTGCGAGGGTGCACCGGAAAGACGACGGGCTTGGGCAGTTCGGCGACGATCCGCATCAAGGCGCGCAAGCGTCCCGGATCGTCCACATTGCCGGCCCGGTGGGCGGTAAGCAGGAGGTACTCGCCTGGCCTCACTTCGTACTTGGCCGGTATCTCGGTCCTCGGCGGCGCCAAAGCCTGCCACTTAAGGGCAACGTCGACCATCACGTCGCCCACCACCTCGATCTTGCCGTCGGCCGCCTCTTTGCGCAAGTTCTCGGCGGCGGTCTCCGAGGCGCACAAGAGCAGGGAGCTCATGTGGTCGCACAAGACACGATTGAGCTCCTCGGGCATCGAGCGGTCGAACGAGCGCATGCCGGCCTCGATGTGGATGACCGGCAATTGCTGCTGGGCGCCGGTCAAAGCGCCCGCGAGCGTGGAGTTGGTGTCGCCGTAGACGAGCACCGCGTCGGGTTCGCTCTCTAACAGGAGAGGCCCCAAAGCAGCCAGCATACGTGCGGTCTGCGAAGTGTTCGAACCCCCGCCGATTCCCAGTTCGCGGTCGGGGCGAGCCAAGCCCAGCTCCCTGAAGAAGACGGTCGAGAGCTGCTCGTCGTAGTGCTGGCCGGTGTGCACCAACAGCTCTTCGTGCTCGGCCCGCAGGGGACCGGAGACCGCGGCTGCCTTGATGAACTGAGGGCGGTTGCCGACGACAGTGAGGATGCGCACCGGTGCAGCCTATGCGCTGGGGCAGCGGACGGGAGCAGCCGACCGGGGCGTCCGCAAGATCCGCTCTAGGCCGCGGCGCCGACCACTGAAGTCGACCAGTCGATCACCGATGTGGGCCGCACGACGTGGCGCGAGAGGCCCAGCTCCTTCGGCTCCAGGCCCAAGGCCAAGCCCACCAGTTGGGGCAGGTGGAGGACCGGCATGTTCAACTCCCTGCCGACCGCTTTCTCGGCGAGCGGCTGTTGCATGTCCAGATTCAGGTGGCACAGGGGACACGGCGTCACCAGGCAGTCTGCCTCGGCGTCCACGGCATCTCCGAGATGGCGACCGGCTTGTTTGAGCGAAGCCTCCTTGTTCATGGTGATGATCGGAAAGCCGCAGCACTTGCGCATGCCGGCGTACTCGATCACGGTGCCGCCCAAGGTCTCGATCAGTTGCTCGAGGTAATGGTCGCGCGGGTGCTCGTCGTCGATCCCCAGGCGTGCGCGGGGTCGCACGATGTAGCAGCCATAGAAGGGGCCCACTTTGAGGTTGGTCAAAGGCCTCTTTACCATCGAAGCGAGTTTCTCCAAGCCGATCTCCTCGACCAGGAGCCACAGGAAGTTCTTGTTGGTGAGGCCCTTCTCGTAGCTGAGGCCCTCGTCGGCGAGCGTGGAGTTGACGTGGTCCCGGTATTCGGCGCTTGAGTCCAAGCGCTCTTGGCACTCGCCTTGCGCGCCTTGGCAGGTGGAGCAGATGTTCATCATCAGCTCCGCTCCTTGCACCTGTTGGGCGAGCGCGAAAGTGCGGGCGTTCAATGTGTCGGCAAGCTCTTGGTTGTGCTCGGCGATCACACCGGCTCCGCAGCAGCTTGCCCGGTCGAGTTCGACCAGCTCGATGTCCAGGAGCGGCGCGACCTTCGCCATCGACCCGTGCAGCTCGGGAGTGAAGCCCCTGCTGACGCAGCCGGGCCAGTAGGCGACCTTCATCTGTTGCTCCCTTCGGATGCTCCGACCGTTCGGCGCTCGGGGGTCATGCGCTTGCCTCGCTCGCCTCGGAGGATGCCTCCGCGGCGCCTACACCAACGGGTGTGGGCTCCTCTTCGTCCTCGCCGGAGATGTACAAGTTCAGCTCGTAGCGCTCGGGCTTGCTCTCCACCTTCTCGTAGATCCGCTGCACCGCCTTGAGGTCCTGCGCGGGGATCTTGTGGCCGAACAGGGCAATCTTGATACTCATCTTGCGTTTCATGATTCCGCGGATCGCGACCGGTAGCGAGCTGAGCAGCTCCTTGCCCGCGGCGGGGTGGAACTTGCCAAACCACGAGTTGCCTCCATAGGAGCGCGGAATCATCTCGGCCTCGTGCAGCAGCCCGTAGTCCTTGATCAGCGTCACGACCGTTTCCTCGTGACGGTGGCCGTTGTTCTGGTCGTTGATGTGCTGGTCGGCTCCGGCGATGCGACGCAGGCGCATGATCTGGCCCATCGGGTTGACGTCCTTGGGGCAGGCCTCCACGCACTTGAAGCAGTGTGTGCAGTCAAAGATGCCCTGGGGATCTTCACTGAGATCGAGCAAGCGCTCGCGCTGTTCTTCATCGCGCGGATCGCCCACGAAGCGGTAGGCCTTGGCCAGGGCGGCCGGGCCGATGAAGCCGGGGTCCACCTCCATCGCCAGGCAGTCGCTCACGCAGGCGCCGCATTGGATGCAGGCCATCGTCTGGGTGATGTCCACCATCGACTCTCTCGGCACGATGTGCTCGCGCTCGGGCTGGGGACCCTCGTTGATCAGCCACGGCGTGACGCGCCTGACCTTCTTCCAGTGGACCGCGTCCATGTCCACGATCATGTCCTTGATCACGGGCATGTTGCCCATCGGCTCGACCTCGATCACGCCGTCCTTGGACTGTGCCTTGGCGTGATCCAGGTGGGTGTGGCAAGCGAGTCCGGGTTCGCCGTTGATGCGCACACCGCAGGAGCCGCAGATCGCCGCCCGGCAAGAGCAGCGGATGCCGATCGAGCCGTCGAACTTGGCCTTGGCTTGCAGGATTCCCTCAAGGACGGAGCGGTGGGGCTCAAGCTCGATCGTGTGCTCGTCCCAGTAAGGCGCCTCGCCCGAGTCGGGGTCGTAGCGGCGCATCCGCAAAGTGAACTGCTCCGGCGGCTTGTGTGTTTCGGCCATCAGGCGCGCTCCTCGCTTGGCTGTGCTTGTGTGGCTTGAGGGGAGGGGGGGAGAGGTTCGTACATGCCTAGTATTTCCGCTCCTCCGGTTGCCACTGGGTGATCGTTACATCGGAATAGCTCACGCTCGGACCGTCGCCGCCCAGACTGATGTCGATGTGCTTGAGCCACTCCTCGTCGTTGCGCTCGGGGAAGTCGGTCCGGAACTGGGCGCCCCTTGACTCCTTGCGCTCGATTGCGCCCACGACGATCGCCTCGGCGCAGTCGAGCATGTAGCCCAGCTCGATGGCCCCGAGCACGTCCTGGTTAAAGACGGTGCCTTTGTCGTCGATGTAGGCGCTCTCGGACTCCTCCTTGAGGCGCTTGACGATCTCGTGGGCCTTATCCAAGCCTTCCTGGTCGCGGTAGACGGCCACGTACTGGTTCATCGTCTCGCCCAGCTCTTGCTTGATCTCCGAGACGCGCCTTTTTCCTGTGTCCCGCCCACTGCGGGCGATGATCGCGTCGATCATGGCGACGTCCTCGCGCCGCTGCGCGTCCCCGGTGTCCGGCATCGCCATCGCGGCTGCCCTGGCGGAGGCGTGTTCGCCCGCGCGTCGACCGAAGATCAGGGTGTCCAAGAGCGAGTTGGCGCCGAGCCGGTTGCCTCCGTGTACAGACACGCAGGCGACCTCGCCGGCCGCGTACAGGCCCTCGACCGAGGTGGCGCCGTTGATGTCGGTCTTGACGCCGCCCATGATGTAGTGCTGGCCGGGCCTGATCATGATCGGCTCGCGCGTGATGTCGACGCCGGCGAAGTCCTTGCCGATGTTGACGATCTCACGCAACGCCTCCAAGGTGCGCTTGCGCGGGACCTTCGTGATGTCCAGGTAGATCCCGTCTTTGTTGGCGCCCACACCGCGGCCCTCGAGGATCTCGGTCTGCTCGGCTCTTGAGACCACGTCGCGCGAGGCCAGCTCCATCTTGTTGGGGGCATACTTCTCCATGAAGCGCTCGCCCTCGGAGTTGAGCAGGGTGGCGCCCTCGCCGCGCGCGCCCTCGGTGATCAGCAGGCCGTTCTCGACCAAGGTCGTGGGGTGGTACTGGACCATCTCCATGTCCATCAGGGGCGCGCCGATCCTGTAGGCCTGGGCTATGCCATCGCCGGTCACGATCAAAGCGTTGGTCGTGGGGCTGTACACCTGGCCGGCGCCGCCGCTTGCGAGGATCACGTTCTTGGCTTTGAGGACCTCCATGCGACCGGAGCGCACGTCGCGCGCGATCACACCGCAGCAGCGTCCCGAGTCGTCCTGCAAGAGGGAGGTGACGAACCACTCCTCGTAGCGCTCGATCTGCTCATGATGCTTCATCAGCTGCTCGTAGAGCACGTGCAGGATCGCCTGGCCGGTGATGTCGGCGACGTAGGCGGTGCGCTTCATCGAAGCGCCGCCGAAAGCACGCAAGTCCAGTTCGCCGGAGTCGTTGCGATGGAAGGTGACGCCCATGTGCTCCAGGTGCATGACCTCGTGGGGGGCCTCCGAGCACATGATCTCGATCGCGTCCTGGTCGCCCAGGAAGTCAGAGCCCTTGACAGTGTCGTAGGCGTGCGATTTCCAGTCGTCGGCCACGTTGATGGCGGCGTTGATGCCTCCGGCGGCGGCGACCGAGTGCGAGCGAACAGGATGCACCTTGCTCACGATCGCGACGCTCGAGCCGGCCTGAGCGGCTGCGAGGGCGGCGCGCTGGCCGGCGAGGCCCGCGCCGATGATCAATACGTCGTGTGCTGGCATGGCTCCCTGGATCGTCGGAGAGAAGGAGGTGTGTCGGGCGAGACTCTATAACGCCGGCCCTCCGCCACGCCGAGCCGAGCCTACGAACCCCCGGCCGGGCTAAGCGCCTGGCGGATCTGGGCCACCGTGACCTCGCCGCGCAGGATCCCGTCGGCGTCGACCGCGACCATGCCGCCGAGGCGCCCCAAGCCCTCGCTCTTGAGCAGCTTCTCCAGAGGCTCGTGCTCGTCGATGCCCACGGCCAGGTCCTGCTCGAGCACGTCGCCCACCTCCAAGGCCGGGCGCCCGGCGGCGATCTCCGCGTCGATTCGCTCTGAGCGCACCACGCCCAGGAAGTGGCGGGCGTGGTCGACGACGGCAAACCAAGGTCGCCTGTAGTGCTGGAAGAACTGCTCTTGGGCGTCGAGCACGTTCAGCTCGGCCGGGATCGTGGGCGGCTCGCGGTCCATGATGTCCGACACCGTGACGCTCTGGATGCGCTGCCCCAAGGCGCCTTGCAAGACTGCGCCGCCGGAAGCTTGGTAGAGGATCAGGCCGAGCACCATCGTGAACAGGCCGCTGAAGCTGCCCTCCACGAACAGCGCCAGGCCGGCTATGCCGAGCAGGATCGCAAAGCCTTGGCCGGCGCGGCCGGTTACCCGCGTGCCCCGGTTGCGGTCCCCTGTGCGCCACCAGATCACCGCACGGGCGATCCGACCGCCGTCGAGCGGGAAGGCGGGGACCAGGTTGAACAGGAGCAAGAGCGTGTTGATGAACAGCAACCATCCGAGCAGGCCCAAGAGGGGTGTGGTCGTGGCGCCTTCGCGGGTGAGGGCCGCTTCGGTGAAGTCGCTGCCGGCGGCGGCGATCGTGATGCCAATGGCACAGATCACCACCAAAGCGAGCGTCACCGCCGGTCCGGCGGCGGCGATCTTGAATTCCTCGCCGGCCGTTTCCGGTTCGCGCGCCTGCTTGGCCATGCCGCCGAAGAACCACAAATCGATCCCCAGGATCGGAATGCCCAAGCGGCGCGAGACCAGGGCGTGCCCCAGCTCGTGCAGAATCAGCGAGCCGAAGTAACCGAGCGAGCCTGCCACCGCGATCGCATAAGCGGTGCTATTGGATCCACCCAGGATTTGGTGGAAATATTCGGAGAGGATCACGATCAGGAAAAGCAGCACGAAGAACCAGCTCATGCTGACGCCGATCCTGATGCCGAAGATGCGCGCCAGCTGGATCGAGCCGCGGGTGCGCATCGGTGCTCTCATGGCCATAAATTGATCTTAGGCTGTGTGAGCGTTCAGACCTGCGGGCGGTTGCGCTCCACGATCGCGCCGAAGTCCGTGCCCGCGGGCAGCGTGCCGTACTCAAGGCCCCCGTCCCCGCCCAGACGGGAGGCGCAGAACGCGTCGGCCACCGCAGTGTCTCCGTGGCGCACCAGCAAGGACCCCTGCAGTGCGAGCGCCATGCTCTCCACGACCCGCCTCGCACGCGACTCCAAAGTCATCGGGTCTGAGAACTGAGCTTCCAGCTTCTTCACGTGGGCGTCCAGGCGAGCGTCGGCCCCTTCGGCCTGCTTGACCTCGTGCATGAACACCTCGAGCGAGCGCGGGCTCTTGACCATTGCCCGCAAGACATCGAGGCTCATCACATTGCCCGAGCCCTCCCAGATCGAAGCCAAGGGCGCCTCGCGGTAAAGGCGCGGCATGCCCGACTCCTCTACATAGCCGTTGCCGCCGAAGCACTCGAGGCACTCGAAAGCATGGTTGGGGGCGCGCTTGCACACCCAGTACTTGCCAACCGCCGTGGCCAAGCGCTTGAACAAGTGCGAGTCGCTCAGCTCGTCCTCGCCTGATTCGGATCCCAACCGCCCCGTCGATGTCTCTGCGCCGGCCTCGTCATAGGCCCGGGCCAAGCGCATCGCCAGCGCGGTTGCCGCCTCTGACTCGATGCACAAATCGGCCAGCACGTTGCGCATCAAAGGCTGGTCGATCAACAGCTTGCCGAAGGCCGAGCGATGAGCCGTGTGCCAGGTGGCCTGAACGACCCCGGCCCTCATGCCGGCGGCCCCGCCGATCACACAATCAAGACGCGTGTGGCCGACCATCTCGATGATCGTCGGCACGCCCCTGCCGGGCTCGCCCACCATGCGCGCGATCGCTCCGTGGAATTCGACCTCGGAGGAGGCGTTGGAGTGGTTGCCGAGCTTGTCCTTCAAGCGCTGCAAGTGAAATGCGTTGCGGCTCCCGTCGGGCAGGATGCGCGGCAACAGAAAGCAGGAGATGCCCTCAGGCTCCCCGCTCGCTGACTCGGCCTGTGCAAGCACAAGAAAAAGGTCGGACATGGGCGCCGAGCAGAACCACTTATGGCCGATCAATTCGTATTCCGCGCCTGGCCCACCGCCGCCCACGGGACGCGCGAGCGTGGTGTTGGCTTTTACGTCCGAGCCGCCTTGCTTCTCGGTCATGGCCATGCCCGCGATCGCCGAGCCCTTCTCGCTTGCCCTGATCAGGCGTGGGTCATACGTAGTCGCGGTCACCAGCGGCCCCCACTCGGCGAGCAGCTCGGGCTGGGCGCGCAGGGCCGGCAGGACCGCGAAGGTCATCGTGATCGGACAGGCAAAGCCCGCCTCGGCCTGCATCGCTGTCATATACAAAGCCGCGCGTGCCGCGTGTGGCGCCGGCTCCGAGCTGGTCCAAGGCAGCGAGTGCAGCTCGTGCTCGACCCCCATCTTCATCAGCTTGTGCCACGCAGGATGGAAATCGACCTCGTCGATCCTGTTGCCGTAGCGGTCGTGGGTCTTCAAGACGGGCTTGTTCTCGTTGGCCTGCTTGCCCCACACCTGTTGCGGCTCGCCACCCACCAGCTTGCCCAAGCGAGAGGCTCGCTCGGTCACCCAGCTCGCGCCCTCGCGTCGTGTGGCCTCGAGGAGAGGCAGGTTGCTCGAGAACACGTCCACGCCTTCAAGGGGCGGCGGCTGGTTGGCGACGGTGTGCGTCTGCCAGGGATCTTGCTGTGAGACGGTGGCCATCAACACGACAGGTTACCTCTCCGCGATAGCATCGCCCGCCGGGGTGAGAGGGGCCCCACAGAGTGGGAACCCAGTCCGTCAGCTAACCCGAGGACCGACACATGGCCAAGATTAAGGTGCAAAACCCCGTCGTAGAGCTCGACGGCGACGAGATGACGCGGATCATCTGGTCGTTCATCAAGGAGCAGTTGATCCTGCCCTACCTGGACATCGACCTGAAGTACTACGACCTCTCGATCCAGTCGCGCGACGCGAGCGAGGACGCGATCACCGTGCAAGCGGCAGAAGCGATCAAGCAATACGGAGTCGGGGTGAAGTGCGCCACGATCACCCCCGACGAGGCGCGCGTGGAGGAGTTCGGCCTGAAGGACATGTATCGCTCGCCCAACGGCACCATCCGCAACATCCTCGGCGGTGTCATCTTCAGGGAGCCGATCGTCATCTCCAACATCCCTCGCCTCGTTCCGGGTTGGACCAAGCCGATCGTGATCGGCCGCCATGCTTTTGGCGATCAGTATCGAGCCACCGACATGGTGGTGCCAGGCCCAGGCAAGCTCGTGCTCACGTTCACGCCTAAGAATGAGGACCCACCCACCCCACCCACCCAGCCGATCGAGCTTGACGTGTACGACTTTCCCGGCGGGGGAATCGCAATGGCTATGTACAACCTCGACGCTTCGATCCGGGATTTCGCCAGGGCCTCTATGCGCTATGGCTTGGATCGTGGCTATCCCGTGTACCTATCGACCAAGAACACGATCCTCAAGCGCTACGACGGTCGTTTCAAGGACCTGTTCCAGGAGATCTATGAGACCGAGTTCAAGAACGATTTCGAGGCGGCCGGGATCTCCTATGAACATCGGTTGATCGACGACATGGTGGCCGCCTCCTTGAAGTGGGAGGGCGGTTATGTGTGGGCCTGCAAGAACTACGACGGCGATGTTCAATCTGACACCGTCGCCCAAGGCTTCGGGTCGCTCGGGCTGATGACGAGCGTCTTGATGAGTGCCGACGGCAAGACGGTCGAGGCCGAGGCCGCCCACGGCACGGTCACCCGCCACTACCGGATGCACCAAGAGGGCAAGCCGACCTCTACGAACCCGATCGCCTCCATCTTTGCCTGGACGCGCGCCTTGGGGGCGCGTGGACGAATGGACTCCACGCCCGCGGTCAGCGAGTTCGCGCAGACGCTTGAGCGGGTATGCATCGAGACTGTGGAGGAAGGCGCTATGACCAAGGACTTGGCGCTTCTGGTCGGTCCCGATCAGGCGTGGCAGACCACCCAGGAGTTTCTCGCCTCGATCGACCAGAACCTGCAACGCGCGATGGCCTGAACCTCCGCAAACCACCTGAACCAAAATCACCCCACCTAGGAGCTGAGAATAAGTGAGCAATCCCGTACGAGTCACCGTCACCGGAGCCGCCGGCCAGATCGGCTACAGCCTCGTGTTCCGTATCGCCAGCGGTCAGATGCTTGGCCCCGACCAGCCCGTGGACCTGCGCCTGTTGGAGATCCCGCCGGCGATGGGCGCTCTGGAGGGAGTGGCAATGGAGATCGTCGACTGCGCTTTCCCTTTGCTCGCCGGTCTCGACCTGCATGACAATCCCGAGGACGCCTTCGACGGTGTGAACATCGCCCTGCTCGTCGGCTCGCGTCCGCGCACGAAGGGTATGGAGCGCGCCGAGCTGCTCTCCGAGAACGGCAAGATCTTCACCGGCCAAGGCAAAGCCCTGGGCGAGAAGGCTGCCCCAGACGTGAAGATTCTGGTGGTCGGCAACCCCGCCAACACCAACTGCTTGATCGCCATGAACAATGCGCCCGACATCCCGGGCGAGCGTTTCACTTCGATGATGCGCCTCGACCACAACCGCGCCATCGCACAGCTGGCCAACAAGGTTGCCGCGCCCGTCACCGATGTGAGCACGATGGGTGTCTGGGGCAACCATTCGCCGACCATGTACCCCGACCTGTTCCACGCCGAGGTCAAAGGCGAGCAGGCCGCCAAGGTGGTCGATGACCAAGCATGGATCGAAAACGATTTCCTGCCCAATGTGGGCAAGCGCGGCGCCGCGATCATCGAGGCGCGCGGCGCCTCCTCCGCGGCATCGGCTGCCAGCGCGGCGATCGACCACGTTCACGATTGGGTGGCCGGCAGCAGCGAGTGGGTCTCGATGGGCGTCGTCTCAGACGGCTCCTACGGTGTGCCCGAGGGCTTGATCAGCGGCTTCCCTTGCACATGCTCAGGCGGTGAGTGGTCGATCGTGCAAGGACTCGAGCTGGACGATTTCTCCCGCTCCAAGATCGATGCCTCGGTCGCCGAGCTGAGCGACGAGCGCTCCACCGTTCAAAGCCAAGGCCTTATCTAAGAAATGCTCCCCGCGCGCCTTGCGCGAACACGACAGCAAGGCGCGCCTCCGGTCCTTAACGAAAAACGGCCGGGTCGCTCGCGCGAACCCGGCCGTTTTCAGTAAATCGAGTCCGATCAGCTACCGGGGTGCCAGCCGCGACCCTGCTTCTTGATCTTCTTTTCCTGCTCCAGGCCAGGGAGCACGCGATACAGGTAGTTCTGCTTGATCCCCATCTTGGCGGCCAACTCGGGGATGGTGATACCGGGCTGGCCGGTCACGTACTGCAGGGCCTGGGCCGCACGCGTGCCACTGCCCTTGCGTCGTCCCGCGCGGCGACGGGGTGTCGCGGCGGCAGCGGTGCCGGTTGCCTCGGCAGCCGGTGCGGCAGCGGTTGTCTTCTTCGCGGCGTTCTTGCTCCCCGGGGGGCGTCCGCGGCGCTTGCCGGTCGTGGTCTTCGAGCCGCGCGGGCGACCCGGTCCACGCCTGGCGGGAGCGGCGGATGCTGCCGGAGCGGCGGCGGCTGTCCTGGAAGCCGGCGCGGTTCCACGGACACCTGCCAGCGCCGTAGCAGCCGCCTCCAGGCGGTTGTACTCGTCGATCAGCGGCTTGAGCTCCGCCAGTCGCTCGTTGATCTCTTGGCGCTTCTCGTCAAGGAAGTCAGTCACGATTTGTGTCCTGTTCACTGGGAGTGAATGCAAACCCGAAGGTCGAGCTGCACGGTCTATTGGCTTCACTCTACACAATTCTCCGGATCGTTCGTGCACGTCGGCGCGTTCTGCAACCGATTTACCAGGAATAATCGGGGTGAGACGGGGATTTGGCCAATGACTCACCCTTCCGTCAGGGGTGCGCAAGTGCTTCAGCGTGTGCGAGGTCTCACCGCTCCATCAAGGCACGTAGGCGCTCCAGCGTATGTGTGGCCTCGCGCTGGGGCATACCTCCAACCAAGGCGCGACTGGCGAGCGCTCCGAGCGGGCCCAGCGGGGCGTGGAACTCGTTGCGGTAGTCAAAGCATGTGGAGCCATCGGAAGCGGGCCTCAGCGTGTACTCGGTACGTGCGCGCGAGCGGGCCGGGCCGCGTCCCTTCCACACGGCGTGCTCGCCGGGCATGCACTCCACCAGAGTCCAATGAACATCGACGCTGACTCCTCTCAGGTGTATTTGCTGATCCATGCGGTAGCCCACGCGCGCCGCGCCGTCGTCGCTGTGGCGCAGCTCGCGGTGAATAGTGACCCAATCGCCCAGGCGCGCCGGGTCCATCACCGTGTCCCAAACCTCCTGCGGCGGGGCCGCGATCTCGATCGAGGCGGTAACTGTGCTCATCGTGCGGCGAGCTCCTCGCTTCTTTCCCACTCACCCAAAGCATGCTCTACGGCCGAGTCGAATGAGTGCAAATCCACTCCGAGCAAGTCCGCCGGATCCTCGCCGCGGGGTAGCAGGTCTCCTGTCAAGCTTTCCATCAAAGGGAGCACCAGCTCGGGGCGCTCGTCGGCGATTACGGCTGCCAAGCGCGCCGCGATCGGCGTTACTGTCAGTCGGATCCCGAAGCTCGGACGAGCGAGCATCATCAAGTCGGCGATGCGCTCCACGATCTCACCATAGGTCAATATCTCCGGTCCGCCCGCGTCGAGCGAGCGGCCGCCCACGGCCTCCACCGAAGCGCACGCGGCCAGCATCTCCACGATGTCGCGCTCGTCAATCGGTCTGCTGCGAAAACGCCGCCAAGCCGGTAGCGCCAAGACAGGCATACGCTCGACGAGTCTCACCAAAAAGCGAAACGAGCGAGACCGCGCGCCAATCACGATCGAGGCTCTGAGGGCCACTGAATCGGGAACCGAGTCGAGCAGGATGCGCTCCACAGCGTTGCGACTGGACAGGTGGGGGGAAATATGCCCGGACTCAGCGAGGGCCCCCGATTTGGGGAACTTGGGGAGGGAGCCGCTTGGAAGGGGACCATCGGGTGGGGAGCCGCCTGGAAGGGGACCACCGGGTGGGGAGCCGCCGGGGAGGGGTCCACCCAGGTAGACGATCCTACGCACGCCCGCCGTACGAGCCGCATGCGCGAATGTTTGCGCAGAGGCACGCTCGCGGGCGGGGAACGAGTCGCCGTCCGGGCCGCCCGGCGAGGGCTCCATCGAATGGATCAGGTAGTAGGCGACCTCCACGCCACGCAGCGCCCCGAGCATCCCGTTCCCGCTGAGCGTGTCGCCGATCGTCAGCTCGAAATCCTCGAGGCCGATGGATCCGCCTATCGGAGAGGCCATCGCTTCGAGCGTCCGCTCCACGCGACCGCGGTCCCTGGCGAGCGCACGTACCTCGTGGCCCTCTTCAAGTAGACGTGGCAGCAGCGCCGAGCCGGCGAAGCCGCTGATCCCGGTGAGCAGGATGCGCATTGCTTCCATCATGACGCCTACTCCGAGAACCGGTGTCAAAGGCGAAAAACAGCCCAAAATGGGCAGTCGATCGCAAGCAGAACACAACATCGGGGTTCGTTTCCGGCTATTTGCGGAATGGAGCGGTTTTCCTTGCGATTTGCGAGGTCGGCTCCTCGGCGCCCCTTGAGTGAGGAGCTCCCCAGTGCTTTGATCCTGCCTCCGTCGAGTCGAGCAAAGGGGAGTCAGTGACGAAGCAGAGCAAGCGAGCCACCCGCAAGGTCACCTGCGAGGAATGTTTTTTCCATCGCAATCTGCTCTGTGCCTTGGATTTGGCCGAGCCCTGCGCCACCTTCCGTCCCGCCGAGGCCAAGCTCGCGCCGCCTCAGCAGATGCGCTTCGTGTTTCGTCAAGAGCGTCGCTCTCGCGCCGCCTGGGCGTTCCCTTCAGCCCAAGAACAGGCGGCATTGCACGCCTAAGGCTCAGTGGTTTTTTCGGCGTGCCGGGCAATCCAGTGAGCGCCGGGAGTGTCGGTAAGGCCGTGCACGATGATCGAGCACAGCACGACCAAGGCGGTCAGGTCGAAGATCTTCTCGCCGGCCGCTATGTGCTGGTCGAGCACGAGCAGAGAGAAAGTCATCGTGGCAATCCCCTTTGGCCCGAACCAGCCCATGAACAGACGTGTCTGGGCGTCGGTATCGGTTCCCATCAGCGCGATCCAAACTGCCACCGGCCGAGCGACCAGGAAGGTGACGGCCACCAAGCCGAGCGCCGCCCAGCCGCTGCTCTCAAGCGCGTCGAATGTGAGTAGGGCGCCGAACACCACGAAAATCCCCAACTTGACGATCTCGACGATCTCGTCCGCTCGCTGCTCGAAGTGCTTGCGCAGGTCTGGTCTGCGCACACCGAGCACGATCGCAGCCACGAACACCGCGATGAAGCCGTTGCCGCGTGGCGAGAGCACCGTGATCCCATAAGTGGCGAAAGCCACCCCCAGCGCGTACAAAGACTTCTGGTGTGAGGGAATCGGATGCGCCAATGGACGCTTGCTCTCGCGAGGCATCAGCAGCGACGCGCACCAGCCGAGCACCAGCCCGTAGAGAAACCCGAGCCCCACGTCCTGCAGCACGAAGCGCCACCATACGAAATTCTGCGATTCGCTTGAGAGCGCGGCCAAGAAGGTGAGCACGGCCGGTAGGGCGAGGCCGTCGTTGAGCCCCGACTCCAGGTTGAGCGAATGCCTGATCAAGCGCGGCACCCGTGGATTGGTGACGATGCTGGAAGTCAAGATCGGGTCGGTCGGTGAGAGCAGGGCACCCAGCAAGAGCGACTCGGTCCAGGTCAGGCCAACCAACAGGTGCGCCGCGCAGGCCACGATCCCGGCCGTGATCGGCATCGCGATCGCCAGCTTGCGCAGGGGCAAGTGCCAGGCCTTCTGCAGCATCTCGCCCTCGACCTCCAGGCCGTCCCTGAACAGGATCACGATCAAGGCCACGAACGCCAAGTCCTCCACGAAGCCCGACTGGGCTTTGAAGCTGACCCATTCGAAACCCCCGTCTCCGACTATGAACCCGGCGATCACGAACAGCGCAGCCAGCGACAGGAAGGAGCGCTGAGCCAGCCCCGAGGCCAGCGCGCCCACAATCAAAAGCCCGCCCAGGAAGGCCGCCGTGGCCTGAAAGCTGGCCACGCTAGGCCGCGTCTCGACCGGTAGGAGGGGTCTCCGCGAGGCGGCTCGGTCCACTCCCAGTGCAGGGGGTGCGGCGATCGGGCAATCTCCAAGCGCTCTGGCGGGTAGGTGTGGAGCCGATCATCGAGGGTATATTGGACATCATCGACAAAGCTTTCCCTCAGAGGCGGTGCTTCCATGGCGGCAAAAGACAGGATTGGTAAGGCAAGCGAGGCGGTGCGCTCCAGCGAGTACATCAAACGCTTGATCGAAGACGAGCAATTGCGGGCGAACCTGCTCGCGGCCTACGGCTCCGCGCGTAGCGCCTACGGGCGTGTCAGCAACGGCAAGCCGGCCGGCAAGGCGCTGCTGGAGGATCGTAAGCTCCAGAAAGAGCTGGCCGAAGCGGCTTCCGCGTTGCGCGACGCGTCCTATGCGATCCGCGAGCCGGCTCCCAAGCCCAAACGCAAAGGCGGCTTTGGTCGCCTGGTGCTGCTGGCGGTCGTCGGTGCCGTTCTGGCCCTGGCCCTGAGCGAGGACCTGCGCTCCAAGGTGCTCGACCTCCTGTTCGGCGCCGAGGAGGAATTCGACTACAGCTCGACCACGATGCCCGCTCAGGAGGCACCCACGCCGGAGAGCGCTCCCGCCGCGTGAGCTCAGCATCCGCACTGCGCGGGCCCGCGGACCCGGAGGCGGGTGCCCAGGGCCGCTCGCTTTCCGGCGAGAAGGCTCAACGCATAGTGGAGGCGATGCGCCACAGCGTGGCGCGTCGCGGCGTGGCCGGCTCGACTTTCGACCACGTCTCGCGTGAGGCCGGCGTCTCACGCGGCCTGCTCCACTACTACTTCGGCACCAAGGAGCAGCTCCTGGTCGAGGCCGCCCGGCGCGACTGTGATCAGCGCATCGAAGTGCTCGAGCGCCAGTTGGCGGGCGCCCAGACGGCCGACGACTTCGTGGCTCTGCTGGCCCAGAACCTGCAGGAGACGATCCACGAGGACCCCGATTTCGTGACGCTCGTGTTCGAGCTGTTCACGCTTTCGCGTCGCAATGCCGACATCGCCGTCGAGTACGCCCGCTTGGTCAGTCTCACGCGCGAGCGCCTGGCCAGCGTTCTGGCCGCCGCCCAGGAGGACGGCGTCCTGCGCCTGCACGCCGAGCCCGAGGCCGTTGCGGACATCCTCTTCTCGCTCGGCGACGGCTTCGCCCTGCGCATGATTGCCGAGCCCGAGCGCGACTTCAGCGCCTCGATCCAGGCCGGCATCGAGTGCGCCCGCTCGTTGCTTGCCGACTAGCCCGCTGTCCCGGCTCGCGGCTGCTTCGGACTGACAAATCGACCTCGCCTTATAATCCAGGCTCATGCCCATCTACGAGTACAAGCGGCCCGACGGCACCACCTTCGAGATCCAGCAGGCCTTCAGCGACGATTCTCTGACGTCGGACCCCGAGACCGGAGTGCCGGTCGAGCGGGTGTTGCACGCACCCGCGGTGCATTTCAAGGGGAAAGGCTTCTACAACACCGACTATGGGACACGCAAGCGTCAGCGTGAGACCGCGGCTTCGACGGACAGCTCGTCGTCGAGCGATTCCGGGTCGGGCGATACCGGGTCGAGCGATTCCGGCTCCTCGGACTCCTCGTCGTCGTCCAACGATTCGGGCTCCAAGGGCGAGACAAAGAAGGGCGAGTCGAGCCCCAAGCCGGAGAAGAAAACGGACTCCAAACCGGTCGCCGCAGCGAAGTAGTTTGTTCGCCACGGCATGCCTACGCGCGGGCGCGCGCGGGATGTGTTCGGAGCCGTCGTCCTCGAAATCGTCGGTTAGGGGTCCTCGAAATCATGGGGAGAGGGGGCTCGAAATCGTGGGTAAGGAGCCCTCGAAATCGTGGACTCAGCCCGCCAGGAAACGGGCGGCGGCGGCGCGGCGCTCGCTTTCTGAGACGGTGAGGCCGTCCTCGCCGTCGGGCAGAGTGATCGCACCCGAGGGCTTGAGCACGTGGGTTGGGGGTGTGCCGCCGACAGCCAAGGCCCCGAACAGGCCGAGCAAGGTGGCGCCGCTCATGTCGGAGATGATCGCGGGGGGCGCATTCCAGGCAATCAAGGGCATGCGCACGAAGCTCGAGAAGGAGGCCAAGCGCGACTTCATGTCGTTGAAGAGGGCCTGCTGGTGTTCCTCGCGCTGGATGTCGGTCTCGTTCGGCGCGCACAGGTTCTCTCGGGTCCTTGCCAAAGCGAGTGCCTGCTTGCCATCGAGGCGGTGTGTGCCTTTGGAGAGCCGCAGTGTGTAGCCGCCGTTGCGCGAACCTCCGTCCAGATTGGCGATGATGCAGCCCCCGGTGTAGTCCACGCCACCCATCGCGTCGATCAATTGGGGGAAGTTTTCGAAGTTCACTTCCACCAGGTGGTTGATCGGGATGTGGACCAGTTCTTCGACGACCCTGATCGACAGGGCCGGTCCGCCGTATGCGTAGGCCGCGTTGATCTTGCTGAGGCCATGCCCCGGAATGTCCACGATCGTGTCCCTTGGGATCGACAATCGCGCGGCGTGCCCGCCGCCGGTGCGGATCAGCATGATCGTGTCCGAGCGGCTCGGCCCCGAGGTGTTGGCGCCCGGTTCCTTGGAGCCCTTGGGCCGGCGGTCGGAGCCGAGCACCAGGATGTTGTTGGGCGAGGTGAGCGGGTAGCCCGCGGGCTTGAGCGCCGCCGCCACGTCAGAGGGGGGAGGCGTGCGCTCGAAGTGGGCGCTGATCAGGAACAGGGCCAGGGACAGGGCCAGCCAGGCCACGATCAGGCCGAGCGCGTAGAGGAGCAGGCGTCTGGGTTTGGTGTGCTTGCGCCAGTCCACGCCAGCTTTGTCGCCGGCGGCGCCAGCGCCCGGCGGCTCGCCTGGGCGGCGAGGGCGGCGTGGGGACTTGGGCGGGAGGTCGCCCACCAGGGTGTCGCCATCGCCTGTGCCCTTCAGGGTGCGGCCGCCGCCTATGCGCGGCGTGGCGCGGTAGCGCTTGTAGTTGGGGGTGTCGCCGGGATCTCGAGTCACCCGATCGAACCTGTCCCCTCGCTCTTGGCGTGGTCATGGAGTCTGCTGTGCGCGATCTCATAGACAGTGAGCGCGTGGGAGCTGGGTGGGTGGTGGCGTACCCCGAATGCCAGGAACAGAAGCGCGGGTTTGTTTGCCTCTCCATCCACGCTGAAGATCATCCCAAAGCGCCCATCGGGCTGGGGCAGATAGACCTTGGCGCAGTCGGGCAGATTGGTGCCATCTTGCGCTTCGCGCTCACTCGGCTTCAAGTGCGAGCGCAGGACTCCGTCTGACTCGTACGTGGTGCATGTCTTCTCGGCAGCCGTCCGCCCAGCCGGCGTCGAACGCGCGAGATCGTCCTTCCAAGGGGCTGGATCGAAGCGCACCGGAAAGTGCGGCCCTGATGAGGGCATGACTACCCCTCGCCGTCGGGTGGCTGCATGTGCGGCCCGTGCTCGCGCCAGAAGGCAGCAGACTCCTCGGGAGTCATCGCACGGGTGCCTTGCCGCCTGCGAATCGCGGTGATGCCAGTGTCGCGCACGAGCACAAGGCGCCCATCTGGGCGCTCCTCCTCAACTACGTACTCGCCAACGCGATCGCCGCTGAGCGTCACATGCGGTCGTGTAGCCACAGCAGTCATGATGCCAGACCTCCTTCTGGTCGTGAAGCGGTGGGGGCAGGGCACTGTAGGGCGTGCTTGGGACGGTATTTGGCGCTGTGGCAGTCGCAGCAGCCCTTCGTCGTCACCAGAGAGCACTCGACGGGGGACTTGACAGGAGGGATCGCTGGTGGTATGTTGCCGCCAGCGCTTGTCATCCGGGTTGGGTGATCGAGCGGAACATAAGGTCGGGTCTGGGTCGGTCTTCGTGGTCGACACCAACACAGTTTTGACGGGGACCTTGGGAGAGGGACCTGCTCGTTTTTTTGAGAGAGGGTTGTTTTTAGCGTGGTTTCTTTTGGGGATAACGTGCTTGGGAGTCCTTGCGCCTGTAGTGGTGGCGTAATAGGACGCGTCAGCGTCGCTGTCGCGTCTCTCTCTCTCTCTCTCTCTCTGGGACAGCTGCCTTCTAGCCGCTAGTCCCCTTCGCCGCGGGTTTGCTCCGCGGCTTGCCGGGTCAAAACCCGGCTTGGCTCTCTCGCGCTCGGTTGGGGTTCTTCTACCCGCATGCCGCGGGGTCGCACGTTCTGTTCGGGCGCGTCGTGAGGGCGTCCGCTTTCTCGTTTTCGTCTCGCGCTCGCGTTCGGTTCGCCGTCGCGAGGACATTGCGTTCCCGTCGTCGTTCGGCGGGTCTGACGTCCACGCCTATTGGAGGAGATCGTTTTGATGCGTGCTCGTAACCTGATCGCGGCGGTCGTGTGCGTCTGCGTCGGAGTGTTCGTGTTTGCGGGCTCCGCGATGGCGGCCGAAACTCCCGAAGTGCTGAAACCGGAACAGGTGAGCGCTCACAAAGCGACGCTCCGGGGAATTTTGAACCCCAACGCTCCCGGTGAAGTCGGGGTGAATTACCGGTTCAGGGTAGCGAAGTCCGCGACGGAATGCGAAAGTCTAAACTTTGAGGAATTCGGCGAAAGCACTTCACTGGGCGATGAAAAAGAACTTGTTACGGCTGACGCCAGCGGGCTCAACGCTGCCACCACGTACACCTTCTGTCTCGAGTTTTACAGCCCCATCGAAGAACGTCGCATAAATAGCCCTCCTGAAACATTTACGACACCAGTCAGCGAACCGCTTGTCGAAGCCGAGACCGGTGCAAGCATCAATTCGAGCGAAGTCATGCTCGAAGCGCAGGTCAGTCCCGGTGGCCTGCCGACGAGTGTTCGTGTGGAATATGGGCCGACCGCGTCGTATGGTTCCGGCACGACAGACCGGGAGATCGCGGGGTCTAACGTGTCTGTGAGTGAACAGGTGCGATTGCAGGGGCTCACGCCGAGCAGCCAATATCACTATCGGTTTGTTGCCTCTAATTCGCAGGGCACAAGCGATGGTGTCGACATGACCTTCACCACGCCGCAGGCGTTGGTGACGTCCGCTTTGGGGCTTCCCGATGGGAGGAGCTATGAGCTCGTGTCTTCGCGCGAAGACGTAGAAACATACGTGCCTAACTACAAAGAGGAACTGCCAGAAGGCACAGCTAGCGAAACCTTTGGCGAGACCGGTCAATACCGCGCGTCCGTAGATGGCAAAACGGTGACGTACGGGGGGGACCCGCCGGCATCGGGTGTCGGGGGAACCGGCGAGACTGGTCCCGGCTACGGAAATCAATACCTCAGTACACGGAACGCCACCGGCTGGAAGAGCGATGACATCGAATCCGGGGTCACCGCGGAAAACGTGGTGAGATTTGATGCGTTTTCAGACGACCTGTCGCTGACCACGATAGTCACCAAGCCATCGGCTGTCCCGAGCCCAACGCCGGCTCCGCCCGCTACGTGCAAGTCGCGAACCGCCTATGTGCGCGACGCTGAAGGCTTCCATGCTCTCGTCACTGAAAGCCAGGAACCAGCTAGATGCGAAGCGGTAGCGAGTGCCGGGATATCAGCCGACGATACTCACGTGCTGTTGAGCAGTCCGGAGGCACTTACCCCACAGGCCATTTCGGGTGCAGAAAATGTATACCACTATATCGGAAATCTTTACGACTCCGTTCGCGGAAGGCTCTATCAGGTCAACGTGTTGCCTGGCGGCGAGCCAGAACAGCATCCCAACGCGACGTTTGGCGGCGTTGCGCCGGACCCGGAAGGGGATTACGAAAATAACTTTCTCGGGGATGTGTCATCGGATGGCTCGCGCGTGTTCTGGACTGATTTGAATACGGAAGTCACGTCGGAAGATCCGGCTGGCACCACGAGGCTGTTCGTGCGTGAGAACGACACACGGCCAGAGAGTTCGCTTGATCCTGACGGTGAATGCACGAATCCGCTCGACGCTTGCACTGTTCAGCTTGACGCAAAACAGGGAGGTGCGGGTCAGGGCGGGGGCGGCGTGTTTGCGGCGTCGAGTAGTGACGGCTCGTTGGTTTTGTTCACCGACGGCAGTCAGTTGACGGCCGATTCGAAAGCGACGGCGGAACGTCCGGATCTGTATCAGTACGATCTCGAAACGGGTGTGCTCAGCGACCTCACACCGGTAAGCACCGGCGTATCTGCCGACGTGCTTGGTGTGATAGGTGCAAGCGAAGATGGTTCATACGCCTATTTCGTCGCTAAGGGCAAGCTTGTGAGCACGCCAAACCGCGAAAACAAGGAACCGGTCACCGAACAGCCCAACCTGTATCTCGTCCACCAGGGGGTGACGACTTTTATCGGGACGCTTGAACAAGGCGACGACACCTATCACTCAAGTGGTGGTAGCTGTAGTTGCAGTACCAGCGGCGACTGGTACTACGATCCTAGTGAGCGCGATGCGCAGGTGTCGGCAAACGGTCAGGCGATTGGCTTCATGTCCCACGCAAAACTGACCGAATATGACAATTACGGCCTATATGGCTATAACTTCGCCACTCCCGAATATAGGAACCTTCCGGAGGTGTTCGTCTACGAGGTTGGCACTGCCAGGATCAGTTGTGTGTCGTGTAATCCCGACGGCGCGCCGCCGGTGCCGTCAAGTGTCCCTTCCGAAAAACGAGACACGTGGGAAAACCAATTCAACAGCTATGTGGCCCTGTCTGGGGAAGTTGCTGGAACGGAAGGCGGTGCGGATTTCATGCCGCGTTGGATCAACTCGTCTGGCAGGCAGGTGTATTTCATGTCGAACCAGCCTCTTGTGGCGTCTGACACGAATCGCTATCAGGATGTGTATGAGTGGGAGAGCGATGGTTCCGGTGGCTGTGGTCAAGGCGCTGGTTGTATAGCGCCGATCTCGAGCGTGACGACGCCTGGCGCCGCCTACTTTGTGGATGCGAGCGCGAGTGGGGAAGATGTGTTCTTTACCCAGCGGGCCAACCTCGTCCCGGGTGCGGCTGACGAAAACGTAAAGCTCTATGATGCGCGTGTTGGTGGTGGTTTTCCTGAATCGTCGATTGCGTGTGTTGGGACTGGCTGTCAGGGTGTGCCTCCGGCACCACCGATCTTCGCGACTCCGTCGAGTGTGACGTTCGCCGGCGTCGGCGACTTCGAAACCTCATCGCAGACAGGTCGTGTTACGTCGAAGCGGTCTGCGGGGGGAAACGCGAAGAAGCTTTCGAAGGCGCTGCGCGCGTGTAGGAAGAGATCGAGGCGTGCGCGTGCTGGTTGTGAACGGAAGGCAAGGAAACGGTATCCACGAACAGCGAAGCGAGGCAAGCGATGACAATGGTCCAACACGAACGGTTGTCTATTCGAGCACGATTGCTTGCTGTTTCGCTAGTCGCGGTTGTCGTCATGGGTGTATTGAGTGCAGGCGCCGCTGCTGGGGAACCGCGGGCGGGTTGGGCGCTCAGTGCTCACACTGTCCCGACGCATTTGGAACCGGGGAAGCAGGGAGTGATTCAGGTAAGGGTTCTCAACATCGGCGCCGCTGCGAGTAGTGGGCCTGTGACGGTCACCGATGTATTGCCGCCCGGGGTCACCGCTACAATCGCCGGCGCATACCGGGGAGTGAGGAAACTAGGGCTCGAATCCGCCGAACCGGAACTAGAAGAAGGCTTGTGGGATTGTTCGGGTAACGAAGGAGGTCCGGTCGCAGGCGCGACGATCGTCACGTGCACGAACGATCCTACGGGTCTGCCGTATCTTTCTGGTGGCAACGGAACGCCCACGCAACCCATAGAAGCCAACGAAATTATTGGCGATCCGGTGATTGCTGTCGGTGTGACGGTTCCATCTCAAGAAGGAGCGGTCGCTGAGCCGAATCGTGTGACCGTCGCCGGCGGTGGTGCGCTGAGCGGCGCGAGCACTAGCGATCCATTGACCGTCAGCTCAACCCCGGCGAAATTCGGTTTCAACGACACGGACGCTTGGTTCAGCAACGCCGATGGAACGATCGATACCCGCGCGGGCTCGCACCCATACGAGGCGACGTTCATCTTCGACATGAACAGTCAGGTGGAAGGCGCGGAGTTCGGCACGAAGCCAGCGGATGGCGAGGAGAGAAACCTTGCTGTCAATCTTCCCCGCGGCTTCGTTGGTAATCCGACGGCGATGCCGCGCTGTCCACGAGCACTGTTCTACGAACATGCGTGCCCGCCAAACACGCAGGTCGGGGTCATAGCCATCAACATCGGCGGTCAGCAATTTCAAAATGCGACGCCCGTGTTCAATCTGGTCCCACCGGAAAACGAGCCGGCGGAGTTCGGATTCGATATTGCCGGGGTACCGACGTTCGTGGACAGTGCGGTTCGCAGCGGCAGCAACTACGCGCTTGCAACGAAAGTAAACAATATCGCACAGAAGGAAGTTGTCGGTAGCGTGTTGACGTTGTGGGGCGAACCAGAAGATAAGAGTCACGCCGCGTGGCATATCGGCAGCGTCAACGGCACCGGCACGCCTTTCCTCACATTGCCGACGTCGTGCGAAGGGTCGTCCACCGATGAATTCGTGTGGAGCACCAACGAGTGGGAAGACCCTAGCGTGGTCGCGCACACGAGCGACCCGGTGCACGATTCCCATCAGGACCCGGTTGGTTTTACCGGTTGTGAAGATTTGAGTTTCGCTCCGACGATCACGACAGCGCCGGATACCTCTGATGCCGATACGCCGGCTGGGTTGACCGTCGAAGTAAAGCCGTCTATCGGCGGCCTGTTGTCCTCCGAAGGCGTGTCTGCGGCTGACTTGAAGAACACGACGGTTGCGTTGCCCAGGGGTGTCGCGATCAATCCCGGACAGGCCGCCGGGCTCCTGGCGTGCGGCCCAACCGAAGACGGGTCGACGACCGAAACCGAAAAGGCTGAAGGGCGTGAAGATAATGGTCCGCCGTCGTGTCCGAGCGCGTCTAAGGTTGGCACGGACGAAATACAAACACCACTACTAGCCAAACCCGTGACGGGCAGCGTGTTCTTGCTTCGCTCCGAGCCGCCGGAAGTCAAGCTGTTGGTAGCGGCGTCAGGCGAAGGCGTAAACCTGAAGCTCGTCGGCGTAGTGAACCTCGACGAACAGACAGGACAGTTGGTCACGACGTTTACGAATACCCCCGCGCTGCCGTTCACACTGTTCAGACTGTCGTTCTCCGGCGGTCCGCAGGCAGCATTGTCGACGCCGACACAATGCGGGACCTACGGCGCCGCGCAAGGCTTCAGCGCCGACTTCACGTCCTGGGCGACCCCGTTCATCGCGGATGCGTTCCCGAACACCGCAGAATTCGGTATCACCGCCGGCACCAACGGCGGACCGTGCCCATCATCGCCGTTGCCGTTCAGCCCGTCGATGATCGCCGGCTCAACTACCGACCAGGCGGCGGGATACACGTCCTTCTCGTTCCTGCTGCAACGCCCTGACGATCAGCAGCGCATTGGCACATTGCAGTTCAAAACACCCGAGGGATTGCTCGGGATGATTAGCAAGGTCCCGCTCTGCCCAGAACCACAAGCATCTCAAGGTACGTGCTCCGCCGCGTCGCAGATCGGCCATTCGGTCGTGGCCGCCGGCCCTGGACCCTACCCGCTGGTGGTGCCACAACCGGGGCAGCCGCCCGCGCCGATCTATTTGACCGGCGGCTATAAGGGCGCACCCTATGGCCTGTCGATAGTGGTGCCCTTGGTTGTGGGACCGTTCGTCTTGCCGACGCAGGTCGTGCGCGCCAGGATCGACGTCGATCCGCACACCGCACGACTCACGGTGACCACAGACCCCCTGCCGACGATCATCAGCGGCGTCCCTGCGGATCTGCGGACGATCAACGCTGTGATAGATCGTCCCGAATTCATGTTCAACCCGACCAACTGTGCGCCACAGGCGTTTACCGGGATCGCGACTAGCACCGAAGGCGCTACGGCACCGTTGGAATCTCATTTCCAGATGGGTTCGTGTCGCAGCCTCAACTTCAAACCCGACTTCAAGGTTTCAACGTCGGGTAAGACGTCGAGGAGGACTGGTGCGAGCCTTGACGCGAAGATCGTCTATCCAAGCACCCCGCCAGGGTTCAACCAGGCCTCAAGCCAGTCGAACATCAAGAGCGTGAAGGTAGACCTACCGAAGCAGTTGCCGTCCCGGTTGACAACGCTTCAGAAGGCTTGTCCTGTCGCGACGTTCGAAGCTAATCCGGCTGGTTGTCCTGCGGCGTCGGTTGTGGGACACGCGACAGCTATCACACCGGTACTACCGGTACAACTGACCGGACCGGCGTATTTCGTGTCGCACGCCGGGGAAGAATTCCCGCAGCTGATCATCGTGTTGCAGGGCTATGGCGTCACGATCGACCTTGTCGGAGACACGTTCATCAACAGCAAGACAAGTATCACGAGCAGCACCTTCAAGCAGATACCCGACGTCCCCATCACGAGCTTCGAGCTGACGTTGCCCCAAGGCCCATTCTCGGCGCTCGCAGCGAACACGAACCTCTGCAAAGTCAAGGGCGGCCTCAAGATGCCGACTTCGTTCACCGCACAAGATGGCGCAGCGATCAAACAATCGACACCGATCAATGTGACCGGGTGCGCCAAGACGAAGACCAAGAAGAAGGGCAAGGGCAAGCATGCCGGCCACAAGACCAAGAAGAAATGAGATGCCGACCAGCCGCGACAGTCGGCGTCAGGCAGGCGGTCGTGGCTACCCTGACGGGCACAGGCAGGTAGCCGAGGTCCAGCGAGCAAGGATGCTCACCGCGATGGTGCAAGAAGTTTCAGAGCGCGGCGCGGCGAATGTGAGCGTCGGACACGTGGTCGGGCGCTCGGGTGTTTCGAGGCGTACGTTCTATGAGATTTTCGAGGACCGTGAGGATTGTTTTCTCGCCGCGTTCGAGGAGACCTTGCAGCACGCGACGAGTGTTGTCGTTCCCGCCTACGGGACCGGAGGCGCATGGCTGGCTAGGGTGCGGGCGGGTTTGACGGCACTGCTTGGCTTCTTGGACAATGATCGTGCGGCGGCTCGCTTGTTGATCGTGGATAGCTTGGCTGGCGGTCCCAAGGCGCTCAAGCGTCGCCAGGAAGTGATCGCGAGTCTGGTCGGGGTAGTCGAGCGGGGACGCACGGAGGGCAAGGCGAAGCTCGATCCGCCTGCTTTGACGGCTGAGGCGATCGTGGGTGGTTTGTTCTCGGTCTTGCATGGACGTTTGGCCGGCGGCGATTTCGAGATGGGCACGACCGATGGCCGTGGGCACACAGTGGAGAGCTCGATGCTCGACTTGGCTGGTCCCTTGATGGGCATGATCGTCCTTCCCTATTTGGGACCAGTCGCTGCGCGCAAGGAGATCGAACGGCCGGCACCCCAACCGAGCCAGGCGGGACCCATCCTCAGGAGCGACCCGTTGCAGGACTTGCCGATGCGCTTCACCTATCGCACGATGTGCGTACTCGTCTCAGTCGCCGAGAACCCCGGCTCCTCCAACCGCACGATCGGCGAGCAGGCAGGCATCGCAGACCAAGGCCAAGCATCAAAGCTCCTGGCCCGCCTACACAAACTAGGCCTGATAGAGAACAGGGGCGGAGACCCCACCCGCGGCGAAGCCAACGCTTGGGTGCTCACCAACACAGGACAACAAGTCCACGACTCGATCGCGGGACTAGGAAGCTAAACGCAATTTACGAGTCGGCTTGCGGTGACATTACGGGCACGCCGGCCGCGGTTGCTTGCTCGATCAGCTCCTCGTCGTATGTGACAATCTCATCGGCGCCGACCCGGAGCGCGACGGCAAGGTGGATGGCCTCGTTGGATCGCAGCGGCGCATGGGTGCCGGCCGCCAGCAGATCCCCGCGTGTGAAGTCGATCAGGGTCACCGAGTCGAGCACGATCCCGACCGCCTCGAGGTCGATGTCCTGGGGGTGGCGCCCCGCGGCGCAGTGCATCTCGGTGTGCAGCAACCACGAGGAGACCAGCCGCCGATCGTCCCGTCCTGCCAACTCCTCCGTCAGCGCCCCGGATTGCGGCTCATCGAGGACGAGCTTCATCGCGGCCGAGGTATCCAGGTAGCTGAGCGTCACCAGCGGTCACGGATGTCGGCCACTATCGCCTTGCTGCCCTTGGTGCTTGTGCGTCGATTGATCGAACGCAAGCTGGAAGCCGGGTTTCGCGCCACACGCACCTGACCTCGGGAGACAAGGTCGGTGAGCGCATCGGCGCCCGGCGGCACGATCAGCGCGGCCGGCCGACCGTTATTGGTGACTTGGATGGTCTCCCCGTCGGCGACATGCCGCAGGATTTCCCCACTCTGGTTGCGCATCTCACGATGCGTGACAGTTCTCATGTCGCACAGCGTAGCACGCTGTGGGGTTGCGCCCGTGGTCTGGCACGCGCCACGCACTGCGATTGCCTCTTCCGGGAGGCCCATTCGAATTGCCGTCCGCGGGCGAGCAAGCGTCAAGGGTCATCGGGGGACTTGACAGGAGGGATCGCTGGTGGTATGTTGCCGCCAGCGCTTGTCATCCGTTGGTTTGTGACTTTGGGTCGCGCACCAGACGGACACGGGCGGAACATATGGTCGGGTTTTGGGTCGGTCCTTGTGGTCGACACCAACATGTTTTTGACGGGGACCTTGGGAGAGGGACCGGGTCGTTTTGAGAGGGAGTTGTTTTTCGCGTGGTTTCTTTTGGGGATAACGTGCTTGGG
>JBAVYU010000023.1:0-1682 GCA_049588415.1 Solirubrobacteraceae bacterium
GTCCCATATCGAAGGTACCCGTGGCGGCGGGGCTCGCCCAGCCCTGACGGTTCCACGACGTCACCGCCCAGGTGTACTCATTGCCATCGGTGAGGCTGGTCCCGCCGTAGGTGACCGCCTGCGACCGATTGGAAGCGACCCGGCCGCTGTCCCACACGGGCGCACCCGTCAGCCCGTTACGGACGACGATGTCGTACGCGGTCTGAGACTCGTTCCCGGCGCGGTCCTCCGGATACCACCCGAACTCCGGTGTACCGCTCACCGCCAGCGGGACCGTCTGGTCGTCCACGGTGAGGTGCGTCGGCGCGAGCGCCGTGTCGCGCCCTCCTCGACCGGGATCGTGGTGCTGGCTGTCCGCCGCCGACGCTCCACCAGCAAGCGCCAGGACACCGGCACACACGGCAGCCGCCACGCTGAAGATTCTGCCCACGCCTGACCTCCGTCACATATCAGCCCGGACGCGCTCAGCCCACAGGTGAGATGCGGACGGATGACTAATGGCACACGCCCGGGACCCTTCCGGCGGCTTGAACGTCTCCTGTCTCTTTCGATCGTCGGCGCCCCCGTCGCGCCGACAATCGATCACAATATCCCAAATCATGCCACTGTCAAGCGCCTCCTGCCGGATGGACCGGGAGCGGTGGGTACTACTGCTCAGCCGGGCCTGGGGCGCACGTCCCACCGTCCTCGCAAGGCCGCCAAAATCAATTCTTGCGCGGATCGTGGTCGATTCTGTGCGAATAGGACGTATGCCTGTGCGGGTCTGACAGTTTGTGCTAGCGTGGCCGCAGGGACACGTGCGCCCGACCGTCGGGAGGGACGGGAGATGAGAGTAAGAACAACCGCTGTGCGCGCGCTCGTGAGCGCCGTCCTATCGATCGCCGTGGGCGCCGTGATCGGCGCCGGCCCCGTGGCCGCGACTGCCGGTCCCTTCCCTGCCGCACCGTCCTGGGATCAACCCGGTTACGCGGCGACGCCGTCCTGGGATCAATCCGCTTACGCCGCCACGGTAAACGCAGTCGCCGCGCACCAGCCACGCTTCCCGTCGAGGCAGTGCAACATTCTCGCCCCCCGCTACGCCGCCCTCGTGAGAACGGTTACCGACGGCGTGGGGTCGGCCATCCAGCGCTCGGTTTGGTACTACGGTGGCGCCATCAACGCCGCCATCGCCGACTGCCACCAAGCCGGCGGCGGCACCGTCGTGGTTCCCTCCGGCGGCTCGCGCAACGCCGACGGCGCGTATTACTCGGGCGCGATCACGTTGCTTAGCAACGTCGACCTCGAGGTCGAAACCGGCGCGACGATCAAGTTCGTCCGCAATCCGAGCAACGCGTTCTATCCGGTTGTCCTCACCAGCTACCAAGGGATCGACTTCTACGACTACTCGCCGCTCGTCTACGCCCTCAACGAAAAGAACATCGCATTGACCGGTGGCGGCACGCTCGACGCCCAGGACAACGTCTCGCCCTGGCAGCTTCCCACCGGCTCCGGCTCGAACGCCGGCACCTGGCAGGTGCTGAGCCAGATGAACGACGCCGGAGTGCCGATCGATCAACGCATCTTTACCGACGACGGACAGCTGCCCGCCAGCATCCCCGTGCTGACCGGCTGCCCGCCAAAGCAGCGCGATTGGGGACCGTGTGCCGACGTCGAGGACGCCGCACCCCCCGCGGGGACGACCG
>JBAVYU010000024.1:0-136539 GCA_049588415.1 Solirubrobacteraceae bacterium
CGCCTGCCTCCACCAGGGCGGCGCGCACGGCGAGCGTGACCGCTCCACCCTTGCCGACCCCGCGGCTTCCGCGCAAGCTCGCGCGCTCGCTGTGCACGACCCGCGCCCCCGCCGCCTCGGCGAGCGCCGCCGTGCTGTCGCTCGAGCCGTCGTCGGCGACCCAAACGGGAGCGTCCGGGAATGCCTCGCCGAGCGCCGCCAGCGTGGCGCCGATGCGCTCCGCCTCGTTGCGGGCGGCGACTATCACGAAGACATCCGAGCTCATGATCGATCGGCCACGGCGGCTATTGTCCCCACTCCCGTCCCCGTCGGCATTCTTGGAGGTTCACGCGTGGCTGATGTAGAGGCTCACATCACCGGCACGGTATGGAAGATCGAGTGCGCTGTCGGTGACCGGATCGCAGAGGGCGACACGGTCGCAATCCTCGAGTCCATGAAGATGGAGATGCCCGTCGAGGCAGAGGACGAGGGCACCGTCGTGGAGATCCTTTGCGAGGAGGGCCAGGCGGTCAACGAGGGCGACACGCTCGTCGTGCTCGAGTAGCCTTGCACCGGTGATTTCCCCACCACAGCAGAGAAGCGAGCCTGCCGGCGGCAGGCTGCTGGTCGATCGACCGGCCCAAGGAGTGCTGAGACTCGCAATCTCCAACCCGCGCAAGCGCAACGCTCTCGATCAGACGATCCTGGACGCGATCGCCACTGTCCTGGGAGAGGAGTCCGCGCCGGGGTCGCAAACCCGCTGTGTCGTGGTGACAGGCTCCGACGGGATGTTCTCGGCAGGGTATGAGATCGGAGAGATCACCAATGGCCGCTTCCAAGAAGAGGCTGAGCGACTGGTGGCGCATCCCTTCACCGAAGCGATCGAAGCCCTGGAAGCATTTCCCTATCCCACGCTGGCGGCGCTGCCGGGACATACGATCGGCGGTGGGTTGGAGCTGGCCCTCGCCTGCGATATGCGCGTCGCCTCGGAGCAGATCAAGCTCGGCATGCCGCCCGCCAAGCTGGGTCTCGTCTACTCACACACGGGCCTACGCCGCTTCATCGACACGATCGGCGTCGCCCGCACGCGCGAGCTGTTCCTGCTGGGCAACTACATCGACGCACAGGTGGCGCTGGGATGGGGGCTGGTCAACCGCATCGCTTCAGAGGACCAGTTCGAGCAAACCGCGCTGGGAATCGCCGGTGAACTGGCCGCCAACGCACCCCTGTCCCAGGTCGGCAACAAGCGCGTGATCGCGGCCTTGGTGCGCGCCCAGGGCGCGCTGCCCGCCGACGTCGAAGCCGAGCTCATCGAGTTGCGGCGCGCCTCATTCGAGTCGGAGGACCTTCGCGAGGGGATGGCGGCCTTCGCCGAGAAGCGTGCCCCTCGCTGGCGTGGCGAATAGTCACCAGCAGCGCGGAATCAGCCAAACTCGCGAAACAGCCGCAGACGATCCTCGCCGATCGACGCGCGCAAGTCCGGGTCTTCTACACCGAGCCCCTCACGCTCGGCCAGACAAAGCACCCCGACCTTGCCGACATGGCGATTGAGCTGCACTTCGCGCACCGCCTCGCCGACCTGCTCCAACGGGTAGACCTTCGACAACGCCGGCATGATCTTGCCCATTTCGATCAGGCGGTTGGACTCCAGGGCTTCGGGCCAACTGGCGGCATGACAGCCGATGATGCGCTTCAGGCGCATCCACAGCCGGCGGTTGTCGTACTGGTGCAGGTAGCCGGTGCTCGAACCGCACGTGACCACCGCGCCGCCGCGACGCACCACGTATACCGACGCTCCAAACGTGCGGCGTCCGACATGCTCGAAAGCGATGTGAGGGTCTTCGCCAAAGTGGCGGCGTATCTCGCTGCCCACGCGCTTGCCGAGTTCGACTTCGTCCAGTCCGTCGAGCCCAAGCTCGTCGCGACGAATCACAAGATCGCAACCCAGCCTCTCCAACAGCTGCGCCTTATCTTCGGAGCCGACAACGCCGACGGCGATCCCGCCACCGTTGCGAATCAGCTGGACCGCATAGCTGCCAAGTCCACCGGTGGCACCCCACACGAGCACGATGTCGCCCTGCTTGAACTGGGCGCCGTGCCTGCTGACAAGCATCCTGTAGGCGCTCATCGCACATGTCGTGTTGCATGCGGCCTCCTCCCAGGTGAGGTGCCCCGGCTTGGGGAGCAGCTGGCTTGCCTTCACGATCGTGTAGTGGGCCAAGCCGCCGAAGTTCGTCTCAAAACCCCATGCCCTCAGATCCTCGGCGAGCATGCCGTCGGTCTGGGTCATCGGATCCTGCGGGTCGATCACGCACGGGTAGACGACCGCTCGGTCTCCCGGCGCCCATCTGCGCACCGCCTCCCCCACCTTCATGACGATCCCGGCGGCGTCCGATCCAATCACGTGGTAGGGCTGATCGTGGCGCGCCTCCCACTTGCCTTGGCTTCCCAACCGCTCGAGAAAGCGAAACGTGGGGATCGGCTCGAACATCGCCGACCACACGGTGTTGTAGTTGACGGCGCTTGCCATCACCGCGAGCAGGACCTCGTCGGGCGCGATTTCAGGCATCGGCACCTCGCCGAGACGCAGCGAGCGACGCACGTCCTTCTCGCCACCTCCAGCGAACATGTCCTGATCCTCGCGCGCCAGATGGGCCGCCAAATAGGTTCCGGGCACCTCGTCAGGGAGCACCCGCTCGAGTGTCGATTCCTGCGTGTTCAACATATCCGCTCCTTTTCCAGGTGGTTCTCAACGGTGCTCGCCAACCACGCGTCGACCGCCAGAGCCGTCGACTCGGCATGGCCTTCGACCATGGCAAGGTGATCGCATCGCACATCGACGGTGTCATGGGACATGTCCCAGGTCCTCTTCAGCCGACTGTCGTCCAATACGCCGGGCAACGGCTCGCTCGCGCGCACGAGCAGGGCCGGAGTCTCAATTTTCTGAGGGCGCCAGTCCATGAGCAGACGCATATAGGCGCCCATCGCTGTCAGGCTGTCGTCTCCTACGAGGCCGAAAACATCGTCGGTCAACGCTCTTCCGAGCACCGCTTGCAGGACACCCGCCAATTTGACGTCGGCGCTGGGATAAGTGTCGAGCAGGATGAGAGCAGTTGCAGGCTCTTCCTCCTGCTCCAGGCGGCTCGCCAACGAGTGAGCGAGCCACCCTCCCGAGGAGAATCCGACAAGCACAAACGGCGCGCTACCGGGACGCCTCTTTATGACCAGCATGAGCGCCTCGACGATCGCCTCCAGGCTGTCGGGCAGAAGCTCACCTTGCATGAATCCCGGTAGGGCCAGTGCTGAGAGCGTGCGACCGCCACGCAGAGCCTGCGCGAATCGGGCGTATTGGTGGACGCCGGACAGCGCGAGCGCCGTCGGTAGACAGATCATCTCAACCGGCGCCGAGCCCTCGGAGAGCCTTGTCGATGTCACATCGACGCCTCCCGCCGACGCCACATCGAATGTGGGCCGGAACCTGGACAGCGCGATCAGCGCGTCGATGAACAGATCGCCGTTCCCGCGAGCCTGGGCCTCCCGCATCATCACTGTAAGCGTCCCCGGGCGAGCATCACGATCCGCTGCAGCCCCGAGATCCGCAAGCCCGCTCGCGTCCGACCCGTCCCCCCGCCCGCCCGCCACAGCGTCCAAGCGCTCCTCGACGTAGCTCGACAGCGCTCGCGGGGTGGGGCGGTCGAACAGAACTCTGGTCGGGATGTAGAGCTCTGTGACGCTGTTCAAGCGACCGCGCAACTCGAGGGCGGTCATCGAGCTGAATCCCAGCTCGAGCAGGCTCTTGTCGGGATCGACCTCTTCCTGGGAGAGGTCTCCCAGCACCGCGGCCGCCTGCTCACAAACAGCCCGTAGAACGATCTCGCCGCGATCCTGTGGTGAGCTTTCGGCGAGCGTGAGCGCGAGCGGGAACGGCCGGTCCGCATCGTGGGTCGCCTCGCGCGCGCCGGATCCCACGAGCCCATTCGTTGCCTCGACCCCGCTCCACGCCGTGACTCCGGCTCCCCGCCGTATGGGAGCGGCCCTATTCTCGGCCACCCAGTAGCGCTCGCGTTGAAAGGCGTAGGTCGGCAGAGCGACAGCTTTGGCGCCGCTTCCAGCGAAAACCGCGCCCCAGTCGACCTCGACGCCATGTGCCCACGCTTCCCCCAACGAAGTCAGGAAACGCCGCGGCCCGCCGTCACCTCGCCGCAGCGATCCCACCACACGAGCCTCGCCCGGGTGTTCAAGCGTCTCGTCGATTGTGTCGGCGATCGCAGGCGAGAGGACCGGATGGGGGCCGAGCTCTATGAACGTCCTGAAGCCGTCCTCGAGCAGCCGGCGTATCGCCGGCTCGAACCGAACCGTCTCGCGCACGTTGCGATACCAGTACTGCGCGTCGAGGTCGGCAGTGTCCATGCGCTGCGAGGTGACCGTGGAATAGAACGGGACCTCATTCTGACGAGGCGCAATCGTCGAGCACACGTCAAGAATCTGCTCGCGCACCGACTCGAGCAGGGGCGAGTGACCGGCGGCAACCGCACCCGCGATCAGCTTCGCGCGTACACCTTCGGCTGAGCATTCACGCACCAGCTCCGCCAGCGCCTCCTCTTGTCCGGACACAACCGTCGAGCCGGGCCCGTTCTGCGCCGCGATCACCCAACGACCGCCGGCGTCCCTCATGCGCGCTTCGACCTCGCTTGCTCCAAGTCCGATCGACGCCATGGTTCCGTTGCCGGCCAGGCCGGCGAGCACGCGACCGCGCAGAGCCACGACCTTCGCGGTCTCCTCGAGCGAAAGGCCACCCGCTACATGGGCCGCGGTGATCTCCCCCTGAGAGTGGCCCACCACGGCGTTCGGGCGTACACCGCACGCCTTCCACAGACCGGCCAAAGCCAGCATCAAAGCAAACAGCAGTGGTTGAACCACGTCGACTCGCTCCAGCGAGGGCGCATGCGGCAGTTCTCGCAGCGCGTCGAGCGGCGACCACTGAAGATGCACAGCGAGCGCCTCGTCGCACATCCGCATGTGCTCGGCAAACACAGGCGAGCAGTCGAGCAGCTCGAGCGCCATACCGGCCCACTGCGAACCGTGCCCTTGGCACACGAATACGAGATCTTCCCTGGAAACCTCAGCGACGCCACGCACGACACCGTCGACTACATCTCCGCGAGCCGTTGCCGCCAGACCTGCTTGAAGCTCCTTGAGATCCCCGGCGATCAGCACCGCGCGGTGCTCGAAGGCCGAACGTGTGCTTGCCAGGGAGAGCCCGATGTCCGCCAGGTCGAGATCGGGCCTTGCGGCGACCCAATCTCCAAGACGCGCCGCCTGGCCGCGCAGCGCCTCGGCGTCACGTCCCGAAATCAAACACGGCACGATCCCCTTCGACAGCAGTCCGATCTCGAGCCCGCCCGTCCCAGGAGACACAGAGCGTTGTCGTGGGCCCACCTCGGGCGAGCACGGCGCCTCCTCGACGATCACGTGAGCATTGGTTCCGCTCACCCCAAACGACGAGATCCCGGCACGGCGTGGCTTCTCTCCGCGCGGCCAGGGCGCCGGCTCGGTCAGCAACAACATTGAGCCTCGCGTCCAGTCGACGGCCGGCGTGGGCGCATTGACGTGCAGCGTCTCGGGCAGGAGCTCGTGACGCAGGGCCAGCACCATCTTGATCACGCCGGCGACGCCCGCCGCCGCCTGGCTGTGACCAATGTTGGACTTGATCGAGCCAAGCCACAGCGGTGGACTGTCGCCACGATCGCGCCCGTAGGTGGCAAGCAGCGCCTGCGCCTCGATCGGATCGCCGAGCGGCGTGCCGGTGCCGTGAGCCTCGACCGCGTCGACCTCCGACGGGGCCACGCCGGCGCTCTTGAGCGCTTGCCTTATAACTCGCTGCTGGGCCGGCCCGCTGGGTGCGGTCAGCCCGTTGCTTGCTCCGTCCTGATTGACAGCACTTCCACGGACCACCGCAAGCACCCTGTGACCAAGACGCTGAGCGTCGCTGAGCAGCTCAAGCGCCAACACTCCTGCACCCTCCGAGCAGCCGATGCCGTCCGCCGCCTCGGCGAAGGGCTTGCAGCGCGCGTCTGCCGCGAGCGCGCCCTGGATGTCCATGGCCAGGAAAATCGTGGGGGTGGCAAGGACGGTCACTCCACTGGCAAGCGCGAGCGAGCATTCACCCTGGCGAAGCGCACCACACGCGAGGTGGAGCGCCACCAGCGAGGAGGAGCAGGCCGTGTCGATCGTCACAGCGGGGCCCTCCAAACCAAGGCAATAGGCGACGCGTCCTGACGCCACGCTCGCCGCATTGCCGGTGATCGCATAGCCCTCCAGGTCCAGCGGCAGCGCATCTGAGAGAAGCCGAGCGTAGTCCTGGCCTGAAACTCCCGTGAAGACGCCGGTGGCGGTCCCTCGCAGGGTGAGCGGATCGATGCCGGCATCCTCGATCGCCTCCCACGAGGTTTCCAGCAGCAGGCGCTGCTGCGGATCCATCGCGAGCGCCTCACCCCGACCAACGCCGAAGAAGCCCGGGTCGAAGTGGGCCAGGTCCTCCACGAATCCCCCTTCACTGCCAGGGCCCGAGTCGCCCACGTGCGAGGGATCCCCGGTCGCGGGCGCCCAGCCTCGATCCTCCGGAAAAACCGAGATCGCGTCGCGGCCCTCGGCGAGCAGCTCCCACAATTGCTCGGGCGAGCCGACACCGCCCGGATAGCGGCATGCGATGCCCACGATCGCCACCGGCTCGTTCTCCCGCGCCTCCACTGCCTGCAATCGCAGACGCGTCTCGTGCAGGTCGACGGTGACCCGCTTGAGGTATTCGCGCAGCTGCTCGTCGCTAGCCACGTCGATCTCCCTCGGCCGGTGTATGTGAAGACCCACGCAAGTGGGTCATCGGCTGCCTCGCAAGGATCGAGCTCATGAGGATCCCAACTCTTGGTCTATGAACCCGAAGATCTCCTCATCCGAGGCCTCCTGGATCGTCTGAGCGACCAATGCCACCTGCGGCTCGGCGGGCGACTCGGTCAGCGTGGCCAGCATCGCCCGCAGGCGAGTCGCCATCTCCCCGCGCTCGCGCTCGTCGCGCAACGCGCCGAGCGCCTCCTCAAGCTTCTCCAAGCCGCCTTCGATATCGGTCGGGGCCAAGACTCCCTCGCGCGCCAGCTCTGCGAGCAGCTCGCGCGCGAGGGAGTCCGGCGTGGGATGGTCAAAGATGACCGTGGGTGGCAGGCGCAGCCCCGTCACGACGCTCAAGCGGTTGCGCAACTCGACGGCCGCGAGGGAGTCGAACCCGAGATCCTTGAAGGCCCGCCGTGGCGGGATTGCCTGATGCGAGCTGTGTCCAAGCACGTCGGCAACCTCGGTACGCACCAGCTCCAGCACGAAAGACTCATGGTCGGCCTCCTTCACACCGGCCAGACGCCGTGCCAGCGAGTCGACGGTGGCGTCTCGTGCCCGCCCCGCAGGCGCACGCACGAGACCGCTCAATATCGGAGGGAGCGCTCCGGCGGCGGCGTGGGCACGCAGAGCGCTCGCGTCCAGGCGCGTCGCGATCGCCAGCGTCTCCTCCGCGTCAAGTGCAAGGTCGAACTGCCTCAAACCCTCCTGCTCGGACATTGCGAGGATGCCCGTGCGCCCGGCGCGCAGGTTGGCGCCCCTGCCCAGACCCACGCTCACCCCCTCCTCCTGAGCCCACAGTCCCCACGCGATTGACGTTGCCGGCAGACCAAGAGCGCGGCGATGTTGTGCGAGCGCGTCCAGAAACGCGTTCCCTGCCGCGTAGCTTCCCTGCCCGGGGCCGGGGATCGTCCCCGCGATCGAAGAGAACAGCACGAACGCCGAAAGGTCCAACGGCTCCGTGAGCTCGTGCAGATACAGCGCACCGTCCACCTTGGCCGCCAGCGCCCGATCCAGCTGCTCGGCGCTGAGCGACTCGATCACGCCGTCATCGAGCGCGACAGCGGTGTGGACCACAGCGCAGAGCGGATGCTCGGCGGGGACAGCCGCAAGCAACGCCTTCACCTGCTCGCGCTCGGACACGTCGCACGCGACGATTCTCACCTGCGCCCCGAGTGCGGCGAGCTCGGCTTGCAGCTCGAGAGCGCCCGGAGCATCGGGGCCGCGCCGTCCTGCCAGAACCAAGCTGACGATCCCATGGTGGGCCACGAGATGCCGTGCGAGCTTCCCCCCGAGATCGCCGGTGCCACCGACGATCAGCACCGACCCGCCGCGATCCAACACGATGCCATCCCGACCCTCTCCATCCCGACCCTCCGACTGACGCGCGCGCGCCAATCTCGGAGCAAGGGTCACACCACCTCGTATCGCGACCTGAGGCTCGTCTCCGGCAAGCGCTCCGGACAGGGCACGCCAGGACTCCTCGGCTCCATCGATATCAGCGAGCACGAATCGTCCGGGATGCTCGCTCTGCGCGCAGCGCACCAGACCCCATGCCGACGCCTGGGCCAGCCCAGGGACCTCCTCGCCGGACTTCACCGCCAGCGCCCCCACGCTGACCAACGCCATGCGGCTCGCCGCGAACCTCCGATCGGCAAGCCAACCTTGCACCAGCTCCAGCGTGCGTTGCGTATTGCCGCGTGCCGCCTCGCCCGTTGTGCGCTCGGCACCTCTTTGCGTGGCCAAGCCGGCCGAGGCACAATCCACGAGCACCAGCTCGGGCACCGGAGCGCCCGCGTCAAGAGCATCGCCCAAAGCATCCAGATCGGGGTATATGCCCAGGTTCGAGCCGCCTGCGGCAAGCATCCCGACGACCCCGTCATCCGCAGAGCCCAGTGCGGCCCAGCTCCCCGCCACGGCCGGCTGAAGCCCAACCTCTTTCCATTCAAGGCGCAGCAGCGACTCGCCCGGGCCGACACGAGCGCCCGCAAGCTGCTCGGAGGAAACGGATCGCGTGACCAAAGCGCCCACCGAAGCGACCGGGGCGCCATCCTCGTCTACGGCCAGGAGCGACATCGCATCGGTGCCCGCCGGTGCAATCAGCACCCGCAAGCGATCCGCGCCCGCGCGGTGCAGACGGACCTTGCTCCACGAGAACGCGAGCTTGACGCCCGTCTGCTCATCGTCGGTGCCCCGGAGCCCCAGGCCCATCCCCTGCAGGGCCGCGTCGAGCAAGGCCGGATGGATGTCGAAGTCGCGCGCCTGCTCGCGCTGCTCGTGCGGGAGCGAGACCTCGGCGAACACCTCCGACCCCCGCCTCCATGCCGCATGCAAGCCCTGGAACGCTGGGCCGTATTCCACCCCGAGGTCGGCAAGCCGCTCATAGAGATCCTCGATTTCCAGCGGCTGAGCGTCGCGCGGAGGCCACTCCGCCGGCAGCGCGAGCGCATCTCTTTCCTGGGACTGCTCAGATCCTACGCGTTCGGGCGCGAGCGATCCCCTGGCGTGACATGTCCACTCCCCATCGTCCTGCCACGCCGCGGATGTCTGGCACGCGCGCGAGTGGATACTCACAGCGCGCGAGCCGGTCTCATCCGGCTCGCCCACCATCACCTGGATCTGGCTCGCACCCTGCTCGTCGAGGATGAGCGGAGTTTGCAATGTGAGCTCCTCCACGAGCCCGCAGCCGACGTGCGCGCCGGCGTGCAGGGCCAGGTCCAAGAAGACTGTGCCGGGCGCCAGGACCGTGCCCATCACCGCGTGCTCGGCAAGCCACGGATGGGAGTTTGCCGAGAGGCGGCCGGTGAACCGCCACTCGTCACCTTCAGCCGGCGCGACTGTGGCGCCCAGCAGGGGATGATCCGCGCGCGCCAGACCCGCGGCGAGAACATCGCCCGTTCGCTCGCCGGCTCGCAACCAGTAGCGCCGACGCTGAAAAGCGTAGGAGGGCAACTTCACCCTCCGATCCGTGGCCCCGAGCACGGCCGCCCAGTCCACGCTCACCCCGCGCACCCACGCCTGACCAAGCGACGTGAGCATGCGCCGAGCTCCGCCGTCATCGCGACGTAGCGAGCCGATCGCCGCTCCCGTGCGCTCGCTCGCCGCAATCGTTTCCTCGATTCCCACACTGAGGACCGGGTGCGGACCAACCTCCAGGAATGTCCCAAATCCCTCTTCCAGCAGCGCCCCGACAGCCCGCTCAAACTGGACGGTCTCGCGCAGATTGCGATACCAGTAGCGCGCATCCATCGTGGCTGTGTCGAGCAAGCCCCCGCTCACCGAGGAGAAGAGCGGGATCTTGGCCGAACGCGGCTCGATCGAGGCACACGCGTCGAGCAGCGCTCCCTCGATCTCAGCGATATCCGGTGAATGCGCTGCATAGTCCACCGGAATCCGCCGTGCACGCACGCCGCTCGCCTCACAAGCGCCGAGCAGTGCATCGAGCGCCTCAGGCGCACCCGAGAGGACCACCGAGCCCGGACCGTTGACTGCCGCTATCGAGACCTCTCCGTCCAGCGATTCGAGCAACGGCTCCATCTGAGTGAGCGTGGCTGCGGCGGACACCATGCCCCCGCGACCCGCAAGCGCGCGCAGCGCATGAGCACGAGCGCTCACCACACGCGCGGCGTCCTCCAACGACAACGCGCCCGCGATGTGAGCGGCCGCGATCTCTCCCTGGGAGTGGCCTACGACCGCGTCCGGCTGAACCCCACATTCGCGCCATAGATCGGCAATGGACACCATCACGGCGAACAGAGCCGGCTGTACGACGTCGACGCGGTCGAGCCCGGGCGCGCCGGGCGCGCCGCGCAGCACCTCCTCCAGTGACCAGTCCACAAACGGGGCGAGCGCCTCGGCACAGTCGGCGAGGCGCTGGGCGACCGGCTCTGAGCAAGCGGCCAGCTCAACCGCCATACCCACCCATTGCGAACCCTGCCCCGGGAACACGAACACCGCCCCGCCGACCCCCTCCTCCGGCAGCGAACCGGCGCTCAGCCCAGGCGCGGATCGCCCCTCCGCCAGGACCGCGACGCCGTCGAGCAGCTCCCGCGCTGTCTCGCCCACGAGGACTGCGCGGGAGCCAAGTGCCGCTCGCGAGCGCACCAGTGCCAAGGCCACGTCGTGTGGGTCAAGCTCCGCCTCGACGACAAGCCGCTCGTGCAAGCGCCGCGCCTGAGCACTCAGCGCCTCTCCGCCCTTCGCCGATACCACCCAGGCAGTTGCGACTCCCAGGATGCCCTCGGGTGCGCTTGCCCGCCGAGCTGCGCCCACGACGTCGGCCGTGGGCGCTTCCTCGAGGATCACGTGGGCGTTCGTGCCGCTCACGCCGAATGAGGACACCCCGGCACGCCGCGGCGACCCGTTGCGCTCCCATCGCACCTTCTCCGTCAAGAGCGAGACCGCACCCGAAGCCCAGTCGACCTCGCTCGTGGGGCTGTCCACGTGCAGCGTCTTGGGGAGCACGCCGTGCTGAAGGGCAAGCGCCATCTTGATCACACCCGCGATCCCTGCGGCAGCTTGTGTATGGCTGATGTTCGACTTGATCGAGCCGAGCCACAGTGGACGATCGCCGTGACGCCGCTGACCGTATGTGGCAAGCAGCGCCTGCGCCTCGATCGGATCGCCGAGCGTGGTGCCGGTTCCATGCGCCTCGACGGCGTCGACCTCATCGGCGGACACGCCGGCGTTCGCAAGCGCTTGGCGGATCACGCGCTGCTGGGAGGGACCGTTGGGTGCGGTCAGACCGTTGCTCGCGCCGTCCTGGTTGAGGGCGCTGCCACGCACCGTCGCGATTACCGCGTGGCCGAGGCGCCGGGCGTCTGAGAGGCGCTCCAGAGCGATCAGGCCTACCCCCTCTCCCCAGTTGGTCCCGTCGGCGGCATCGGCGAAGGACTTGCAGCGCCCATCCGCAGCAAGACCGCCCTGACGGGCAAACTCGAGGAAGGCAACCGGCGTGGAGAGCACCGCGACGCCGCCCGCAAGCGCCAGCTCGCACTCGCCGCCACGCAACGCCTGACAAGCCATGTGCAGCGCCACCAGCGAGGATGAGCAGGCGGTGTCGACGGTGACAGCCGGACCCTCCAATCCGAGCGCATAGGCGACCCGACCCGAGAGCACGCTGGCTGAATTGCCGGTGACCAGGTAGCCATCGAATGTCCGCGGATCCAGCGAGCGCGCACCGTAGTCCTGCGAAGTGGTGCCCACGTACACCCCGGTGGGGCTGCCACGCAAGGAGCTGGGATCGATCCCGACATCCTCGAATGCCTCCCACGCCCCTTCCAGCAACAAACGCTGTTGGGGATCCATTGCAAGCGCCTCGCGGGGGCTGATCCCGAAGAAGTCGGCGTCGAACTCAGCCGCGTCGTAGAGGAATCCCCCTTCTTGCACGTAGCCGAGCGATGGAGCTTGCCCAGGCCCACCGTCGGGATCCTCAACGTGGCGATCGGGACGAGCGTCGAGCATCCATTCGCGATCGGCCGGGAATTCTGAGATCGCGTCGCGGCCGGCATCGAGCATCTCCCATAGCTCCTCAGGCGATTTCACCCCTCCGGGATAGCGGCAGCTCATCCCCACAATCGCAATCGGCTCCTCGCTGCGCCGAGACCGCGAGACGCTCGAGCTGGAGCGAGTCACGCCGGCGCCGAGCCGCTCCAGCAGGTGCCCGGCGAGCGCCGCCGGCGTGGGGTAGTCGAATACGAGCGTTGCCGGCAGACGCATGCCGCTCGTCGCGCTCAGGCGATTTCGCAACTCGACGCCCAACAGCGAATCGAAGCCGAGCTCCTTGAAGGCGCGCTCTACATCCACAGCGGCCGGGGAGGAGTGACCGAGAACCGCGGCCACTTCGCCGCGAACGAGATCGACCAGGAACGGTGCACGCTCCTGCTCGGAGAGCTCAGACAGGCGCAGCTTCAGCGACCCGCTGTCGGGCGAACCCGCACGCGCACCCTCCCGTACCAGTCCACGCAGCAGCGCCGGCAGCGATCCCGCTCTTGCCTGAGCACGCCACACAGCGAGGTCCAGGCGCAGAGGTATCGCAAGCGCATCCTCGCTTACGAGCGCCGCGTCGAATAGGCCGAGCGCCTCCTCGTTGGACATCGCTTGGAGCCCTGCGCGCTCCACACGCGCGAGGTCGGACTCCTTAAGTTGACCGGTCATATCGCTGGCCTGCGCCCACCATCCCCATGCCATCGAGGTCGCCGGCAGACCCCGCGCGCGACGCTGCGCCGCAAGCCCATCGAGGAACGCGTTGGCGGCCGCATAGGCGGCCTGGCCGGGGTTGCCGAACGTGCCGGCGGCCGAGGAAAACAACACGAACGCGTCGAGGTCGAGCCGCTCGGTCAGCTCGTGCAGGTTCAGGGCCCCGTCCAGCTTGGGCGCGAGCACGCGGTCCAGGCGCTCTGTCGTGAGCGAGTCGATCAAGCCGTCATCGAGCGTGCCGGCGGCGTGCACCACGGCGCGCAGGGGATGCTCGCACGGGATCGCCTCGATCAGCCCGCGCAGCTGCTCGCGGTCGGCGGCATCGCATGCCACGACGCTCACGTGAGCGCCGAGCGCCTGCAGCTCCTCCTTCAACCGGGTCGCCTCGGGCGCCTGCGGGCCGCGCCTTGAGGCAAGCACCAGGTTGCCCACCCCGTGCTCGGACACCAGATGCTTTGCGAGCAGGCCGCCGAGCGCACCGGTGCCCCCGGTGATGAGCGTCGTGCCCTTCGCATCCAGCTTGGCGACAGGCGGAGTCAGCACGATCTTGCCGATGTGGCGCGCCTGGCTCATGAAGCGAAAAGCCGACGGAGCGCGACGCACGTCCCATGCTCTCACCGGCAATGGTCGCAAGACGCCGCGCTCGAACAGCACGAGCAGCTCGCCCAGCATTTGCGCGATCCGCTCCGGGCCCGCCTGGATCAGATCGAACGCGCGATAGCCGACGCCCTCGTGCGCGGCGGCGAGCGCGTCGGGATCACGGATATCGGTCTTGCCCATCTCCAGGAAGCGTCCGCCCGGCCCCAGCAAGCGCAGCGACGCGTCGATGAACTCGCCGGTGAGCGAGTTGAGCACCACATCCACTCCGCGACCGCCGGTCGCCTCGCGCAATTGCTGCTCGAAGTCGAGCTCGCGCGAGGAAGCAATGTCGCCCTGCTCGAGCCCGAGCGATCTGAGCGCCCCCCACTTCCATGGGCTCGCCGTCCCAAGCACCCGCGCACCCAGGTGGGTGGCAATCTGAGCGGCCGCCATGCCTACGCCCCCGGCGGCAGCATGCACCAGCACCGTCTCGCCGGGCTGAACGCCGGCCAGATCCACCAGCGCGTAATAAGCGGTCAGGAACGACCCGGGCACAGCGGCTGCCTGAGCGAATGTCCAGCCGTCGGGAATCCGCACGAGCGTCTGCCGGTCGGCTACCGCCACCGGACCGAACCCGCCGGTGAGCATGCCCATCACTCGATCGCCCGGGGCGAGGTTGGTGACATCCTCGGCCACATCGAGCACGACGCCCGCTCCCTCGCTTCCGATCGCGTCCCAGTCGCCGCGTAGCTCGACCAATCCGAGCGTGCTCACCACATCGCGGAAGCTGAGGCCCGCCGCACGCATGGCGACTCGCACCTCGCCGGCTTGCAGTGGGTCGCCCACCTCCGGGCAGGCAACCAGCGCAAGCTCCTCCAGCGTCCCCCCCGAGCCCGCCCGCAGGCGCCAATACTCTGCGCCCGCGGGCGGGATGAGGGCTCCGCCCACGCCGGCACGCGCAAGCCGCGGCGCATGCGCGATCCCCTCGCGCAGGGCCATCTGAGGCTCCTCCAGATCCAATGCCTGCGCGACCGCCGACCAAGAGCTGTCGCGCCCGTCGACGTCGAGCAGCACAAACCGGCCGGGATGCTCTGCCTGAGCGGAGCGGACAAGACCCCAGACAGCGGCCGCGGCGAGGTCCGACGCGCCCTCCCCACCGTCAGTGCTTACCGCCGCGCGCGTGACGAATGCCAAACGCACCTCCTCAAAGCGCTCGTCGGCAAGCCAGGCCTGGATCAGCTCAAGCGCGCGATGGAGTGCCTCGTGCACCGCTACCGAGCCCTCCCCGGCGTCCATGTAGTCGGCGAGCACCGTGGCGGGTCCGTCGTCAAGCTCGCCAAGCACGCCGGCAAGCGCGTCGAGATCGCGGGCGACGAGTGGAGCGGAACCCTCGGGTCCTCCGAGGTCCAGCGCGCGCGTGAATGTGAGTTCACTTCCGTCCCTGAGCTTGCTCCCCTCCCGGGCGAGCAGCGCCCAATTTCGCGACGAGGCATACGGCACCAGTCCGAGCGCCTCCCACCTCAACGCAAGCAACGCATCTGGACTTTCCCTGCGCGCGCGAGACAGCTGATCGACAGAGACCGGACGAGCGAGCAGCGAGCGCACCGCGGCAACCGGCCGACCGGTCTGCTCAGCGAGCACCACCGACACCGACTCCTCTCCGTCGGGCACAATCGAAACTCGCAACGAGCCGGCGCCGTGGACATAGGAGCGCGCGCCGCTCCAGCAGAACGGCAGACGGATCGCCTCGCCTCCACCCCCGTCGAGCAGTTCCAGTCCAAGCCCGTGCAGGGCCGCGTCGAACAGAGCCGGATGCACGCTGTAGCGCGAAGCTTCGCCCGCCAGCTCTCCGGGAAGTGCCACCTCGGCATAGAGCTCAGTGCCCCGCCGCCACGCCGATTGGAGCCCACGAAACGCGGGACCGTACTCCAGGCCATGCTCGCCAAGCGCGTCGTAGAGCCCCTCCACAGCGAGCGACTCGGCGCCCGGCGGCGGCCACTCGCCGGCGAGTCCGGCCAGGCGCGACTCAAGCTCCTCCCAGGCCGGAGCCCCCGACTCGGGGACCAGCGTGCCCTGCGCGTGCAGCGTCCACGACTCTTCACGCATATCGTCATCGCCGGCCTGCCGCCTACGCGAATGGATGTCCAGCGACCTCGAGCCCGACTCGTCCGGTCCACCAACCGACACCTGCAACTGCACGCCACCTTCGACGGGCAGCGCAAGCGGAGCCTGCAGCGTGAGGTCCCCCACGAACGCGCAACCGACACGCTCACCCACGTGTAGCGCCATCTCCAGGAACGCGGTGCCTGGCAGCAGTATGGCGTCCATAACCGTGTGGTCTGCCAACCATGGATGAGTGTCCAGCGACAGATGCCCGGTGAACAGCCATCCTTCGCCGTCGGCCAGGGCAAGCTCCGCGCCGAGCAGCGGTGTGCCGGCGGCGCTCTGGCCAATCGCAGTGAGGTTGCCGGCGCCGGCTTGAGGAGATGCCGGCCAGTAGCGCCGCCGCTGGAAGGCGTATGTGGGCAACCGAACCCTGGCGGCGCCCTTCTCCGCGAGGATTGCCGCCCAGTCCACCTCGACCCCCTGAGCCCACGCCTCGCCCACGGACCTCAGCAGACGTCGCGCCCCTCCCTCGCCGCGACGTAGCGAGCCTATATATGACATGACATCCGGCGTGGTGCTCCCTGCGGCGCCCGGCCCGGACGCCGCAGATTCTTCGGCGAATAGATCTTCGGCGGTCTCCTGCGTGGCGACCGCCAGCACGGGGTGCGGGCTGACCTCGACGAACGTGCGGGAGCCGCTCCGCAACACGGCGCGAATCGCCGTCTGGAACTGCACCGTCTCGCGGAGATTGCGATACCAGTACTCGGCATCCAACTTGGCTGTGTCGAGCAACCCTCCCGTCACCGAGGAGTAAAACGGCAGCTCGCCCGAGATGGGCCTGATCGGGGCGCACGCGTCGCGCAACTCCCGCTCGATCTCGCTGACCTGCTCGGAGTGTGCGGCATAGTCGACCGGGATGGCGCGTGCCCTGAGACCCGCCGCCTCGCACTCCGCGATCAAGGCCTGCAGTGCCTTGGGCTCCCCAGAGACGACGACCGAAGCCGGGCCGTTTGCCGCCGCTATCGAGAGGCTCCCCTCGAGGCGCTCGAACAGCTGCCGCACCTCCGCCACGGCGCCCGCCACAGACACCATCCCGCCGTGTCCCGCAAGGCGCTCGAGCGCACGGGCGCGTAGGGCCACAACCCGCGCTCCATCTTCGAGCGAGAGGCCGCCGGCAACGCACGCGGCGGCGATCTCCCCCTGCGAGTGGCCCACCACGAGATCAGGCTGCACACCACACGCGCGCCAGCAGTCGGCGAGCGAGACCATTACAGCGAACAAGGCCGGTTGCACCACCTCGACGCGCTCCAGGGGTGGCGCTCCCGACTCTCCCCGGAGCACCTCCTGGAGGCTCCAATCCACGAACGGCGCGAGCGCGGCTGCGCAGGCGGCGATCCGCTCGGCGAACACGGGTGATCCCTCCAACAGCTCCGCCGCCATACCCGTCCATTGGGCGCCCTGGCCGGGGAACACGAACGCAACCCCTCCAAGGGTGTTGGGCGCGGTCGCTCCCGTGCTCACTGCCCCGGAGGGCTTGCCCTGACTCAGCGCTTGGATTCCGGCCAGCAGCTCAGCGCGCTCGTGCCCGACGATCACCGCTCGCGACTGAAAGGCTGAGCGCGACAGCACGAGCGAGAACGCCACGTCTCGTGCGTCCGCTGCGGGCGTCCCGTCCAAGCACTCATGAAGCCGGCGCGCTTGGCCGCGCAACGCCATTTCGCTTCTGCCCGAGAGCGGCCAGGCCACGACATCTGAGTCGAATGGTCGGCTCCCCGCGACAGGAGTCGAGGTTGAGGAGACCGACTCGTCCTCTGAGCGTGCAGGCGCCTCTTCGAGCACCAGATGTGCGTTGGTGCCGCTGATCCCGAAGGAGGAGACCGCGGCGCGGCGGGGCTCTTCGCCGCGCTTCCAAGGCACGGCCTCATCCAACAACGAGATCGCGCCGGAGGACCAGTCCACGTTTGTACTCGGCGTGCCGGCGTGCAGGGTCTTTGGCAGCAGCTCGTGGCGCAACGCCATCGCCATCTTGATCACGCCGGCCACTCCTGCCGCCGCCTGGGTGTGGCCGATATTCGACTTGATCGTCCCCAACCGCAGAGGACCTCGCTCGGGCGGACGCTCGCGACCGTATGTGGCCAGCAGCGCATGCGCCTCGATCGGGTCGCCCAGCGTCGTCCCCGTGCCATGAGCCTCGACCGCATCGATCTGCTCAAGTGAGAGACCGGCGTTGGCGAGCCCCCTGCGGATCACCCGCCGCTGAGATGGACCGTTGGGCGCCGTCAGCCCGTTGCTGGCCCCGTCTTGGTTTACAGCGCTGCCCCTGATCGTCGCCAGCACGTCGTGACCCTGGCGGCGCGCGTCGGACAGTCGCTCCAGAAGCACAAGCCCCACTCCCTCGGAGACACTCGTGCCGTCGGCCTCCTCGGCGAACGCCTTGCAGCGTCCGTCGGGCGCTAGTCCGCGCTGGCGGCTGAACTCCACGAGCACGCCCGGGGTCGCCTGTACCGTGACGCCGCCGGCCAGTGCCAGCTCGCACTCACCGGCGCGCAGCGCTTGGGAGGCGAGATGAATCGTGACCAGCGAAGACGAGCAGGCGGTATCGATCGTCACGGCCTGCCCCTCGAGCCCAAGCGCGTAGGCCACACGCCCTGACACGACCGCACCCGAGGCTCCGGTGACGGCGTGTCCCTCGACCACGGCGCCGGGCGCCTGACCACCGTCGAACGAGCGCGAAGCGCCCGCATAGTCCTGGTACATGGCGCCGGCGAACACGGCTGTCTGACTACCGCGCAGAGAAACCGGGTCGATGCCGGCGTCCTCGATCGTCTCCCACGCGACTTCCAGCAGCAATCGCTGCTGGGGGTCCATCGCGAGCGCCTCGCGAGGACTGATGCCGAAGAAGTCCGCGTCGAACTCGCAGGCGCCCTCAAGGAAGCCGCCATGGCGCACATAGCTCGTGCCGGGATGACTTGGATCGGGGTCGTACAGAGCTTGCAGATCCCAGCCACGGTCGGTCGGCAGCCCGCCGATCGCATCGCCGCCCCTGACGAGCAGCTCCCACAGTTCCTCGGGCGAGCACACGCCACCCGGATAGCGGCAGCCCATACCGACGATCGCGATCGGCTCACGCGCGACCGCCAGCAAACGATTGTTCTGCGCGCGCAGACGCTCGGATTCCTTCAGCGAGGCACGCAACGCCTCTACGACCTGCTCGGGAGAGGCGCCGCTCATTGCGAGATCGCTCCCTCTGGCGCCGACTCGGGTCTTGGACTGGCGCCCGCCTTTGACGCCGCTCCCGCTTCGGGGGCGCTCTGCTCGAGTGTCAAGCGCACCAATGCATCGACATCCAGCGCGTCGATTGAGCTGTCCTCGATCCCTTCGCCGGCAGCCGCGGCGGATGGGCCACGCCCGTCCTCGCCGGCAAGTCGCAGAAGCGGATCGAGCAGGCCTGCCTCGCGTATACGAGCGAGCGACAGGGAGGCCAGCACCGTTCGCAACTCGATCTCCGCCGGATCGTCCTCGACATTTCCAGCCGTCTCGGGCGAGACCTCCGCCAGCAGGTGGTCGGCGAGCGACGCCGCGCTCGGATGATCGAATACGACGGTCGCGGGCAGGCGCAGCGAGGTCGAGAGCATCAGTCGGTTACGAAGCTCGACCGCCATCAGTGAGTCGAAGCCCAGCTCCTTGAAGGGGCGGCGCGGGTCGATCGCACGTGGGGAGACGTGGCCCAGCACAGCGGCGATCTCCTCGACTACCACTCCCAGCGCAACCTCTCGGCGCTCGTTGGCCGGCACGCTCTCCAGACGCTGCGCGAGCGTTGGGCCGGCGCTCTCGCGCTCGCCCGCCGCCGGCATCCTTACCAAGCCGCGCAGCAGCGCAGGCAGCAGGCCGGTCCGTGCGCGTGCGCGCAAAGCGCCGGCGTCGAGCTTGACCGGCACCGCGAGCGCATCGCCGCGCGCACATGCCACGTCGAAGAGCCCGAGGCCGTCTTCGCCCGAGAGCATCGCGAAGCCGGAGCGTGCGAGCCTCTCGCGCAGAGCGTCGTCCACGTCGTCCCCGATCTCCTCCCAGAGCCCCCACGCCAGCGAGACGCCGGGCAGGCCGCGCGCACGGCGGTGGGCGGCGAGCGCGTCGAGGAAGACGTTGGCCGCGGCGTAATTGCCCTGACCGGCGTTGCCAAACGTGCCCGCGGCGGAGGAGAAGAGGACGAACATCGAGAGGTCCATCCGCTCGGTGAGCTCGTGCAGATGCCATGCGCCGTCGAGCTTCGGCGCGAGCACCCGATCGACGTGCTCGGGCGTCAGCGAGTCGATCACGCCGTCCTCGAGTACGCCGGCTGCGTGAACCACACCTCCAAGTGGACGGTCTCCGGGAAGCGTCGCCAGCAGCTCGCTCAGCTGCCGGCGGTCACCGACGTCGCAGCCGGCAATCGTTACACGGGCACCCAGCTCGCCCAGTTCGCGCTCGAGCTGCTCAGCGCCGGGCGCTCCCAGCCCGCGGCGTCCGGTCAACAGGAGGTCGCGCACGCCATGCCGGGTAACCAGATGCCTTGCCAGCAGGCTGCCGAGCGCGCCGGTGCCGCCGGTGATCAAGACGGTGCCGCGCCACGGCGACGTGCCGGCCATGGAGACGCTCTCGGTGGACTCGTCCTGGTTCGACGAAGCCTCGATCGACGAAGCCTGGGTGGGCGAAGCCTCGATGGGTGCGGCGTCGGTGGGCACGACCTGGAGTCGTGGCGCCAGCGCCTGGCCGTCGCGTAGCGCGAGCTGGGGCTCGTCGAGATCGAGCGCGCCGGCGAGCGCGGCGTGGGAGGCGTCGCTGTCGTCGATGTCGACGAGCACCAGCCGCCCCGGGTTCTCGGACTGCGCGCTGCGCACGAGACCCCAGACGGGTGCGGCAGACAGGTCGGTGACGTCCTCGCCCATCCGCGTCGCGACCGCTCCGCGCGTGATCAGGACTAGCCGCGTGTCGGCGAGCCCTTCGCCTGAGAGCCACTCCTTCAGGAACATGAGCATCTCGTTGACGTAGATATGCGCCGCGAGCGGAAGCTCGCCGGCACCTCCGGCCGAATCGAGGTGCTCGGCACTCGACATCCATCCGCGGTCCGGGCTCGAGAGATCCACCAGCGCAAGGCCCGGAGCGTGCCCCCCCGCGTCGATCGCCGCCGCAAGCGCGGGGATGCTCTCGTAGGCGTCGATGCTTGACCCGCTCGCCCGCAAAGACTCGAGCACGCTCGCATCGACAGCGCCCAGGGTCGCCCAGCGATCGGCGGTCGCTCGACCGGGGGGCTCGACCGGCACCCAGCCCAACCCGAACAGTGACCGGTGCGTGCCAGTACCAACCGCGGCGAGCTGCTCGGGAGAGAGCTCGCGCACGCTCAGCGAATCGACCGACAGCACCGGCTTGCCGTCAGGATCGCTCAGTTGGAGCGACAGCTCGCCTTCACCCGCGGGCCTCAGACGCGCCCGCAGAGAACTTGGGGCACGGCGGTGGAGTGCCACAGTGCCCCACGCGAACGGCACGAGCAGGCCGCCCGGCGCCCGATCCTGGGCCGGCGGCGCCTCGCTTTCGCCCGACCCACCCCCCAGCGCATGCAGCGCTGCGTCAAGCAGTGCGGGATGGACCCCAAAGGACTCTCCCTGCTCCTGTACCTCCGTGAGGGCGACTTCGGCCAGCACCTCCTCCCCGTCCCGCCAGGCGGCCCGCAGGCACTGAAAGGCCGGGCCATAGTCAAATCCCTGGCCGGCGAGGCGATCGTATAGCGCCTGTACATCGATCGCCTCGGCGTTTTGCCCGGGCCACGGCTCGCGGACCTCCTCGCGCGTGGCGCCGCCGGGCCGCTCAACCTGGTCCCCATGCTCGTCGGACGAGCGGACGGCCACGTCGGCAAGGATGCCGCGCGCGTGACAGGTCCACGACATATCCTCGCCGAGCTCCCCCGCTGCATCCTCGATGCGTGAATGGATCGCCACCTCCCGCTCGCCCGCCTCGTTCAGCTCGCCGACGGTGACCTGGAGGTGCACGGCATCCGACGCGGGAATCGCGAGCGGCGCCTGCAGCGTGAGCTCGCGCACCGTCTCAGCACCGGCGCGCGCGCCGGCATGCAGGGCGAGCTCCAGCAGCGCGGCACCAGGAAGCAGCGTCACACCCGCGGTTGCGTGGTCGGCGAGCCACGGGTGCTCTCGCAACGAGATCCGACCGGTCAGGAGCCACCCGCGATCCTCGGCCAGCTCCACCGCCGCGCGCAGGAACGGATGGCTCGCATCGGCCTGCCCGATCGAGGTCATGTCGCCCGCGCGGGCATCGCCGCACTCGATCCAGTAGCGCTCACGCTGGAAGGCATAGGTCGGGAGGCGCAGGCGCGGGTCCGGCACGCCGGCAAGCAGCGGCTCCCAGTCGACCGGCACCCCACAGGCCCACAGGCTCGCGAGCGAGGAGCAGAAGCGCCGTGGGCCACCCTCGTTGCGGCGCAACGTGCCGGCGATCGTGACGCTCTCCCGGTCACCGAGCGCCTCGTCGGCGGTCTCCTCCACGACGGTGGAGAGCACGGGGTGCGGGCTCACCTCCACGAACGTGCGGCAGCCCTCGTCGAGCAGGCGCCTCACCGTCGGCTCGAACAGCACTGTCTCACGCGCGTTGCGGTACCAGTACTCGGCGTCGAGGCTCGCGGTGTCGATCGGCCCCGCGAGGACCGTCGAGTAGAACGGGATCCCACCGCTGCGCGGGGTCACCCGCGAGCAGCTCTCCAGCAGATCCTCGCGCAGCTCCTCAACCTGCGGCGAGTGTCCGGCGCCGACCGCCGCTGCGATCTCCCGAGCGCGAATCTCCCGCGAGGCGCACTCGCGCAGGAGCTCGTCGAGCGCTTCCGGGTCGCCTGACACCGAGACCGAGCGCGGGCCGTTCACGCCTGCGATCACGAGCCGCCCCTCCCACGGCTCCAATCGCGGCGAGAGCTCCTTGGGGGACAGCGAGATCGACGCCATTCGACCCTTGCCGGTCAGACGGGCGAGGACCTTGCTGCGCAGCGCGACCATGCGCGCCGCGTCGGCCAGATCCAAGCCACCGGCGATATGCGCCGCCGCTATCTCCCCCTGGGAGTGCCCGACTACGAAGTCTGGGCGCACGCCGCAGGCGCCCCACAGCGCGGTCAGCGAGACCATCGTCGCGAACAGCGTTGGCTGGATCACATCGACGCGCTCGAGCGCGGGAGCGCCGCTCTCACCCCGCAGGACCGCCACCGGAGACCAGTCGATGTACGGGGCAAGCGCCTCTTCGCAGGCGTGCATGTGCTCGGCGAACAGCGACGAGCTGTCGAGCAGCTCCACCCCCATCCCCGTCCACTGCGAGCCGTGACCGGGGAATAGGAAGACCAGCTTGCCATTGCCCCTTGCGTTCGCGATTCCGCGCATGAGAGCAGGCACCGAGCGACCTTGGGAGAGTGCCCGCAGGCCGTCGAGCAGCTCGGCGCGCGAGTCGCCGACGAGTACCGCCCGGCGATCGAGCGCGGGACGGTGCGCGAGGGCGTGCCCGACCGCGGCCACATCTCGGTCGGGTACATCCTCCACCCAGGCCAGCAGGCGGTCCGCCTGTCGGCGTAGGCCTCCCTCGCCGCGCCCCGAGAGCAGCCACGGCGTCACACCATGGCCCACCAGGCCATTGGGTATCACCTGTTCCGCCGCGTCCTGTTCGGTCTCGACAGCCGGCGGCTCCTCGAGGATCACGTGAGCGTTCGTGCCGCTCATCCCGAACGAGGAGACCGCGCCACGCCGTGGCTGCTCTCCCCGCGTCCAGGCGACTGGCTCGCGCAGCAGCGAGACAGCGCCGGCCGACCAGTCGACCTGGGTTGAGGCCTCCTCCAAGTGCAAGGTCCTCGGCAACACGCCATGGCGCATGGCCATCGCCAGCTTGATCACTCCGGCGACGCCGGCCGCGCCTTGCGTGTGGCCGATATTCGACTTGATCGAGCCCAGCAGCAGGGGACGCTCGTCGGGACGCGCCTGACCGTATGTCGCGAGCAGCGCCTGCGCCTCGATCGGGTCTCCGAGAGGGGTGCCCGTGCCGTGGCCCTCCACGACGTCCACCTGGGCCGCGGAGAGGCCGGCGCTCACCAGCGCCCGCTGGATCACGCGCCGCTGCGAGGGGCCGTTGGGGGCCGTGAGGCCGTTGCTCGCCCCATCCTGGTTGACGGCGCTTCCCCGGACGACCGCCAGCACCTCGTGGCCGAGCCGCCGCGCCTCGGACAGGCGCTCGAGCACCACCACTCCCGCCCCCTCCCCCCAGGCGGTGCCGTCGGCAGCCTCGGCATAGGACTTGCAGCGACCGTCCGCGGCCAGCGCCCGCTTGCGGCTGGAGTCCACGAACGCCGCGGCGCTCCACATCACGCTCACGCCACCCGCGAGCGCGAGCGAGCATTCGCCGGCGCGCAGCGCCTGGCAGGCGAGGTGCAGCGTCACCAGAGACGACGAGCAGGCCGTGTCCACCGACACGGCTGGTCCCTCCAGGCCGAGCGTGTAGGAGACGCGGCCCGATGCGACGCTGCCGGCACTGCCGGTCGCGACGAAGCCTTCCAGCTCCGGGGGCACGCCGAGGGTCGCGTAGTCGTGGTACATCACGCCGACGAATACCCCCGTGTCGCTGCCACGCAGCGCGAGCGGGTCCAGGCGCCCGTCTTCGAGGGCCTCCCAGCAGATTTCGAGCAGCAATCGCTGCTGGGGATCTGTGGCCAGCGCCTCGCGCGGGCTGATTCCGAAGAAGCCGGCGTCGAACTCGCCGGCGTCGCGCACGAAGCCGGCCTCGCGCACGTAGCTGGTCCCGGGGTGCTCGGGGTCGGGATGGTAGAGGCGCTCCAAGTCCCAGCCGCGATCCGTCGGGAAGCCGGAGATCGCGTCGCGGCCCTCCACCAGCAGCTCCCACAACTCCCGAGGCGATGTGACCCCGCCGGGATAGCGGCAGCCCATCCCGACGATCGCGATCGGCTCGCCGGCGCGCTCCTCGGCTTGACGCAACCGCCGGCGCGTGTCGTGCAGGTCAACGGTGACGCGCTTGAGATAGTCGAGGACCTTCTCGTCTTCGCTCATCTCGAGCCCAGCTCCGCGTCGATGAACTCGAAGACCTGGTCGGCGGTGGCCGACCCGATCTGCTCGGCGACCTCGCGGTCCTGCTCGCCGGGCGCACCGAAGCCCGCTATTATCGCCCTCAAGCGCTCGGCGATCCTGGTCCGCTCAGCGTCGTCGGGACCAAGCGAGGCGAGTGTGCGCTCGAGCGCGTCCAGGCCGCTGTCCGGCGTCATCCCGCCGCCGATCGTGCCTGAGCTCGCCAGCTCGCCGAGCAGGAACTCGGCAAGCGCGAGCGAGGTCGGATGGTCGAAGACGAGCGTGGCCGGCAGGCGCAGGCCGCTGATCAGTGCCAGGCCGTTGCGCAGCTCCACCGCCGCAAGCGAGTCGAAGCCGAGCTCCTTGAACGAGCGCTCCGGCTCGACGTCCTGAGCCGAGCCGTGGCCGAGAACGCCGGCCACCTGGCTCCGCACCGCCTGCAACACGAGATGCTCGCGCTCGTGCTCGGCCGCGCCTTCAAGGCGCCGGGCCAACGATCCCGACGTGGTCTGCTCGGTAGGGCGAGCACTGCGCGGCGCGATCCCGCGCAGGAGTGCCGGGAGGGTCCCTCGCTCCGCCTGTGCTCGCAGCGCGGCGCGGTCGAAGTTGACCGGGACGGCGACCGCGCGGGCGGCGGTGGGGGCGATGTCGAACAGCGCAAGGGCATCCTCGTTGGCGAGAGCGCGCACGCCCCCGCGCGACATCCGCGCACGATCGGCCTGCCCCAGGGCGCCGGCCATCCCCGCGTCCTCCCACGCGCCCCACGCCAGCGACACGGCCGGCAAACCGGACGCCCGGCGATGCTCGGCAAGCCCATCCAGGAACGCGTTGGCCGCCGCATAGCTCGCCTGGCCGGGACTGCCCAAGGTCCCCGCGACCGAAGAGAACAACACAAACGCGTCGAGGTCCATCCCCGCCGTCAATTCGTGCAGATGCCACGCCCCATCCACCTTCGGCGCCAACACCTGATTCAGCCGCTCTGGATTCAACGAATCGATCACACCGTCGTCTAGCACGCCCGCCGCGTGCACCACCCCCCGCAACGGATGCTCAGCGGCTACCGAGGAAAGCAAAGCCTCCAACTCATCACGATCGGACACATCGCACGCGGCCACGGTCACGTGCGCACCGAGCCCGGACAACTCCTCGAGGAGCTCCCCGGCCCCCGGCGCCTCCAGGCCACGCCGACCCACAAGCAGGAGGCGCCGCACGCCGCGCTCGTTCACCAGATGCCGCGCCAACACGGCGCCCAGGCCACCAAGGCCGCCCGTCACGAGAACCGTCCCGTCCCCACCCAAGAACGACCCGACATCCCCAAGAGAGGAAGCCTCCTCGCCCAAACGCGCCAGGCGAGCCACGAGCACCCGTCCTCCACGAATCGCCAGCTGAGACTCTCCCGCGGCGCCCGCCATCTCCAGCGCGTCTGGCAACGCATCCCAAGACTCCTGCGCACCGTCCACGTCCGCCAACAGGAAGCGACCCGGATTCTCCAATTGAGCGCTGCGCACCAAACCCCACACCGCGGCACCCGCCAAGTCCGGAACGCCATCCTCCCGCTCCACCACCACCGCCCGCTCAGTAACAAAAGCAACACCCGACTCAGACGCCTCCTGCACAAGCCCGAGCGCCAAACCCAACCGCTCACGAACACCACACAAAACAGCCTCGCCGACGGGCGCACCGCCATCCAACGCGACCCACTCCACCCCAAACCCATCGGACGGCCGCGAGAAACTCGAAGGATCCACCCACTCCACGCCAAACAGAGACCGCGAGATGTTGCGCTCCGGGCCGATCTCACCCGTGGCCAGTCGTCGCAGCAAGACAGATTCAACAGACGCCACGAGACGACCGTCCTCGTCGGCGAGCAGCATGGAGACGGTCTCGCCGCCGGCAGGGGAGATCCGAACTCGCAGCGTGGACGCGGTCGCCCCGTGCAATTCGACGCCGCTCCACACAAACGGCAAGCGCGGTCCCGCGCCGACCTCAGGCCCGACATCGAGGACCAACGCTCCAAGCGCATGCAGCGCCGCGTCGAAGCTGGCCGGATGCAGCTCGAAACCGTTGCCTCCTGGGACTTGCTCATCCAGGGGCGCAACCTCCGCGAACAGCTCCTCTCCTCGCAGCCACACCGCCTGCAGCGCACGAAACGGCCGACCGTACTCGATCCCCCCCTCGGCAAGAGCGTCATAGATCCGCTCGACATCCACCGGCTCGGCGTCCGCCGGCGGCCAGGACTCCCCCGCCGGAGAGTCGTCCGGCATGCCGGACGCATACCCTCCATCCGAGCGCTCGCGGGGCGCGAGCCGGCCGCTTGCGTGGCACGTCCAAGCGAGCCCTTCCAGCGACGCTTCAGAGGAGCCCTCGAGCGGACGCGAGTCGATACTCACCTCGCGCCGGCCACTGTCGTCCGCCGCTCCAAGCGAGAGCTGCAGCTGTACGCGCTCGCGCTCACCGAGTGCCAGCGGCGCCCGCAGAGTCAACTCTGCCAGTGAGTCGCAGCCGACCTGGGCGCCGGCATATAGGGCGAGCTCTACGAAGGCGGTGCCGGGAAGCAGCGCCACAGACCCGACCCTGTGGCCGGCCAGCCACGGTTGCTCTTTAAGTGAGATGCACCCGGTGAACAGCAGACCGCGATCGCCGGCCAGCGCTACCGCCGCGCCCAGCAAAGGATGGTCGCTGGAGCTCTGACCAGCCGCCCCGACATCCCCTGTCCCCGTGCGGGGAGCCTCCAGCCAGAACCTCTGGCGGCGGAACGGGTACTTCGGCAGGCTCACCCTCTGAGCGCTCCGCTCACTGAAGGGCTCGGTCCAGTCGACATCGACACCACCGGCCCATAGGTGGGCAAGTGCGCCGAAGAGTGTTCCAACCTCCTCGCGTCCAGCTCGCAACACTGCCACCACCTCACCGCCGGCTTGCTCGGCGGGGAGGCAGTCGCGAGCCATCGCGCTGAGCACTCCGTCGGGGCCGAGCTCGAGGAAGTGACCGATTCCGTGATCGCCAAGCCAGCGAATGCCATCCGCGAAACGCACGGTCTCGCGCACATGACGGACCCAATAGTCGGGTTCGCACAGCTCGCCTGAGACGGCCTCTCCAGTCAGATTCGAGACGATCGGGATCCGTGGCGGGGCAAAAGAAACGCGCTCGGCGACCTCGCCGAACTCCTCCAACATCGAGTCCATCCGCGGCGAGTGGAACGCGTGACTGACCTGCAGTCGCTTAATCTTTCGCCCCTGCTCTTGCCAGGCCTCGGCGAGCTCTAACACAAGGCCCTCCTCGCCTGAGAGCACTGCCGAGGAGGGCCCGTTGACGGCTGCCAGCGCCACCCGATCCTCCAGCCCTGCGACGCTCTGAAGCAGCTCCTCTCCCGAGGCCTGCACAGAAACCATCGCGCCTCCCGCCGGCAGGGCGCTCATCAGCCGGCCGCGTGCCGTGACGAGCGCACAGGCGTCGCGCAGCGAGAAGACACCGGCGACATGGGCAGCGGCGATCTCGCCGACAGAGTGACCGAGCAGAAAGTCGGGGCGCACCCCGAACGCCTGCACCAGCCGGAAGAGCGAAACCTCGAGCGCGAACAGGGCGGCCTGGGTGAAAAGCGTCTGGTCGAGCAGCGATTCGCGACGCGCCCGCTCGCCCTCTTCGCCGGCGTCGAACATCACGGCTTGCAACGAGCACCCGAGCAGCTCGTCCAGGTGCCCGCACGTCTCGTCCAGCGCGTCCCTGAAGACCGGGAACGCGCGGTGCATCCCGGCACCCATGCCGACACGCTGGGCGCCCTGCCCGGAGAACAGGAAGGCAAGCCCTGTCGTCTTGGAGTAGGAGCGACTCTGAGGGCCGGACGCTCCCTGGCCCAGATCGACTGCCCTGTCGCCCTCGGCCAGCGCACGCAGGTCGGCGAGCAGCTCGCGCCGACCGGAGCCCGCGAGCACCGCACGCTCGGCGAGCAGTGGTCGTCGCGCAAGCGAGAGTCCGATGACCGCCGGCGTGAGGCTTGGGTCGCGCTCGACGTGCTCGAGCAGGCGACGGGCCTGTGCAAACAGCCCGGACTCCTCGCGTGCGGAGAGGACCCATGGCAGCGGAGCCTCACCGGAGTCCTCGCCCTGCACTGACTCGCCACCCGCCCCGCGCTCATCGCTCGCCGAAAGCCCGTTGCCGGGCTCAGGCGTGGAGGAGTCCTCCGCAACCCAGTCTCCCGCCACATGCTCGACGATCACGTGCGCGTTGGTGCCGCTCATGCCAAACGAGGAGACACCCGCGCGGCGGGGGCCCTCTCCTCGCGGCCAGGGGATCGACTCCGTGAGCGGGGAGACCGCGCCGGCCGACCAGTCGACCTGATCAGAGGGCCGCTCGATGTGCAGTGTGCGCGGGAGCACGCCGTGGCGCATAGCCATCACCATCTTGATGACGCCGGCTACCCCCGCGGCGGCCTGGGTGTGGCCGATGTTGGACTTGATCGAGCCGAGCCACAGGGGACTCTCGCGGGGACGCGACCGACCGTAGGTTGCGAGCAGCGCCTGCGCCTCGATCGGGTCCCCGAGCCGGGTGCCGGTGCCATGGCCCTCGACCGCGTCCACCTGCTCGGGCGAAAGACCTGCGTTGGCAAGCGCCTGAAGGATCACCCGCTGCTGGGAAGGCCCGTTCGGCGCGGTCAGACCGTTGCTCGCGCCGTCCTGGTTCACGGCGCTTCCCCGGACGACTGCCAGCACCTCATGGCCGAGCCGCCGCGCCTCGGACAGGCGCTCGAGCACGAGCACGCCGGCGCCCTCGCTCCAGCCGGTGCCGTCCGCCGCGTCGGCGTAGGACTTGCAGCGACCGTCGGCTGCGAGGCCACGCTGACGCGAGAACTCCAGGAACACCGCCGGGGTCCACATCACCGTGACCCCGGCGGCGAGCGCGAGCGAGCACTCGCCCGAGCGCAGGGCCTGACAGGCCCAGTGCAGGGCGACGAGCGAGGAGGAGCAGGCGGTGTTGACCGACACTGCGGGACCCTCCAGGCCGAACGTGTAGGCCACGCGCCCGGACACGATGCTGCCCGCGCCGCCGGTGCCCAGATAGCCCTCGAGCCCCTCGGCTTGGCGGCCGGCGATGCCGCTGCCGTAGTCCTGATACATCACCCCGGCGAACACCCCTGTCGGGGTTCCGCGTAGCGAGCGCGGGTCGATCCCCGCGTCTTCGAACGCCTCCCAGCTTGCTTCCAGCAGCAGGCGCTGCTGGGGATCCATCGCCAGCGCCTCGCGCGGGCTCACGCCGAAGAACGCACAGTCGAACTCGCCCGCGTCGCGTACGAACCCGCCCTCGGTCGTGTAGCTGGTACCGGAACGGTCGGGATCCGGGTCGTACAGCGCTTGGACATCCCACCCGCGGTCCTCCGGGAAGGGCGAGATCGCGTCGACGCCGTCGGCGACCAGACGCCACAAGTCTTGCGGCGAGCCCACCCCACCCGGATAGCGGCAGCTCATGCCGACGATCGCAACCGGCTCCTCGAGGCTCTTTTGGACGGAGATGTGTGGGGCGTGCCCGCGCGTCTCGCCGCCCACTGTGTCCAGCAGGTGGGCCGCCAGAGCGCTCGGGTTGGGATGGTCGAAGACGAGCGTCGCGCTGAGACGCAGTCCAGTTAGCGTGTCGAGCCGATTGCGCAACTCGACCGCGGCGAGCGAGTCGAAGCCGAGCTCCTTGAATGGGCGCTCGGGCTCTATCTCATCCGCGGAGGCGTGGCCGAGGACGGTGGCTGTCTCGGTGCGGACGAGCTGGAGCACCAGTCGCTCGCGCTCTGGCCCGGAAGCATCGGCGAGGAGTCCCGCCAGCGATCCCGGTGCGCTCGCCACCGCCCGTCGGACCTGCGCCGGCGCCATCTTGCTCAGCAGCGGGGGGAGCGTCCCCCTCTGCGCTTGTGCTCGTAGTGCGGCGCGGTCGAAACGGGCTGGAACGATGACAGCACGGTCGATCGTGGGAGCGACGTCGAACAACGCGAGGGCGTCCTCCTCGGCGAGCGGCCGCACACCCCCACGCGCCATCCGCGCACGATCGGTCCACCCCAACCCGCCCACCATTCCCGCGTTCTCCCAAGCACCCCACGCCAACGAGAGACCCGGCAAACCCAACGCCCGGCGATGCTCGGCAAGGCCGTCGAGGAACGCGTTCGCCGCCGCGTAGCTCCCCTGGCCAGGACTGCCAAAACTCCCGGCGAGCGAAGAGAACAACACGAACGCCTCCAGGCCCAGGCCGGCGGTCAACTCGTGCAAGTGCCACGCCCCATCCACCTTCGGCGCCAGCACACGATCCAACCGCTCGACCGTCAACGAATCGATCACACCGTCGTCAAGCACACCCGCCGCATGCACCACACCCCGCAACGGATGTTCCACCCCCACCGAGCCGAGCAACGCCTCCAACGCGTCGCGGTCAGACACATCGCACGCCTCGACACGCACACGAGCGCCGAACCCCGCCAACTCCTCCACGAGCTCCTCGGCCCCCGGGGTATCCAGGCCACGCCGACCCACGAGCAGGAGGTGACGCACCCCTCGCTCGCACACCAGATGCCGCGCCAATACGGCCCCCACACCACCAAGTCCGCCCGTCACAAGAACCGTCCCGTCCCCACCCAAAAACGACCCAAAGTCCCCAGCCGAGCACGCCTCCTCGCCCAAACGCACCAGACGCGGCACCAGCACCGTTCCCCCACGCACAGCGAGCTGTGACTCCCCCGAGGCGACCGCCTTCTCGAGCGCGCCCGGCAACGCATCCCACGAACCCTGCTCACCATCGACATCGACCAACAAAAAGCGACCCGGACTCTCCAGCTGAGCGCTCCGCACCAAACCCCACACCGCGCTCCCGGCCAGGTCCGGGACATCCTCCGCGGGACGGACGGCGACCGCCCGCTCGGTCACCAACGCCAGGCTCGACGCAGGCGAATCCTGGACAAGCTCCAAAGCTCCGCCCACCCGCTCACGCACACTTGCCGGCACAGTCCCGCCGGCAACAGCACCGGCACCCACAGAAACCCACTCCACCACCGGCTCCCCAGAGGACACCGAAACACCATCCAACACGATCCACTCAACCCCAAACAACGACCGCACAGTCCGGTTGGCGCCATCGAGCTGCCCCGCCGGCAGCGCCCTGGAGCGCAGCGCCTCGACCGAGGCGACAGGGTCGCCGTGCTCGTCGGCGATCGCCAGCGCGAGCGTGTCCGATTCCGTCGTTGTCACGCGCACGCGCACCTCGGCAACGCCGCGTACGTGCAGCTCGACCCCCTGCCAGGAGAACGGCAACCGTACCTCTCCCAGACCAGACTCCCGCGCATGGCCGAGGTCCGCTCCGGCCACGTGCAGCGCGCCGTCGAGCAGCGCCGGATGGAGGTTGAAGGCATCCGCCTGTTCGCGCTGCTCGCTTGAGAGCGCCACCTCTGCGAACAGCTCGCGCCCACGCCGCCAGGCGGCCCGCACACCCTGGAAGGCGGCACCATAGTCAAAGCCGTGCTCTGAGAGTCCTTCGTAGAGGTCCTCCACGCCGAGTGGCTCGGCCCCGGGCGGAGGCCACTCCCCGGCGAGCGCCGTATCCGAGCCCCACGGGTTCTCCTCCCCCGCGCCTCGAGGGCTCACGACCCCGCTCGCATGTCGAGTCCAGCGCCGATCGAGCTCCGCCTCCTCCAGCAACTCCTCGGGACGCGAGTGGATGCTGATGGCGCGGCAATCCTGCTCGTCGGGCTCCCCCACAGACACCTGCAGCTGGACGCCGCCGCGAGCGGGGATGGCCAAGGGCGCTTCGAGCACGAGCTCACGCAGGCACGCGCACCCGTGCTCGCCGGCGCCCTGGAGTGCAAGCTCCACCAGGGCCGCGCCCGGCAGCAGCACCGTCCCCCCCACAACGTGGTCGGCAAGCCAGGCGTGCGACTGCAGCGAGAGGCGACCCGTCAGCAGGTGCCCACCGCCTTCGGCCAAGCCGGTCGCCGCGCCCAACAGCGGATGCCCCGTCGAGCGCTGTCCGATCGAAGTCGCCGGCGCACCCGCGCTCGGGGCGCCATCCAGCCAGTAGCGCCGCCTTTGAAACGCGTAGGTGGGCAGTTCGACCCGCCGTGCCCCACGCTCATGGAGCATCCCCGGCCAGTCGACAGGGACCCCGTGTGCCCAGGCCTCCCCCAATCCCGCGAGCAACGTCTCTGCTTCCGAGCGTCCCGACCGCCCAAGCGCCACGATCGTGCTCTCCTGCTCGGGCAGGCACTCGCGCGCCATAGCACTCAGCGCACCCTCGGGACCCAGCTCGAGCAAGCAGCTCACGCCGGCGCCGGCCAGCCGGCGAACGCCGTCGGCGAAGCGCACGGTCTCACGCACGTGACGCACCCAGTAGCCGGGATCGCACATCTCCTCGCCCGAGATCTCTCCCGTCACGTTGGAGACGATCGGGATGCGCGGCTCGGAGAATGTCACCCGGCCGGCGACCTGCGCGAACTCGGCGAGCATCCCGTCCATGTGCGGCGAGTGAAACGCGTGACTCACGGTCAGCCGCCTTGTCTTGCGCCCACGCTCGCGCCACATCTTGGCGAGCCCTGAGACCGCTTCCTCGTCTCCGGAGAGCACCACCGAAGCGGGAGCGTTGACGGCAGCCAGCGCCACCAGTCCACCGACCTCGGCAAGCGAGCCGAGCGCCTCTTCCTCGGAGGCTTGCACCGCCACCATCGCGCCGGCCTCAGGCAATGCGTCCATCAGGCGCCCGCGCGCTGCCACCAGCGAGCACGCATCGCTCAACGAGAGCATCCCCGCCAAATGTGCGGCCACCAGCTCACCCACCGAGTGGCCCAGCAGCAGGTCGGGGGTAACGCCCCAGCTCTCCAGCAGCCTGAACAGCGCCACCTCGTAGGCGAACAGGGCGGGCTGGGCGAACATCGTCCGATCCAGAGGTCCCGATGTCGAGACGAGGTCGCCGTCCCTGCGGGAATCGGCACCCGGCCCGGCGGCCGCGGCGCGCGGCGCGCTCGCTTCCGGCTCGTGCAGCATCAGCTCGAGCAGGGAGTGCTCGAGCTCCCCGTCGAGTGACTCGCACACCTGCTCGAGTGCTTCGCGGAAGACCGGGAACGCATCGTGGAGACCGCGTCCCATGCCGGCGCGCTGGGCGCCCTGGCCAGTCAACAGAAACGCGAGCTTGGCAGGTTCGCCGGCCGTCGCACCGATCGTCCCCGCTTGGACATCTGCGTTCGCGACCGCCCTCACGCCCGAGAGCAGCTGCTCCCGCGTTCCCCCTACCGAGACCGTGCGTCTCTCCAGGGCCGGGCGGGCGGCCAGCGAGCAGGCGACGTCGGCGATTGGCTGCTCGGGATGACCCTCAAGGTCGTCAAGCAGCGCTCGCGCCTGAGCACGCAGTCCCGTCTCGCTCCTGGCCGACACCACCCACGGCACAGGAGCGTGATCCTCGGAGGGCTCGCCCGCTGCGACCGCGGCCCGCTCGAGAACGGGCGCCTCCTCGAGGATCACGTGCGCGTTGGTGCCGCTGATGCCGAACGACGACACCCCGGCGCGGCGTGGTTGCCCGTCCGCAGGCCACGCGCTTGCCTCCGTCAACAACTCGACGGCCCCAGCCGACCAGTCGATCTTCTCTGAGGGCTCCTCGACGTGAAGCGTCGGCGGAAGCAGACCGCGCTGGAGGGCCATCGCCATCTTGATCACGCCGGCGACCCCCGCCGCCGTCGCAGCGTGGCCTATGTTCGACTTGATCGAGCCGAGCAGCAACGGATGCTCGCGGTCCTGTCCGTAGGTCGCTATCAGCGCTTGCGCCTCTATCGGGTCGCCGAGCGTGGTGCCGGTGCCGTGCGCCTCGACCGCCTGCACCTGCCGGGGCTCCACACCCGCATTGGCGAGCGCCTGACGGATCACCCGCTGCTGGGAAGGCCCGTTCGGCGCGGTCAGGCCATTGCTCGCCCCGTCCTGGTTGACGGCACTGCCGCGCACCACTGCAGCGATCGGGTGGCCGTGGCGCTGAGCGTCGGAGAGACGCTCCAGCAGGAGCACTCCGGCGCCCTCACTCCAGCCGGTGCCATCCGCCGCGGCGGAGAACGCCTTGCAGCGACCGTCGCTCGCCAGGCCGCCCTGGCGGGCGAACTCCACAAACAGCTCGGGAGAGACCATCACCATCACGCCGCCGGCGAGCGCCAGCGAGCATTCGCAGTGACGCAACGCCTGGCAGGCGAGATGGAGCGCCACGAGCGAGGATGAGCAGGCGGTGTCGATCGACACCGCTGGGCCCTCCAGCCCGAGCGTGTAGGCCACCCTCCCTGACGCGGCGCTCGTGACGTTGCCGGTCAGGCGATAGCCCTCGACCCCGAGGTTGTCCGAGGCGGCGCCGGCGCCGTAGCCGGAAGCGGAGATCCCAGCGAACACTCCGGCCTCGGCCCCGCGCAGCGAGAGCGGATCGATGCCCGAGCGTTCGATCGCCTCCCAGCAGGTTTCCAAGAGCAGGCGCTGCTGGGGATCCATCGCAAGCGCCTCGCGCGGGCCGATCCCGAAGAACTCGGCATCGAACGCGCCCGCGTCGGCCAGGAAGCCGCCCGCGTGGGCACGGCTCGATCCGGCGTGCTCGGGATCGTGGCCATCGATGAGGCTATCCAGATCCCAGCCGCGATCGTGCGGCAGGCTCGAGATCGCGTCCTCCCCGCGAGCAAGGAGATCCCACAGCTCTCCCGGCGAGCCCACGCCGCCCGGGTAGCGGCAGCTCATCCCAACGATCGCGATCGGCTCCTCCACCGCAACGGCGGCGCGCGCGCGGGGGGCACCGGCCCTGGCACCCGTCAACTCGCCCAGGATGTGCCCCACCAGCTCGGCGGGAGTCGGATAGTCGAAGATCAGGGTGCTCGACAGGCGCAGCCCGGTGGCGCCCGTGAGGCGGTTGCGCAACTCCACGGCAGCGAGCGAGTCGAAGCCGAGCTCCTTGAACGTGAAGTTCATCTTCACCCGCTCGGCCGTCGCGTGGCCAAGCACGTTCGCGGTGTGTGCACGCACCAGCTCGACCGCCGTCTGCTCGCGCTCGCTGTCGTCCATCGCGGCGAGGCGCGACCGCGGCGAGGCGCCTCCGTCGCGATCCTCATGTACACGCGCGGGCGCACGCACGAGACCGCTGAGGATTGGAGCGAGCTCCCCGGCCTCGGCCAGTACGCGCAAGCCCGCCGGTTCCAGCCGAGCCGCCACCACTGTGGCGTCGCCCACCGTCACGGCTCGGTCGAACAGGACGAGGCCCTGCTCGGGCCCGAGCGCCGCGATACCCGCGCGGCGCATACGCGCGAGGCTCGCGCCGTCCAGGTCGCGGCTCATACCACCGTCCTGCTCCCACAAACCCCACGCGATCGAGGTGCCTGCCAGCCCGCAAGCGTGGCGTTGCGCGGCGAGCGCATCGAGAAATGCGTTCGCCGCCGCATAGCTGCCCTGACCGGCGCTGCCGAGCGTGCCCGCGATCGAGGAGAACAGCGCAAAGGTGGATAGATCCATCCCCTCGGTGAGCTCGTGCAGGTTCCAGGCGCCATCGACCTTCGCGCTGAGCACACCGTCGACACGCTCGCGTGTGAGCGACCGGAGAACGCCGTCGTCGATCGTCCCGGCAGCGTGCACCACCACGTCGAGCGGATGCTCGGCGGGGATCGACGCGAGCAGCTCCTCAAGTGCGTCGCAGTCGCTCACGTCGCAGCCGATCGCGCTCGCGCGCGCGCCCAGCTGCGTCAGCTCGGCGAGCAGCTCCCGTGCACCCGGCGCCTCCTCGCCACGGCGGCTGACGAGCAGCACGTGCTCGACCCCGTGACCCGCGACGAGGTGCCTGGCGATCGTTGCGCCCAGCTGCCCGGTGCCGCCCGTCACCAGCGCAGTGCCGCGCGGGTCGATCGGGCGCTCCAGACGCAACACGTTCTTGCCGATGTGGCGAGCCTGGCTCATGAAGCGGAAGGCCTGGGGCGCCCGGCGCATGTTCCAGCTGGTGATCGGAGACGGCTCGAGCTCGGCCCGCTCGAACAGCTCGAGCAGGTCCAGCAGGATCTCCTGGATCCGCTCGGGGCCGGCTTCCTGGAGGTCGAACGGGTGATAGGAGATCGAGCTGTTGCGCGCCTGCACCTCGCGCGCGTCGCGAACGTCCACCTTGCCCATCTCGAGGAACCGCCCTCCGTCGGCGGTCAGCTCCAGCGAGGCATCCACGAACTCGTGCGCGAGACAGTCCAGCACGACGTCGACGCCTCTGCCTTCGCTTGCTTGCAGGAAGCGATCCTTGAAGTCGAGCGTGCGCGAGGACGCGATGTGGGCCTCGTCGAGGCCGTGTGCTTCGAGCACGTGGCGCTTGCCGACACTTGCGGTCGCGAATATCTCGGCGCCGATCTGGCGCGCCAAGCCCAGCGCGGCGATCCCGACCCCACCGGCCGCGGCATGGATGAGAACACTTTCGCCGCGCCGCAGGCGCCCGAGATCAACCAGGCCGTAGTAGGCCGTGCACCAGGCGATCGGGGTGGAGGCCGCGCGGGCGAAAGACCATCCTTGCGGGATGGGCACGAGCAGCCGCCGGTCGCTCACCGCGGTCGACGCGAAGGCTCCCTGCAGCAAGCCCATCACGTGATCGCCGGGCGCGAGATCCTCCACGCCGGCGCCTACCTCCAGCACGACACCCGCGCCCTCGCCGCCGATCGCCGCCTCCTCGGGATACATGCCGAGGGCCAGCAGGACGTCGCGGAAGTTCAGGCCGGCTGCTCGCACCGCCACCCGCACCTGCCCGGGCTCCAGCGGCGCATGCCCGCTCTCCTCGCCAACCAGGTGGAGGCTCTCCAGTGTTCCCGGCTCGGCCAGGTCGAGCCGCCAGCGGTCGGCTCCGCCCGGCAGCGCCATGATCCCGCTCGACTCGACCGATGCCAGGCGCGGTGCATGCAGGACTCCGGCGCGGATCGCAAGCTGCGGCTCCTCGCCGGCAAGCGCGCGGTCGAGCACGCTCCACGAATCCTGCTCGTCATCGAGGTCGACTATCACGAACCGCCCCGGGTTCTCGGCTTGGGCGGCGCGCACGAGTCCCCACACTGCGCCGCCGGGGAGATCACGGATTCTCTCCTGCACCTGCGCTGCCACCGCCCCGCGGGTCAGGACCGCGAGGCGCTCCCCCTGTAGCTGCTCGGGGCGCTCCAGCCACTCTCGCATCCTCTCCAGCACCAGATTCACCCCGGAGTGCACGGCGGCCGGCGCCGAGGAGCCGTCCAGCTCGACCGTCACTGCCTGGAGCCCGTCTGGCAGCTCGGCGGGAGACTCCTCGAGCAGAAGCAGCAGCGAGGCGGCGGCGGACCCGTCGGGAAGGGGGAGCTCCACCCAGTCCACGCCCAGCATCGAGTCGGGCTCACCCCCGCCATGGCGCAGAGCGGCAAGCTGGCCGGGGGATAGCGGGCGCAGGGTGAGCGAGCCCACCGACATGGCGACCCGGCCGTGCGCGTCGAACCCGAAGAGCGACACCGATTCGCCGTCCAGCGCGACCAGGCGCACACGCAAGCTCGGTCCAAGCGCGCCGAACAATCGCACACCCTTCCACGCAAACGGCAGCGCAATCCCCCCGGCCGGCGCCTGCTTCCCGGGAGCGATCCTCGAAGCCTCCGCCCCCTCCTCCCCTCCTTGCGGGTCGGCTTGCCGGGCTGACGCCAATGGGTGCAGAGCAGCGTCGAGCAGAGCCGGGTGAACGATGAAGTCCTGCGCTCGCTCGCCGTTCGCGGGGTCGGGCAGGGTCACCTCGGCGAAGATCTCCTTGCCGCGACGCCACGCTGCCCGCACGCCCCGGAAGGCCGGCCCGTAGCCCAATCCCTGCGCGGCCAGGTCGTCGTAGAGCGCATCGACGTCCATCTCCTGCGCGCCCTGCGGAGGCCACGCTTGCTCGATCAGGCTCTGGGCGTGGCGCTCGATCTCCTCGTCGCGCTCGATCTCTCCACCCCGCTGGAGCGGGGTGCCGGCGCCGGCGAGCACGCCCGTCGCGTGCATCGTCCACGGCCCCCCGGCGCCGAGCGACCCTTCGGTCGACCCGACCGGACGCGAGTAGACCTCGAGGCCGCGCAGCCCCTCCCCGTCCGGAGCCCCGACCGAAAGCTGCAACTCGACGTCCTCGCCGTCCAGCTTCAGCGGCGCCTCGATCGTGAGCTCGCGCAGCTCCTCGCACCCGAGCAGGCCGCCGGCATGCAGGGCAAGCTCGACGAAGGCGGTGCCGGCCAGCAACGGCGCGCCGCCGATCGCGTGGTCTGCCAGCCAGGGCTGGCCTCGCAATGACAGCGAGCCGCTGAACATGAGGCTGTCGTCCCGCGCGATCGACACGACAGCGCCGAGCAGAGGATGAGCGCTCGGCCGTCCGACCGGCGCCTCGCTCGCCCGTGCGCGTGAGTCTTCAAGCCAGTAGCGCTCGCGTTGAAACGCATAGCTCGGCAGATCCACGCGACCGGCACCCGAGCCGGCAAACAGCCGTGGCCAGTCGACCTCCGCCCCGTTGACCCACAGCTCGGCCAGCCCGCGGTGCAACGTCTCGATCTCCCCTCGCCCCGCCCGGAGGACCGCGGCCGCCGCGACCTGTGACTCCGAATCGGCCAGGCACTCGCGGCAGGCGGCGCTGAGCGCGCCGCCCGGCCCCAACTCGAGGAAGCTCCTCACGCCCTGTCTATGCAGCCGGTCCACTCCGTCCGCGAAGCGCACCGTTTGACGAACGTGATCGACCCAGTAGTCGGGTGAGCAGATGCGCTCCGCGTCCACCACATCGCCTGTGAGGTTTGAGACGATCGGGATAGATGGAGCGTCGAACGTCAACTCGCCGGTGAGAGCACGAAACTCGTCCAGCATCCCGTCCATGCGATGGGAATGAAATGCGTGCGATACACGCAGGCGCCGGGTCTTGCGTCCCAGGCGCTCCCAGCGCCCGGCTAGCTCATCCACCGCGCCCGCCTCACCTGAGACGACGACCGAGGCCGGCCCGTTGACGGCGGCCAGCGAGACACGACCCTCCAGTCCCTCGAGCTCCTCGAGCGCCTCCCGCGCGGAGGCCTGAACGGCGAGCATCGCGCCCCCAGTGGGTAGTTGGGCCATCAGGTGTCCACGAGCCGCCACCATCCGGCAGGCATGCTCGAGCGAGAGAACCCCCGCAACATGTGCGGCGGCGAGCTCTCCGATCGAATGGCCGAGCAGATAGTCGGGTCGCACCCCCCAGTTCGTGACCTGCTCGAACAGCGCCACCTCGAGCCCGAACAGGGCGGCCTGCGAGTAGGACGTCAGGTCGATCAGGGACGCCTCCTGTGAACCCGCCTGCGCGAACAGTACGTCCGCCAGCGGCCGCTCGAGCAGCTCGTCGAACAGCCCACACACTTGTTCGAGCTTGCCGGCGAACTCTGGCAACGAGCGCCGCATCTCGGCGCCCATGCCGACATATTGAGCGCCCTGACCCGTGAACAGGAAGGCGACCTTGCCGCGACCCGCGGCCGTCGCGCCAACCACCAGCTTGCCCTCGAGCGCTTCCTTCGCGAGCGCTCCGACCCCGTGCAGCAACTCCCGCGACTCGGCGCCGAGGATCACGGCCCGGTGCTCGAATGTGGGCCGCTCAGCGAGCGATAGGCCTATGTCCAACGGACCTGACTCCGGGTCGTGGGCGACGTGGGCGTGTAGGCGTGCCGCCTGCATGCGCAGCGCGCTCTCGGTCTTTGCCGAGAGCACCCAGGGTGGGGTTGGGGGTGGCTCGCGCAGGGGCCCGCTCAGGGCCTTTGCGGTCGGCGCGGTCCCAATGCGGGGGTTGTGCTCTCTGCCCGCGTCGGAGGGCGCCGGATCGCTCGCCGGGGACTCCTCGAGAATCAGGTGGGCGTTGGTGCCACTGACCCCGAACGACGACACCGCGGCCCGCCGTGGTGAGTCGCTGCGCACCCATGGCCGCTGCTCACTCAGGAGCGATACCGCGCCCTGCGACCAGTCCACGTGGGTCGAGGGCTCGTCGAGGTGAAGCGTCTTCGGCAGCGTGCCGTGGCGCATTGCCATCACCATCTTGATCACACCGGCAACGCCCGCCGCTGCCTGAGCGTGGCCGATGTTCGACTTGATCGAGCCCAACCACAGCGGCCTGTCGTGGGGACGCTCACGCCCATAGCTCGCAAGCAGTGCCTGCGCCTCGATCGGATCGCCCAGCCTTGTGCCGGTGCCATGGCCCTCGACCGCATCGACCTCGCCTGCCGTGAGGCCGGCGCTCGCCAGCGCCTGGCGAATCACCCGCTGCTGAGCGCGGCCGCTGGGCGCTGTCATGCCATTGCTCTCGCCGTCCTGGTTGACGGCGCTGCCCCGCACCACCGCCAGCACGCTATGCCCCAGGCGCCGAGCGTCTGAGAGCCGCTCGAGCGCCACCACCCCCACGCCCTCCGACCAGCTCGTGCCGCTCGCGGACTCGGCGTAGGAGCGCGCCCTGCCGTCCGCGGCGAGCCCCCGCTGGCGTGAGAATTCGACGAACACGCGCGGCGTGGAGAGCACTGTGACACCGCCGGCCAGAGCCAGGTCGCACTCGCGGGCTCGCAACGCCCCACTGGCCAAGTGCATCGCGACCAGCGAAGACGAGCAGGCGGTGTCGATCGTCACCGCGGGACCCTCGAGGCCGAACGTGTAAGCGACCCGTCCCGAGGCTATGCTGCCGGCGCTGCCCATGCCGAGATAGGGCTCGAGCTCCGCGGGCGTCTGGCCCGACGCGCGCGTACCGTAGTCGTGATGGATCAGGCCGGTGAACACTCCGGTGCGGCTGCCCCGCAGCGCGCTCGCGTTCAGGCGAGCGTGTTCGATCGCCTCCCATGTGACTTCCAGGAGCTGCCGGTGCTGCGGGTCGGTCGCGAGCGCCTCGCGGGGGCTCATACCGAAGAACTCGGTGTCGAACTCGCCGGCGTCACGGAGAAAACCGCCGGCGCGCGTAGAGGAGGTGCCCGGATGGTCCGGATCGGGGTGGTAAAGCGACTCGAGATCCCAGCCACGATCCTCGGGGAAGTCGCCGATCGCATCGACGTCGGACGCGACGAGCTCCCACAGCTCCTGCGCAGAGCGCACCCCGCCCGGGTAACGGCACGCCATGCCCACGATCGCGATCGGATCCTGCTCGCCGGCCTCGTCGGCGCGGCCGGGAGCCGCAGGCGAGATGGTGCCGTTCGGCGAGCTCTCAACCTGAGGCCGCTCGTCGACGTCGACCAGAGCAACCAGATGGCGGGCAAGCGCATCCGGTGTGGGATTGTCGAACACGAGCGTCGCCGGCAGCGAGAACCCCAAGCCGGCGCTCAGACGATTGCGCAGTTCGACCGCAGCGAGCGAGTCGAGCCCCATGTCCTTGAAGGTCTGGCGCGGTTCGATCGTCTCCGAAGAGGCGTGGCCGAGCACCGTTGCTGTATGGACGAGCACGACCTCGAGCGCGACCCCCACACGCTCGGATGCTGCCGCCCGTGCGATGCGCTGCGCCGTCGAGTCGCGCAGGTCGGCGCGAGACGAGCGAGCCGGCGCACGCACCAGCTCGTCCAGCAGCGGAGACAGTTCACCGCTGCGGGCCTGTGCCCGCAACGCGGGGAGATCGAGTGCCACTGGTACCACGAGCGGCGCGTCGCCTTCGAGCGCGGCGTCGAACAGCTCGAGACCGCGCTCGTGCGAGAGCGTGAGCAGCCCCGAGCCGGCCATGCGGGCAAGGTCCGCCGCGCCAAGCCCGGCGGTCATGCCGGCCGTGTCCTCCCATGGGCCCCATGCGAGGGAGAGCGCGGGCAGACCGAGCGCGCGACGATGCGCCGCGAGCTGATCCATGAAGGCGTTCGCCGCGGCGTAGTTGGACTGCCCGGCGGCTCCGAGTGTCCCGGTCACCGAGGAGAACAGCACGAACGCCTCGATGTCCATGTCCCTGGTCGCCTCGTGCAAATGCCAGGCGCCGTCGAGCTTGGGCGCGAGAACTTGCTCGAGCCGCTCGACGGTGAGCGAGTCGAGGATGCCATCGTCGAGGACGCCGGCGGCATGTATCACCATGCTCAGACGCCGCTCAGGCGCCAGCGAGGCGATCAGCGCCTGCAGACGATCGCGGTCGCTCACGTCGCAGGCGACGATCTCGACCTTTGCGCCAAGCTCAGCGAGCTCGGCCAACAGCTGCCGCGCGCCCGGGGCGGCCTCTCCGGAGCGGCTCATCAGCAACAAATCGCGCACGCCTCGATTGATGACCAGGTGTCTTGCGAGCAGCGCCCCCAGCCCACCGGTGCCGCCTGCGATCAGGACGGTGCCGCGCGGCTCGGAGCTCGAGACCGGCACGGTCATGACGATCTTGCCGACGTGGCGGGCCTGACTCATGAAGCGCAGGGCTTCGGGGGCGCGCCGCACATCCCACACCCTCATCGGTGGAGCCGTCAGGACACCGCGCTCGAACAGGTCGAGCAGCGCCATGAGCATCTCTCTGATTCGATCCGGCCCCGCGTCGATCAGGTCGAAGGGGAGATAGTGGACATGCTCGTGGCGTGCCGCTACCTCGGCGGCCGTACGGATGTCGGCCTTGCCCATCTCCAGGAAGCGGCCATCGCTTCGCAGCAGCGCGAGCGAGGCGTCCACGAAGTCGCCCGTCAGCGAGTTCAGGACGACGTCGACCCCCTGTCCGTCGGTCGCCTCGCGGAACTGCTCTTGGAACGCCAGCTCGCGCGAGCTCGCGATGTGCTGTGGATCGAGCCCGAGCTCTTCCAGCATTGCCCACTTGCGGGCACTCGCCGTCGCGAACACCTCGACGCCGAGGTGTTGGGCGAGCTGCACCGCGGCTATACCCACCCCGCCCGCGCCCGAGTGGATCAGGACGCGCTCGCCTTCCTTGGCACCGGCGAGATCCACGAGCCCGTAATAGGCGGTCAGGAAGGCAAGCGGCACGCAGGCGGCACGGGCGTATGACCAGTCCGCCGGGAAGCGCACCAGCAAACGGCTGTCGACGATCGACAGCGGGCCGAATCCACCGGCGAGCAGGCCCATCACACGATCGCCGGGGGCGAGGTCCTCGACCCCCGGTCCGGTCGCGAGGACCACACCTGCTCCCTCGCTGCCGAGCTGCGCCGCTTCGGGATACATCCCGAGCGCGATCAGGACATCGCGGAAGTTCACGCCCGCCGCCCGCACCGCGACCCGAACCTCGCCTGGCTCGAGTGTGCGATCCATATCCACTGACTCGACCAGCTCAAGGCCCTCGAGCGTGCTCTCGCCGGTGCTTTGCAGCCGCCAACTCGAGACCCCGACGGGGGGAGTGAGTCCGGCGCGTCCAACCTGGACAAGGCGGGCGGCGAGCGGCTCGCCCGCGCGTATCGCGATTTGCGGCTCCCCGGCCGCCACGGCCGCCGACAGGGCTTCCCACGACTCGTGCTCGCCGTCGATGTCGACCAGCACGAAGCGCTCGGGATGCTCCAGCTGGGCCGAACGCAGCAGCCCCCACACGGCCGCGCAAGCGAGATCCCCGACGGGCTCTGCCTCACCGGCCGCCACCGCCCCTTGTGTCAACACGACCAGTCGCGAGCTCGAGAGACGGTCGCAGGCGAGCCACTCATGCAGGAGGCCCAGCAAGCGCGAGACGGGCTCGTGTGCGCTGGCGGGCATCCCACGCGCCTGGCTGTCCGCCGGCCCCGCGGTTGCGCCGGCACAGTCGAGCAGCACGATCTCGGGTATCGGCTCGTCGGGTCGCTCAAGCGCTTCAAACAGGGACGCGAGACCTACATGCCGCTCCAGCCGTGTCTCTGAGCCCGCCAACGCCGACTCAAGCGCCTGGTCACACTCCCCTACCATCGCCCAAACGCGCCCAGCCGGGTCGCCGAGGGAGGCAGACGGAGAAACCCTCCTCCACTCCACGCGATACAACGAGTCGTGTTTGTCCGCCGCCACACTGTGCAGCTCTCCTGAGGGGATGGGTCGCAGGGCGAGCGACCCGACCGACCCGACCTGCGCCCCCGATCCGTCCGTCAGGTCGATCGAGACGTGTCCCTCTCCGACGATGCGAATGCGCACACGCAGCTCGCGGGCACCCCTTGCCCGCAGGGAGACATCCGACCACGAGAACGGTAGATACGGCTCGTCCGCTCCAGCGCCACCGAGGCCGCCCTCGAGCGCTATCGCGTGCAGCGCCGCGTCGAGCAGGGCTGGGTGCAGGCTGAAGCGACCTGCCCGATCGTGCTCGGAGTCCGGCGCGGCGACCTCGGCGAACAGCTCGCCGTCCCGCCGCCACGCGGCGCGCAGTCCTTCGAAGGTCGGTCCGTAGTCCAGGCCGCCCTCCGCCAGCCGCTCGTACGTGTCCTCGATCGCCAACGCGATCGCGCCGGGCGGAGGCCATGGCTCGCCGGCCCCGAAGGGCGCCCGTGAGTCGCTCGCAGCCACCGGCATTTCACCCGAGAGGGCGCCGAGCGCATGACAGCACCACTCGGCCTCGCTCCCCTGATCGCCCTCTAGCGCCTCCTCGACACACGAGTGCACAGTGAGCGGGCGCTCGCCGGTCGCGTCCGCCTCGCCCACGATCAGCTGGAGCCACACCCCACCCTGCTCGGGCAAGACCAGTGGCGTCTGCAGCGTGAGCTCGCTCACGCGCGTGCAGCCGAGCTGGGAGGCCGCGCACAGCGCGAGCTCCAGGAACGCCGTGCCGGGCAGCAGCGCGCGACCCATCACGCGATGGTCCACCAGCCACGGGTGCGTCTGCAGCGAGACGCGGCCTGTGAAGACCCAGCCTCGCTCGTCGGCCAGCACGACGCCGGCGCCAAGCAGCGGATGACCGGTCGCCCGCTGGCCGAGCGAGGACCGGTCTCCCCCACTGTGCTCGTGCGCATCCGGCCAGTAGCGCTCACGCTGGAAGGCGTATGTCGGTAGAGCGACCGGCCGCGCGCCGTCGAAGGCGGCGCTCCAGTCGAGCTCGACCCCGCGCACCCACGCCTTGGAGATCCCCGTCAGGAAGGTCTGCGCCTCTGGGCGCTCGCGTCGCAGCAGCGGAATCGCAGCGGGGACGTGGGCGCTCTCCTCGGCCGATGCCAGGCAATCTTCGACCATCGAGCTGAGCACGCCGTCCGGGCCAAGCTCCAGGAACGTACCCACGCCGCGAGCGCGCAGCCAGAGCACACTGTCGGCGAAGCGAACCGTGTGCCGCGCATGACGTATCCAGTACTCCGGCGTGCAGAGCTCCTCGGCGGCGATCGCCTCGCCGGTGAGGTTGGATACGAGCGGTATCCGCGGCACCTGGAACGCGAGCTCCGCTGCGACCTCCCCCAGCTCCGCGAGCATGTCCTCCATGAGTGGTGAATGAAAGGCATGCGAGACGCGCAGGCGACTTGCCTTGCGCCCACTCTGACGCCATGCATCGGCCAACTCCAGCACCGCCGTCTGCTCGCCGGAGATGACGGTCGAGCCGGGAGTGTTGACGGCAGCCAGCGCGACGCGATCCTCCAGGCCATCCAGCAGCTCGAGCGCCTCCCGCTCGGAGGCCTGCAGCGCCACCATCGCCCCGCCCGGCGGTAGCGCGCCCATCAGGCGACCGCGAGCTGCCACGAGCGCACAGGCGTCCTGCAGCGACAGCACCCCGGCGACATGCGCGGCGACGAGCTCGCCGACCGAGTGCCCCATCACGAAGTCGGGGCGCACGCCGAGGCGATCGACCAGTCGGTAGAGCGCCACCTCCAGCGCGAACAGGGATGTCTGCGTGAACGCGGTGTCGTCGAGGGTCACCGCGTTGGGGGAGGCGCCGTCGGAAGGCTCGCTCGATCCGCCGGCGCACTCCTCCTCTCCGAAGATCACAGCCAGCAGCGAGCGTCCGAGTATGCGATCCAGCTCGCCGCACACCTCCTCCAGTGCAGACCTGAAGAAGTGAGACGCTTGGTATAGCTCGCGTCCCATGCCCAAGCGCTGAGCGCCCTGCCCTGTAAACAGCAGTGCGACGCTGGCGCCACGCTCGCCCACGATCCCCTCAACAATCGACGGCGACGGGGAACCCTCGCCGAGCTTGTTGAGGCCTTCGAGCAATGCCGCCCGGTTCCCGCCGAGCACCACGGCGCGGTGGGTGAGCGCCGCGCGGCTGCCGGCGAGCGAGTACCCGATGTCGGCGGGGCGAGCAGCCGGCTCGCCGGCCACATGGGCCTGCAACCGTCGCGCCTGCGCGCTCAAGGCCCGCGTGCCTCGCGCCGAGAGCACCCAAGGGTGCAGACCGAGCTCGGGCGCGGAATCCTCCTCGGCGCGCTCGCGCGCGGGCGGCTCTGGCTCAGGCGGCTCCTCGAGGACGACGTGAGCGTTGGTTCCGCCGATCCCAAAGGCTGAGATGCCGGCGCGCCGGGGGCGCTCCGAACGCTCCCAGGGCACAGGCTCGGTCAGCAGCGAGACGCCGGCCGACCAGTTGACCTCGTGCGAGGGCTCGTCGACGTGCAGCGTCTTCGGCAAACGCTCATGGCGCAGGGCCATCGTCATCTTGATGACCCCGGCGACACCCGCCGCCGCCTGGGCGTGGCCGATGTTCGACTTGATCGACCCCAGCCACAGCGGTTTGTCAGGCTTGCGCCCGGCGCACGTGGCAAGCAGCGCGTGAGCCTCGATCGGGTCGCCCAGGCGCGTGCCGGTGCCGTGCGCCTCGATCGCATCGACGTCTTCCGGAGACAGCCCGCCGTCCAACAGAGCGTCCTGGATCACCCGCTGCTGGGACGGACCGTTCGGAGCCGTCAGGCCGTTGCTCGCTCCATCCTGGTTGACCGCGCTGCCTCGCAGTACCGCCAGGACCGGGTGGTCGAGCCGGCGAGCGTCGGAGAGACGCTCGACCAGCAGCACGCCGACACCCTCGCTCCACGCGGTGCCGTCGGCGGCCTGGGCGAAGGACTTGCAGCGTCCGTCGGGCGCCAGCCCCTGCTGGCGGCTGAAGTCGATGAACATGTGTGGGGTGGACATCACCGCGACGCCACCGGCGAGCGCCAGCGAGCACTCTTCGCGCCTGAGCGCCTGAGATGCGAGGTGCAGCGCCACCAGCGAGGAGGAGCAGGCCGTATCGATCGAGATCGCGGGCCCCTCGAGCCCCAGCGTGTAGGCGATGCGCCCCGAGGCCACGCTGCCGGCGCTGCCGGTGAGCCGGTGGCCGTGCGGGTCCTCCAGACGCTCACTGACCAGAGCGCCGTAGCCGTAGTTGCAGATGCCGGTGAAGACACCTGTCGGGGTGCCGCGCAGCGAGCGGGGGTCCATACCGGCGTGCTCGCACGCCTCCCAGCAGGCTTCCAGCAGCACCCGCTGCTGCGGGTCCATCGTGAGCGCCTCGCGCGGGCTTATCCCGAAGAAGCCGGCATCGAATTCGGCGGCGTCGTGTAGGAAGCCGCCTTCGCGCACATAACTCGTGCCTGCTCCTCCCTGCTCAGTCATGCCGTCGACTCTCCGCTCAGGGTCATACAACTCGTCGAGCTCCCAATTGCGGTCGTCGGGAAACGCGCTCACGCCGTCGAGGCCACCATCCACAAGCCGCCACAGCTCCTCGGCCGAGCGCACGCCACCCGGAAAGCGGCAGCCGATCCCTACGATCGCGATCGGTTCGCGCTGACGACGCTTCAGCTCGTCGAGATCGCGACGGGTCTTGCGCAGATCGACCGTAACTCGCTTTAGGTAGTCGCGAAGCTTGTCCTCCGACACTCAGCTCACCGCTTCCACGGCTGCGCGGGCCCGTGCCATCGCCTCAGGAAACCCCGAACTCGCGGTCGATAAGCTCGAAAATCTCCTCGTCTGCGACCGAACTGAGGTCGTCCTCTCCATAGCCGTCGCTCTCCTCTGCGGCATCCGCCCAGCCGGCGAGAATCTCCTGCAGGCGGACCGCCGTCCCCGTCCGGCGCGCCTCCTCAGCCGAGATCGAGGAGAGCGTCAGCACAAGCTCGGGAAGATCGAGCTCCGGGCTCCGTACAGGCTGAATCGCAGCCTTGAGCTCCACGAGGAGATGGCCCGCAAGGGCACCGAGCGTCGGATAGTCGAACACGAGCGTGGCCGGCAGTTGCAGGTTGGTGGATGCCCCCAGCCTGTTGCGCAGTTCGACCGCGGCAAGCGAGTCGAAGCCGAGATCCTTGAATGTCATGTTCGAGTCGATCGCCTCGGGAGAGGCGTGCCCGAGCACGGCCGCGGTCTGGGCGCGCACGAACTCGAGTACGACGCGACCGCGTTCGGCCTCGGCCGTCCCCATGAAGCGCACAGCGAGTGAGCTCGTGCCGGCGCCTGCTGCCTCCTGCCGGCGGGCCGGTCGGCGAACGAGGCCTTCGAACACGCTCGGCAAGTCATCCGTGCCGGCACGCTCACGCAGCGCCGCGCCGTCCAGGCGTGCCGGCACGGCCAGGGCACGGTCGGCGGCCCACGCCACGTCGAACAGCGCGAGACCCTGCTCGGGAGAGAGGGTGAGCATCCCCGAGCTCGCCATCCTGGCCAGATCCACCTGGTTGAGCCGGCCTGTCATGCCGCTCACCTGTTCCCAGGGGCCCCATGCCATCGCCACCGCCGGCAGGCCCCGCGCGCGTCGATGGCATGCCAGCGCGTCCAGGAAGGAGTTTGCCGCCGCATAGTTGGCCTGTCCGGGCGCACCAAGCGTGCCCGCCACCGAGGCGAACAAAACGAACGCATCGAGATCCATGTGGGCGGTCAGCTCGTGCATGTGCCACGCGGCATCGAGCTTGGGGGCAAGCACCCGCTCGACTCGCTCGGGGGTGAGCGAGCTGAGCAGACCGTCGTCGAGCAGGCCGGCGGCGTGCACGACGGCGCGCAAAGGATGTATCTCTCCAATCGAGGCGATCAGCTCCTCGAGCGCCTCACGGCGAGAGACATCGCAAGCGGCGATCCGCACGGTTGCCCCAAGACCCTCGAGATCTCCCCGCAATTGGTCAGCTCCCGCGGCTGCCTCGCCGGAGCGGCTCGCCAGCAGCAGGTGCCGGACACCATGATGTGCCACAAGATGCTTGGCGAGCAGCGAGCCGAGCCCACCGGTGCCACCAGTGAGGAGCACCGTGCCATGTGAGTCCGGCTGGAGGGGGGGCACGGTCAGGACGATCTTGCCGACATGGCGGGCCTGGCTCATAAAGCGCAGCGCCTCGGGCGCGCGACGAACATCCCAGGCACGGACTGGCGGCAGCGTCAGCTCGCCTCGCTCGAACAACTCCATCACGGCGGTGAGCATCTCCCCGATGCGCACGGGTCCGGCGTCCATCAGGTCGAAGGCACAGTAGAGAACGCCCGCGTGCTTGCCGGCTACCTCGGTCGGGTCGCGCACGTCGGTCTTGCCCATCTCCACGAAGCGACCACCGCCCACGAGCAGGTCCAGCGACGCGTCGACGAACTCCCCCGCCAGCGCGTTCAGCACGACATCCACTCCCGTGCCGGCGGTCTGCTCGAGGAATCGCTCTCTGAAGCTCAGCTCGCGCGAGCTGGCGATGTGAGCGGCGTCCAGGCCGCGCTGCTCGAGCACGCCCCACTTCTCGGCGCTCGCTGTCGTGAAGATCTCGGCGCCAAGGTGCCGAGCAAGCTGCACCGCGGCCGTTCCGACTCCTCCTGTGGCCGCGTGGACGAGCAGCCGCTCGTGTGGCTTGACGGCGGCCAGATCGACCAAGGCGTAGTACGCCGTCAGGTATACGAGGGGCACCGACGCCGCTTGCGCGAAGGACCAGTCCGCGGGCATCCGTGCGAGCAGGCGGCGGTCGGCGATCGCCAGCGGTCCAAACGCCCCCGGGAACAGTCCCGCAACACGATCCCCGGGAGCGAGCTCGTCGACGGCGGAGCCGACCTCCAGGACGACGCCGGCCCCCTCGTTACCGATTGCCGCCTCTCCCGGATAGACGCCCAGAGCAATCAGCACATCCTTGAAATTCACGCCCGCAGCCCGCACCGCAACCCGGACCTCACCAGGCTCGAGCGGGCGGCTCGCCTCCGGGCAGGCCACGAGGGAAAGTCCCTCGAACGTATCCGCGCCGTGCGCGTCCACCTTCCAGACAGGCGTGCCCTGAGGAACGACCAGCGTCCCGTCTGAGCCTGGGCGCACCAGACGGGGCGTCAACAGATGGCCGTTGCGTATCGCAAGCTGAGGCTCGCCGCTCCCAAGCGCTGCCGCCAGGACCTCTCGCGAGCCAGACTCGCCATCGAGGTCGACCAGCACCAGTCGCCGCGGGCTCTCGATCTGTGCTGAGCGCACCATCCCCCACGCGGCGGCGCCGGCGAGACCGGACACCTCCTCGCCGTCCCGGGCGGCCACCGCTCCGCACGTGATGACCGCCAGGCGGGTGTCGTCCAGATGTGCGTCTTCGAGCAATTCCTGGATGGAGCGCAACACCCACACCGCGGCCTGGTGCGCACCGCGGGGCAGATTCCCCTCGAACCCGGTGCAGTCGAGCAGCACGACCTCGGGGGCCACCCGCCGCTCGGACGCGATCTCCTCGCGCAGGGCCGAGAGCCGCTCATAGGAATCAAGGGTCTCCGCGGAGAGCTCGACCGGCGCGCGCGAGCCGGCCTGCGAGCCCTCCTTTCTGACCAGCGCCCAGCGGGAGCCGTATGAGGAGATCGTCCAGGCACGATCGACCGCGAGTGCTCTCCAATCCAGATGCAGCAAACCATCCGGTGAGGAGGCTGCGTCTGCGATCCCGGCAGCCGAGGCCTCACGAGTCACAAGCGAACCGATCGACGCGAGCGGCCTGCCCCCGTGGTCGGCGACGGCGATCTCAACCCCTCCTGCGCCGGGCGAGAAGCGCACGCGCAATGCCCCCGCGCCGTCCGCCAACAGCCGCACGTCGTTCCAGCAGAAGGGCAGGCGCACACCATCCGGGGAGTCCTCGCCGGAGGTCTCCCCCAGCGCCCCCACCTCGCTCGATAGACGCTCGCGAATTGCGGGGTCGGCGAGTGCGGTGGCGTGCAGGGCCGCGTCGAGCAGCGCGGGGTGCATTCCAAAATCTCGAGCTCTGTCGAGCTCGCCGTCGGGGAGCGTGGCTTCGGCGAAGATCTCCTCGCCGCGCAGCCAGGCGTAGGTGAGCCCCCGGAATGACGGTCCATAGTCAAGACCCAGATCGGCAAGGCGCTCGTAGAAGTCATCGAGCGGCACGGACTCGGCGCCGTGGGGTGGCCAGACACCGCTCAGCGGCTCGAGGCCCTCCGCTTGTTGGGTCTCGCTGACAGACTCGGACGCCACGAGCGTGCCGGCTGCATGACATACCCAGGCGCCTGCCGGCTCGTCCTCCGACGCGGTCTCCGGGCGCGAGTGGACACTCAAGGAGCGCACTCCGGCGTCGTCCGGGCATCCGACCGCAAGCTGCAACTGGACCGCGCCGTCTTCTGGCAGCACGAGTGGGCTCTGCAGCGCCAACTCGCCGACTGTCGCGCATCCAAGCTGTGAGGCCGCGTAAAGCGCGAGCTCAAGGAACGCGGTGCCCGGCAGCAGGACCTTGCCCAGCACGACGTGATCGGCAAGCCAGGGATGGTCCTGCAATGTGAGGCGCCCGGTGAACAGCCAGCCCTTTTCGCCCGCGAGCGCGACCGCCGCCCCGAGCAACGGGTGGTGCGTGGAGGACTGCCCGATCGCCTCGGCATCCGCGACACCGTGCTCGATCGAGTCGAGCCAAAACCACTCGCGCTGAAACGCGTATGTGGGCAACTCGATCCGGCGGGCGCCTGTTCCCTCGAAGAGTCCTGTCCAGTCGACCTCGCCACCTTCTACCCACAGCCCGCCGAGCGCGGTGAGCAGTGTGGAGACCTCACCACGCCCGGCCCGCAGGGCCGGGACGACCGTCGCCGCGGGACGCTCTGCGCTCAGCTCGTCGAGCTCTTGCTCGCCGCCGGCATCGAGCCGGTCGCGGGGCAAAGCGCGATCCTCAAGGCACTCCTGTGTCATCGCACTGAGCACACCGTCGGGCCCGAGCTCGAGGAACGCCCCTACCCCCTGCTCAGAGAGGAAGCGCACGCCGTCGGCGAAACGCACCGGCTCGCGCACATGACGTACCCAGTAGTCGGCGGAGCACAGCTCTCCGTTCCCTACGACACGCCCCGTGAGGTTCGAGACGACCGGGATGGTCGCCTCTGAGAACGTAATGTTCGCGACGGCCTCGGCGAACCGCTCGAGCATTCCATCCATATGCGCGGAGTGAAACGCGTGGGAGACGCGCAGCCTGCGCGTCTTGCGACCCCGCTCACCCCACGCCTCGGCAAGCGCGAGGACGGCGTCCCGCTCGCCGGAGACGACCACGGAGCCCGGCCCGTTGACGGCGGCGAGCGAGACCTCCTCGCGATGGTCGGCCAGCGAATCGAGCATCTCCTGCTCCGATGCCTGCACGGCGACCATCGCGCCGCCGTGTGGCAGCTCGCCCATCAGGCGACCGCGTGCGGCGACGACGGAGCAGGCGTCGGCCAGCGAGAAGACCCCGGCTACGTGAGCGGCGGCCAGCTCCCCGATCGAATGGCCGATCAGGTAGGCGGGTCGCACCCCCCAACTCTCGACCAGCCGGAAGAGAGCTACCTCCAGTGCGAACAGCGCAGCCTGCGTGAAGGCGGTCTCGTCCAGCAGTGACGCCTCAGACGATCCCTCCTGCGCAAACATCAGCTCACGCAACGAGCGTCCGAGCTGCGCGTCCAGGAACACGCACGTATCGTCCATGGCCGTCTGGAACGCGGGGAACGCTTCGTAGAGTTCACGGCCCATTCCACTGTGCTGAGCGCCCTGGCCCGTGAAGAGGAAGGCGAGTGGGCCCCGGCCGCCAACGGCAACACCCTCCTGCACGTTGGAAGCGGGGCGACCGTCGGCAACCGATCCCAGCGCTGCGAGGAGCGCCTCGCGCCCGCCGCCTACGACCACGGCCCGATACTCGAGCTCCGCTCGAGCCGCAAGTGAGAGCCCGACGTCGGCCGGGCTCTCACTGCGCTCGCCCCGCAAATGCTCGTGAAGCCGCGCGGCCTGGGCGCGCAGAGCGCGCTCGCTGCGCGCCGAGACGAGCCACGGGAAGACCTCGACGCCTGACGATGCGCCGGCCTGATCCTCGCCAGAGCCTGCCTGTGGAATTTGGGCAGGCGGGGACTCCTCCTCGAGGATCAGGTGCGCATTTGTGCCGCTGATCCCAAACGACGACACCGCTGCTCGACGCGGTCGACCATTGCGTTGCCAGGGCACCTCCTCGGTGAGCAGCGACACTGCGCCCCCGGACCAGTCGATCTGAGTGGAGGGCTCGTCGACGTGCAGCGTTCGCGGCAGCAGCTCGTGTTGGAGAGCCATCACCATCTTGATCACACCGGCGATTCCGGCCGCAGCCTGGGTGTGGCCGACGTTCGACTTGATGGATCCAAGCCACAGGGGACGGTCGATCTCGCGATCCTGACCGTAGGTCGCGAGGATCGCCTGCGCCTCGATCGGGTCGCCCAGCCTTGTGCCGGTGCCATGTGCCTCGACGGCATCCACGTCGCGAGCCGAGAGCCCGGCGTTGGCCAGCGCCTGCTGGATCACTCGCTGCTGCGCCGGGCCATTCGGCGCCGTCAACCCATTGCTGGCGCCGTCCTGGTTGACCGCGCTACCGCGCACCACCCCCAGAACCTTGTGCCCGTTGCGACGGGCATCCGAGAGGCGCTCCAATACCACGATGCCCACACCCTCGCCCCAACCGGCGCCGTCGGCGCAAGCCGCAAAAGACTTGCACCGGCCATCGGGCGCAGTCCCGCGCTGACGGCTGAAATCGATGAATACCGATGGTGTTGCCATCACTGTCACACCCCCAACCAGAGCGAGGGTGCATTCCCCTTCACGGAGCGCTCTCGATGCGAGGTGCAATGCCACCAGCGACGACGAACAGGCGGTGTTGATGGTCACCGCCAGCCCTTCTAGACCCAGCGCGTAGGCGACCCTACCCGACACCACACTCCCGGCGGTGCCGGTACCGAGGTATCCCTTGACCTCCTCGGAGGCAGACCCGAACAGGCCGGTGCTGTAGTCGGCGAGGCTCTCGCCGACAAAGACACCGGTCTTGCTCCCCTTCAAAGAATGGGGGTCGATGCCCGCTTTCTCGAGCGCCTCCCAGGACACTTCGAGCAAGAGGCGCTGCTGGGGGCTCATCGCGAGCGCCTCGCGCGGCCCGATACCGAAGAATCCGGCATCGAATTCACCGGCATCGTGGAGAAAGCCGCCTTCGCGGGCATAGGTCGTACCGTGATGCTCGGGGTCGGGATTGTAGATCGACGCGAGGTCCCAACTCCTATCGGTGGGGAACTGTGAGATTGCGTCTGCCCCGGAGGCGACGAGATCCCACAGCCCCTCGGGTGAGTTGACCTCGCCGGGGAACCGGCAACCCATTCCCACGATTGCCATTGGCTCCTCGACACCGCTCTCGATGACCGCCGCCGCTACGCCCGAGCGGCCCACGATCTCGTCGAGCAGGTGACCGGACAGCTCGGTCGCCGTGGGGTAGTCGAAAACCACTGTCGTCGGCAGCTGTATTCCCGTGACCGACCTGAGGCGATTGCGCAGCTCCACGCTGGAGAGCGAGTCGAATCCCATCTCACGAAAAGCTCGTCCCGGGTGCACCGCGTCAGCCGATGAGTGCCCCAGCACGATCGCCGCCTGGCTTTGCACGAGCTCGAGCACGGCGCGAGCACGCTCTGCGTCCGGAACATCCGCCAAGCGAGTCGCCAAGGACGTTCGCCCATCGGTCGCCCGTAGCGCTTGGTCCTCCTCTTCGACCGTCCGTCTGAGCTCAGGAACCTCGCGTAGCACAGGAGACAGGCGCGTCGAGGTGAAGAGCTTCGCGTAGCGCTCCCAATCGAGATCCGCAACGACGAGATGTGTGTCCCCGTCCGTGAGCGCCTGATTCAAAGCGGCCAGAGCCGTTTGAGGTGCCATCTCGCGCACCCCGCGCCGCTGCATATGCTCGCCGACACCGGCTGCCATACCCTCGCCCGCCCACGCACCCCAGGCGATGGAGGTGACGGGGAGCCCTTGCGCGCGACGATGATCTGCCAGAGCGTTCAGGAACGCGTTACCTGCGGCGTAGGCCGCCTGACCCCCACCGCCGAGGGTTGCGGAAATCGACGAGAACATGACGAACGCCTGCAGATCGAGCTTGGCGGTCAGCTCGTGAAGGCACAACGCCCCAACCGTCTTGGGACGCAGCACCGAATTGACGCGGTCGAGCGTCACTTTGTCGATCAACTCGTCGTCAAGCACGCCGGCCGCATGGAAGACAGCCGTGAGTGGACACTCGCCGTCGATGCTCGCAAGGAGCGCCCGCAACCGATCGCGATCGGTGACGTCGCAAGCGACGATCTCGACCTGAGCGCCAAGCTCGACGATCTCGCTTTCCAGCTCGCCGGCGCCTGGCGCCTCACGGCCTCGGCGACCGGCGAGCACTATGCGCTCTGCGCCCTTGCGGGCAAGCCATCGAGCCAAATGCTCACCGAGCGCGCCGGTGCCACCAGTGACGAGCACTGTTCCAGTCGGCTCCCAAGCCGAGGACGGTGCACCCCCACGAGGGGCAGCACGCATCAGGCGGCGCGCGAATGTCCCGGTGCGCCGGATCGCCACTTCGTCCTCCTGCGCATCGCTTGCGAGCGCAATACACAGGCGATCGAGCGAGAGCTTGTCAACCTCGTGCGGCAGGTCGATCAGGCCACCCCACCGTTGTGGGTCCTCGAGGCGCAGCACACGACCCAAGCCCCAGACCATGCGCTGCACGAGGGATTCGACACGCTCCGAGGAGGTCACAGAGATGGCGCCACGGGTGAGGATCCACAGCGGCGCCTGAAGCTCGGCGTCCGCCAGAGCCTGCGCCAAGGTCAGCGTGCCGGCCATACCCAGCGGCAGCGACTCATAGTCCTCACAGCTAGCTTCCTCAAGCGCAAGGAGAGACAGCACGCCCCGCACTGTCATGTGGTCGGTCGACCCTCCACCCATTGGCCGCTCGACCGCCGGACGACCGTCCTGCCCGGACTCCTCGGCAAGCGCGGCCGACAGCTGCTCGACCAGCTCACCGCGGTCGAGAGTCGCCTGGTCGATCGCTACCGGCAACACACGTGCGCCGCCTGCCTCGAGCGCTGCGATCACCGCAAGGACAGTGGGATCGTTCGCGGCCGCTGACGGCACCATTACCGGCCACAGCCCTGCCAGCCTCTTAGCGACGGTACTCGTGACCGGCTTCCACTGGACTCTGTAGCGCCACGTTCGCATGGCTGAGTCCTCATCACTACGCCGGCGCCAGTCCGATAGTGCCGACAGTACCTCCTCCAGAGAGGACTTACGGTCATCCGCTTGTACGCCCAGCACATCGGCCAAGGCGCTCGAGTCACCGCTCTCGACCACCTGCCAGAACGCCTGCTCGGCTGTGCCATTCTCTCCGACTTGCGCCGCGTCCGCCGGCGCGACGATTTGACCCTGCTCGTCGATCCAATAGCCCTGTGGCAAGTCGAGCCAGTGGCGCTCACGCTGGAATGCGTAGGTGGGCAGATCCACACGCCGTGCACCTGCCTGTTTCGATATCGCACCCCAGCCGACGTGCGTGCCGCCCACCCATGCGCAAGCGAGCGCTTCGAACAGCGCCTTCGACTCCGCGCGACCGCTCCTCAACAGTGGAGCGGCGAGGAGCGACTCGCATGCGTCGACATCCGCAAGGCAGTCTCTCGTCATCGCGCTGAGCACACCGTCGGGGCCGAGCTCCAGGAAATTGAGCACACCCTGTGCCTGGAGCCACTGCACGCCACTCGCGAACCGCACCGTCTCGCGGACATGGCGCACCCAATAGGCGGGGGTACACACATCCTCGGCGGCCGCGATGCGCCCTGTGATGTTCGAGACGATCGGAATCGCCGGCGCGCGATAGGCGACCGTCTCGGCTATCTGCTCGAACTCCTCGAGCATGGCGTCCATGCGCGGCGAGTGAAATGCGTGCGATACCTGCAGCCTCTTTGTCTTGCATCCGCGCTCGGTCCACACACGAGCCGATTCCACGACAGCGTCCTCGTCGCCCGAGAGCACCACCGAACGAGGCCCGTTGACCGCCGCCAACGCCAACCGACCTGGATGCTCGGCCAGCCAGGCGGCGACCTCCGACTCGGAGGCCTGCAGCGCAAGCATGGCGCCGCCGGGGGGCAGCTCATCCATTAGCCGCCCGCGTGCGGCAACCAGCTTGCAGGCATCCTCCAGCGAGAAGACGCCTGAGACGTGAGCGCCAACCAGCTCGCCGATCGAATGACCGATCAGGAAATCGGGGCGAACCTCCCACGCATCGAGCAACCTGAACAGTGCCACCTCGAGGGCAAAGAGCCCCGTTTGCGTAAACAGCGTTCGGTCGAGCAGCCTCTCACCCGAAGGCGAGCGCTGGAGATGCTCGCCCTCGGCGAAAACCACCTCGCGCAGCGAGCGTTTTAGGAACTCGTCAAAGTGTGCGCATGCGTCGTCGAAGGCGTCTTTGAACACCGGGAACGCGTCGTAGAGCTCCCTGCCCATGCCGCTGCGCTGGGCTCCCTGACCGGTCAGCAGGAAGGCCGTTTGCTTTCCGCGAGACGCCATTCCGCTCACGACATCGCTGCTTGGTTTCTCCGCCGTCGACTCACTTGTGTCGAGCTCGGAGAGACCCGCCAGCAGATCGTCCAATCCACTTCCGAGAACGACGGCGCGATGCTCGAATGCCGATCTGCCGGCAAGCGAGAGCGCAATGTCCTGCGGGCCTAGGTTGGGCTGGGCGACCACGAACGCCCGCAACCGCTCCGACTGGGCACACAGTGCCGCTTGACTCTTGCCTGAGAGAACCCACGGCACCTGCACCTCAATCGGCGGCCGACTGCCCACGTCCGCACCCACCCGCGCTCCAAGCGCCTCCGCCTCTGCCTCTGCCTCTGCCTCCTCGAGGATCACATGAGCGTTGGTGCCGCTGAGCCCGTAGGAAGAGATACCCGCGCGACGCGGCTTACCCTCGGCTTCCCATGGCACCTCCTCGGTCAGCAGAGCGACAGCGCCCTCCGACCATTCCACCTCCCCAGACGGGCGATCGACGTGCAACGTACGCGGCAACAGACCGTTGCGCATCGCCATCACCATCTTGATCACGCCGGCCACTCCCGCGGCGGCCTGGGTATGACCAATGTTGGACTTGATCGACCCCAACCAGAGTGGACGCTCCGTGTCTCGTTGCCCGTAGGTAGCCAGCAGGGCATGGGCCTCGATTGGATCGCCGAGTGTGGTGCCGGTGCCATGCGCCTCCACCGCATCCACATCCTCCGGTGAGAGTCGCGCGTCGCGGAGGGCTTGGCGGATGACCTGTTGCTGCGCTCTGGCACTCGGGGCAGTGAGTCCATTGCTCGCGCCGTCCTGGTTGACTGCGCTGCCGCGTACGAGGGCGAGAACGCGATGCCCGTTACGTCGCGCGTCGGAGAGACGCTCCACGACCAACACACCGACTCCCTCGCCCCAACCCGTCCCGTCGGCGGCGTCGGCGAATGACTTGCACCGGCCGTCGCGCGCCAAGGCTCGCTGCCGGCTGAAGGCGGCAAACAACCCTGGAGTCGTTATCACGGTCACGCCTCCCGCCAGGGCGAGCGAGCATTCCCCGCTGCGCAGGGCCGCACAAGCAAGGTGCAATGTCACCAGCGAGGACGAGCACGCGGTGTCGATTGTCAGTGCCGGGCCCTTCAGACCGAGCGTATAAGCGACGCGCCCCGACACGAGACTTCCCGCCGTGCCCGTCATGCTGTGACCCTCGAGGCCGTTGGGGGCAATCCATTGGCTCGCGTTGTAGTCGCGGATATTGCTGCCGGCGAACACAGCTGTATGGCTGTCCTCGAGCGACAATGGATCGACGCCCGCGTGCTCGATCGCCTCCCAACAGCCTTCCAAGAACAGGCGCTGCTGGGGGTCCATCATCAGGGCCTCCCGCGGACTGATTCCGAAGAAGGCCGCGTCGAAGTGGCCTATGTCGTAGACGAAGCCACCCTCACGGGCGTATACGGTGCCGGGACGATCCGGATCGGGATCGTAGAGAGCGTCCAAGTCCCAACCGCGATCGGACGGAAAATCGGCGATCGCGTCACCACCCGATGCCACGAGCTCCCACAGATCTTGGGGCGAGCTCACTCCACCGGGCAAGCGGCAGCTCATGCCGACGATCGCGATCGGCTCGTCCACCTGGGAGCTCGAGACGGTCGGTCGCACGCCGTCCCCGACGGCCCGCCCCGGGCCGGTGGAAGTGAGCTTGTCGAGTAGATGTGCCGCCAGCGCGATCGGCGTCGGGTGGTCGAAGACCTCGGCGGAGGAGAGCGCCAGCCCTGTGAGTGCGCGAAGCCTGTTGCGCAGCTCGACGACGCCGGAGGAGTCCAGTCCGATCTCCTTGAACGCCCGCCGCGTCATCGCCTCGTCGAGAGCGGAGATTTCGAGCGTCGATGCAACCTCGGCTGCGACCACGTCACGCACGAGCCTCGCCTGCTCGACCGCCGGAATGCTCTCGATGCTGAGCGCGAGCGGCCTACCCGGGCCGGTGTCTCGCGGCGCCTCGAGCGCTCCTTGCACACGGCGCTCGCTCCTGTTCCCCGTAGGCGTGTCTCCGCAGGACGTCTTGCCGCCGACGATCTCGGCGGCGGCGTCCAAATCGATGTTCACGCCGTGCCCCGAGAGAGCGACAAGCGCGGCCATGAAGCGCTCTGGACCGCCTTGACCGCGTCGCAGCGAACCGACGACCAGCACGTCGGCCTGCTCCCCGACCGTCGTGTCAACGGTTTCCTGGATCGCGGCTGCGAGCACCGGATGAGGGGCGATCTCCACGAACACGCGATTGCCCTGCTCGAGCAGAGCGCGCATGGCCGGCTCGAACTGGACCGGTTCGCGCTCGGCTTGATACCAATGCTCGGCGCCGCACTCTGCGGTGTCCAGCAAACCTCCGGTCACACTCGAAACGAAGAGGATCTCACCCGAGCGCGGAAGGACTGGCGAGAGCGCATCGAGAAGCTCGGCGCGAAGCGGCTCGATCTGGCGCGAATGGGAGGCATAGTCGATCGCCACCCGTCCTGCCCTGATCCCGCTCACCTTGCAGTTTGCGAGTAGCTCGTCGAGCAGGTGCGGCTCGCCCGCCACGGCAATCGAAGCCGGCCCGTTGACCGCTCCCAGCTCCAACTCCCCCACGCCCGACTCAAGCCGATCGTCGAGTTGGTCTGGGGCGAGCGAGAGCGCGACCATGCCGCCCTTCGCCGATAGGCGCTTGAGCGCTCGGCTCCGCCTTGCCACGACCATCGCTGCGTCCTCGAGCGAGAGTCCGCCGGCGATGTGGGCGGCCGCGACCTCTCCCTGGGAATGGCCCACCACGGCATCCGGGGTGACGCCGCAGGCGCGCCACAACTCGGCCAGGGAGACGGTCACGGCAAACAGCGCCGGCTGGACGACGTCCACGCGTTGCAGTCTGCGGGCACGGGGGATCTGCCTGAGCACATCGATCAGCGACCACCCGACATGCGGTCTGAGGGCCTGTTCGCATACGTGCATCCGCTCGGCAAACAGTGGTGAGGCGTCGATCAGGTCAAGTGCCATCCCGGGCCACTGGCAACCATGCCCGGAGTGCACGAACACGACGCCTCTTGAGGCGTCGATCGCCTGACCGGTCACGGCCCGACCTCATTGGCTGCGACGCACGACGCATGGGGCCCCATTTGGGCACCTCCATAAACGATGGGAGAGCGTTCGTCGGCGAACACCGGGGCGCCCGCCGGCTCAGGACAGGCGCCGAACCCCTGCAAAGACCCTTCATCTCTCCCCATATCAATCCTGTTCGTCGCGAGGCGGCGCTCTCAAAGCAGAATGAGAAACGTGGACAGTGATACTAAAACGAGCCACGCTCCGCTGTCAACCAAGTCTGGACAAATAGATAAGTCCGGAGCAGTCATCCCGTGAATAGACGCAGATCAAGGGCAAGACAGCCGCGGGCACGCAGGCTTCCTCGTCGACCCCTCGCCGGCAACAAGCCCTACGTAAACATTGTCGGTTGAATTAGGTCAGCGCGGATCCGACGGAAATGGCGCGAATGTCAGCCTGTCCGTCATTGTCGTTCTGACGAAAATCTAAAATTTCGGGATTCACCTGCTCACAGCAGGTTTGCGGACTGAAGCCGATCGACTGCTACGACGCCAAAGCTCAATAAACACGCTTGCCACTTCCCGCACCACCCATGGGATATGGGGAGTCTCGTCAGTCGACGCGGGGGCTCTCACGCACTGGCGCACGCGCCACACGGGTCGCCAAACCATCGGCCAACTGATCGATCAAGGACCCAGCTTTGGCGATCGCGCGATCCAGCAGCAGAAAACCGTGCATCTGGTCTTCGACGTGGACGTGCTCGACCTCTACACCGTCCGCGGCCAGACGCCGCGCGTAGGCGATCCCCTCGTCGCGAAGGGGGTCGAACTCCGCCGTCATGATGAAGGTCGCAGGCATTCCGCGGAGATCCGATGCCGCCATCGGCACGAAATAGGGATCCTCGGTCACGCGGAGCGAGGGGGCGTAGTGTCCGAAGCACCACAGGGCGAAGTCACGATCGAACGTATATCCGCGACCGCGCTCTCTATAGGACGGCCAGCGGTCGCACAAGTCCGTCATCGGATAGGCAAGTATCTGAGCGGCGGGGAGCTCCAAGCCCCGGTCTCGCAGGAGCATCGTGAGGCAGGTGGCCGTGGTCGCTCCCGAGCTTTCTCCTACGACCGCGACACGATCACGGTAGACACCGATGGCCTCGGCGTTATCGAGCATCCAGCGGTAGCCCAACTCGGCGTCCTGGAGCGCGGCCGGATGGCGGTGCTCAGGCGCCCTGCGATAGTCAAGCGCGGCCACAAGGCAGCCTGACCGTCGCGCAATCCGACGACACAGCCGGTCGTGGGTGTCGAGGTCGTTGAGCGTCCATCCACCACCGTGCAGGAACAATGCTGCCGCCAACACCCCCTCAGCAGGTCGATAGATCCGCATCGCCAATGGCCCGTGAGGGCCGGGCAACGAGACATCTTGAACCTCATGCATGGCAATCGGGTCGCCTCTCGTGACAAACGCGGTCCGCATCCGCTCGCGAGCCTCGTCGACCGGCAGCATGTAGGGCTGGGGCGCGCCCGAGGCCTGCATCACTTCCAGCAGGGCTTGCGCCTGGGGGTCGAGTCGGGCTGTCATCGAGCTGATCCGAGCATCTCAGGGCGCTCGCTCCCGTGGGCAACCGCGATCGCGGTCAGGATCAGACCATCGCAGACCATCCAGCGCCCGGAGAACCCTGTTAGACGACCGGCGCGCAGCGGCGGCCCGGCCACCGTCAGACGAGCCTCGAACGTACCCTGGTCCGGACTCATGCTGAGCACGGCATCTTCAAAACCCAGCCACCTCTTGGCCAGTGGATACCAAGCCTTATAGACCGACTCCTTGGCGCTGAACAGCAGCCGATCCCAGTGCACTTCTGGTCGCTCCAACTGAAGCTGTCTCACCCATGGCAGCTCCTCTGACCGCGCGATGTCCGCGAGCAGCCCGTTGGGCAACGCGGCGTTGGGCTCGGCGTCGATACCGACGGTAAGCAGAGCATCCGCGCGCGCCACCGCGCATGCGCGGTAACCGTCGCAATGGGTGATACTGCCCACGATCTCCGCGGGCCATCGCGGCTCTCCGCGGTCGCCAGTGAGAATCGGCGCGGGAGCGATCTCGAGCTTCTCGAGCGCCGCCCGCGCGCATGCGCGCGCGGTGGCGAACTCCAGCCGGCGCTTCTCGACGGAGCCGTCCACGAGAGAACGCTCCTGTGGAAAGAGGACCGCCTCCGGCTGGTCTTGGCGTGCCTCCACGGCAACCGTCGATGCAGGAAGGATTTCCTCGATCATGGCTTGTTCGGAGGGGGCATGATTTGACGAGGAAGCGTGTTCCCTCCACCGTGACGCCGCCACTCCCGCGGATATCCGAGTGAGACCTCCTCGAATCTGACTCCGTCCAACCACGTCGTGCGCGGAATGTGCAGGTGGCCGTACACTACCGCCGCGGTCCTGTAGCGGCGGTGCCAATCGTCGCTGCGCAGGGTGCCACACCACTGCGCGAACTCGGGATGGCGCAACAGCCTCGTGGGATCCTCTGTGAGGGGGAAATGATTGACCAACACGATCGGCCTCTCGCCGGCGCCGGCTGCCAGCCTCTCTTCGGTTTGGTGCACCCGTGCGTGACACCAGGCCTCCCTGCTTGTGTGGGGATCGGCGTGGAGCAGGAACTCATCGCTGCATACCACGCCCGCGCGGTGGGCGAGCGCCAGAGACCGTGCCTTGGTGGAGGCGATGTTGCGGCCGAAGGAATAGTCATAGAGAAGGAAGAGCGGCGCCACGAGCACGGAGTGGCCGTCACCTTCCCAAGTCGCATAGGGATCCTCGGGTGTGAGCACGCCCATACTCCGGCAGATCTCTACCAGATGCCGGTAGCGTGCCTCACCGCGCAGTCCCAGGCGATCATCCGGCAGCGTCCACAGCTCGTGATTTCCCGGTGTCCAGATAACACGCGCAAACCGATTGCTGAGCAGGCTCAGCGCCCACTGGACATCCTCTACGGCCTCGCTTATGTCCCCACAGACGATCAGCCAGTCATCTTCTGCCTCGGGCCGCAGACGCTCTACGAAGCTCCGGTTCTCGGGATGGGTGACATGTAGGTCGCTGACGGCGAGAAGCCTCCCGCCGGCATGGCCGGCCGCTGACATCTGCGCGATCATACCGTCCGGCTCAGAGACCGCCGAGCACGCTCGCACGCTTGTACACACCAGCGTATGACCTCGGCGAAACTCGTTCTTCTTCTGCCACAAACACAATACGGACGATTGACTCCTTGACATACACACCGTCGTATGGTTTTGTGGACTAGCTATTCTCAAGACTTGATTATACAATGGGGGAGGGGCTTTAAGTATCATGGGACACAGGTCGATATGGCGCAGAGGGACTGCTGCCGCCCACTGGACGCGCTTGACGGCGCCACTTGGACTGCTGCTCGCGAGCCTGCTGCTCGCGAGCTTCGCGTCCACGGCACTCGCGAGTAACTACGAAATGCGCGGGGAATGGTCGCTCACGCTCTCTGCAACGCACGGAACTTCGTTCTCGGGAACAGACACAATCAACAAAATGGAAGTCAATGGCGAATATTCCGGCAGCGGATCCTTCGTCAACGGTCTGCTCCCTGCAGCCATATCGGGCACGGTCTCCGGCGGCGAAACCTCAATAAACATCGTCGCCGACACCCCCACCGAAGGGGTGATCACTTTCGTTGCGACAAACATGACAATTGACTTGGCCAAAAATACATTTTCGGGCTCCGGCACGTACTACAACGAAAAACACGAACCTTACGAAACTGGCACAATCTCAGCTACACGCACCCACAGCTATCAGGAAATGCTGGAACGCGAAGCCCGGGAAAAGAAGGAAAACGAAGAACGACAAGCCCGATCCAACATACGCGGTGAATGGGAATTCACGCTCACCGTCGGACCGCAGACCGAGAAAGGACTGGCCCTCATCACGGCGGAAGCCAACGCTCAAAACGCGTTTTCGAGCGCGAGCACTATCTTCGAAGGTGTCGATCCGGGCACTTTTTCAGGCATCCTGGAAGGCAAAGAAGCAAGTGTGGTCCTTACCAACCAAGCGATAGGGTCCGTACCCGCCGGGGAATTCACCAGCAACACAATCAATGTCTCCTCCGCCAGCAACCCGACCTCGATGTCTGGGACAGGAACATTTAAGTTCCCTTCGGCAAGCATCGAAACGGTCGGTGAATTGAAAGCTACAAAGATCCATACATATACGGAAGTTAAAGAACGAGAAGCCAAAGAAGCCAAAGAAGCCAAGGAAGCCGAAGAAAAGATCGAACAAGTAGCGATCGAACAGCGAGCCAAGGCAGCCAAGGAAGCCGAAGAAGCTCGTGCTAAGCAGGCCCGGGCAGCCCAAGAAGCGAAGGAAAAGCTCGAACAAGAAGCCTTCCAGAAATCGATAATCAAAACACCCGCGCCGACACTGGTGTCGGCGGAACCATCGGCCAAGACGCTTGCCGCCGGCGGTTCGGGCAAGGTCTCGCTGAAGCTCGTCAACCCCAACACCCTGGCAATCCACGGGCATCTGACGCTTGTGGCGCGTGTGGCGAAAGGCGCTGGAAAGGCCTCCGCGGGCAAAGGCACCGGAATGGTGACGCTTGGTTCAGCCTCCTTTACCATCTCGGCCAATGGGAGCGAGACTCTGAAAATCACGCTCTCCAAGAGCGGACAAACCGCATTGAAACGCCTCAAGACGCTTCAAGTCACATTGGAGATTGCCACCGAGGCTACGGGCGAGACGAGCGTGAACAAGAAATACACGCTCACGCTGCGTGAGCAGAGCCGCCACGGCAAAGGCTAGGGAGAACGTTGCATTCGCGCGGCGACCCGCCCCATTACGCGGGTCGCCGCCCCGACTGCCGGATCGCCTCGATGGCGGTTCGCGGCCCATCGCCGTCCGAAGTCGTACATAATCTGGGCTCATGCCGCCGCTGATAACCCGCGAGGAAGCTCAGGCGCTCGGAGATATCGAGAGCCACGCAGAGATCGAAGCGCTTGTCGAGCGCGCTTGGGAGGCTCGCAAGGAGCACTTCTCGGACTCGACGGACATGTGCTCCCTGGTCAACGCAAAGTCTGGGGGCTGCGCCGAGGACTGCGGCTTTTGCGCCCAGTCGCGCTTTGCCGAGGCCGAGACGCCGATGCACGCGATGATGGATCCCGAGCAAATCCTCGAACACGCCAAGGCCGCCGAGGCAGCGGGCGCGCATCGCTTTTGCATGGTCACACAAGGCCAAGGCCTGTCAAAACGCGACTTCGAGAAGATCTTGGAGGGCGCGAAGCTGGTCGCCGAGAAGACCAACCTGAAGCGGTGTGCTTCGATCGGGCACATGTCTCCGGCTCGCGCCAAGGCACTCAAGGATGCGGGCATCCAGAGGGTCCACCACAACGTGGAGACGGCCGAGAGCTATTACGACGAGGTCTCGACCACCGTGCGCTACGAGGGGCGCCTGCGCACGATTCAAGCTGTGCGCGAGGCGGGCTTGGAGACTTGCGTAGGTGGCATCCTCAATCTGGGAGAGACGCGCGAGCAGCGCGTGGAGATGGCCTTCGAGCTGGCCGCGATCGATCCGACCAGCGTGCCGATCAACCTGCTCAACCCGCGCCCGGGCACAAAGTTCGGAGATCGCGAGTACATAGATCCTTGGGAGGCCGTCAAGTGGGTGGCGATCTTCCGCTTGATCCTGCCGGACGCTTTGTTCAGGCTGTGCGGCGGGCGCGTGGAGAATTTGGGCGAGCTGCAGCCGCTGGCCGTCAAGGCGGGGCTGAACGGGGTGATGATGGGCAACTTCTTGACCACGCTCGGCTCGAGCCCCGAGGAAGACAGGGCGATGTTCGAGGGGCTCGGTTTGAATGTGGCACGCCAGACCGACAACGGTGCCAACCCGAGGCCCGACAACCGGACGGGCTGGCTCGATGGTGAGACACCCGACGTGGTGGAGGATCTGCTTGAAGGCGCCGAGAGCCAGACAGACCAGCCGACCGAACGGCCGGACGGCATCGAAATCCGGCTATGGGATCCCTCGGCCCAGCTGCGCTTCAAGGCCAAGGGTGTGGTGCCGCCTCGTCCTGACGGAGCACGCAACGCGGTGCCGGCCGGCTGGGGCGATTGATCCAGCCGCGCCGTGCAAGGATGGAGCACGGTCATGAGCGCGGATGAGCCGATCGAGGATCCCCCAAGGGGAGTCGTAAGCGAGATCGGACAGCGCCTGGTCGAGATCGAGGAGCTTGGGCTGGAGCGGCGGCTGCGGATCGTCTCCGGGGCTCAGGGCCCGAACGTGGCGCTCGACGGCGAGCCGGTGATGCTGCTCTGCTCGAACAATTATCTCGGTCTCGCCGACCATCCCCGGGTTCGCGAAGGGGCGGCGGAGGCGGCCATGCGCTGGGGCGCGGGCGCGGGTGCGTCGAGGTTGGTGTCGGGCACAATGACGGTCCACCTCGAGCTGGAGCGGCGCTTGGCGGCCTTCGAGGGCAGCGAGGCGTGCGTCCTGTTCGGCTCTGGCTATCTCGCCAACCTGGGCGTGATCGGGGCGCTGGCGGGACCGGGCGACACGATCTTCTCCGACGAGCTGAACCACGCTTCGATCGTCGACGGATGCAAGACCTCGCGTGCACGAGTGGTCGTGTATCGCCATCTCGACACAAAGCACTTGGAGCGCTGCCTGCAAGAAGACAGCGGCTCGGGGCGCCGATTGATCGTGACCGATTCGGTGTTCTCGATGGACGGCGATGTAGCGCCGTTGCCAGAGATCGCGGAGCTGGCCGACTCGCACGACGCACGCGTGATCGTCGATGAGGCGCACGCCACCGGCGCGCTTGGAGAGGGTGGGCGCGGAGCGCTTGCCCTCGCGGGCCTACAGGGCAAGGTGGATGTGCTGATCGGAACGCTGGGCAAGGCGCTCGGTTCCTATGGCGCCTATGTGTGCGCGAAGCACGAGACGGTGCGCTACCTGATCAATACGGCCCGTCCACTGATCTTCTCGACCGCTCCCTCCCCACCGTCGGTGGCCGGCGCCCTGGCGGCGCTGGGGCTGCTCGAAGCGGAGCCGGAGCGAGTGGAGCGCCTGCGCGATGCGGCTCGCTCCCTGCGCAAAGCGCTTGTCGAAGAGGGCTTTGTTGTCGAGCCCGGCGACATGCACATCGTGCCGCTCGTTGTCGGGGACAGCGGAGCCGCCGTGCGCCTTTGTGGGGCGGCCCTGGAGCGCGGGGTGTTCGCCCAGGCGATCCGCCCGCCCACCGTGGCGGAGGGCACCTCGAGGCTGCGCCTTGCCGTGATGGCTTCGCACTCGGCAAGCGAGCTGCGCCAAGCCGCCAAAGTCTTGGCCGACTCGGCGCGCGAAGTGGGACTCGACCCGGCGCAGCTCGGCGAGCCCGGCTTGATCTCCGCACACCGACTCGTCCGCATCGCCTAGCAGGCACACGTGCGAGGACTATTCGTCACCGGTACCGGGACCGGCGTCGGCAAGACGGTCGTAAGCGCGGCCTTGCTTGCCGCGATGAAGGCCGCAGGCGAGTCGGTGGGCGCCTACAAGCCGGTTGTCACGGGTTTGGCGGAGCCACCAGGCGAGTGGCCACACGACCACGAAGTGCTGGCGCTCGCCGCGGGAATGTCTCCGGAGGAGATCGCTCCGGTGCGCTTCGATCCACCCGTGTCGCCGCATCTGGCCTCCGCGATGCTAAGACGCCACGTCGAGCCCGCCGATTTGATTGCGGGAGCACGCTCGCACTCGGCGGACATCCTTGTGGTCGAGGGGGTAGGCGGCTTGCTTGTGCCGCTTACCGACGATTTCAGCGTGCGCGATCTGGCGGTCGAGCTCGGGCTGTTATTGGTGATCGCCTCGTCGCCGGAGTTGGGCACGATCAACCACACACTGCTGACGATCGAGGCGGCAAGAGCGGTCGGGCTGGATGTGGCGACGGTCGTGCTCACGCCGTGGCCGGACGCTCCGTCGGAGATGGAGCTCTCAAACAGCGAGACGATCGCCCGCCTGGGAGCGGTCGCGGTCGCCACACTCGGGGAGATATCGACCGCCAACATCGCCGAGTTGGCAAGCGCCGGCGAGCGTCTACCGTGGCGAGACTGGCTCTGAAGCTGCCGCCACCATCGCTCCGGTGATGCGGGCAAGATCGTCGTCGCCGACCACATATGGCGGCATCGCATAGACCAGATCCCGGAACGGACGCAACCACACTCCGCGCTTGACTGCGCCGGCCGTCACGGTGGCGAGGTCTACCTCGCGATCCAACTGAATGACGCCAATGGCCCCGAGCACGCGCACGTCCAAGACCCCCGAAAGCTCACTCGCCGGGGCGAGACCCTCGCGCAAGCCGACTTCGATCCGGGCCACGTCCTCACGCCACGCCCCGTCGGCGAGCAAGTCCAGCGATGCCAGGGCGACAGAGCAGGCGAGCGGGTTGGCCATGAAGGTGGGACCGTGCATCAGTGCCCTACCTTCGCCTTGAGAAATCGCAAAGGCGACCTTGCTTGTGCAGAGCGTGGCCGCCAGCGTGAGGTAACCGCCGGTCAGGGCCTTGCCGACGCACATGATGTCCGGCGCGACGGCCGCGTGCTCACTTGCGAACAAAGCGCCCGTGCGCCCGAAGCCGGTCGCGATCTCGTCGAGGAGGAGAAGAAGTTCGTACCGGTCGCACAACCCTCGCAGCAGCGAAATACACGCCGGCGAGTAGAAGCGCATTCCGCCTGCGCCTTGGACGACGGGCTCGACGATCACCGCGGCCAGCTCGTGGGCGTGGCGGTCGAGGAGCTTGGCCACATCCTCAGCCCAACCCTCCTCCAGCGGGGCGTCGAAACCGGGGGGTGGTCGCTCCGCGAAGACGTGCTCGGCGAGCACACCCGTGAACATGGAGTGCATGCCGCCGATCGGATCGCAGACCGCCATCGCGCCGAAGGTGTCGCCGTGGTAGCCGCCCCGAACCGTGAGCAGACGGGTGCGCTCTGGACGGCCCACCGCTCGCTGGTATTGCAAGGCCATCTTGATCGCGACCTCGACGGAGACCGAGCCGGAGTCGGCGAAGAACACATGGTCCAAGCTCGCCGGCGTGATTTCCACGAGGCGCTCGGCCAGCAATACCGCCGGCTCATGGGTCAAGCCGCCAAACATCACATGGGCCATCCGGTCCAGCTGGCCACGCACAGCCTCGTCGAGCGAAGGGTGGCGATAGCCGTGGATCGCACACCACCAGGAAGACATCCCGTCGATCAATTCGCGCCCGTCGGCCAAGCGTAGGCGTACGCCTTCGGCGGAGACGACCGGCAGAGGCGTAAGCGATCCGGGCGAGGCCGAGTAGGGATGCCAGACATGGCGTCTGTCGAGCTCGGAAAGCTCGGCCCAGTCGCTCAGCGGCTCAATCCTCGTACAAGGTGAAGTCCCGCTTGCGGGCGCCGCACACCGGGCAGAACCAGGTGTCGGGGATGTCCTCGAAGGCGGTACCGGCCGGGATGCCTCCGTCTGGATCGCCCTCTTCGGGATCGTAGATGTAGCCGCAGGACTCGCAGATCCAGCGTTGCAGGGTTTGGGTGGCGCTCATGCAGCAAAGGTTACCTGTCGCTAGGGTCCTTTGGATGAACGCCTCGTCCTCCAACGACAGCGATGCGTCCGGGCAGGAGCTCGACCTCGATCGTCAGAGTGGGCCTGGTCAAGCGCTGAACCTCGGCGCGCAGGAGCCCGGTCAGGGATTGAACGTGGGAGCGGCGACGACGCCGCGACAGGCCGCCACCGTGATTCTGTTGCGCGGCGGGGCGCAAACGCTCGAGGTGCTGCTTGTGAAGCGCACCGAGAAGGCCAAGTTCATGGGCGGCGTGTGGGTCTTCCCGGGCGGCGCGGTAGATCAAGGCGATCCCGGGTCCGGGGGGGCGGCGCACCGCGCAGCCGCAGCCAGAGAGCTCTCCGAGGAGGCGGGAGTCGTGCTCTCCGACCCACAGGGGCTCGTGGAATTCTCGCGCTGGATCACCCCGGAGGAGGTGACCATTCGCTTCGACACGCGCTTCTTCCTAGCCGAGCTTCCCGCGGGACAGGAGCCCAAGGTCGACGGCGAGGAGTGCGTGGACCAGGGCTGGTTCACCCCCCAGGGAGCGCTGGATGCGTTCGCTCGCACGGAGATCGCGCTCGTGTTCCCGACGATCAAGCACCTCGAGCAACTCGGCGCGTTCTCGAGCGTCACGGAGCTGCTGGGCTACGCGAGCGACCGCGATGTCCTGCCGGTGCAGCCGAAGGTCTGGTTCGACGGCGAGGTAGCGCGCGTACTCCTTCCTGGAGAGCCGGGGTACTAGGAGCGCCCGCCCAAAGCGCGGGCGTGAGGTCGCGTCTCATTTCCCGGGTGAAGTCGGATGGGTCTTCCTCTTGGCTTTTCTCTTTGGCTTCTTCACATGCTTCGTCGTCTTCTTTGCTTTCTTCTTGACGATCGTGGTGTTGGTCGTGGTTTCGGTTGGGAACGCGATCGGTGGAACCACGACGAACTGAAGCGGCGCCGGAGGCGTGACGAGCACGTTCGGGAATGTCAGGGTGGTGAGTGTTTGGTCTTGGCCGTAGCTCGTGCCGTCCAGGTTGATCGCCGTGATCCGGTAGTGGTAGGTCGTTCCTGGTTGCAGTCCCGTGAGGTGTAGCGTGGCGTTTGCTTCGTTGGCTCCCGCGCCGACTGAACCGAGCCCTGTTGGTTTCCCGTACACTCCGATTTCGGTACCGATTTCGAACCCGTAGATGGTTTGCAGGCCCTGTGTGTTGACGGTGCCCGAGAGCGTCGCGGTGTTCTGAGAGACACCATTCGCGGGACCGGTTGTGAGGATGGCTGGTGTGAGCGCCGCGGTCGTGAATGTTTTGTCGGCTCCTATCGCGATTCCTTGCGAGTTGGATGCGAGGAGCGCGTAATGGTAGCTCGTGACCGGCAGCAGTCCACCCGCCAGTGAGGAGATCGGCTGCGTTGCGTAGCCTCCTCCGGCGTTGACGAAGGCTGTGCTGCCGCCTTGCGCATACGGATTTTGCGCTCCACTCGCGACCGCTGCTTCGTAGCCAGCTTCATCTATATAGACGAAATGGTAAATAGTGGGCGCGCCGACAGGGTCCACCGTGCCGGATAGTACTGCCGTGCCGCGCGTCGGGTTCTGCGTTTCACCGGTGCTGACCAGGGGACGCCCGATCATCGTGAAGGACTGGATCGCACCTTCAGTAGCACCAGTCGCGTTTTTCGCGACGACACGATAATAGTAGGTTTCCCCAGAGACTAGATTTTCGAGATGCGCGCTGGCGAGTTGATCGCCGAAGCCACTACCGAGACCTGCCTGTTCGCAACTGATCGTTGTGCTCGTGGTTAGCATGTTGCTCGTACCGTACTGGAACTCACACGTCGTTTCCTGATAATTAGGGTTGACGTTCGCTTCGAGCGTCACTGAGGTCGGGGTCACGCCTGATGCGTTCTCGCTATCAACGGTCGGTTTTTCAGCGGGTAGTGTCGTGAGTTCCGTGTCAATTCCTTCGGTAGTGCCCGTCGCGTTCTTCACTAGCACCCGGTAATGGTAGGTTGTGCCCGCTTTCAGACCCGACAACGCGAAGCTGACCCGCTGATCGCCATATCCTTCAAGGCTGGCTGGTTCGCAGGGGGCGCTGGTCCCGTAGGCAGTCGTAGTGCCGTATTCGAATACGCATGAGCTCGTCGGCTGGTTCTGCGGATTGACAAACGCTTCCAATGTCGCGGCGAACGGCGTCACACTCGATGACCCCTCACCGTCGATTGTGGGTGGCACGGCGGGCGTCGTGAACGGGATCGATGATCCCACCGTCTGACCGTAGGTACCCGTCGCGACCAGACACACCGTATAGTTCGCGTTGGGCTGCAAGCTCGTCGCTGCGCTGGACACCTTGCCACTTGAGGCCTTGCCCGGTGTGGTGGTAGCGCCGCCTTCGCAGGAACCGTTCGTATTGTATTGAAAATAATATTCGGTCCCGTTACCAGCCATCAGCATGCCTTCGAAGACAGCTGTGGTGCTCGTGACTCCTGTCGGTGTTCCAGTGACAGGCGTTTCTGGAAGCGGACCAGATTCAAAAACATCCGCGTCGCCGGCGGGATTATCGGCTACGTAACCGACACCAGCACTATTGACCGCAACACCATAGGTTTCAATTAGATGACCCTGCCCAAATTTCTGGCCAACCTGGATACCCGCAGAATCATACTGAACTATATACTGGCCGTCGCTGACGAAAACGTCTTCGTTGGCTGGGTCTATCGCGACACCGTTTGACGTGCCGCTGTCGATCGTCTGCGGCGATTCACACGGCGAGACACACGCCGCGTCGAACTTGACCGTCGCCGAACCCGTCGCGACATACACATCACCACTAGAATCAACCGCCACCGCGTTGACGCCCCCAGGAACAACATAGGTTCTGTTCGTATATTTACCTGCTGCGGTAAATTCATAAACCGTGTTGGCGGAGCCAATGTAGAGGTTCCCAGTGGACGGATTGACTGCGATACCCTGCGGGCGTTCAAAGGATACCCCTGACAGACTGAACGATTCCGGCGCACCCGAAGAGCTGAACTTATGAACGCTGCCGAAGATGTCAGCGACGTAGATGTCGCCGTTGGCCGGGTCTACCGCGACGCCCCATGCAAAAGTGAATCCAGTCATCTGGGATGCGGGAGTCGATTCGCCTGCCGCGGCTTGCGCCGCGGTGAACTTGTTCACCACCGTCCCATCTGTCACATACACATCTCCCTTGGAGAGGTCCGCACCGCTCGTCGAATTATCCACAGCCACACCAACCTGCCCGCCCTGACCCGTGTCAAAGGACTTCACAAGCGCATACCCAGTCGTCGCAAATGCCGGAGCGCTCGAGAAGGCCAGCGCAACCAGGCCTACCATGATCGGGGTAGCGACCTTAGCCACGCAGCGAGCGTGTCGTGAGCGAGGACTAGCAAATATACTCATGACTGTACCCCCCGGTTGGTGCTGGACTTTCGCGCCCTACTCGCCTTGTGCGCCTTCTTCTTCGCCGCCTTTACTGTCTTGGTCGCACAGCCAGTGACGGTGATCGGTGTGGACTGACGTAGCACCTTGCCGTTCTGTGCGGTGAATATCGTCGGCATCTTCAAGCCGCCCTTCACCGTGCAGAGGTTTCCGCTCGCCGCAAGCGCCGAGTCGCGACCCTCGGGTAGGAATAGCTCGAAGCTGTTGATCGGGACATCCGGAGCGTTATTGAACGTGCTGGAGGTGATCCCGGCTTTACTGATGAACGTGTCCCCAATCAGATCGAATCGGACGCCATAGCCTTGTAGTACGACGATCAGGTTCGGGAACGCTTCCCCGCCGTGGGAGACGAAGTAGACAGGACCGGTCAGCCCGACCGGCAATATCGGTGTGTCAGCCTTGGCTATCCCAACGACGGACCCTGGCGGACACGCGGATGGGTTCGCTTCGAACGTCGCGGCCGGGCACGCCTTCTGCAGAGTCGTCAAACGCGAGGGCAACTGTCGCGGTAGGCTGACCTTGACCTTCGCGATGTTCGCTACAGACCCCTGAGCACCCGTAGGATAGATCACCTTCGCGTCAAGACTCGCACCGTTGGCGCGAGAGGTATGCCCACTGGTTGACACCTTGAACTTCGGGTCAAAGAGCAATCCCGCACAGTTGGTGACCTGGAACGGGCTTGAGACTGTCACCCCCGGAGATTCCGTGCTCGTCATCGTACCCTTGATCTGGAGCTTCGCGCAACTAGTGGGATTGAACGTGAACCCTGGACGGTCGATCGTGACGTTCACGACACGCAACTGCAGCGGGATCCCGTCCAGCATCGTCGGTAGTGGATCGCTTGTGACGGTCAACGCAGCGGTATGCGGATCGATATTGATCGCCGCCCTGACGACCACCGTCCCGGTACCCGTGGTACCGGCCAACGTGTAGGGACCAGCCTTAGCGGGCACCACGATCGACAAACCAAACGGGGCGCCCTTGTACCCTTCGGTCAAGAACACCTGACCACCAGTCACAAGGAACGGGTCAGCACCAGGACCAGTCAACACTTGGGTGTGACCAATCAAGCTCTCCGAAGGGCACGTACCCTGCGCGGCCTGTGGTTCTCTACACAATGGGACCCCGGACAGAGACCCCAACAAGCCTGCCGGCATCTGTAGTTGTAGCCCATTGAGGAATTGATCCTGGTCGGTTCGCCCAAAAGACAGCGTGAAGGGAGTGTATTCCCCGGCCTGAATATTCGTCGTACCGGCCACGAACGATGGTTTGAACTGTGGACCAAAACAATCCTGGTTGATTTCAAATGGGGAGGACCATGTGGAATCGCCCGCGAACGGAGCGCTCCACGGCGTCATGTCAAGATCGCTCGTAGCGACACCACACGTCCGTGGATTCGCGAGAGTCGCCCGCGGACCACCACCCAACGTCAACTTAAACTGGCTGAACGGCAACTGGGGATTACTCAAGAACGACGTCGTTATCTGCCCTGTTTGAGAATTCACCTGTCCCGTACCTTCGAGCTTCACGATGATCCCCCCACGACCTTCAGAGACCACCTGTACGAACAACCGAACCATCCTCCCAGCTTCAGCATCCTGCGACGAGCACGGGTTGCACAGTGGTTCAGCCAAATACACATCGCCTGTCAACGCTTCTTCCAGCGCCGGGGTCTTGACCTGCACAGTCCCGACCTGAGCTTCGCGCGGACAATCAGACGTCGCACCCGAATGCAAACCGAAATCGGCGTCAGAACAAGCCTTCAAACCCCACGCCGCGGATGGCGAAACTACCGTCCCAACAGGCAATGCCAACCTCACATCCTTCACATCGGGAACAGCCAACGCATCAGGTTCCCTGTTCTGCGGAACATTCAAATCAAACGAATAACCCGCCGGAACACCAGTTTCCAACGTATCGGGCAACATCGAAAACGTCGGTTCGATATTCAGCAACGAACAACCAGTCAACGTACCCACCGATGACGACTGCGCATCAAACACACCAGGATCACGCCACGAATCCGTTTCCCCCGTAACCGTCAGAGGCGAAGAACACTGCGACGGACTCGACAACAAAGGCACACGCGTATTAGCACTCGGCCCACCAAGGACCGTTTTGTCGCCTGATTGGGCTTCTTCGACGATTGTTGCGCCTGGACCCTCGTGATCGGCTGGAACGCCCCAGAACGTTATATAAGTCGACAGAACAGCCGCTCCCTGCGAGAGATTCGAAGCTGTCACACGAACACCATAGTCACCATTGGAAAGGACAGTCGTATCCAACCTAACCCCGACTAGGCCCGACACGGTGAACACGAATGCCGCCGGCTCACCCGGACTGGGCGCGACATTGTACACTGAGGAGATCGATTGAACTCGCAGGTGAGCATTGTAATTGACCGTTACACTGGCAACGCCGACGACTGTGTCCAGTGAGCATTTGTTTTCCCTTGCTGCTTCTCCGGCAGGGCACTGTGGCATCCCGACGGTGTTGCCGACCAACCCGGGTGGGAGATCGAAGCGAATGTCGCGAGGGTCTGCCGCCGGAACTCCCAAAGGGTTCCCGAATTCATCGGAGGCGTTAGCGTATGTATTAACAGTGAAACCGGTCGTCACATCCGGGTGCGCGCCAGCCTGAAGAGTGGACATGATGGCAAAAACACTGCCCGGACTAAACCCAAAACTCGCCGGTGTCGCACTGATGATCGCCGTATTTCTCACCGAAGTGCCTTCTTCGGCGCCCCCACCCGATACAGTCGCCTCGTTGACCACGCTTTCCGGCGCACCCGGTTCAACAGCCACCCGAATTCTGAGGGCCAACTGATCACCAGTATCTACAACAGCCGTCCGCGTACACGTGAGCACAGGTGGACTAGAGCATTCCAACGCTTTTCCATGCCCCAAAAGCCCAGCAGGCTTGGAATATACGTCTTCGCCTGAGATCCCTGTCGCCACCAGACCTGCGGGCAATGAGTCACTGATCGTGATCTTGCTACCGTCAGTCGCGGCGCCACCCACATTGACCGCTGTCACGACCAGTTCATTCGGGGGTTCTATCCCATTAGCAGGCTTGACGAGGTGCGTCGGTATAGTAACGGCTACAATCTTCCACGCAGGGGCTTCCTTTGCGAAAGCAAAGGACGGGATCGTCAAGCCGACGACCACAACAGCCGTCGCGATCAATGAGCCGCAAACGATCCGCAGCCGACTATCCGCACGCCTCGCCAACCAAGCCATCATTTCCCTCTCCTGTCGCTCTTGTTGGCAGCGCCGTGAGACCTCGCAGCCTTCTTACCCTTACCCTTATGTCTCCTCCGGCGCTTCGGCTTGTGCTTCACCTTCGTCTTGACAGATGGTCTGGCTTCTACCGGCGGCACAGCGTTACCGACACCGTTGAACATCGCGCTCGGCGGCGCACCAAGCAACTGCGGCACACTTGGCTGGCCCTGGCACACATCTCCCTGACACGGCACCGCGGAAGGCGGCGGATTATCCCCAGGCTGCGGGACTCTCGCGTCATACACGTCCAGGACGCCATCGTTATCGGCCGACACCAATCCCGCCTTTGACGTGAAATAAGTATCCCCACCAGATTCGCCGATACCAAGAAACGACGAGGGGAACCCACTCGCGCCTGATGAGATCAGGAACACCGACCCGTTCTCCCACTCATACGTATCCACTGTGCCGTCCGTATCCCGCGACACCAATGGATCCGGCGTATCGAAGAAGATGCGGTTGCCATCGGTCGATACGGCTCGAGTATCAACAGCCGAATCGCCTTCCCCAATCGTGTAGAGTCTGTTGAGGGTTTGGTTTATTTTCGACATGGCTGCGGGGCCGGAGGGAACAATTCCCGCCGGAGGACACGACGCGCACGTCAACTGATTAGTTTCTGCGTCATAGCGAAAGACCTGGAGGAAGCCGCCCTTATCATTGAATCCGGCGATCGGCGATTCGGTATTGAACACGACGACCGAGCCGTCCGTCGAGGTTTGCGCCGGACCGACACACACCGTGTTTCCCCCGCAGTTACCGTTGGGCGCGGATAGCTGCGCGATCGGCGTGACCATTCCCCCGTTCGGCCCGGCGGTCCACCGATCAAGTTCGAACGGGGAGCTCGCCGTGTTCTCAAACACAAACGAGGACCCGTCGTGACTGACTGTGACTATCGATCCACTCACACCAGGCAAGTATTCCAACTGGCCGCTGAGAAGATCGAAGTCATACATCTTCGGAGCGCCAGTTTCCGGTGCGCTGCTCGTCAAGCGATCGACGCTCTCAAAGAACGCATGCGACGCATCCGGAGTGGCGAACACATACCAAGGCGGGGCCTCCCGTGAGCCTCCTCCGCCAAGGAGAGACAAGGTCGAGGGTACCGCCACGGGACCGTCAGGCGCCGGCTCACCAACATGCCCGGGAAGCTGAGACTGAGACACGAGCAGCGAGCTCTGCGTGCCATCGGAAGCCGTCACGTGGACATAGAGCTCCCCCGTCCCCGTACTGTCGCTGCGAACGAAGAACGCGTGTGAGCCATCGGTAGAAACCTGATTGTTGCTGAACTCAGCGACCGGGATCAGCCCGAGCCCATCTTGCTGAGCAGCGGGAGTAGCGCCAGACGGACTTTCCGCTCCGCCTGGAAGGACGCCCGCGTCACTGAGAACACCATCCCTCCACTCATAAAAATCAGAAACAGACTTGCCGGCTTCCTCGGGCAGTAGCGGGCCCAGGGGATATGTGAAGTAGATCGTGCTCAAATCGGCAGAGCCGCCAGCCGGAAATACGTAGGGTTCTTCATTAGCTTCTTCAAGCGGCGCGCCTTCAATGCGATTGCGAGCCACCCATATCGGTTCGACAAACGGGTCGGGACCGGCAAGATAGAAATTATTGAGCGAATGCCTCGTGTCCGGCGGCCCGACCTCTGCCGCTTCCAGGTTTGAGAACGCCAGATGAGATAGATCAGACGAAGGAAGAAACCAATACGGTTGGCCTACAAAGACACCGTTGTTTTCTTCCGGTTGATGGGTCCCGGGCGCCCCAATCGGAATGGCCGACCTTGCCACCCAACCACTGCTTGTCCGCCGCGATACGAATATAGTGGCGGCGTTTCCGTTGGCCGAATCTTCGGCCAACGGGCCTGCGCGGTACATGACAGCTTGCCCATCCGTTGAAACAAGCCCCCAGACACCGCCTTCTTCAGGTCCGGTGCCGTGCTTGTCAGGCGGGGTCGCCTCTTCGTAAACACGCCCGTCGGGCAAGCCAGTAGTAGTGGAATACTTGGATTCGGGCGAGACGGTCGCGTATGCTCCAGCAACAGCGGGAAACGCGATGCCTACGGCGCAGAGCGAAGCCGCGGTCGCCGAGATCAGCCCACGAACACTTATCCTACTAACAGGCGAGATCGAGACGAAATGGAGTGGCGCCCGGACGAGCCGCAGGATTGGGGGCGCACCGGTAAAATCGGCTGAGAGCGCACTGCTCCCTTGAGTGTCGAGAAGGGCACGGAGCGTCGCGCGGAAACCTGTCGCTGTGGATGGTTTACAGGCGGCGCGCTCTATGTGGATCATCGGTGTGCCTTTCTTGATCATGTGATAACGACTATTCGGTGAGCTGGCTCATCGTGAAGGTGTGTCAGTGTTAGGGTCGGCTATTTCTCTGGTGGCTACAGGTTCGTGGCGCTCGCGCGCGCTTCTATGGACTATTTGCGCGATCTGTTCTCCGGTGCTGGTGAGACTCCAGGCGTTGGCCTCTCCCTTACCGACGGGACGCCTGTTCTTCAGCAACCCGTAGCGCTCCAAACGCGCCAACAACTTCGACGCTTGACCCTGGTCGGAGACCCCAGAGGCATCGGCGACCGCGCGATTCGATAATCCCGGATGTTCTGACAGCGCTTCCAAAACGCATACCGTGCGATACGTCAACCGGATCGACAAACCACCCAACGGGTCAGCATTCCTCTCAGTCACAGGCATATCGACAAGGGAGCCATCTCCATCACCTTCAACCGTTCGCATAATGTTTGGTATGGAGCGCTTGCGCTCGGCACGCGCAGCAGCAGGACCGAGATACGGCAACACGATCATCGCCATCAACTCGCCCTGTAGTCCTCTCAAACAGACAGGCTCGCCTCGCAACAAGCGGGTATACACAATCGCAACGACCGCGCCAACAAGACCTTCAGCGGTAAGCGCGGGACAATCGCTCTTGGACGCGCTCTCCATACGACTCTGATCGATAACGCCCACAAGCTCGCTCAACAACCGCTCGCGACGCTCCAAGATCCCTGGACCGCCACGAGCGAACTGGACAACCAAAACACGCACCAACACGGGTTCGCGATCCAAAAACGACAAGACCGTCCACAATCCGCCACGCACACGCTCACGCCACGCAAGCCCATCCAAACCGGCCCCAGCAAGCTCACTACGTATACGTGCGATGGCTCTATCGAACATCGCAGCCAAACAGTCTTCGCCGCTGTCGAACAGTTCATAGAACGTGCGGCGCGACACATGCGCCCGCGCCGTGATCTCCGTCACAGTCGTCCGGGCATAACCAAACTCATCGACAGCCCTCACCGCGCCATCGAGCAACCGAGCACGCTGAATCTCAGCCAAATGACTACCAGGCGACACATTCCCCGCCGATCCGCGCTCCGAATCAGGACGGGGACGACCCACCGGACCACGCACACGAGTACGCGTAGCGGCCATTACAAACCCCAACCCCACCCGGGGCACCCAGAACGATCCTTACGGACCGAACGGCAAGAACTAGCGCAGCTTAGACAAGCACGCCAGAGAGAGAGAGAGAGAGAGAGACGCGTCAGCGCCGCTGACGCGTCCTATAACGGACCCATCAACAGCACACGGACTCTCAAACACGCTGATCCCCAAAGAAAACACGCGAAAATAACCCTCTCTCAAAAACGACCCGGTCCCTCTCCCAAGGGCCCAGCTACCAGATTCAGTCGACCACGAAGACCAACCCAACCCGACCAATATGTTCACAACAAAACCATCCAAACAAGGACAGCATGGAACCTTATAGCGCACAACGCCCCAAATGTCAAGCCCAAACGAAGGACGAGCGACGAGCGCGTCGGCTCAAGCCGTGGCACCAAGACCGGTCAAGCCCGCTTAGCCGACGCGTAGGCTCTCGCGCCATGCTCAAGGGCGCTGAATCGTGTCCATCACATGGGTTACGGCGTTGATCAGCGCCAGATGGGTGAACGCCTGCGGGTAGTTGCCCAGGTGCCGTCCGCTGGAGGCCTCGAGCTCCTCGGCATAGAGCCCCAATGCAGAGGAGTAGCCGAGCAGGCGCTCGCACAGACGTCGCGCCTGGGCATGCTCGCCGATCTCACACAGCGTTGAGACCAGCCAGAAGGAGCAGATCAGGAAGGTGCCCTCCTCCCCACTCTGACCGTCGTCGGTCTCATCGGTGCGGTAGCGCAAGACCAGGCCGTTCTCGCTCAGCTCATCGCGGATCGCCATCACGGTGGCTCGCACGCGCTCGTCATCGGGCGGCAGGAAGCGCATCAACACGATCAACAGGTTGGAGGCGTCAAGCGCGTCGGTGTCGTAATGCTGGCGGAACACGCCCCGCGCATCGACGCCCTTCTCAAGGATGTCGGCCTTGATTTCCTCGGCGATCCCCTGCATGCGCTCGGCGTGCTCCTCCTCGCCGCGCCGTTCGGCAAGCCGCGCGCCGCGATCGCACGCTACCCAGCACATCAGCTTTGAAGACACGTAGTGGCGTGGCTCGCCGCGCGCCTCCCAGATTCCTTGGTCCGGTTCCTTCCACACGCGCGCTGCGCATTCGGCCTGGTCGACCAGTATCGGCCACAGCCGCTCGGGGATGTGATCGCGCTGCTTTGAGTGCACGTAGACCGAGTCGAGCACTGCGCCGTACACATCGTTCTGGCGCTGGTTGTAGGCGCCATTGCCGATCCGCACCGGGCGCGCACCCTCATAGCCCTTGAGGTGATCGAGGGTGGACTCGCTCAGGTCCTTTTGACCCTTGATCCCATACATGATCTGCAAGGACCCGTCCTCGTTGCGCTCCATGTCGGCCACGTATTGGATGAAGTCGTCAGCCTCCCAGTCGAGTCCCAGTGCATGCAAGGCCCACAGGGTGAAGGAGGCGTCACGCATCCAGCAGTAGCGGTAGTCCCAGTTGCGCGAACCTCTGGGCGTCTCCGGCAAGGATGTCGTGGGGGCCGCGACGAGCGCGCCGGTGGGCATGAAGGTGAGGCCCTTCAAGGTGAGCGCCGAGCGTTGCAGGTGAGCGCGCCAAGGATGGTCGGCATAGTTGCCTTCGGCCAACCAGGTGCGCCAGAAGTGGCTGGTGCGCTCGATCCGCGCCTGGGCCTGCTCGGCAGTGCGCGGCCCACGCAGCTCCCGCGTCCAGGAGATCGCGCAGAAACGTGTCTCACCCTCGGTCATCGTGTGGCGCGAATGGGCCCGGTTTCCCTCGATGCCCATGTGCGTGTCGCTGAACAGACGAAAGGCGGTGACACCGTCAGTCGCGTCGAGGCCGTGGCCCTGGTCGTCTTCGACGTGACTCCACTGGGCGGGTGTCGCGCCGTAGTCGAGCATCGGCTCGCACACCATCTCGACCTGGACCTGACCCTGGATGCACTCGACCACGCGTACAAGCAGATGGTCGGCGTCGAAGTCGGTGGGCGGACGTGTGTGGCTGGTGTCGCGATCCTCGTCATGCCAATCGCTGATCGTGAGGGCATCCACGACCCTCAGCCATCCTTGGGGTGTCATCCAGGTCGTCTCGATCACGTTTGTGCCCGGGATGTAGCGCCGGCCGACGGGTACATAGGTTCCATAGGGCCCCACCCTGAAACTGCCGGCGCCGCGGTCGAGCATCGCGGCGAACACCGAAGGCGAATCGAAATGGGGCATGCACATCCACTCGATCGATCCGTCGGAGGCGACCAGAGCGCCGGTGTGACAGTCCGACAGAAAACCGTAATCGGCGATCGGAGGGAAGGGCGAGTCTTGTGCGGGCAAAGCCGTCCTCATTCCCCCGGGCTCCACCCCTGGCGCCTTGGTCCCCGCTTGCGCTGGCTTCGACGGGGGAGCGCTCATCGCGCAAACGGTAGCGGCAGGCGCCCCTCTTCGCCCAGCTTGTCCAGATGGGCGGCCAGGCTGACCGCCGCCAAAGGACGCAGCGCACTCGGCACATCCGACCAGGCGGCGTCGAGCAACTCGTCGGTCGAGCGGCGTCCTTCGGCGAGCGCCTGCACCAAGCGGCGCTCGCGGTCGAGGCGGTGCTCGATGTATTCGTCGAGGCGCTCCCGCGGAGCCCAGACCGGAGGACCGTGGCCGGGGCAGAGCAGCTGGAGCTCGAGTTCGCGCAATCGGCGTAGCGCTTGGAGATAGCCAGTCAAGGCGCCAGGATCGGGGGCGATAAAGACGCTGCCCTCGCCAAGCACGGCGTCGCCGGCAAAACAGACGCCCCCGGCAACGAAGGCGAAGTGGTCTGGAGCGTGCCCGGGAGCGTAGATCGCTTCGAAGGGACCGACATGGGCGCTGTCGTGCAGCTCGATCTCGGCCGGGAAGCGTGCGGCGGCGAGCGGGGCGGGAAAGCGCTCGCGCAGGGACTGGACACCCTCGGAGTGATCGATGTGATCGTGGGTCAGTACGATCCCGCCGAGACCGCCGCGCTCAGAGATCGCCGCGGCGAGTGCTTGCTGGTGGGAGCCAAGCGTAGGCCCTGGATCCACTACCCAGGCCGGGTCGCGGCCGACCACCCAGGTGTTGGTGCCTGACATGGTGAGCAGACTTGGATTCTCGGCGCGCAAACGCAGCACGCCCAGACTCTGTAGTCGCTCAGCTTCAGAGGGGGTAGAGCTCACGCAGGCGACGTTAGCCGCTCGTGGCGCCGCTTGGCGACCAAGCCCTGCGTCGAGGGTGTCGGGGTTAGTACTGCACCGCTACTTGTTGACGTGACAACTGTTACTAGGGATAAGCGAGCAAGGAGACGACATGAGCAGATCGAGATATAGCGACGCACCCGCGGGAATCGTGAAAGCACAGAGGCGAGTTCGTGGGCGGGCGCTGCTCTCGGGCTTCATGCTTGCTTGCCTGGCGCTGGCAGCCGTCGTCCTGCCATCGATGGCCGGCGCAGCGCCCGTTGTCACGGTAAAAGCGAAGATCCTGCCGGTGCCGATCAACCCTGCGTCGGCAAAAAGCAAGAGCTACCCCAAAACGGGCAACATTCTCGGTGCGGGCGCCTCGGTCGAAACGCGATTTACGATCAGCGGCACCGAATACGGGGGCTTCCCGTCGCCGCTCACCGGCGTCGTTGTCTATCTGCCGAAAGGCACGAAGCTGCACCCCCAGGGCTTTGCGACCTGCTCGAGCGGGATCTTGGAAACCCACGAAGTGCAGAAGTGCCCCAAGAAGTCGGTTGCCAGCCCAAAGGGTGAAGTTCTTGGCGTAGTTAGCTTTGGTAGCACGCGCGTTCAGGAGAAAGCAAGCGTGCAAGCCTTCTTCACATCGGGCGGAGGCTTGGCGTTCTTCACCGAAGGAACCTCACCGACGCTGATCGAAATTCTCTCCACTGGGCGTTTCTCGAGCGCCTCGGGCGCGTTCTCGCAGAAGCTGACGGCGGTTGTGCCGCTTGTGGAAACGGTCCCGGGCGCGCCGTTTGCATCGGTCGAGTCGATCAAGATCAAGGTGGGCGCCGCCTATATGAAGGGCAAAAAGCTGGTCTCCTATGGGACCGTGCCGAGCAAGTGCCCCAAGGGAGGCTTCCCGGCGAAGACCGAATTGAAATTCCTGAGCGGGGAAACCTCGATCGCGAGCATCAAGGTGCCGTGCCCCAAGAAATAACCGAGCAAACAAACTTGGCGGGGTAACCAGGTGGAAGGGGCTCCCTGTTGGGGGACAGGGAGCCACCTGGACAAGGCGGGTCATATCTCAGGTGAAAGGGGGACTTCCCGTTGGGGGACGGGGAGTCACCTGAGATCGCTCTCACCTGGATGCCGCAAGACCGTGGGGTCGAGCCGGCGTGCCAGGCCAGCGCGCGGTATGCCACAAGCAAGCCTAGTGGTGTGCCAGACAAGCAAACGAGGACGAGCGCATAGGAGCCTCCCGGGCACGGGCTGCCCGGGAGGCGTCTACTAGAGGAGGCGCTCTCTAGTAGATGTTTCGGTCGCGGACTTCGCGTTCGACCGGTGGCACTTCTCGTCTGCGCCCGGCCCATGCGCCGAACCACAGCAACGAAAGCACCAGGCCGACCACGCCGACGATCATGAGCACGAGTCCGACGACTTGCAGGTCGATGCCGCTGACCGTCGCCGTGACCGCGTAGCGCAAGATCGCGCCCGCCGCGATCAAGACAAGTGAGCTACCAAAGGTCATCGCGGGGATGTATGCCCCCGATGGGTGCGGTTCAACCCCAAGACAAATCCATCCTCGCCATATGCGAACATATGTTCGTGCGATGGAGCAACCTCAGCGAGCAGGCGGACGAGCAGCGCCGTCTTCCTGGCTACGGCGACGAAGCGGTGGTACGCCACTTCGATGCGCCTGAGGCGCTTTCGACACGCTTCTACGAGGTCCGCGCTCGCTCGGTCCTCAACCGTGTGCCGGCCCGCTCACGGATGCCGTTCAGCTGGACGATCAACCCCTATCGGGGATGCAGCCATGCGTGCGTTTTCTGCTTTGCTCGGCCGACTCACCGCTATCTGGGCTTTGACGCGGGACGCGATTTCGAGCGCGAGATCGTGGTCAAGGTCAACGCACCGGAGGTGTTGCGGGCCGAGCTGGGGCGTCGCTCGTGGAAGCACGAGCATGTGGCGCTCGGCACCAATACCGATCCTTACCAGTGGGTAGAGGGTCGCTATCGCTTGATGGTGGGCATCTGGGAAGCTCTGCGCGACGCCGCCAATCCTTGCTCTGTGCTCACCAAGTCGCCACTTCTGCTGCGCGACCTGCCCCTGATGCTGCAGATCGCAAAGAAGACCACGATCGGGGCGAGCCTGTCGATCCCCACGCTCGACGAGCGCGCTTGGCGCGCCACCGAGCCGCATACCCCGAACCCTCGCGCCCGCCTGGAGGCCGTGGCGGAGCTCAATCGTGCGGGTATCCCAACAGGCGTCTTGGTCGCTCCCTTGATGCCAGGCATCAACGATGCTCCCCATCAGCTCGAGCCATTGCTTCAGGGAGCGGTGGAGGCCGGCGCGACTCACATCGGCGGAGTCGCACTGCACCTCCGCGGTGAGGTCAAGGACATCTTTATGGACTGGTTGGGAGCACAGCGCCCCGAGCTGGTGGAGCCTTATACGCGGCTCTACCGCAAGGGCGCTTATGCCCCTGCCGATGAGCGCAAGCGACTGGCGGCACTGGTGCAGGGGCGTGTCCCGGGGAGCGGATTTAGGAGATGGTCTCGACCGCGAGAGCGAGACACGGCAACTCAGAGCGGATCTTCCGCGCCCCAGCAAAGCCTCTTCTGAAGTCGGTCCGCCCGTTCCAAACGATGTGCGCTCATCGCCCGCAGAGAAGACGCCGAGGCCGGGCCTGGACGAGCGCAACCGCCGCGGTCCACTAGGCTCGCGCTCATGCAGATGGAAGGTGAATCTCAAGCCTTGGGTTCGATTGCCCCACGGTCCTCGACTTTCACCGACCGTACGGCTTGGGCGCGAAATCTCGCGACTCCGGTTCGCGACTTCCTCACGACCGAGACCGGCGGGGCCGCGGTGCTTTTGGGGGCCGTGCTCGTGGCTTTGATATGGGCCAACTCGCCTTGGTCGAGCTCATACGAGTCTTTGTGGACCACCAAGCTGTCCATCCAAATTGGCAGCAGCGGGATATCCCAAGACCTGCGCCACTGGATCAACGACGGCCTGATGACCTTTTTCTTTTTGGTCACGGGCCTGGAGGCCCGCCGCGAGATCGATATGGGGCAGTTGCGCGAGCGTCGGCGAATCGCCCTGCCGGCGATCTCGGCGCTGGGCGGCGCATCGGCGGCCGTACTCATCTATCTGGCCCTCAACGCAGGTGGCCCTGGAGCACACGGATGGGGGGCGGTGATGTCAACTGACACGGCCTTCGCGCTTGGGGTGCTTGCTTTGGTGGCCCCGGGGGGCACACGGCTGCGTGTCTACCTGCTCACACTTGCGATCGCTGACGATCTCGTCGCGCTCGTGGTGATCGCAACCGCCTACACCGCACACGTGTCGGTGCTCGCTCTGGCGCTTGCGATCGGCTTCTTCGCGGTGCTCCTGGCGCTGCGATACATGCCTCGCATTTGGCGGCGACGATTGCGCCCGGCGCTCGGTTTGGCGATCTGGGTGGCGCTGTACGAGTCGGGCATAGACCCGGTCATATCCGGCCTGGCCTTGGGCCTCGCCACCAGCGCCTACCCACCTGTGCGAGACGAGCTGGAGCAGGTGAGCGAGCTGACACGTTCCTTTCGCGAGCAACCCACACCCGAGCTCGCCCGCACCGCCCAGCTGGGCCTGTCCTCGGCGATTTCGCCCAACGAGCGCCTACAGCACCTGTTTCACCCGTGGACCAGTTACCTGATCGTGCCGCTGTTCGCGCTTGCGAACGCGGGCGTGCACGTGAGCGGCACGCTGCTCTCACAGGCGATCTCCTCACCGATCGTGCTGGGAATCGTGTTTGGCTACGTCCTGGGCAAGCCTTTGGGCATCTTGGGCGCTTCGTGGCTTGCCACACGGCCCCGGCTGGGCGGTCTGCCACGCGTGCTCAGCTGGCCCGGAATCGCCGGCGACGGGGCGGTCGCCGGCGTGGGCTTCACAGTGGCACTGTTGATCGCGAGCCTTGCCTTCAAAGGACGCGAGCTGCAGGAGGCCACACTGGGCGTGCTGGCCGCCGGCGTGCTCGCCTCGCTTGCGGGGTGGGCGGTCTTCCGTGCCATCGCGCGACTGCCCACCTCGGTGCGAGCACGTCAGCTAATCCACACCGAGGAGGAGATCCTCGACCTGGCCGACGAGGTCGATCCTGAGCGCGATCACGTCCGGGGATCTTCGGAGGCGCTCGTGACGCTGCTGGAGTACGGCGACTACGAGTGTCCCTACTGCGGCCGAGCAGAGGTAGTCATCCGCGAGCTGCTCGACTCCTTCGGCGACGAGCTGCGCTACGTGTGGCGGCACCTTCCCTTGAACGATGTCCACCCCCACGCCCAGATGGCCTCAGAGGCGGCCGAGGCGGCGGCCGCGCAAGGACAATTCTGGGCATTGCACGACACCTTGCTGACACATCAGGACGAGCTGATGCTCAGCGCTCTACGTACCGACGCCGAGCGAATCGGACTTGACGTGGAGCGCTTCTGGGGGGAGCTGCGCCGTCGCGAGTATGCGCCAAGGGTGGACGAGGACGTAGCCACGGCGGACGCGAGCGGCGTGGCGGGGACACCGACGTTCTTCATCAACGGCCGTCGCCACCACGGGGCTTATGACGTCGCGAGTCTCACCGCGGCGGTGTCCGAATCGCGTGCGCGCGCAAGGCTCAGACGCAGCCGCTTCGCAGCCGAAACCTGAGCCGACTTCTCAGGCCTCGGAGATGAGCGAAGCTGTGCGCTTGACCAGAGGACCCACGTCGTCGAGCAGTTGCTTCGCCGTGTAATCGCTGGAAGGCACAGTGACCTCTATCGCGAGCGGATAGTCCCCGGCGGGGCGCGGCACCAGCACCGCGACTGAGCGCGATCCCGCTATCAGCTCTTCGTCGCTCACGGCCGGCTCGCGTACGTTCATGCGACCAAGCTCATCGGCCAGTTCGCTCTTGGCGACGACAGAGTTGGGGCCATGAGGGACCAGCTGCAGACTCTCAAGCAGCTCTCGGCGCTCCGCGTCGGAGACACTCGCGAGCAGAACCTTGCCGAGCGCCGTGCAGTAGACCGGAACGCTGGCTCCCACACCCAAGTCCATGTCGATCGCGTATTGGCCCCTACGGTGACCGAAGAGGCGGTGGACGTAGACGACGCGATTACGGTCGAGCACACCCATGCTGACGGTGTAGCCAACCTTGTCGCGAAGATCTTCAAGCGCGATTCGCGCCGAGACCTGACGGCGCACGGCGCCGATCGCCGAGCGCCCGGGGCCCGCCGCCCGCGTTGACAGGCGATACCTGCGTTTGTCGTCCTGCTCCAGGTAGCCGAGCGCTACGAGGGTGACCGCATAGCGATGTGTAGTAGGGCGGCTGAGCCCCATGATGTTTGCAAGCTCGGAAATGCCGAGTGGCCGGCGCTCTCGCGAGAACGACTCGAGGACCGCGACGCTGTATTCAAATGAGCGCGACATGCGCGGATCCGGCGTCGTCTTGATGCGTGGAGCAGGGCCGGAGATGGCGTCGGGTGCTTGCGCGTCACGCTCGCGCCTGCTCTTCTGGACCTGTTTGCGCTGATCGCTGCCCCCGGCCCGTAAGCGCGGGGAGGCCTGACACGCGTCCCCCTGATCGACCCCCCCGGCGTCGATCCCCCCCGCGTGCCCTGCCTCCCCGGATTCCACCCGCAGAATGATGGGTGTTTGGGGCCTCCTTGGGTAGGCATGCTTTGAGGGTTCAAGGTTTTGGATGACATCTTGGGACCGCGGTGGTCTTTTTCTATTGGCGCGAACTTTCCACTATGATCCGCATTGGAGTGTCTGCTAGATCGGCAAGCAAGAAGACCAGTCGGGCGATGACCTCGCCTGTGAATTGGACGATTCTCGGCCTGGTCATAGAGCGTCCAAGCTACGGCTTGGAGCTGGCCAATCGCTTCCAGCGCGTGTACGCCGACGTGCTGCCGTTGAGTGGGGACTCGCATGTGTATTCAGCTCTCAACATGCTCGAGGGTCGCGAGATGATCGAGATCTTCTCGCGCATCAAAGTCGACCGCCAACCCAAGCCTCACTACCGGGCTACCCCACTGGGAATAAGCAGCTACGAAGACTGGCTCGTCGAGCAGATCGACGCCCAGACTCGCACACAAGAGCTGTGGGTACGCCAACTCGCCATCTTCGCCCACGAACCCCAGCTGGCGTTGCAGATGCTCGACCGCTACGAACGCAGATTTCTCAAGGACGCCGGCGCAGCCGGATACCTGCCTGCCGGCTCAGGTCTCGACTCTCGCGAAGAATTGATCGACGGCCTGGTTGCCGAGCAAAGGCGGGTGGCCGTCGGCGGGATGCTTTCCTGGTTGCGTTACGCGCGCGCCAGATTCGAAGCACTGGCTGGGAGCGGCGACGGCGATGAGCCTGCTCGAACTTGATCGTGTAGCCAGCTGTCGCGGGTCGAGGGTTGCGCTGGAGGGCGTGTCGCTCACGATCGACCCGGGCGAAATGGTTGTCGTCTGGGGAGAACGTCGGTCGGGACGCTCCACCTTGCTTCGCATCGCTGCCGGCATCGAACCGCCGGACCACGGGAAGGTCCGCTTCCAAGGCCGCGATCTCACCGAACGTGGGGCGGAGATGCTCGGCGATCAGATCGGGTACTGCCGCCGTGGCTTTCGCCCTGAGAGAGGTCTGACCGTCCTCGACCAGCTGATCTCAAGCCAGTTTGCTCGCAAGGTTCCGCAGGCAACCGCACTGACCCGCGCATCCAGGGCCTTGGAGCGCGTGGGAGCCGCTTGGTGTGCGCAACTCCCGGCCAGGGACCTCAAGACAGAGGAAACCGTGGTTGTGGCGATTGCCCGTGCCCTCACCGCCGAACCTCGCCTGCTGATCGTCGACGAGCCGACCATAGGCGTCGACCCACTCAAGCGTGACGACATCCTCAAGCTGCTTCGTTCCTTGGCCGACGAGGGCGTCGCGATCCTCGCGAGCGCCGGCGAAGGTACTGCGATGTTGGGCGCCGACAGGGTGCTCTCACTCGGCAAAGGCACATTGCGCGGCGAGCTCAGACCAGACCTGGCGCCGGTTACAGAGCTCGAGCATCATCGGCAGGCTCGCGGGTAGCGGGAGACCGACGCAGGTGCTCGAGCTCGAAGGGGTCGTAAAGCACTATCGCGGAGCGGCGGAGGAGGTACGAGCGGTAGACGGGGTCAGCTTGACGATCGCCTCGGGCGAAATGTGCGCGGTGCTTGGTCCCAGCGGCTCGGGCAAGACCACCCTCTTGCTGCTCATCGCCGCACTGCTTAAGCCCGACGCAGGCACAATCCGCTACGCGGGCCGCGAGGTGTCCTCATTCTCCGAGAGCCAGGCAAGCGAGTACCTGCTGCGCGACGTGGGGTTCGTCTTCCAGGGCTTCCACCTTATGCCGCGTGTCTCCGCAGTCGAGAATGCGGCTCGTAAGCTGATCATCGGCGGTCTCGGGCTACGCGAAGCCCACGCCCGCGCCATTCCATGGCTTGAGCGTGTCGGCTTGGCGGACCGGCTGGAGCACACTCCTGAGACGCTCTCCGGGGGGGAGCGCCAGCGTGTCGCGATCGCCCGTGCGCTCGCGGGCGAACCTCGCCTGATCCTGGCCGACGAGCCCACCGGCAATTTGGACAGTGCTCGCAGCCACGAGATTGTGCAACTACTTGGATCGGTCGCCCGCGAGCGCAAAGCGGGGGTTCTGCTTGTCACCCACGATCGGGAGGCAGCGGCGCTCGCCGACAGCTGTTACACGCTGCGCGACGGCCAACTCATCGAGGAGGGTCTCAACGGGGCAGCGGACGACGCGATCCATCGACCTACGCCGGCAGCCACGCCGACCAATGTGCCGAGTCCCGGCCGACCGCTCCGCTCCCGAGCGGGCTCGGACTGATGCGTCCCTATGCCCTGGTGTACTTCTACGGGCGGAGGTTGCGAGTCCACGGCGTGCAGGAGCTATTCGCGGGAGTGGGGGTGGCCGTGGCCGTGGCGCTCGTGTTTGCCGTCACCGTCGCCGCGAGCAGCCTCACCAACTCGGCCGCCAATGTAGTTCGCACCGTCGCCGGCCCGGCGGACCTGCAAATCCATACTCGTGGTCCAGAAGGATTCAGTGAACATTTGCTCCCACGAGTCGAGCGCCTCCCGGGCGTCAAGCAGGCGGCACAACTTTTGGAAGAGAGCGCGACGATAGTCGGGCCTGATGGCCGCCGGGCAACGGTCACGATCGCGGGCGCCACCAGCGGCCTCGCCTTCATGGACGGTCTCGCTCATACGCTGCCAGGAGGCGTGCTCTCAGCTGGAGGCATCGGCCTCAGCACCGCCAGTGCCAAAGCGCTGGGCATCGAGGGCCTCAACTTAAGCGCCCCCACCGAAGTGACGGTTGCCCTTCGCGGAGGAGCGCAGAGACTGCAGGTGTCGGCGATCTTGGGTCACGAAGCAGCCGGAGCGCTGTCGCTCGCTCAGGTCGCCGTCATGCCGCTTACGCGCCTACAAGCCTTTGCGGCGCAGCCCCACAGAGTGAGTCGCATCCTTGTGCAGAGTGACCCCGGAAGCAAAGCTGCAGTGCGCTCGGAGTTGCAGGCTCTCGTGGGCAGCGGTCTCGCGGTGACCCCAGCCGACCAGGAAGTTGAGTTGTTGCGCCAGGCGTTGCGTCCCAGCAACCAAGCAAGCGCCCTGTTTGCCGGGTTGGCGGCTCTGCTTGGATTCCTGTTTGCGTTCAATGCGATCTTGCTGACGGCCCCCGAGCGTCGCGCCACAATCGCCGATCTGCGCCTGGACGGAACCAAACGCGGAGCAATCGTTCAAATGGTCCTCTTTCAAGCTTTCTGTCTTGGGGTCGTCTCCTCTGCGATCGGGCTCCTCGCGGGTTATGCCCTTGTGCTCGGGATCTTTCAGACCAGCCCGGGCTACCTCGCTCAAGCGTTCACGTTGGGCGGCAACACGGTGATTGGAGCAAAGCCGATCGTGCTCTCGCTCGCCGGCGGGATCCTCGCGACATGCTTGGCGTCCTCCGTCCCTCTGGGAGACCTGCGGCGCGGACGACGCCTGGACTCCGTCCTCGTCGAAGCCGGTGAGCGAGACCAAGCGCCGCGTCGCGGCACCCAGCAAAAGCTGCTGGCGATGGCGGCGTGTCTGCTTCTGCTGGCGACGGGGCTATTCGCACTGGCTCCGTCGACTGCGATCGTGGCATGCGTCTTGCTCGCGCTTGCAACGATCCTCGCGGTGCCCCTGATCCTCTCGGGCGTGCTGCGCACCGCCGAGATGCTGGCGATGAGCAACCACAAACTCACCACGCTTCCGCTTGCCATCGACTCGCTTCGCGCACGAACGATGCGCTCGCTGGCGCTTGCCGCGACCGGTGCCGTCGCCCTGTTCGGGAGCGTTGCGCTTAGTGGCGCTCAGCACGACCTGCTGCGGGGACTTCACAACTTTGCCCAAGCCTATGCCACCGACGGAGAGATCTGGGTCGTCAATCCTGGATACATACCCGAGACCACCAGCTTTGTTGCCGACGGATACGTATCGCGAATCTCTCACCTCCCAGGGATCACCGGAGTTCAGACGCTCCAAAGCCAGTTTATGAATATGGCAAACCGGCGGATCGTGATCGTGGCTCGTCCACCGGGCAGCGGTGGAGAAGTGCTGCGTACCCAGATCCTCGCCGGAGACTTCACGCGAGCGCGCGGGCGATTGCGCGAAGGAGGCTGGGTGGCTGCTTCCAAGCAGATCGCCGAAGAACAACACGTTCCGGTCGGGGGGATTCTCAAGTTGCCGACGCCGACCGGAATCGCTCACTTCCGTCTCGCCGCACTGACAACCAACTTCGGCTGGCCCGGTGGCGCGGTCCTCATGAACTCAACTGACTACAGTCGCCATTGGGCAACCCACGCCCCAAGCGCCCTGGCGATCGAGCTTGCACCAGGCACCGACGTTTCAAGCGCACGACGTGCGATTACCACATCCTTGGGCGCGCACAGTGGCTTGGAAGCGATCACGGCGGCAACCTGGAGCAATCGCTTCAACGCGCTTGCCGGCGAGGGCTTGGCTCAGCTTGGCGACATATCGACTCTGCTGATCTTGGCCGCGATCATGGCGATGACCGCGGCTCTCGGCTCAAACATCTGGCAACGTCGCGTATCGCTTGCGGAGCTTCTCTTGGACGGCGCATCGCGGCGCCGACTCCGTCGCATCCTCTTCACCGAATCGATACTCATGCTCAGCGCGGGCTGTTTGGCCGGCGCCGTCATAGGCGTCTACGGCCAGTTCGTGATCGACAGCTATCTGAAGCACATAACCGGCTTCCCGGTAGCCAGCATCGCTACTTTGGCGCGCCCGGTCGAGCTGTTCGCCCTTGTTATCGCGGCAGTTCTCCTGCTCGTGTCCATTCCCGGCTGGCGTGCCTCGCGCGTTCGCCCCGCCCTTGGACTGAGCGAGTCCTAGAGAAATGATGGCCGGCCGCGGACGCCAGCGCACTTGAAACGGCATAGGCTCGATGGCGATGCCCTCATTTGGCGACCGTCCGCTCCTGGCGCGGATGAGCAAGGCGCTCGTGCTCGCCAACATCCGCTATTGGATCACCGTCGCGCCTCTCGTTCGCGCCCGACTCGACTACTGGAGGTGTCGCGCCGACGGTATCCCGGATCCGACCTTGAGGCAGGTCGCGCTCTTCAACCTCCGCGAGGAGGGTTTCAACGCTCGGGCGACAGCCACGCTGGCGACGCTCGCGCCTCGCTCTTATCGCAGACCCGTCACGGAGGCGATCGTCGGCCTTCAGATCATCTACGACTACCTCGACAGTCTCGTGGAGCGCCCACTCGCCAATCCGACGGAGGACAGCCGTCACCTATACCGAGCGTTTCTGGATGCGATCGTCCTGGACAGGCAACCTCAAGGCGACTATTACCCACCGCAGCACGAGTGCTCTGACGGTGGGTACCTGCGGGAATTGGTCCACACCGTTCGTGGAGCGCTGGCGCGACTCCCTTCCCAGACCGCGATCGCAGAAGTCTCCGCCGGCGCCGCCAAACGTTGCGCCGAGGCGCAGACCCGTGCGCACGCCGCTACGTACCGGGACGATATGCAGCTCGAGCAATGGGCGCGCGAAAATGCAGTCGACACCCAACTTGAGTGGCGCGAGTTTCTGGCCGGCGCGGTGTCATCGGGACTGGCCATCCATGCCCTGATCGCCCTCGCCGCAGATCCCCGTGCCTCGCGCGAGCAGGCGCTGGCGGTCGATGAGCTCTATCTCTCCCTGTGCGCTCTGACCACTTTGTTGGATGGACTCGTGGACCACGAACAGGATCTCCTCAGCAGCGGCCGGCCTGGATACCTCCGCTACTACCCGGATCGAGACTCACTGGCCCAGGGCCTTGGGAGCGTGATCGGTCGCGCGATCGGCCAGACAAGGGAGCTACCCAACGCGCCGCACCATCTCGTGACGCTGGTGGGTATCGTCGCCTACTACGCGTCGGCGCCTGCGGCCGACAGCGAGTTCGCTCGGCCCGTGATGCGAAGAGTGACTCGTGACCTCGCTCCGGCGATGGGTCCGATCTTGGCGCTCATGCGGACGTGGCGCGCCGCCAAACGCCCGGTTCGCGTGATCGCGAACACAACAGGTCATCGATGAGCAAAATCCTCTCAACGCAAGAGCGGGAGGCTCCGAAGACTCGTAACGTGGCGATCATCACCGACGGCAACGGACGATGGGCGCAAACTCATGGATTACCGGTCAACGAGGGCCACGAGGCAGGCGCGGACACGCTCAAAGCGCGCCTTCGCGACGCCATCGCGCTCGGGGTGCGGCAATTGACTGTGTACTCCTTCTCGACCGAGAACTGGTCGAGACCGGCCGAGGAGGTGCTGGGTCTGATCGCGATGCTGGGACGCCGAATTGCCACCGAGACCCCGCATCTGAGTCGGGCCGGAATCAGAATGCGTTTTGTCGGCCGCCGCCAAGGGGCTCCGCGCGCGCTCGTCGAGCAGATGCAGTGGTCGGAAGCCGTGACCGCACGCAACGGGCGCCTGGTGTTGTTCATCGCGCTCAACTATGGAGGACGAGCGGAGATTCTGGATGCCGCCAGTCGCTTCCATGACGGCGGCGAAGAGGAGTTCCGGGGCTGTCTCTACACGCCGGACATGGACGATCCCGACTTGATCATCCGCACAGGCGGAGAGCAGCGCTTGTCCAACTTCCTGCCTTGGCAGGGAGCCGAAGCAGAGCTCGTGTTCCGCGACGAGATGTGGCCGGATTTCACGCGTACAGCGTTCGCGCATGCCTTGGAAGGGCATAGCTCACGTCGCTCACGCAGGACCGCAATCGAGCCGGACGAGCATGACCCGAAGAGTGAAATAACAGCAAGCAGATCAGCTTATACTGTCCGGTAGAACGGTTCGACTACACGTGGGGATGTGGAGGTAGCAGCTAGATGGCCAAGCAAACCGTCTCAAACAAGCGGGGAATCCTGGCAGGAGGACACCTCGGCAGCGCCGGCTTGAGTCTCGCGGCCCTTCTTGCCGGGATGCTTGGTCCTGCGACACAACCGGCCGGCGCACATAGCCCGAGCCATCGCATGGCCACGATCGCCTCGCACACGTTGAACGCGACCGACACCGCCCACCTGCGCTATGTCAGTAGCTCGGGATCGGAGTTGTTCGAGGAAGGCTCGGCCTCAGGGAGTCTTCCCGGCAAGATGCAGCTTCACGGCGAAGTCGGCCCGACCCTGAGCGCCGGCTTCACCGTGTTTCTCCACGGCGGCACAATCAGCGGCCGTGGCACCGCCAAGGCTCACGGAGCCGGCAGATACGAAAGTTTCGCCGGCTCGCTGACGATCACGGGCGGCACGGGTCGCTACGCGCATGCCCACGGACACGCGGGGCTGTACGGCGTTTTTGACCGTCGGACCTATGCCTTGACGGTGCAGACAACCGGCCGACTTCTCTACTGACCGCCGCTGAGCGACGGCCAGCCTGTGCACCCACACCGAAGCCTGCTTGCCACAATCGTCCTCTGCGGCTGCCTCGCTTCTGGCGCTCAGGCAGAGCAGTCAGTCAAACTCAACGCCACTCTGAGCCCAGAGCATCTCGGACAGGAAACGACGGTCGGTTTCGGCTTTCAGATCGGTGGTCGCGACGGCCGGGCGCCCTCGCCCCTCACCAACGTGGAAGTGCGCTATCCAGATCACCTTGGATTGGCTCTGAGCGGACTCGGCTTCGCCAGTTGTTCGCGCTCACGCCTCGAAGCGGATGGGGGCGCGGTCTGTCCCGCAAACTCCTTGATGGGCTACGGCACAGCCACAGCGGAGATTCCTATCGGACCCGACGGCCTTTACGAGACGGCACACGTCACGATCTTCCGTGCACCCGCGGAACCGGGACAGGTGGGCCTGCTCTTCCATGTGGATGCTTCGAGCCCGGTCAGCGCCGAACTCGTCTTCCCGGGCCTGATGCTGTCCGCCGCACCGCCGTTCGCCGGCAGCATCGACATCAAAGTCCCGCTCGTGCCGGGCCTGCCAGATGGGCCTAACGTCGCGGTCGTGAAGCTTGCCGGGACCGTGGGGCCTACGAGCAAGATCTTCTACTACGAACGCGTCCACGGCAAGACGTTGCGCTACCACCCTCGGGGCGTACTGCTACCCGACTCCTGTCCACGTGGAGGCTTCCCCTTCGCCGCCACCTTCGGATTCGAAGACGGGAGCCACGCCACGGCCCATACGACAGTGCCTTGCCCGAGCGTGTCGAGAGGACCCACCCGACAGCCCTCCGCGAGATAGGTGCTTAGCTTCGAGCCCCGCCGGCCGGCGCGTCGGCTGCCAAGCCCACGAGCTGTGCGCTCTGCTCCCAGAGCTGCTCGGCAAGTGTGTCGTCCTGAGCTTGGGCCGAGGGCGTCAAGACCTTCTCGTCCTGCACGTACTCGCCGGTGAACCCGGCAGCCTGCTCGGACAGCGAAAGCCAGACGAGCGAGCGAGCGCCTCGCTGGGGCGAGCGAAAGAAAGGCCCGGCCAGCGTCGTGAGGACCTTCCAAATCCCGTTCTCGTTCTTGCCGAAACCCGTGCGCACGACGCCCGGGTGAAAGCAGTTTGCGTGCAGCTCGGGGGCGCGCTTGGCAAGCTCGCGGGTAAAGAGGATGTTGCACAGCTTGCTGGTCCCGTACACGCGCATGGCTCGGTAGGACTTCTCGGACTGCAAATCCGTGAGGTCCAAGTGCCCTTGCTCGTGAGCGTCGGATGCCGTTGTGACCACGCGCCCTGCAACCAGGCGTTCGCGCAGCAGGTTGGTTAGCAGAAACGGAGCCAGATGGTTCAACGCAAAGGTTCGCTCAAAGCCCTCGGATGTCTCCTTGCGCGAGGCGAACAGGGCACCTGCGTTGTTGGCCAAGACATCGATGTGCTCATAGCTCGCACGCACGTCCTCGGCCAGCGCCCTGACTTCGGCCATCAAAGTGAGGTCGGCGACGTGCTCGTGCACCGGTGCCCCTCCCCCGGCTGCTTTCGCTTCACCGGCGACTTCCCGAACACGCTCGGGATCGCGTCCCACCAGCGCAACCTCCGCGCCTTGGCGTGCCAACTCTACGGCGGCGGCGCGCCCTATGCCGCGGGTGGCGCCGGTGAGCAGTACGAGCGTCATGAGGGGGACTCTAGCGGCGCTCTCAGACCGCCATCGTCCGCTGCCTGCAAACCTTCTGGTTCGCCTTGCGCGGCCTCCTCCTGCAGGCCTGCCCGCAACCCAAGGAAAGCGACGATGGCAGCGACCGCCATGATCGCCGCCATCGCATAGAGCACCGAGCGCGTGGCATAGGCGAAGTCGAGTCGCACGAAGTGAGGTATCGCACCGACACCGCCGCTGCCGCCTTTGGCCTGCGAGAGTGAGGCCGCCTCCGTGTGCGCCCTCGCGGACGGCATCCCTTGCGCGATCAAAGACGTGGTCAAGCGCGAGCGCAACTGTGAGACGAGGACCGTGCCAAGGATTGCAAGCCCCAGACTGGCGGCGTAGTTGCGAACCGTTTGCGTTATGCCAGTCGCCTCTCCATAAGACAGACGCGAAGCACGGTTGACGGCATCGGTGCTGGCCGGACCGAGCATCAACCCCATGCCGGCTCCCGCGAGAATGATGTACCACTCTTGCGCGCCGAAGTTCAAACCTGTGACCTTGCCTGCCCAAAGCCAGAATCCAACTGCACCCAGCGCACAGCCCAAGACAACCGGGCGCTTGCCGCCGACCCGGTCGAGCATCCGTCCGCCGATCTGGGCTGCGATCACGAAGCCGATGAAGAAATACAGAATGTACAAACCGGCCTCTGAAGGCGACTTGTCGAGCGCCACCTGGGCGTACTCGCTGGCGAAGAAGAAGACCGGGACGAAAACCAGCATCGTGATGGCGAGCACCAAATTCTCCACGAAGAAGGCTCTGATACGAAATATGCTCACCTCGATCAGGGGCGAATCGGTGCGCATCTCCACGAAGTAGAACACGACCAAGAGCACCGCTCCCGCCGCGATACAGGCGCCGGTGGCCGGATTGCTCCAACCCCAGGTGGAGGACTGCTGAAAACCGAACACGCTCAGGGCTACGCCCGAGACGATCAGCAGCAGGCCGCGATAGTCCATGCGCGCCGGGCGGTGCGCGGTGACTGGTTTGGAGAGGACGATCAGGATTAGAGCGATGATCGCGACCGGGATGTTCACCCAGAAGATCGCGCGCCAGGTCCACTGTGTGAGGTAGCCGCCCAGAATTGGACCCACCGCTGTGAGCCCGCCCGCGATGCCGAAGAAGATCGCCAAAGCTCTACCTCGTTCGCGCAAAGCAAACGTCTGCACAACGATCGCAAGCGCGGCGGGGAACATGATCGCTCCGCCCGCTCCTTGAATTACTCGGAACGTGACGATCCAAGCCTCGGCCAAGCTCCCCTTCGGGGTCAGCCCGCACATCGCCGAGGCCCCCGCGAACACGACCACGCCGAGGGTCACCATCTTGCGATGGCCGACCGTGTCGGCCAAGCGACCGCCGAAAGCGAACAGGGCGGCAAGGGAGAGCAGGTAGGCGTTGATCGCCCACTGCACACCCGTATTGGTGAGACCGAGCTCTTTCTGGATTTCGGGCGCCGCGATCGAGACGATCGTCTGATCGATGAAGGTCATCGCGACGGCGAAGATCATCGCCGCAAGGATCAGGTTGCGCGATTGCGACCCCGCACCCGAGGAGGCGCTCATGAAGCGGCCTCCACAACCAGCTGTTCGAGCAAGCTCGCCATCTGATCCAGCGCCGCGGTGTGCTTGGACAGGGCGTAGGCCTCGCTCAGGTCTCGGGGGTCACAGTGCCCAAGCAGCGTCTGCTCGCCCTCACGCCAGACCAGGATCCGCAAAGGCAACTCGATCCCCACGCTCCGGTCGCTCTGCATAAGAGGCGTCCCGCCACTCGGGTTGCCAAACAGCACGACCTCCTCCTCCTCCAATTCCAGGCCGACGTCGTGGGCGGCCGCCGCGTGATCGATCAGAGCGAACAGCCTGAGCCCACGCCGCTCGATCGCTGCGAGTAGCGCCCTCATCGTGTCGGAGTAGCTCGACACGCTCCGCTTGACGATCATGCTGGACATTGCTGCTTGCTGCACTATGCCAGGAAACCTCTTTTGCAGCCGGAGCGGGCACGATCTTTTGCCGCCGGAGCGGCACGGTCCGGCGGCGCCTGGAGGCACTTCCGGACCGTGCCAATATTAGGCGCTAATGCGCCGAGCTCTTTTCGGTGTCAGCGATGATGCCTGGGCCGTGTCGAGGCCAAGCTCCTAGGACCTTGCCGCCTGTGACCCCTGGAGCTTTTCTGGCCACGATGACCTTTGAAGCCTTTCTGACCATGGCGGCCTTTGAAGCCTTTGTGACCCTGGGAGCCACCTGGGCCACCTTGATTCCCCGAGCCACCCTGGCCTCCCGAGCCGCCTGACCCACTCGAGCCCGACGATCCCGAGCTTCCGGAGCCACCCGGGTTCCAGGGCAGCAGATAAGCGCGGTAGGTATTCACCCCGCTTGGGAACTCAGCATTGAAGACCAAATCCCCGAAACGGTTGAACTCAGAGAAGTAGGGCAGAGCGCCCCAGCCCACGACCAGGCCACCGTCGGGGGTGCTTTGAGCGTTGCCTTGAGACGCTGCCGAGAGGCCCTCTGGCTGATTGTCCGAAGCCACGAGTGTGGCCACATGGGTCCACTGATTCAACTTAACCGTGATCGCCCGGCTATAAGAGAGCAGTGGAGTGCCGGCTGACTCATTGTCGAAGAACGTGTACAGGCCGTTGCCCAATGCCTCCGGATCGTGCTGCCAGGCAAATATCTCGCTCGCGCTGTCAAGCACCTGCCCGGGTCCCGCTTGCAGGCTGAAGCTACTGCCCTTGCCGCCAAGCTGCCAGATGATGTTGCCGCTGGAGCTATCCACCTTGTAAGTGGTCCACGTGTCGCGAGCGTCGATCAACAGGTTGCCGTCCGTGTCCAGGTGCACCGCGTTGATGTGGAACCAATCCCATGGCGTGCTTGGAGACGCAGGCAAGGGCTGCTCGCTTTGGCTGAAGGGCACGTGGTCCTCGCTGTTCCACTGAAACAGCACTTTGCCCGTCGGGATGTCGATCTCCTGGACCACACCGTTGATCACGGTTTGATTGGCGGGACCACCGATCGACGTCAGGTCGGCCGTCGCCGTCGTGTAGGACAGAATCAAGGCCGTGTTCTGGGGTGTGATCAAGAACTCATGGCCATCTGCGCTGAGACCGTTTCCTGCGTTTACCGCGGCTATCTGCTGGAAATGGTCGTTGTAGATGTAATCGGTGCCGCTCGATAGGCCACCCAGGCCCGTCCCCTGCCACCAAGTGAGCACCGGCTGGCCTAGATAGGTTTGGACACGAAAGTCAGCGGCCGTCTGTCCCTGAGGGGCGGCCTGAAACCAAACAACGTTGCCATGACTGTCGAGGATCTCGGGACCGTTGGCATATGTGGTCGTGTCACCGGTGGGAGTCACGAAGAGGTCGCCCCGGCTGATGTCGGAGGCCGCGGTGAGGATTGTGACTGGCGGCGGAGTCGTCGGCGCGGCATCGGCAACACTTGCTGAGCTCAGCGCGACTGGAATCGCACCGAAAGCGACGACGACGGAGCCGACAAGCATCTGGCGCCATCGCTGCATCCAACTGCGGGCTGCGCTTGGGGATGAGGAGCGTGTCATGACTGTCCTTTCGAGTGATTTGAGTTGATATCGAGGGCCGCTTTCCGCGCGCCGCGAACCCTCGTCCCCGCATAAATAGCATATTGTCGATCATATTTGTGAGATTTATCAGGACCTTGCACCGGCCCGTTGCGCGCGCCAACCATGCGCCACCCGTAAACGGGGCCAGCACTTAGGCTGTAATGACCGTGCCGCTGCCACCGCTACCCATCCCACGCGCCGCGATGCGCGCCGGCTTGGCTCTGCGCAATGGTGTCCTGGGTTTGGCGGACCGCATGCTGCCCGCCGAGGCGGCGCTCTGGGACTTCACGGCTGGAATGCAGCGAACCAAGCTCGCCGGCGTGCTCGTCACGTCGGGCCTGGCCGATGCTCTTGGAGCCGAGACGCGCGACTCACGCGAGCTCGCGCGCGAGCTGGACCTCTCCGAGGAGGTGACCCTGCGTTTGCTCGGCGCCGCCGCAGCTTCGCGCCTGGTTCGCCTGGACCCAAGCGGACGGGCACGCCTGACGCGCCTCGGTGGACCCCTGCGCAAAGATCATCCGTACTCGCTTGCGGCGTGGGTCGCCTACCAGGCCGCTCCCGCCAACGCCGATGCCCACGCAGAGCTGGAGGGTCAACTGCGTGACGGCGCCGAGCCCTCAGGACATCGACGCGCGTTCGGCAACTCTGTGTGGGAGTACTTCGGCGAGCATCCCGAGGAGGGGGCCCGTTTTGCGATCGCGATGAGGGAGCTGACAGCGATCGACCTGGGCGGCCTCGTGCGCTCCTATCCGTGGCCGCGCGAAGGCACTATCTGCGATGTGGCCGGCGGTGTCGGAACGCTCTTGGCGGCCATCCTTGAGCGCCGAGCAAGTGCGCGGGGGATCCTTCTGGACGCGCCCGAGGTGCTCGCGGAGGCCGAGGACTTCCTGCAATCTCGCGGCGTGGCCGACCGGGTGCAGCGCCAGGCCGGAGATCTCTTCGGGGAGATTGACGCGCAGGCAGACGTGTATGTGCTCAAGTGGATCCTCCACGATTGGAGTGACGCGGCCTGCACCGACATCTTGGCGAGGTTGCGCGCCACGATGCCCGCCGGATCGAAGGTCGTGGCAATCGACCAGCGCCTCGAACCCGGGCGCCCAAGCCCAGTGACATCGATGGTGGATCTGTTGATGCTGGTGGAGTGTGAGGGAGGGCGCGAGCGCTCGCCTGAGCAGGTTCACAGGCTGATGGGAGAGGCCGGTCTGGTCCCCGGACGCGTGCGACATGCGGGACTGCACATGATCGTTGAGGGCATCGCCACGTAGTCTCTTGGCGGCATAGCAAACACGAAGACCACCCAAACGCGAAGACCACCCCGCTGAAGCGCACGCGGCAAGTCCCGCCCGGACACCACCGCGCGATAAGGTTGTGCACACAACTATCGAAGGAGAGACTTCCATGAGACTTGGCCTCGCATCGCTCCGGCTCATCGTCGGCGGACTGTTCATCGGCCACGGCATGCAAAAGCTCGCCGGCAAGTTCGGCGGGGGCGGCCTGGAGGGGACGGCCGAGGCCTTCGACGGCCTGGGCCTGCGGCCAGGGCGAACACACGCTCTCGCCGCCGGCGTAGCCGAGGCCGGTGGCGGCGCGCTGCTCGCCGCCGGGGCCGCCACTCCGCTGAGCGCAACCTTGCTGAGTGGCACGATGGCCACCGCCATTCGGACAGTCCATGGCCCGAAGGGTCCTTGGGCCAGCAATGGGGGCTACGAGTACAACCTTGTGCTGATGGCGATCGTGTTCGCGCTCACTGACGTCGGACCTGGACAGTGGTCCTTTGACGCCGGGCGCGGCCGCGCGCGGTGGGGCACCCGATGGGCCCTGGCTCAACTCGGCGCGGGGCTCCTCGGTTCCGCGGCCGCCATCGCCTATGGCAAGAGCAGGCCATGAGGTAGGACCGCTTCGTTTAGAGCCTGAGCAAAGGGGTAACGAGACCCCACGTGTCACCCATTGGATCGAGTGGAAGCTCACCGCCAGAGGTATCGGATGCCGACGAGGACCCAAAGCGACATTGCGATGGTTGGACACGTGATGGTCGGGCATGCGTTCTCTGCGCATGAGCTTGAAATGCCTTGGGGAGACTTCGCCGGGGATCAATTTGACGCCGATCCGCCGCCGTCCGATTCGTCAGCCGTGCGCGCCAAGCGGATCTGTCATGCAGTCGAATTCGACTCGGCGCGCGATTCGCCCGGAGAAGCGCGCCGCAAGGTGGTCATGGCGTTGCGAGGCCGGGGCTATGAGGAGGCCTTGGTTCAAGACGCCGCGCTCCTCGTAACCGAGCTGGCCGCCAACGCCGTCGTTCACGCAGGATCTTCGTTCTCGGTCTCGGTCAGTTTTTACGACTCGATGCTTCGGATCGACGTAGCCGACAGTGGGCGCGTGGCAGCCGGCCGAGCGAGCCAAGAATGGGTTCCCCGCCAAGGACACGGCTTGGGCTTGATCGATGCGATCTGCGTCCGCTGGGGCAGCGATACCCTGCCTGAGGGTAAGGTCGTGTGGGGCGAGTTGCAGTTGTAAGACCGAGGGTGCCCGGTCGGACCTCATGGAGGATCTGCGACCTAAAAGCGGATCATCATGTGGGGCAGCCCAACGTCCAGCGCTTCAGACCGGCGGTCGACGACGGGGCACGTCCGGTGAATACCAGGGCAAGCTTGTTGTATACACGCAGACCTTTCTTACAGGCGCGTGGCTCGCTGGCCTTGACGGTCACCGAGTAGCGGACGACTTTGCCCTGAGCGCAGTTGGGATTGCACGTGTTCGTTTCGAACGTGCCGCCGGCACTGGCGACCGAGCCGCCAAAGCTCGACCAGCGCAAGCCGGTCAGGACGGTATTACCGTCGCCACAGGTGAGTGTGAGAGTCCTGGGCCGAGCACTGGCCTTGACGCAGTTGGTGATCTTCACGTTTGAGGCTCCCAAAGTGGCGCTTGCGGCCAAAGCAATAAGAGCAACCGCGAGGACCCCGCCTGTCAGGACTTGTTTGGCATGCAGACGCATCGTGCGCTCATCATAGCCCCGGCATCCACAAAATGCGAGCAGTTGCGCCTATCGATCAGCCTGCGGCCAGATGCTAAGAACGTGTCCCAAACCAGGCGGCGCGTCGGCTTTCACCGAAGTGCTTCTTGTCGGCTACGAGCTCCTTCGTGGGCTCGTGATAGGTGCCGGTCGGTTTGGGACCCGAGAGAAAATCAACGTCGACGCGGCCAACACGACCAGCGCCGAACTCGATGTAGCAGGAGCCCATTCCACCGTAGGCTTCTGGCTCGGGCTCACCTCGCAGCTTTGCGATCAGCTCAGCGGCAACCACTCGGGCCGCGCCCTCAGAGAACACGCCGGCCTTCGGCACCCCAACCGTCGCCACATCGCCGACCGCGTAAACGTCGGGAAAGCGCGTCCGTAGAGTCCGCGAGTCGACGGGGATGTAGCCGTCCTGCGCCATCCCACTCGCCAAGACAACGTCGGGGGCACGGTGCTTGGGCACCCCCAGGAAAAGGTCGTAGGGCATCTCGCTGCCGTCGTCGAGCACGGCGACACGACGCTCGCCGTCCAGCGAACTCACACGGCGACCCGGCACGAACACAATGTCCCGCTCGGCAAAAGCGGCGACCAAGGCACGCGAAGTCTCTGGTGAAGGTGGAACCGGGCTTGGGAGAGGAATCACAAACGAGATCTCGCAATCCTCGCGCACGCCGCGAGCGGTCAGGTAGTCGTGCAACAGCAAAGCGGCCTCACTCGGGGCGGGGGGACACTTGAAAGGCGCCCCACATACACCGACGATCGCGCGACCACGCGAGAAGGCGGGAAGCGCCTTGGCCAGCTTGGCCGCGCCTGCGACCGAGTAAAACTCGTTGTCTCCGTCGGCGAGTCCAGGCGTCGCCTCCATGTCGTAGTCGGCGCCAAGCGCCACTACCAAGTGGTCGGCCTCGTAGATCCCGGCGTCGGTGGTTACACGACGAGTCTCAGGGTCGATCGCGGTAATCGCCCCCCGAACGAAGCGCACCCCTGGCTTGACGATGTCGCTATAGGGAAGCCGAACCGAGTCGAGCGTCGTTCGACCGAACAATACGTCGAGCTTGGAGTAACCGAAGACGAACGAATCGCTCTTGTCGATCAAGGTCACTTCGATCGCCTCGCCAAACGCCTGCGAGAGGATCGTCACCAACTCAAGACCTCCGAACCCGGCTCCCAATACGACTACTCGAGTCTTCACCGAGCAAGTGTATATGCGATCGAGTCCTGGCTCAGATCAACCCCCCAGCTCTTCGGAGACGGCCTGGAAAATCGACATCTGTTGGGCCAAGGCGTCGCCCGTATAGGCGTCGATAACCCCAACCTCGTCAACGATCGAGGCAGCCCGGGCAACCAATCGACGGAACTCCTCGCTGGAGCGGACCTCATCCAACGAGGCGCGGGACCCGCGTAGCAAGATGAAGCCCGCCGGACCTCCGCCGTGGAGCGCGAGTAGCACAGGTTCAAAGCCGTCGATCCGGCCATCTTGCTGCAAGCTTGCGTAGTAGGCAAGGGTCTCTTGGAAGACCTCGAGCGCCTTCAACTCTCGACCCCGAACTACGGGGCCCCAACCGAGGAACAATGCGTCGCCGGCCATATCAAATCCTCTCTTTGGGATCTCGAACTGCAAATGTGAGTCCCAGTTGGGTTACCCGTCGAGATGGCAAAAGCCACCCTCCTAACCCAAAGCGAGTCTTCGTCGCTGCGCTACTCGGGCAACAACCTGTAGCGACGCGTATCGGGATCACGCTCGAGCAGACCGGCCGCGACCAGCGTCAACACATAGCGATGAACCGTGCTTGTGTTCAGTTCAAGCTGCTCGGATATGTCCTTTATCCCTATGTCCATTCCTTCCGGGGGAAAACACGACAGCACGAGCAAGCCGGCCAGCAGGGAGCGCGACAGTCGGCGATTTGCCTGCAGATCACGGTATCTGAGACCGAGTATGTCGCGTGCGTGAGAGCCGTGGAAGCCGGTGCCCGCAACCAAGCCAGAGAGATTCGGCGCGGCGCCGTCTCCAAGTGCCGCTCTCATCACGTGATCGACCTGGTTGCGCGAAAGAGTTATCGAGACGAGCGGCTCGCGTGCCGGTTCGCGTCCCGACTGCGCGTCGGAGGCCCCACCCTTGACCTGAGAGGTGGGACCAGGGTCGCCGCTGCCGGACTCGCTGTCCTCCGGCTGCGGGTCTGAGTCGATCGAGGATTCGCTATTCACGCAATCACCCCCCGGGCGCAGCCCGGCCACGGACCGGGAAATCGACGACGTTGTCACGCTCGGGAGAAGCACCTGAGGGCACCAATAGACGACCGTCGCTGAGCGATCCGATCCGGTGGGCATGCACCATCGAGGGCATATCCGGCACCGTGATCAGCACCGCCAGCCAGTCCTGCTCGGCGGTCGAGCGCAACAATCCCATCACTTGCTCGCGTTGAAGCACGTCGAGGTTGGCGGTGGGATCGTCCACCACGAGCAAGCTCGGTTGACGCACCATCGCGTGAGCGATCGAAACCAAAGTGCGCTCGCCGTCAGTCAGATCTTCCCAGCGCCCTTTCGAACATTCGGCCACACCCACACGCGCCAAGGCAGCCGCCGAGCGGCGCCGAGCGCGACGCATGTTCTGCTGTTTGAGCAGGGGCAGAGCGACATAGTCGAGCATCTCCAACTCGTCGCTCTCCGGCCCGGAGCGTCTAGCCCAACCGATCTCCTCGCGCAAGAGACGAACAAGCCCGGCTCTGGATATGCCCACAAGGTTCTGGTCCTTGAACCTGACGACGCCGCTTTCGGGCGCCTCCAGGCCGGCCGCCACCTTCAACAGCGTCGTCTTGCCCGAGCCACGCTGCCCCCAGACAGCGACGCACTCGCCCGCATACACCGACAGCGAGATCTCCTTGAGCACCGCTGTCTCGTGCGGTCCCCGCCAGTAGCTCTTGCTGACTCGGTCCAGCAGGAGCCGTGCTTGTAAGCTCAAGCGACCCTGTCTCCTCGTGCGGGATAATGCGCCTGTACCTCGTGGAGCCTCTGCATGATCGTACGCGCTTTCTGCAGCCATTCGATGCGCGCTTGGAGCTGCTTGATCTCAGCGTCGCGCACCAGCAGGACCGCCACCTCAGACCAAGGCCTCAAGGCGCCACTCTGCCCGCCGAGCGGTTGCTTGAGGCTCTGCATACGGGCCAAGCAATCCTCCTCCTGGGAGCGCGCCAGCTCAATCAGGCGAGACAGGTTGTGGGGTTTGGAGAGCGCGATCTTCATGTACAGCTCGTCACGTACCGGCGCCAACGAGGAGCCCCCGAGCATCCACGCTTCGAAGTGATCGACGCCCTTGGGCGTCGCTTCGTAGATGGTACGTGGCGCAGCGCGCTCATTGGTGGCATTTCTGCGCTGGCCGGCGCTGCGCACCATTTCGTCCGCACTGAGCTGATCGAGCGCCGAATAGACGCCGGTCGGGGCAAAGCCCGAAGAGCCAAATCTAGACTGGAGACGCCGCGCCAGGTCATAGCCGTAGCCCGGTCGCTCTATCACTAGTCCCAAGACCGCGTTCTTGGCCGACATCGCCGAATCGACCCTTAGCTCAAAACGTCCGCTGACATCACCAACACAGTATGCAAGATCCAGCACAGATGTGTCCTTGTGCCGAACAATTTCAATGAGCAGCTACTGGACCATGGATGGGAGCGACCACGCCTGGCTCGCCTCGACCGCTTTCGGAGACAAAGTTTGGGAGCTCGAGTACCACGCTTGCGCCGCCCTCCACAGAGGCTCCGACAGTGACTGAACCGCCGTGCGCCTCGGCTATCGCCCTCACGATCGCGAGACCTAGGCCGGTCCCACCGGAAGCCCTGTCGCGCGCCGTATCGGTGCGATGGAAACGATCGAAGACGTGCTCGCGCTGATCTGGGTCGATACCGGGCCCGTCGTCTTCCAGGAGAAAGCGGACGCGATCGCCGGCGCCCGTCTCGATCTGCAAGCGGACGAGCCCGTCTGCCTCGGCGGTGTGCTCAACGGCGTTGCCGATCAGATTGCGCAACGCCTGGGCGAGTCGGTCGGGATCGGCTCGCAGGCTCCCGGCGGGCACGTTCGCAAGCTCGAAACGACGCCTGGCAAGCAGGCTTGTGCCGTCCCACAGTCCGCGCACATAATCGGGCAGGTCGATCGACTGTACGCGCAGGAACTCCGTCTGCTCGGCCTTGGCCAGCAACAGCAAGTCGTCCACCAGGCGAGTGATGCGACCGATCTCGGCCTGCACGAGCTGCTCCACCCGCCTGACCTCTTCAGCCGAAGGCTGAGGCTGCGCGGCAAGAACCTCCATCTGTCCACGAATCACCGTCAAAGGCGTGCGCAGCTCGTGCGAGGCGTCGGCCACAAAGGCACGCTGACCGGCGAAGGCCTCAGTCAAGCGATCGAGCATGTGGTTGAAAGCGTCCGCCAGCACCTTCAGCTCGCCGGCCTCGCGCGAGAGATCGTGGATGCGCGGATGAAGATCGCCCGCGTCGACCTTGGCGGCGACCGCCGCCATCCGTCTCAAGGGTCGCGACACGCGCGTACCGACCAAGTACGCCGCCACAAGCGCGCCGAGCAAAGCGAGGATGCCGGCCAAGACGAACGCACGGGCGACGCTCCCCTGCGCATGAGCGACCGCGGCCAAAGGCTCGCCGGCGCCCACCGTGACGCGCAGACCACCAGGCAAGATGACGGTGTGCTCGAGCAAACGCAGATTGCCGACATCGGGCAAGGTCAGCGTCGAGTAACCGTCGTGGACCGTCCGCAACTTGGCCGCCAGCCTGTTCTCGGCGGCTTGCTCGGCCACCGTCTCGCCGTTATCGACCTTTGCGTGGGTAAACAGCTCAGGCCGGTTCGAGCTCGTACGTGCGCCCGGCACAATCGCGAACAGCAGCGTTGAGCTCGCGCTGAAAGGTTGAGCGCGTATATAGCGCGTTGCCCTCTGGGCTACCTGTGTCGGCTGGATGTCGTCGGATGCGATCAACGCGTGGGAGAGATCGCTCGAGTCGCCGTGAATCTCTTGGTCGATCTGATGTCGCAGCTCACTGCCGGTGCGCCGATAGACCACGACGAAAGTAACCGCCGAGGAGACGAGCACAACGAGCGCCACCCAAGCGCCGAGGCGCCAGCGCAAGCCAGCGGGAACGATCGGTCTAGCCGCCATCGCCGTGCCAAACATCCGGGAGGAGAGAGTCCTCAGCTTCCATCGTCGAGTCGGTAGCCGACCCTGCGCACCGTGAAGATCGGAGCGGGACTGTCGGGTCGAGCGAGCTTGCGGCGCAGATAGCCGACATATACATCCACCACGTTCGTGGCCGGATCGTGCTGGTAGCCCCACACGGAGCTGAGGATCTGCTCGCGTGCGACTACCTGCCCACGGTGGCGCATCAGATACACGAGCAACTCGAACTCGGTGGTGGAAAGCGCCACCTGGGTCCCAGCGCGACGTACCTTGCGAGTGAGCAGATTCACCTCGATGTCTCCGCTTTCAATCGTTGTGGTCGAGGTTTGCGCCGCCACTCTCAATTGCGCCCGTATGCGCGCCAGCAGCTCGGCCAAAGAAAACGGCTTCACCAGATAGTCGACCGCACCAGCGTCCAAGCCTGTTACCCGGTCCTCGATCTCCCCTCTCGCCGTGAGGACAATCACCGGCAGCTCCGGCTTGAGCTCGCGAAGCCTTGCAAGCACGTCGAGACCGGGGAGCCCCGGCAGCATCAGATCGAGCACCACCATGTCAAAGCTCTCACGCAAAGCGATTTGCTCGCCTTCGCGTCCGTCGAGCGCGGAGCGCACGATGAATCCCTCAGCCCGCAGTCCCCTCGTGAGAAAGTCGACGATCCCAGGCTCGTCCTCCACCACCAAGATCGAGGGTGTCAGAGACGAATCCATCGGCTCGGCCAAGTCGGGCATCCAGGGAGGATAGTTCCGATTGGAGCGAACTTCCTCACCTAATCTCGCCTTACTTACAGGCGCAGGCCGTAACGTCAAGCGGCGCTTGACTTCGCCCTTGGATTCGATGACTTTTCTCATGTTGCTGTTAGCGAACCCTTAGCAACCCGGCACACACTGGCTGCATGTCCGCCGAGCAGCATGCCCCCCAGCGAAATCCGGCGCACAGTCACCCGTCAATCTCAAATTATGAGCCTACGCTTGGCACCGCGGCCGAACGCCGAGCCTTGCCGCAAACCACCGATGGACGCCTGACCGGCGGAGGCACCTCCGGCAACGAGCGCCTCACCGCGACACGGGCGTCCTGTTGATCCTGCTGTTGGCCGTGATCGGCGTGACCCTGTTGCGCATGCGCTCGCTGATCTCCGTGCATCTGTTCGTCGGGCTGTTGCTGATCCCCCCGATCGCCTTGAAGCTGGCGAGCACCGGTTACCGGTTCATGCGCTATTACACATCCAATCCTGCCTATCGCACGCGGGGAGCGCCCCCCATCCTGCTGCGTATGAGCGCTCCTGTCGTGGTGGCTTCCACGCTCGCGGTGCTCGCGACCGGGGTGGCACTGCTGTTCGTGGACCCCGAATCCGCGGGGGTCTTGCGCGAGCTGCACAAGTTGAGCTTCATCGTTTGGGTCGCCTTCACTGCGCTTCACGTGCTCGGGCACCTGCCCGACCTACAAAAGACCTTTCTCACCGAACACGGGGGCCGCATTGAGTACAACCAACTTGCCGCCGGAAGAACGGGGCGGGTCATATCGATCGCAGGCGCGCTGCTGGCCGGAGTTGTGCTCGCCATCGTCCTCATCCCCCACTACGCGGCTTGGTCCCAATTCGAGGTCTTCCGCCATCACCACTGACCATGCCTCCTAGACCGACAAACGCCAGGGACGCGGCGCTGCGCAGGCTCAGCCGGGCAAACCGCTGGCTGATCGCCGGCTCGGTGGCCCTGACCGGCGTATTCGCCGAGGTCGCCGCGAGCGCCTTCCCCGGCAAAACGATCAAGGCGTCCGGCGCGAGCGGATCGAAGAAATCCGACACGACTCATACATCGAAAGCGTCGGCGGCGAAACCGATTCAACCACCTACACAGGCGCCTAAAGCAAGCACCACACCAGAACCCACCACAACACCTGAATCTCCATCTCAAGAATCGGCGCCGGCCCAGGAATCGACCCCCTCACAGGAATCGACCCCCTCACAAGAATCCGCGCCCTCACAAGAATCCGCGCCCGCTCAGGAATCGGCACCTATCAAACAATCCGCGCCCACCCAGGAATCCGCACCGGCCCAGGAATCGGCGCCGGCTCAGGAATCATCCTCTCCCGTGGTGTCCGGTGGATCGTAAGAGACCCGATCAGGCCACCGCACGGGCAAGCTGGCAGACGCTCGGCACCAGCGCCGTGCTGTTGGTGGACGAGGCCCATGCGCTTGCCCAGGCGAGATCAATCGTCGAGTGCGAGCTGGAGCGAATCGACCGAGCCTGCAGTCGTTTCCGCGAGGATTCCGACTTGACCCGCCTGAACACGCACGCCGGGCGCGCCGTTCGCGTCGCGCCGCTGTTGGTGCAAGCAACCGAAGTCGCCCTCCGCGCCGCGGAGCTGACCGAAGGGGATGTCGATCCGACCGTCGGTCGAGCCCTCGAGCTGGCCGGCTATGACCGCGATTGGCGGCTACTCGACCGTAACTCGCCCACTGTGACCGGTCCCCCAGTAGGCATGCGGGCAAGGTTCCGCTCGGGCTGGCGAACGGTCGAAGTCAGCCGTGGGCGCACAACTTTGAGGATCCCGGTCGGGGTGAAGCTCGACCTCGGCGCAACCGCAAAGGCTTGGGCCGCGGATCGGGCCAGTCGGGCCGTTTATGAGGCGGTGGGTTGCGGCGTGTTGGTTGGGCTCGGCGGGGACATCGCGACGGCCGGTCCCGCGCCCGGACGAGGGTGGGCCGTTCACGTGACCGACGACCATCGCGCCGGACCGCTGGCGCCCGGGCAGACAATCGTGATCGAGGGCGGAGGGCTGGCAACGTCGAGCACGACCGTCCGTCGCTGGAACCACAAAGGCCAAGCGATGCACCACATCATCGACCCTTCCACGGGCGCTCCGGCTCGCAGCGTGTGGCGCACGGTGAGCGTTGCGGCGTTCGACTGCGCCGACGCCAACATTGCCGCTACAGCTGCGATCGTGCGCGGCCCCGAGGCCCCCGCTTGGCTTGAGGACATGGGTCTTCCGGCCCGGCTGGTGGGTCGCGAGGGCGAGGTTCACACGGTCGGAGGCTGGCCACAGAAGGATGAGCTCGCTCCACCGAAGGCACTCCGGTGAGCATGACACTGGCAAGCGCGGGACCGAGCGCATACTGGTATATGACGCGCTCGAGCGGCGCGGTGGCCTTGATCTTGCTCACCTTCGCCCTCGTGCTTGGCGTGGTTGACGTACGGCGGTGGAGCACCGAGAGATGGCCACGCTTCGTGGTTGACTCGCTGCACCGCAACGTGTCTCTGCTTGCGTTGGCGTTCTTGGGCCTGCACATCCTGACGGCCGTGCTCGACAGCTTCGCGCCGATCTCCTTGATCAATGCCTTGGTCCCCTTCACGGGCTCCTACCGGCCATTCTGGCTGGGCTTGGGCGCGCTGTCGTTCGATTTGATATTGGCTGTAATCGTGACGAGCCTGTTGCGCCGCCGGATGGGCCACTCGGTCTGGCGCGCAGTGCACTGGTTCTCCTATGCCAGTTGGCCGATTGCTTTGCTGCATGGCTTGGGGACGGGCTCCGACGTGAAAAGCAGCTGGATGCTGGCGCTCAGCGTAGGCTGCCTACTTGCAGTCTTGGCGGCCGTCTCGGTGCGCGTCGCGGCGGGTTGGCCCGACCGGATTGCCCAGCGCGGCGCCGCTCTGGGCGGCGCCGCGCTGTTCACACTCGGCTTGATCCTGTGGCTGCCGAGCGGCCCCTTGGGCAAAGAATGGGCGCGTCGCTCAGGCACCCCCTCCTCCCTGCTCGGCTCCTCCCCCAAACAGTCCTCTTCGACCACTGGCTCTGGCTCGGAAGAAAGTCGATGATGAGCCCAGGCGCCCACACCGCCGAGTTCCCCCGCTCGAGGGCTAATCCTGAGGAGCGACGCCTTGACGATCAGGCAGGTGAATCCATGCCGGACGAGCACACCCCCAGCTCGGGGCTGCCGCGCCTGTTGGAGGGTGTGCCCTCACGGGGCGCGATGGACCTGCGAACACATCTCGATACGCACGGTCCCGTTCCCACCCCGCGCCGACGGGAGCGCCGGGGTGCGGGCGCTTTGATCGACCGGATCGAACAGGCGGGCTTGGGTGGTCGCGGAGGCGCCGCCTTCCCGATGGCCAAGAAGATGCTCACGGTGGCTGCGGGCAAAGGCAAGCCGATCGTGGTGGTGAACGCGACCGAGGGTGAGCCCGCGAGCCTCAAGGACCGCACCTTGCTCGAGAGCTTGCCCCATCTGGTCCTCGACGGAGCGGCCTTCGCCGCCCGCGCGATCGGCGCGGACGAAGCAATCCTGTGCGTATGCGAATCCGCCGGCGTGGCGATCGAGCGGGCCGAACGAGCGATTGCCGAACGACGCGAGCTGCCAGGACACTGGCCCCGCATCGCGCTGAGCGCAGCGCCGGCCGGCTATGTGACCGGCCAGGAGTCGGCGCTCGTCAACCACTTGAACGGAGGGCCGCCGAAGCCGACTTTCTCGCCGCCGATGCCCTTCGAGCGTGGCGTGCGGCGGCGACCCACTCTCGTCAACAACGCCGAGACAGTGGCTCACGTGGCGTTGATCGCGCGCTACGGCCCGCGCTGGTTTCGCGAGCTCGGGCTCACCGAGCAGCCCGGCTCCACCCTGCTGACCCTGAGCGGACCAATCGCTTATCCGGGGGTATATGAGGTCGAGTACGGCGCTTCGCTCTCCTCGTTGCTGGACGCCGCCGGCGGAACGGCCAGCCGCGTGCGCGCCGCTTTGTTCGGAGGGTACGCGGGCACCTGGGTCGACGGCCGAGCGCTGCCGGATTTGGCTTTGTCGAACGCCGACCTGGCCCCCTATGGGGCCACGCTAGGCGCCGGCGTGGTGCTGTTGCTCTCCGAGGACGCTTGCCCGGTCGCCGAGACCGCCCGCATTACGCGCTGGCTCGCGCGGCAGGGCGCCGGGCAGTGTGGACCTTGCGTGCACGGCTTGGACGCGCTCGCCGAGACGTTCGAGCGAGTGTGCGCGGGCACCGCGCCCAAGCACGCGGGCGCACGCCTGGAACAGCTCGCCGGCCTAGCCAGCAGACGCGGCGCCTGTGCCCACCCCGACGGCACGGCGCGCTTTGCGATGAGCGCCTTGGATGTGTTCGCTGAGGAGTTCGCGGATCACCTCCATCATGGTGCCTGCGAGGCCTGCGCGCAACCCTCCGAGATGCCTCTACCCAACCACCCCCGCCTCGCGGCGGTTGCCTGAGGATGGCCGAGCGCGTGCGCGTCAACCCGATCACGTGCGAGGCTCACGGCATGTGCGCCGAGCTGTTGCCCGAGCGCATCGCTTTGGACGAGTGGGGCTACCCGATCGTCGACGAGCGACCGCTCTCGCCGGACCTAGTCTCCCACGCCCAGCGCGCGGCTCAGGCGTGCCCGACCTTTGCGTTGCTGGTCGAACGCCAACGCTCGCGCAGATAGTGGTTCAGATCGCCCCCACGTGCACGGCCGCCAGCCCCTGCCAAGGCCCGTAGCGCGCGAAGAACGAGCGCACATCCTCTTCGGAGGCGTACGCGCGAGGATCGCCACCACTGAGACTCCGCCCGACGTACTTGAGCAGACCCAGGTCTCCGGCCGGCAGCTGGTCGAAGCGTCCTTGGCCGTGCAAGGCAAGCATCTCCACCGTCCAGGGCCCAATGCCGGGGATCGCTCTCAGTCTGCGCCACGCGCGCGCGTGATCGGCCCCATGCAAATCGAGTCGCCTGGTTGCCACCTCGCGTGCGACCCTCACCAGCAAGCGCGCCCTCGATCCAGCCAGGTCAAAGGCCTCCAGGCGAGCCGGCGCCGCCCGCGCCAGCGTGTCCGGTGAAGGCACATCGCACAGCGGACGCTCACAGCTCTTCCACGCGCTCCAGCGCGGCCCCATCGAGGCAACGATGCGCCGCTGGATCGCAGCGGCGCGCTCGTACTCGATCAATTGCTCACAGATTGCCCAGGCAAGCGCCTCAAATGGTTCAGGACGCCGTCTCGGGCGCAACCACGGACGGCGACGAATCGAAGAACCGATCAGGGGATCCCGGGCAAATTCGCGCGCGAAAGCGCTGAGGTCCTCGTCGACACCGAGCGCAAAGCGCATCCGGTCGATCCCGTGGCGGGCCACCTCGGCGCTCTGTGCACGCGCACCGAACAGAATCGCGTCGGGCGCAGTCTGAGCCACTCGCACGTGCACCGGCGCCCCGTCGCAATGGAGCAACCGTTCGAGCACTCCGCCGCGACTGCGCAGCACACCATCCATGCCTCCAGAGCACGGCAGGCGAAATGGCCCGGCCGGCTTGACCTCGACGCGCAGCTCGACGGGCTCGCTCAACGGCCCCTGAGCGGAGCTCCGAGCAAATGCACATCCACCAGCAAGGAGCGCGATCCCACGATCGCGATTTCGGGCTGCTTGGAGTGCTTGCGGGCACGGCCGAGCCGTTGGGGCGAGCGAGCGCGCCCCAACGCTACCCGGCGGCTATGACGACGGCGCACGAGGCCGAGCAAGGCTGCACCGGCAAGAAAGCTGCCGGCCGCCACCGCCGCGGTCTGCACTGGAGCATTTTGGGCGACCGCCAGGGACCGGGACTCCGAGGTGGCGAACATGCGCTTGGAAGGCAGCTCCTGTGCAAGCACAGGTACCCCGTCGACAACCTCCTCGTCAAGCGGCTCGCTCACAACAGGCAGTGTAATCCTGGTGGCGGACTGCTTGGCGCACATGGCCGGGCGAGGTTCCGCGGACGGGCTATTCGCGAGACGCGGCCGCGCAGGATCGAGCGGTGCCTAAAGCTCGCGCTCGTAGACCCGGTAGCGGCGCACGATCTTTCCGCCCATACCTTCCATAGCGCGGTTCATGGGCTTGTTGATCTCCAGTATCCAACCCATCTCCCCGCCCTTCTGGGGCGTGCTTTCGGCCGCATCGAAATGCATCTGATAGAAGCGCGCCGCGACCCCCGTGTGCTGGTACTCGGGCTTGACCCCAAGGGCAAACACACGCACCGAGTCGATCTTCTTGCGCTCACGCAGGGCCGTAATCCAGCCAAAGGGCAGCAGGCGACCGTTCATCTTGGCCAGCACTTGGTTGAAATCGGGCAAGGTCAAGGCCGCCCCGACAACCTCACCGGTGTCCTTCTTTTCGGCGACCATCGCCCAGTTCTCGTCCAACACCGGGCCGAGGTCCTTGGCGTAGTGGCGGACCTCTTCTTCGGTCAAGGGAACGAAGCCCCAGTTGCGCTCCCAGGCGGCGTTGTAGACCTCCAGAAAGCGGCTGACCTCCTCCTGCAAGTCTTTCTTGCGGAAGTTGCGACACACGATCCCGTGTTCGGACTCGAGCTTGTCGGCCATATCCCAGATCGCCGAGTGCACGTTCTCGCGTTCGGTGACGTACAGGCTCCACATGTACAGATCCATCGCCTTGGTCATGCCGATGTCCTGCTCGAAGAGGCGCTGATAGTAGGGGTGATGCCAGGGGCACAGGATGATCGGAGGGCGCTCGTGCCCCTCGATGAGCAGCCCGCACTCGTCGTTGGTGGTGAAGTCCATGGGCCCGACCATGCGGTCCCGTCCCCGCTCTCGCAGCCAAAGCTCTGCGGTGGAGAGCAAGGCGCGCGCCGCCTCGGGATCGTCCTCGCACTCGAACCAACCGAACAGGCCCCACTCGTTGTCCTGGAACTCGTTGAGGTTGCGGTCGATGTGGGCGCTTATGCGCCCCACAGGCTCGGACCCTCGGTAGGCCAGGAAGTACTGCGCATCGGTGTGCTTGAAGAACGGATTCTTCTTCTGGTCGAGCCTTTTCTTGACATCCATCAAGAGCGGCGCGACCCAGTTGCGCTCGTTACGATAGAGCCGCCACGGCAGCTTGATGAAAGTGTTCAAGTCGCTCCGGCTCCTGACCGGACGAACCTCGACCTTCATCGTCTTCCCCGAAGTCTCTACAGCCATCGTCGGGCACCCTATAGGAAGAGAGTCGATGCCAACCTCAACAGATGTCTTTGCCAAGGTTCGCGGTCACGAGCGCGAGCAGCTCCTACGCGAGGCGCGCGAAGCCGACCTGATGCCTTACTTCCGCACCGTCGAGTCGCCCGCCATGCCGGTTGTGGAGATGGAGGGCGCGCCGAGGATCATGCTCGCCTCCAACAACTATCTCGGCCTGACCGGCGATGAGCGGGTCATGCAAGGCGCACGCGACGCACTCGCTCGCTACGGAACCGGCCTCACCGGATCAAGGCTGCTTAATGGCACGACCCCATTGCACCTGGAGCTGGAGCGCGAGCTGGCCGAGTGGATGGGCGCCGACGACGCACTCGTATTCACTACCGGCCATCAAGCCAACGTGGGCACGCTTGGCACTCTCCTGGAGGCCAAGGATACGGTCGTCGTGGACTCCGCCGACCACGCCTCGATCCTCGATGGGGTCCTGCTCTCCAAGGCCAAGATGAGGCCCTTCAGGCACAACCGTATGGACAAGCTCGAGCGTGCATTGCAGCGGGCAGAGAACGACGGAGGCGGTGTACTCGTGGTCGTCGACGGGGTGTTCTCGATGGAGGGCGACGTGGCGCCGCTCGTGGACATCGTCGAGCTGTGCCGGCGCTACGGAGCACGCCTGATGGTCGACGAGGCGCACGGAGCCGGCGTGCTCGGCGCGCGCGGAGCGGGCGCCGCGGAGCTGCTCGGGGTGGAGGATCGAGTCGACCTGAGGATGGGCACCTTCTCCAAGTCGCTTGCCGCCTGCGGTGGTTTCGTGGTGGGACCGGCTGAGGTGATCGACTATCTGCGCATCTCCAGTCGTGCCTTCCTGTTCACGGCCTCGGCGGTGCCGGCCGCCCTGGGGGCAGCGCTGGCGGCGCTGCGCATCGTGCGCTCGTCTGAGGGTCCAGGCCTGCTTGAGCAGGTGCTCGAGAACGCGCGCTACTTGGCCGATGGCCTGCACTCGTTGGGCTATAAGACCCTCAAGGGCGAGCCGGTGCGACTCGGAGCAGCGCCGGACAGCGAGACGGCCACAGTGGCAACGCCGATCGTGCCCGTGCTCGTGGGCGACGATTGGAAGGCGGCCTTGCTCTGGCGTGCTCTCTATGACGCGGGCGTGTTCACTAACTGCGCGCTGCATCCTGCCGTGCCGCCGGGCGGGGCCCTGTTGCGCACCAGCGTGATGGCCACCCACGACCGTCCCACACTCGACCGCGCCTTGGCGGTGTTCGAGCTCGTCAAGCGTGAGTTCGAGGCTGAGCACGGCCCACTGCCCGGCCCCGACGGCGACTGAGTGCACGGAGGGGAGCCGCCGGGCAGGTGTGAGTGGCAACCGCGCGGCCACCACTCGGCAGCGTCGCTCGAACGAGTGCTTCGACTAGACGGAACGGTGTAAAGACGCTTAACGGCTTGTACACATCTTCACAAGTCGAAACGGTCACAAAAAAGCCCGCTTCTAGCGAACGTTTGGGCAGAACACTGTTGACCGGATGGCCTTGGCTGGCTAGCTTCTCAGGACGCAAAGCATGACCGTCTGAAGCTCACCTACAGGCCGCCGGTAGAGGGGTGCCGAAGGCTTTCGCGACAGCTCGCGAGGGAAGCCGAAGACGGTCGAGCGGACGCGCTACTCGTCAACCAGCCAAGCTTGTTGCGCGCCCCGGGAGACCCGCGGCGGCGACGGGGAGTGAGCACACATGAACGCGACAGCGACTATTGCCCCTGCCGGCCCTCAGCACATGCGCGCCCTGGAACGCGCCAATCAAGTGCGCCTTGCCCGCGCCGAACTGAAGCGACGGATCGCCGGCGGCGAGATAGGCGTCGCCGAGGTGATCCTCGACTGCCCCTGGGAGGCCGACAGCATGGCCGTCGCCGACCTGTTGATGAGTCAGCGCCGCTGGGGCCAGACTCGCTGCCGCAAGTTCCTTGCCCAGATCCCCATGTCCGAACAGAAGACGGTCGGCTCGATGACCGAGCGCCAGCGACGTACCCTCGCCGCGATGCTCAGCGCTACAGGGTCCGAGAGGATGCCAAGCTCGTGGGTGACGGCCCGGCGTATGCGCCCTGGCGCAGCTACGGGCAGCCAGATGACAGCTTGACCTGCCACCAACCGGCGAGCATCCCGATCAAGCCGAGGCGCGGTCGCACCTCCCACACACCGCAGTGCCCGTCACCCAAGTCGGCGACGGGAACGCGCACGAACTTGTAGCGGCCCGGTTCGAGCTTCATACGTCGCAACAGCTCACGCGAGCGACGCTCCAAGGCAGCCCGCTCCCCGACTTCGACTTGGACTTCGCCTACACGCAGCGCGAGCCGATCGCGCACCCGCTCCAAGTCGCCCAGCGAGAGCAGGCGCGGCCCGCTGAAAAGCTCGGCTTCGTGGTCACTCGGCGAGATGTGCGGAAAGGTGTGAGCCACAAACCCTGAGAGCTCGCGCTCAAGCTTGGCGATCTGGCCCTTGAGCGCTTCGCGCGCGGCGCGCTCCTCGCCGAAGCGAGTATCCGGCCGGCGATCCTGGCTGTAGCGATCGACGGCGAGCTGCTCGGTTTGGGCCATCCTCTGCTCCTCCCGCTTGACCAACCCGATCTTAGCTGGCCGAGGAGCCGCGGTAAAGGCCATCTCCGCGCTTTGGCGTTGTTGGCATCTTCAGCGAACTCCCGCCAGACTCTCAGGCGTTGTCCTCAGCTAGCGCCATGCGGCACGCCCACAGGGTCTCTTCGGCGTGTAGGGCGGGCACGCCGGCCACCTGAACCGCGAACAAGATCAAGCGCTGCGTGCTCGCCGACGGCTCGTGACCGGAACCCAACTGGCCGAAGAGGATGGCAAGGGGACAATCGGCGTCGGCGACAACAAGCCTGCCGGCGCCAAGACTTGGCCCTTCGGGGCTTCGGCCAAGTCTCTCCTTGGACCGACTCACCCGGATCCCCAGCGGGCCGTTGACATGATTTGCGTCGAGTGCCCACACCGGTACCGCGGTATCGATCAGCGCGATCGTAAGGACGTCCGCGAGTAATCCTTCCGAGAGGAACCCCCCGTCCAGCATCCGCTCCAATACGGCCGCCTCGATCGGTGTTCTGGCGATGTCCGGGTCGAGGCCTATCTGACGGAAAAAGACTCGATAGGCGGCGGGGATTGGCTCCTGGCGAACGTTTACCGCCCGCGCTCCACGCCAGCGATTGGAAAGTTCGCGCAGACGCGCTCGCACGGCCGGCGAGGAGCCGCGCATCAGGGGTCCCCCATCAGGGAGCTCGACCGTGACCGACATCAAGCCGAGACCGGGCAACTCCTGCTGGACCTCGCGGTCGCACCAGCCGCGTACAGGCCCTTCGCTCATACGGGCACTCCCACGGCGAGACTCCCAGGTCGGCGCAGGGCCTCGCCACCGTAGGACAGGACCTCAGCACTCACGTGCGACCTGGCCTCCAACCGCGGGCGCGCGAGGCGGCCACAAGCTCCTGTACACGGGCGCGCAAAGTGGCGAGCGACGGGGTGTTCAAAAGAGAGGGGCTCTGCACGATGCCACCTGGATATACGAACGTGACCTGGGGACAGCTCACCATCGCATAGAGCTGACCCAAACGGCCTTCGGCGTCGACGCCGACCGGAAAGGTCAAGCCCTTGGCACGTACCAGACTTGCTGTGGAGGAGACGTCGTCTTTGACGCCTACCGCGGCGAAACCGACCTGGGGAAACTCGGAAGCCAGCTGCTGCATCTCGGTCAGGACGGCGGCACACGAGCCGGCTTGGAAGAACAGCGCGAGAACCACGGGCCCACGTTCGTAGAGCTCGCAGATGTTGAGGATCCCCGGACCGCGCTCCTGACAGGCCGCCACCCTGCCCGCCAACCCATCGTTGGCGTGCGTCGCGATGTCCACTTCGCCCGCCGGCCCGCCTATCGCGTATGGAGCGGCAAACGGAGGAACATGAATGCCTGGGCGAATGGCGGTGCTGCCTTTGTGAGAACTCAACGCCACGTGCACGGTGAACGCGATCAAAAGGATTGCCGCGAGGATGACCACATAGACGCCGTAGCGAGCCCCGGAGATTCCCGGCGTCGGTCCTCTTGTGGCTGAGCTCGGCTGATAAGGGCCCCGAGACCGCGCTGGTCGCGAGCCACCGTCGGTCGAAGACTCCGGCGAGCCGGACCGGGTCATGGCGCGGTGAGCCCTCGGCGCCTGGCGCGCCAGGCGGGCACAATTTGCGTGAGCGAGCGCACTCCGCCTCGAATGCGCTCACCGACAGATTGTTGGCCCTCCGCGATCACCACTGCCGCGGGCAAGGCGACGAGCACCCCGATCAAGGACACCGACAGGTCCACGAGCGTGACGAAGCCGAAGTTGCGCAGCATCGCGATGTCAGACAGGGTGAGAACGCCGAAGCCGGCGATCGCGGTCACCCCCGAAGCGGCGATCGCCGCACCCGTGTGACTGTAGGCGCGCCGCAAAGCTTGCACCGTGTTATGACCCGAGGCCCGCTCTTGGAGCTGGCGCTCGGAGAGCAGCACGCTGAACTCGGTGGAGATGGCGATCACCAAGGCGCCCAGCGTGACCGACATCGGGTTGAGCGGGATGCGCAACGCGAACAACACCAAGGCAGACCAGCCGGTGGCCAGCACGATCGGAGTGAAAGGCACCAAAGCCCGACGACGGTCGCCCCTGAAGGCAACCAAGAGAATGATTGCCACGACCGCCAAAGCCACGAGCAGGGTGAGCACCCGCCGCCAAGGTGACGCTATCTGGGCGCCGGCTTGGGCCGCCAGGACCGACAAACCGACGAGATGAGCGCTTACACCTGCAGGCGGGTGCAAGTCAGAGCGCATTCCTTCGATCACTTGTTGTTGCTGCTGCAGGGGCATCGAGCGGATGCCGAAAGCGAGCGTCGCCGACCGACGATCGGAGCTGATCACATCTTGTGAGAAGTACGTAGGAATCGCCGCGAGCACGCCGCGAACCCGCTTTTCGCTCAGCTTGGAGGAGGCGCCTTCTTCGGCCGGGAACAGGTCGGGCAACGAGAAGGCCGGGCACAGCTGCGCGTGTCCACAGCCTTTGCCCTGGCTATAGCCGAAGCGCGTGAGGATGGCGCTCTCGTACTTGCTCATCCATTCGACGGTGGCGGCCTTGGTCAGGGCGCTCGAGTCGACCATCAAGTCGATCTCGCCCCCTACTCCCGTAGCTCGTTCGAGCGTGCTCAGGTTGTGTAGCGAGGACAGGCTCTGGGGAGCAAGCTTGGCGATGTTGGTTTGTACCTGTGTCTGGGTGTCCAAGCCCCAACCGAGCGCTGCGAGGACCAGCCCGACGGCGAGCACACGGCCGGGACGCCGCACCGCGTATACGAGCGCTGAGCGCAACACGAAGCGGGTCACCAGATTGTCGGTGAGCAGATCGCGCGCGCCCTGCCACGCCGCAGAGAGCTGCTGTGCGAGACGCCCAAAGGCCACTCCCCCACGCGCGCGTAGGGCACCGCTGCGTCCAACATCCCATGCACCCCGATTTGCGGATGCAACCTCTCCCTCCCCGCCCGCGTGCCCGACGCGCCGGACTTCCCAAAATTTGAATCCGCGAACCCGGCTCCCCGCAAGCACGAGAACCGCCGAGCCGGCCGTGAGCGCGCACAGGAAGGCGAGCGCGACCCCCAAGACAAGCAGCAACCCGAAGCCGCGTACCATCGGCACCGGCGAGAGCAACAGCACGAGCAGACCGCCGATGCTGGCAAGCGCCGCCGTGGCGATCGTGGGTGCACCCCCAGAGGCGGCTTCACGCACCGCGTCGAGCACGCTGGGAGCGCCCGCCTCGCGGGCCTCCTCCACGCGCGATTGGAACTGGATCGCGTAATCGACCGACAGACCGACAAGCACCGGCAGGACAGCGACTGAGGCCATCGTGAGCGAAGCTCCCGAGAGCGCCAGGGCGCCGAATGTGAGCGCCGTCGCGAGCAAGGCGATCCCCAGCGGCAGGAGGCGCGGGCGCCCCTTGAAGATCAAGCTCAAGACAAAACCCATGACCAACAGGACGGCGAGGAGCAACACCTCAATGGAGCTGGTGATCGAGTGGGTGAGGTCACTCACGATGACCGGCTCGCCGGTGACCAGATAGGACTCGCCGTTGGCGAGGTGCCACTGGCTCATCGCGGTTGCCTGGCGAATCAGGGCGATCGTGTGCGAACGCTGCGCTTCTGAGAGCCCCGCCTTCAGGCGAACGGTGACCAATGCGGCGTCACGACTCGGAAAGAGGTAGGCGAAGCGCTGCTTGGGTGTGCCCGATGGCTTGCTCGGATCGAATACGACTTTTGAGACGAATTCGTGGTCATCCAGGCTGGGGGCGCTTTTCAGGCCGTAGCGGATCGCCAAGGCGCTGATTTCCGCGGCGAAGCCAGTCATCGTGGCCTTACGCGCCTGTTCTCCCAGCGACGTAGCTTCTTGGGCACTCAGTCCGCGGGCGAGCGCTTTGCCATAGACAGTGCTCTGGGCCTGCTTGGCCTCGGCTTCGGCCTGCTTGCCGCGCACTCCGAGCAGATTGACTGCCTGGAGTGCCGCCTCGTTGAGGAACGTGCCTGGCCCGAACACGACCTTGACGTCTTTGTCCTGCGTGAGCTGACCACACGGACCGTTCGTTCCTCCCTCCTCGGCGAGCGCCGCTTTGGGCAGGTTGCCTGACAGGCATCCCTCCAAGCCGACCAGGCGATCGATGTCGGGGCTGAGCACGAGCTTGCGCAGATCCCCGGCGACCAAAACCTCGACAGGCTCTTCGCCGAAGCGGGCGTAGAAGCGCTGGGTTTCCTTGTAGGTGGAGCTGGAGCGCCCCACCAGCGTGTCGGTGGCCGCAGTCGGCCGCAGCCCCAGGGCCGCGATCGCAGACCCCACACCGAGCACACCAAGCAGGGCAATCGTCAGCAGCGGCCGACGTCCCGCGCACACAGCCAAACCCGAGAAAACCCTCCCCACAGTCACATCAAGAGGCTAGTCAATAACGCTGCATCAACGAGCCGCCAGGCGCGCTTGGGTTACTCCATCCCAAGAGGGCCTTGAGACTCGCCGGAGAGGAACTGGCGGACAAACGGGTTCTCGGAGTCGAACAGCTCGGCGGCCGGCCCGGACTCGACGATGCGCCCACGCCACAAGACTGAGATGTGCTCGGCGACGCGACGGGCCGACATGATGTCGTGGGTGATGACGACGTAGGTACCGCCGTTCTCTTCGTGGACCTCTTTGATCAGTTCGCACAGCAAGGCGGTACGCACGGGATCAAGGCCTGAGTCGGGCTCGTCGAACAGCACGATTTCCGGATCGAGCACCAGCGAGCGGGCGAAGCCGGCCCGCTTGCGCATGCCGCCGGACAGCTCGTTGGGCATCTTCTCACCGGCGTTTCCGAGACCAACCTCGCGCATGCGCGAGTTGACTATCTCAGCGATCTCCTCGTCGCCCTTCTCGGTGTGCTGACGCAGGGGAAAGGCGATGTTGTCGTACAGGTTCATCGAACCGAAGAGGGCTCCATCTTGGAAGAGAACGCCGAACTTCTTGCGGATCTCGAACAGCTCGGCGTCGGGCAGGCTGGGGATTGAGCGGCCCTGCACGATCACGTCGCCCTCGTCGGGATAGAGCAGACCGACAATGTGCTTGATGCAGACCGACTTGCCGGTGCCGGACGGCCCGAGGATCATCGAGATCTGGCCCTCGGGCAGGCCCATGTTGAGACCCTGCAGGACGTGGTTGGAGCCGAAGGACTTGTGGACGCCAACGAACTCGATCGCGTCGGGCTTGCCCGTGGGGCGATCTGCTCCGGTGTGAAACTCGAACTCCGAGTCCTTCCCCTCGGGGCGGTCTTTCGAGACGTCGGGGGTAGACACCTCAGCCTCCGATCGGGGCTTTCGGGTTGGCCCCCCAGAAGATCTGGGTGCCGAGCATCCCGATCAAGTGGACCAAGATTATGTTCAACACCATGGACTTGGCTGTAGCCGTGCCCACGCCGACAGGCCCACCACTGGCGTTGTAGCCGTAGTAACAGCCCACCAACACGATCGCGGTGGCCATGAACATAGCCTTGATCAGGCTGTAGAGGAAGTCGGGTGGGTTCTGGAACTGCCAGAAGATCAGGAGGTATCCACCGGCGGAGACGGTGGCCACTTGCTGGACGACGGCGATGTAGGAGGCCAGGAAGGCCGCACCGACGCCCGCCAGGTACATGAATGGGAGCACTACCCAGGCGGCGAGCAGGCGCGTGGCGCACAGAAAGGTCATCGAGTTGATGCCCATGACCTCCAAGGCGTCGATCTCATCGGAGATGCGCATCGCCCCCAGCTCGGCAACGATGCCGGTGCCGACCTTGGCGGCCATCATGTAGCCGAAGGCGTAGGGAATGATCTCGCGCAAGTCGCACCACGCCGTGAACACACCCGCATAGGCGGGCGCGCCCTGGGCCTCGAGGAAGTAGGCGCCCTCGATGCCGCACTCGAGACCGAGCACGAACATGAGCGCCCAGATGATCAAGGTCGAGGAGACGATCAGGATGCCCGCCTGGCGCAAGGACTCGCCGAAGAAGCGGAAGACGCGCAGGCCCCAGACGTCCCGGATCATGTTGCCGGCGAAGCGACCGAACTCGCCGGTCGAAGCCAGCAGTTCTCGCGGCGTGACGAGCAGTTCGTTCACGACCTGGCCTCCCGCCCTGTGACCGCGAAGCGCCCGCGTTGGATCACTTGATCACCAAGATGTTCGGGTGCGTCGCCAGGAGCAGCTGCGTGTAGGCATAGTCGAACGCGAAGATCGCGAGGAACGTGACAACGACGGCCTGGTTGACGGCGCGTCCGACGCCCTCGGCGCCGCCGGAGGCGGTCATGCCCTTGTAGCAACAGACGATCGCGATGATGGCGCCGAAGATGGTGGTCTTCAGGGCCGAGCCCCACAGGTCGGTGGTGGAGGCGTTGGCGAACAGGGTGTCCCAGAAGGGTCCGAGCGGCTGGCCGTTGACGAGCTCGGCGAGCACGCCGCCGAACAGGCCGAAGAGGATCGCGTAGACGTTGAACAGGCCTGTCACGAGCATGAGAGCCAGAAAGCGCGGGACGACGAGATTCTTGACTGGATCGACACCCAAGACCTGCAACGCGTCGAGCTCCTCGCGGATCTTGCGCGCACCGAGGTCGGCCGTGATCGCGGTGCCGGCGACACCGGCCAGGACGATAGCCGTCACGTTGGGCCCGATCTCGCGGATCGCGGCGAGCACGAAGATGCCGCCGAGACGATCCAAGGCGCCAAACAAAGTCAAGAAGTTGGCCGCCTGCAAGCCTGGCGCGGCGTAGCAGATGGCCACTGTGGAGATCAGCAGCGGGAACCAGCAAAGGCGCAGGGCGAACAGGAACTGTGAGACGAACTCCCCGCCGTACGGGTAGGGCGGGCGCAGGGCAGAGAGGATGGTCCTGCCGGTCAGGATCATCATGTCCCCTATTTCCTCAAGCAGGTTCCTTGTCGGTAGGAAAGCCCGCTCGGCTGCACTGCGCACCATCTAAACCCCTCCTCGGGGAACGGCCCCAGGCTCAGGGACCGATCATAACCGCGCCTCCAAACTGTACTGACCCAACCCTCCAACTTCGACCCAACCCCCTTGGGGCGTTTCCCACTCTATGCCATCTGGGACCCGAACGCCACGGATACCCCGACCGAAACGCCACCGCTGGAGCGTGCCGGGGAGCACCCGCCGGCGAAAGCGGCGCCACCGGCCCAGTGCCCAGAGTGCCACCGGCACTGGTATCGTGGCGCTCGCTGTGGGGAGGAGAAAGTTGCTTGCGATCTGGGCGCTCGCTGTGTGCGGCGTGCTGGTGTGTGCCCTCTTGAGCGGATGCGGCGGCTCTGAACGCAATGCGCACGAAGCGAAGGGCGTCTACACGGTCGAAGTGGTGCGCGTCCACTTCCCGGTCAAGCAGGCGGTCGCGCACAACACCTATCTCGGGATGATCGTGCGCAACGCCGGCGTCAAGACGATCCCCAACGTGGCGATAACGCTTGACTCCTTCTACTACACGAGCAACTATCCCAAACTGTCCTCCAGGAAGCGCCCGGTGTGGATCGTCAACACAGGTCCGGGCGCGACGGCCACGAACCCGCCGGTCCAGACCCAGGAAGTCAATCCCCCGGGGGGCGGGGAAACAGCGTTCGTGAACACGTGGGCCTTGGGCGCTTTGGGCCCCGGTCAGCACCGTCTGTTCTTGTGGCACGTGACACCGGTCAAGGCGGGCTTGCACATCGTCCACTACACGGTCTCAGCGGGCCTCGACGGCAAGTCGATAGCGCGCCTGCCCGGTGGCCACAGGCCCACGGGAGCGCTGGTCGCGCACATCGCTCCCGCTCCCCCACCGACCCACGTGAACCCGGAAACGGGCGAAGTCGTGCGCGGCCCGATCCCGGTGCCCGCCGCGGCGCAGCCGGCTTCGCCTTAGCCAATCATTGCTGTTGACATCGGTGCATGCACCGGTCGGCGACGCCGCACATGTGCGGCGTCGTTCCCGATTTGGACTGGTGTCGAAAGATAGCCCCCCAGCTTTCGCCAGCTGAGCGACACTCGGGCATACTCGGGGGGCTACGATGCGTGGCCGCGCCAATGCTCAGGACACAACAGGAGGAGTCGAGCCCACCCATGCCAAAGAGTCGCCAGCAGAACGTGACAGCCGCGCAGTGGAGCGCCAACGGGAGCGCGCTCGGCGCGATGGACCTGACGCTTCCCGCAAACCAAATCTTCGCCTCGGACGTGTTCAGCGTGGCGGTGCAACGCCGCCGTCTGCCCAAGCACGTATTCAAGGCGCTGCAGCGCACGCTCGAGCGTGGCGAGGCGCTGGACACCACGCTCGCCGATGCCGTCGCACAAGCGATGAAGGAATGGGCGATGGAGAAGGGCGCCACCCACTACACCCACTGGTTCCAACCCTTGACCGGCTCGACCGCTGAGAAGCATGACTCCTTCTACGGTCCTGCGGGCGACGGCACCGCGATCGCGGAGTTCTCGGGCAAGGAGCTGATCCAAGGCGAGCCCGACGCATCGAGTTTCCCCACCGGCGGCATCAGGGCGACATTCGAGGCGCGTGGCTACACCGCGTGGGACCCGACCTCGCCGGCATTCATCCTGGAGAACCCGAACGGGGCGCTGTTGTGCATCCCCACGGCGTTCACCTCGTGGACGGGCGAGGCGCTCGACAACAAGATCCCGCTGCTGCGCTCGATGGATGCGCTGTCCGGTGCGGCGGTTGGAGCTCTCGATCTGCTCGGCGCGGATGGCGCGGCACGTGTGTTCACCACGATCGGATGCGAGCAGGAGTACTTCCTGATCGACGAGCAGTACTACTTCGAGCGCCCCGACCTGCTCACAACCGGGCGCACGCTGTTCGGTGCAAAGCCACCGAAGGGCCACGAGCTCGACGACCACTACTTCGGCTCGATCCCCGAGCGCATCCTTGCGTACATGCTCGAGTGCGAGGTGGAGCTGGCGAAGCTCGGCGTGCCGATCAAGACACGCCACAACGAGGTGGCGCCAAACCAGTTCGAGGTGGCGCCGATCTTCGAGAACTCAAACGTGGGCGCCGACCACCAGATGCTGACGATGCAGATCCTGCAGAACACGGCACGTCGCTACGGCCTCGTTTGCCTCTTGCACGAGAAGCCGTTCGCGGGCGTGAACGGGTCGGGCAAGCACAACAACTGGTCTATGGGCACCGACACCGGCCTGAACCTGCTCGAGCCGGGCGATACGCCCGAGGCGAATCTCAAGTTCCTGTTCTTCTGCGCCGCCGTCATCCAGGCGGTGAACAAGCACCAGGCGCTGTTGCGCGCATCGATCGCCAACGCCGGGCAGGACCACAGGCTCGGCGCGAACGAGGCGCCGCCCGCGATCATCTCGATCTTCCTGGGTGCCGACTTGGAGAAGGTGTTCACGGCGATCGAGGCGGGCAAGGTACAGGCGTCCAAGCCAGGCTCGTTCCTGGGTCTCGGCACACCGGTCCTGCCGCCGCTGCCGTTGCACGGCGGGGACCGCAACAGGACCAGCCCATTCGCCTTCACCGGCAACAAGTTCGAGTTCAGGGCGCTCGGATCGAGCCAGTCGCCCGCATTGCCCAACACGGTTCTCAACACGATCGTGGCGGAGTCGATCGACGAGTTGACCGACAAGCTCAAGACGGCGCTCAAAGCGTCGGGGGCTACGCTCGAGAAGGCCGTCACGAAGATCGTCAAGGAGGTCTGGTCGGCGAACAAGCAAGTCGTGTTCGACGGCGACGGTTACTCCGAGGAGTGGCACGCCGAGGCCGCGAAGCGAGGGCTCGCCAACTTGCGCACCACGCCCGATGCCTTGCCTTGGCTGGTGGACAAGCAGACGGTGGCCGCCTTCAAGAAGTACAAGGTGCTCTCCAAGCGCGAGCTGGAGTCGCGCCTTGAGGTGTTCACCGAGCAGTATGCGGTCAAGATCAACATCGAGGCCGAGACAGCCGCTCAGATCGCGCGCACGATGCTCTTGCCGGCCGCTGTCAGGCATCTGAACGAGCTCAAAGCCACAGGTCTGGACGAGCTGGTCGAGGAGGTCGAGCCACTCGTCAAGGAGTTCCAGTTCGCGATCGTCAAGCTCGAGGACGCCAACCTGAGCGACAACCAGCCAGACGCCTCGGCGTTGAAGTGGGCCGTCTACATGAGGGACACAGTGATCCCGGCGATGGACGACGTGCGCGAGGTCGCCGACCGCTTGGAGAAGTTGGTGGCCGACGACTTGTGGCCTCTCCCCAAGTATTCGGAGATGCTCTTCATCAAGTAGGAGATTGCACTCTCCGGCGAGCGGTCGCATGGCCTGCTCGCCGGAGAGGCTGTGTTGTGTGTCTCGCTGAGGCATGACCTGCGCACGCGCGTGGCCATTGTTCTAGGTCTTGTCTTTTAATAAGGCCGCGCGCACGCGCGAGTCACCCCTCCGCGCAACACCAAACACACAACCCCAAACGTTCTCACAGATGTGTCAAGGTTGCACTGAACACTGCTAGCATCCGAGCGAATGCGCGATTATCTGAAGTCTCTCGGCGAGAAAATCGTCGTCTACGACGGCGGCATGGGCGCGACTTTGGAGCAGTTCGAGCTGACCGCCGAGGACTACGGCGGCCTGCAAGGCAAGTGCCACGAGGCACTCGTGCTCAACCGTCCAGACGTGATCGAAGGCGTGCACGCCTCGATGCTGGAGGCGGGCGCGGAGGTCCTCGAGACCGACACGTTCCAGGCCTCGCGCCTGAAGCTGGACGAGTGGGGCTTGGCCGACTACACGGTCGAGGTCAATACCAAGGCAGCTGAAATCGCACGCAAAGCGGCCGGCCCGCACCGCTTCGTGGCGGGGTCGATCGGCCCCACGGGCTTCCTGCCCGCCTCTGAAGATCCTACGCTCGGGCAGATCTCCTTCAGAGAGCTGGTCGAGGTCTTCGCCGAGCAGGCCGCGGGCCTGGTCGACGGTGGCGCCGACTTGATCATCATCGAGACCGCCCAGGACATCCTCGAGGTCAAGGCCGCCATCTTCGGCGCGCGCGAGGCCTTCAAGAGCACCGGCAAGACCTTGCCGATCCATACCTCGGTTTCTCTGCTGCCCAACGGCGGCAAGATGCTGCTCGGCACCGACATCTCCGCCGTGTTGTGCACCTTGGAGGCATTGAAGGTGGACGTGATCGGCCTCAACTGCTCGACCGGCCCCCAGGACATGAGGGACGCGATCCGATTCCTCGGCGAGTTCTGCCCCGTCCCGGTGGCCTGCATCCCCAACGCGGGCCTACCTTTGCAAGGCCCCGACGGCGAGACGATCTTCCCCGAGAAGCCCGAGCCGCTCGCGGAGGCGCTCGGGGAGTTCGTGGATCGTTACGGCGTGGGTGTGGTCGGTGGCTGCTGCGGCACCACCCCGGACCACATCAAAGCGATCGCCGAGCGCGTGGCCGGCAAGTCCGTGGCACCCCGTCCCGCACCGCGCGCACCGCACCTCTCCTCGATGATCGCGGCAACCACGCTCGTGCAGGAGCCGCACCCGACGATGGTCGGCGAGCGCGTCAACAGTCAGGGCTCGCGCAAGGCCAAGGAGCTGCTCTTGGCCGACGACTACGACGGCTTGGTCCAGATCGCCGAGGATCAGGTCGCCGGCGGCGCGCACGTCCTAGACCTGTGTGTGGCCTTGACCGAGCGCCCCGATGAGGACGAGCAGATGCGCCAACTGGCCAAGCGCATCTCCTTGACCCAAGAGCCGCCGATCCAGATCGATTCGACCGAGCCGGAGGTGATCGAACGCGCCTTGGAGCAGATTCCGGGCCGGGCGATCGTCAACTCGGTCAACCTGGAGGCCGGCAGGGACAAGCTCGACCGCGTGGTGCCGACCGCGCTCGCGCACGGGGCCGCGTTGATCGCACTGACGATCGACGAGGTCGGGATGGCCAAGACCGCCCAGCGCAAGGTCGAGATCGCCCAGCGCATCAAGGAATTGTGCTGCGATGAGCATGGCCTGGACCCGGAGGTCCTGATCTTCGACTGTCTCACCTTCACGCTCACCACCGGCGACGAGGAGTGGCGGCCCTCGGCGGTGGAGACGATCGAGGGCATCAGGCGGATCAAGGCCGAGATCCCCGGCGTGAAGACCTCGCTCGGCGTGTCCAATGTTTCCTTCGGTGTGTCCCCAGGCGCGCGGGCCGTGCTCAACTCGGTGTTCCTGCACCACTGCGTCGAGGCGGGCTTGGACCTGGCGATGGTCAACCCCAACCACATCACCCCCTACTCGGAGATCTCCGACGAGGAGCGCGGGCTGGCGGACGACCTCGTCTTCAACCGTCGCGAGGACGCCTTGGAGCAGTTCATCGCACACTTCGAGTCAAAGGGCGAGGAGGAGGCGCAGACGAGCGCTAACCCCACCGAAGGTATGGAGCCCGAGGAGGCCCTTCACTTCCACATCCTGCGCCGCCGCAAGGAGGGCGTCGAGGATTGGATCGACGCCTCGGTCGAGAAGATCGGCGCGGTGCCGACGCTCAACGAAGTCCTCCTGCCGGCGATGAAGGAGGTCGGCGACAAGTTCGGCGCCGGAGAATTGATCCTGCCGTTCGTGTTGCAGTCGGCCGAGGTGATGAAGAAGGCGGTCGCCCGCCTGGAGCTTTATCTGGACAAGATCGAGGGCTACACCAAGGGCACCGTCGTCCTCGCAACCGTGTTCGGCGATGTGCACGACATCGGCAAGTCCTTGGTCAACACGATCCTCACCAACAACGGCTACACGGTCGTCGATCTCGGCAAGCAAGTTCCGATCCAGACGATTCTCGACGCCGCCGAGGAGCACAAGGCGACAGCCATCGGCTTGAGCGCCTTGCTCGTGTCCACCTCCAAGCAGATGCCCGCCTGCATCCAGGAGCTCCACTCCAAGGACATGCAATATCCGGTCTTGATCGGCGGGGCCGCGATCAACAGGGCCTTCTCCTACCGCGCCCTGTATCCCGGCGGCAAGGAATCCGACGAGCAGTACGGGCCGGGCGTGTTCTATTGCAAGGACGCCTTCGAGGGCCTGTCGGTGATGGATCAGCTGATCGACTCCGAAGCCCACGAAGCGCTTTTGGAGAAGCTGCGAGTCGGCGCCACCGAGTTCCGCGCCAAGGGAGAGGCGCCCGAGGAGGTGCTCAACTTCGCCGATGACTCCGTGCGCTCCGGCGTGAGCACCGATCAGCCGATTCCAACACCTCCTTGGTGGGGTGTGCAGGAGGTGCCGGTGGACTTGGAAGAGGTCTACTCCCACCTGGACACCCATGTCTTGTTCAAGCTGCACTGGGGCGGCAAGGGCGTCAAGGGCGAGGCGTGGCGCGAGCTCGTCGATGAGAATTTCAGGCCGCGCTTGGAGCGGATGTGGGCCGAGCAGGACTACCTGCATCCGCGCGCCCTGCTCGGCTTCTTCCCCTGCTACGCCCAGGGCAACGACATCGTCGTGCTCGATCCCCGCGTGTCCAGCGGAGAGCTCGACCCGGCCGATCCCGCGAGCGAGCTGACGCGCTTTGTGTGCCCCCGCCAGCCGAAGGGCGATCGCATCTGCCTCGCCGACTTCTTTAGGCCCGCTGTGGACGCCAATGGCGCACCTTCAGCACAAGGCAGCCCACCCGCCGAGCTCGACGTGATCGCCGTGCAGGCGGTGACCGTCGGCTCAGAGGTGACCGAGCTGATGGCCAAGCTGGAGACCGACGGAGAGTTCGCCGAGCAACTGTTCGTGCATGGCCTCGGCGTACAGACCGCCGAGGGTTTGGCCGAGTGGCTGCACTGGAAGGCACGCAAGATGCTCGCCATCCCATCGACTCAGGGCCGGCGCTACTCGTGGGGCTATCCCGCCGTGCCCGAGCAGTCAGAGCACCTGAAGGTCGAGAAGCTACTTGCGCTGGAGCGGATCGGGATGACCATCAGCGATGGCTACGCCCCGATCCCCGAGCAATCAACGCTCGCTCTGGTGGCCCACCACCCCCAGGCGATCTACTTCGGCACGCGTCAGGGCCGGCTGCTGCCGGACGGCTCGCCGGATGACGTGATCAAGGGCTCCTACCGCGATCCCTCGCTGTTCGGCGAGCTCGATGACGTCGATCCGCCGGACGGCGCGATCGAGGCCGAGGATCAGCCGGCGAGGGCCGGCAGCGGCGCCTGATCTACCAAGGCCAACTTCTGGGCCCGCGGAAGGCGCTTGATGCGTATCTCCTCCCGCATGGCCGATCCGCGATCCGGCATCGCCCAAGCGGCAGCGAGCTCGATTGGCAACCTGCTTGCCGTGTAGCGACTCGCCTTACCCGCCGAATGCTTCGCGACGCGCCGCTCGAGGTCGTTGGTCCACCCGGTGTAGAGCGACCCGTCGCCGCAGCGCAACACATAGACCCAAGCATCCATCGCTTTCGATTCTGCGCGAGGAGCGAGGGTCCTGCGTGATCAGGACTGCACGCGCGAGGGCGCCCGCCGCGCGGCCCCCGGCAGCGGCGGAAGCTTGACCGGCGCGGCGTGCATCGTGCGCAAACGCACGTCTTTCCAGGACAGCCCCTCGCCCACAAGGGCGGGCATGCCCATGATGACGGCGGTGGCTACCTCGACCGCCTGCAAGACGATCCCGTAGGCGAGAGCGTCGGCCGTGGGCACGTGGTAGGCGCCGGCCAGGACCGCTACGCAGGCCGCTTGGAAGACGCCGACATTGGCGGGCGTGGCGGGGATGACGGCGGTGACGTTGACAGCGAACAGGACCGCCGCGGCGGCGCCTACGCCGACCCGGTTGTCAAGCCCAAGGGCCATCAAGAGGAGCCAGCAGGACATCCACTGAAGGCCCCAGGCCGACAGCTGCAGGAAGGTCGCGGCGGCGGCTTGGCGGGGGTTGCGAAAGACGCGCAGGCCGGCTCGCACCCGCACCAGAGCGCCGCGCACGTTGGCGAGCAGCCGGGCGAGTCGGCGCGAGCGCGAGACGGCGGCAGCCGGTACCAACACGGGCGCTACCAGCAGAGCTACGAGCACACCCAAGGGCGCCAGGGCGACCGCCAAAAGCGCGTTGGTGTGGTTGCCGGCGAAGCTCACGCTCGACAAGGTCACACCACCTAGGATCGCGAGGGCGAGCAGATTGAGCAGGGTTTGGGAGACCATCGTGCCGAGCACGACCGGCAGGGTCTCTGAGGCGCGACCGAGGCGGCGCGCGACGATCAGGGCGCGCGAGGGCTCACCGAGACGTGCGGGCAGGGTGGCGGACATGAGCACGCCGATGAATGTGCCCTGGAGGGCATCGCGGCGGCGCGCCGTACGCCACGTGGGAGCCGCCTTGAGGATCGCGTGCCAGGCAATGCCGCGCACGAACATCGAGGCGCACATCACCCCCACTCCGGCGGCCACCAGGCCGGGGCTCGAGGCGACAAGGCTCGCGGCCACATTGGTGAGGCCGATCTTTTGCAGGGCAAGGTAAGCAAGAGCAATCCCGACGAGCGAGCTGGCGAGCAAAGCCAGGCGGGAGAGCGCGCGCAGCGCGTGCCGCTCGCTCGGCTGGTCGGGCTCCAGGCTGGGCAGGCGCCGCGCGGGCTCGCGCGGGAGCAGGT
>JBAVYU010000025.1:0-10075 GCA_049588415.1 Solirubrobacteraceae bacterium
GCGCGGAGCGGCAGCGAGCCGCCGCCGTTGACCGCGCAGGGCGTCGTCGCCGGAGCGGTGTCCGTCATCCAGGCTCGCCTGTTGGAGCCCGCAGAGGAGCCATCTCCCCATTCGCTGGTCGAGTTGACGGGTCCTTTGATGGCGATGATCGTCCATCCCTATCTCGGTGCGGCCGCCGCGCGCCGCGAGTTGGAGTTGCCCGCGCCCAGCGCCCCACATCGCTCGCCTCGCAGCGGCGCCGATCCGTTCCGGGGGTTGCCGATCCGCTTCACGTATCGCACGGCCCTGGTTCTGGGGACGATCGCCGAGGAGCCCGGGGCGTCCAACCGTCATGTTGCCGAGCGAGCAGGGATCGTCGACGAGGGGCAGGTGTCGCGTCTGCTGCGCCGCCTCCAGGACAGCGACCTGATCGAGAACCGCGGCGACGGGCACGCTCGCGGCGAGCCCAACGCGTGGGCCTTGACGCAGCGAGGCGAGGCCATCCACGCCGCGATCGACACCAAGGTTGCGACCGGCTAGTAAGGGCGACACCCCGCCATTCCGGGACCGTTTGAGAGATCTCGCCAGCGGGAAAGTAGTAGGGGGATAAAGCCAGCCTAAAGGGGTCCAAGCTAAAGGGGTCCAAGCGCGTGAGCGTGCTAGCTAAGAAGCTGCTGGGCGTCGCGGTCGGGGTCGTGATCGTGGGGGTCCTCATCGGCCTCTACATCGCCAACTGGGCGACCAGCTTCCCCCAGTCCGTGGCTGCGATCTCCACGCGCAAGGTGGCCGGTTTCAGCGGCACCCAGCTCACTCTCCAGACGGTCGCCGCGATCGGTCCCAAGTACAGCCCGTCGCATCCCGACTGGGTCTCCTACCTGGTGCTCGACCACGGCAAGTGGGTGCACTCGACCATCTTCTCGGTGCCCGCCAACTCGCTGGTACATGTCACCGTCTATCAGTTCGACGGCGACTCTGGCCTGCGCAACCCCTTCCTCTCCCAGGTCCAGGGCACGACCACGGGCACGGTCACGATCGACGGCAAGACGGTAAGGGGCATCAACCCCGAAGAAGCCTCCCACACGTTCGCGGTGCCCCAGCTGGGGCTGTTCATCCCTCTGCCGGGTGTGCCAGAAGAAGCCAAGAATCAGTGCGAATTCGCACCGTGCTTGACATCCGAGGCGCATCGCACGATCACCTTCACGTTCATGACCGGCAAGAAGGGCCGCTACCGCTGGCAGTGCTTCGTGCCCTGCGCGGCCGGCTGGATCTTCGGGCAGGGCGGGCCGATGCAGACGCTCGGCTACATGGACGGGTTCCTGGACGTGGTGTAGCGGTGGCGCGCGCGACGACACCGGATGAGGGCTGCTAGCGATGGCCGTCGAGCCGGGTCCCTTGCCGCCGGAACCGAACCACGCGCGTCGCTTTGGCGTGATCTGGGTCGTCGCGTCCCTGATCGCAACCCCCCTGGTGGTCCTCTTGGTGGGGCCGATCATGCCACCCGGCAACGGCTCCGAACAAGCCTCCGGCCACGTCACCGACAACACGGTCTTGATCGGCATGGCCACACCGGTGCTCCTGCTCGTCCTGATCTACCTGATCTACTCGACCATCTACTTCCGCCAACCCAAGGGAGGCGCGCTCGAAGGCCCCGCAATTCAAGGCAACGCGCGCATCCAAACGACGTGGATCGTGGTCACCACCTTGCTGGTGCTCGCCCTCGCGGCCTACGGCACCGTGCGCCTGCTCGAAGACGGCGCTGGATCTGGCGCCGGGCCGAACCCGGTCGCGGTGCCCAGTGGAGCGAAGCTGCCGGTCCAGGTGATCGCCCAGGAGTGGGCCTTCACCTACCGCTATCCGACCTATGGCGGGGTCGAGACAACGCACCTGGTGCTGCCCGTCAACCAGATGATCGAACTGCACGTCACTTCGCTCGACGTGATCCACTCGTTCTGGGCCTACCAGCTTGGGGTCAAGGCCGACGCCAACCCCAACACCGACAACATCGTATTCGTCCGTCCCACCAAGCGCGAGAGCGTCTCGATCCGCTGCGCCGAGCTGTGCGGCCTGTGGCACGGCTACATGTTCGACACCGGCCATGTCGTCTCTCCGGCGGCTTTCCGGGTGTGGATCGCGGAACAACGGAGGCGCTTCGCGCCTGTCCAGAAATATCTGCCGAAGTACGCCACCAAATACATCCCAGAACCGTTGAGGAGGGGCGAATGAGCGCCGTCGCCGAGCCCGCTTTCACCCCGGCGCGCCGGCCGTTGTGGCGGCGGTTGATCGGCTTCAACCTGCTCTGCGCCGTGATCCTCGGCGTGGCCGGCTATTACATCGGCTGGTTCATCGGCCACCAGATCAAAGGCGCCAGCTTCGAATTCCAGGCGGCCACCGACGAGAACGACGTCGCCCTGATGCTCGGCTATCTCGGCGGCGTGGTCGGTTTCCTCATCGGGCTCGGCTTTGCCAACTATCCCGTCTCGCGCATGCTCGGCCGTCCCGCCTCCTTGCGCGAGAAGGAGCACGAGGGCATGAGTCGCTACTTCGGACTGTGCACCGACCACAAGGTGGTCGGCATCCAGTACCTGGTCGGGATCGGCGTGTTCTTCTTCATCGCCGGACTCAACGCGATGCTGATTCGCACCGAGCTGCTCAACCCGACGCCCACGACGGTCGGACCCAACCAGTACCTCTCACTGGTCGGGATGCACGGCACGATGATGATGGGAATGATGACCTCGGGCATCCTCGGCCCGTTTGGCAACTACTTCGTGCCGATCATGATCGGGGCGCGCCGCATGGCCTTTCCAAGGATCGAGGCGCTCACCTTCTGGCTGCTGATGGCCGCCGGCTTCATCCTCACCTCCACGATCTTCTTCGGCGGCTTCCCGACCGGCTGGACCGGCTATGAGCCGCTCAACGAACAGGCCGTGATGGGAATGGACTCCTACATCTGCTTCTTCGCGCTCGTCGGCGTCTCGATGTGCTTGCTCGGCTTGAACATGATCGCAACGATTGTCGCCCACCGTGCGCCCGGAATGACTTGGTCGCGCCTGCCGATCTTCGTGTGGTCGGTGTTCGCGACTTCGATCCTGATGGTCCTGGCCGCGCCGATGCTGATCGGGGCGCTTCTGATGGCCGCCTTTGACCGCACGATAAACACCTCCTTCTTCACCGTCGCCGCCGGTGGCACGCCCTACCTGTTCGAGAACCTGTTCTGGTTCTTCGGGCACCCCGAGGTCTACATCCTCGCGCTGCCCGGCTTCGGAATCGTGTTGGAGCTGCTGCCCGTGTTCACGCGCAAGCCCCTGTGGGGCTATCGCCTGGCCGTAGCCGGGATGCTCGGCGTGACCTTGCTGAGCTTCTTTGTGTGGCAACACCACCTGTTCGTGAGCGGCATCAACGCCGACTTGCGCCCGTTCTACATGCTCTCGACCGAGGTCATCTCGATCCCCACCGGCTTCATCTTCCTGTGTGTCATGGGGACCTTGTGGAAGGCCAGAACCAGATTCTCGGTGCCGATGCTGTTCTGCCTCGGCTGGACCTTCAACTTCTTGATCGGCGGCCTCTCGGGCGTGTTCCTGTCGGACACCCCCTCCGACACCGACACGCACGGCAGCTTCTTCGTGATGGCCCACTTCCACTACACGATCATGGGCGGGCTCATCTTCACCTTCTTCGCTGCGATCTACTACTGGGTGCCCAAGATGTTCGGCCTGGAACTGCGCGAGCGCCTGGCCAAGATTCACTTCTGGTCGCTGTTCATAGCCTTCAACTCGACCTTCATGCCTCTATTCGTCCTCGGCATGAAGGGAATGCCGCGGCGTGTATCCACCTACGCGCCCAACCTGCAGGGCCTCAATATCTGGGTTTCGGTCTCCGCGTTCGTGATCGGCCTGTCGATGCTCGTATTCCTCTACAACGTGATCTATTCCCTGATCATCGCGCCCAAACGGGCCGAGGCGAACCCCTGGCGGTCGAAGTCGTTGGAGTGGCAACTGCCCACGCCGGTGCCCGTCAACAACTTCGAGACGATCCCCGTGATCGATTCCGATCCCTACGAATACGGCACGCCCCTGGCGCCGCCCGGCGCCGAGCCTCTGCCGGCGGGAGGCTGAGATGGTACGTGCGGAGACGCACAGAAGGGAGCGAGGGTGATGGAGAGCGCAGGCGCAGGCATGCCTCTGAACCCGGGTGTGCCCGGAGTCAGTAAGGACGTGGCGATCCCGCCCGAGGCGCCCGACATCGGTGCGCGCTCGCTTTACATCGCGGGGCGTCTTTTGGCGGGGGCGGCCACGTTCTTCTTTTTGGCCTACCTGTTTGCCTACTTCTACCTGCGCTCGCTCAACGAGAACGGCATGTGGAAGCCGGCGCACGTCAAACCGGACGCCACGCTCGGCGCCGTCATCGTCGTGTGCCTGGTAGCCAGCGCGCTTGCGGCGATCTGGGCGCGGGTGCAGCTGAAGCGCGACGCGCGGCCTTGGATCTGGGGCGCCACGCTGGCCTTGGCGCTTGGCCTGGCGGCCGTGGTCGTGCAGTGCGTCCAGTATTCGAGCGCCCACTTCGGTCCCACCCATGGCGGCTACGCCAGCGTGTTCTGCGCTTGGACGGGGGTTTACGCGGTCGCGACTCTGGCCACTATGTATTGGCTTGAGACCCAAGTGGCGACCGAGCTGCGCGCGCGGCGCAACCCGGCGTCGCGGCAGGGAGACATAGCCGAAGCCGATCGCCTGATCGAACCGGGTCTCGACGCGGCCGTGTTCTTCTGGTCCTATCTGGTCGGGATCGGTGTGATCACATGGGTCACGCTCTACTTGGTCTAGCGGCCGTCGCCGCGCCCTCGACGCCGGGCTTCTGGGACTGGTCGTTCGACCCGCCGCTCGTGCTCGTCGTGGATCTCGGGATCCTCTATTGGTACGGCAACAGGCGCACGCCCGCTCCCGCTCGCACTCGCAAACAGAGACGGTTGCGCCACCTCTGCTTCTACCTGGGCCTGGCGGTGCTCCTGATCGCCCTAGCCTCGCCCCTCGAGCGCCTCAGCGAGCAGCTGTTCTGGGCACACATGCTGCAACACATCCTGCTGCTCGTGGTCGCGCCGCCGCTGATCGTGGCGGCGCGCCCGTGGATTCGCCTGTGGCGCGCCCTCGGCGTAGAGGCTAGGCGAAGCGTGGCGCACAGCTTCACGCAGGGGCGTCTGACCTGGCTGCGGAGGCTGAGTGCGGCTCTGGGGGCGCCGCTGCCGAGCTTTGTGCTGTTCAGCGGCGTGGTTCTGGCCTGGCATGTGCCGGTCCTATTCGACGCGACTCTGCACTCTGAAGCGCTGCACGCGCTCGAGCACACGCTGTTCTTCTGCACCGCCCTGATGTTCTGGAAGCAGGTGATCGACTCGCCGCCTCTGCGCGCGCCGCTCAGCGATCTGTGGCGGGTCGCCTATCTGGTCGGCGCGATGGTCGTGATGTGGGCCTTGGCGGTCGTACTTGCCTTCGCGCCACACTCCTTGTACGGGGCCTACGCCCAGATGGCCTCGCGTCCCGGTGGGATCTCAGCGATCGCCGACCAACAGATCGCCGCGGGGATTATGTGGGTGCCGGGCTCGCTGCCGCTCCTGGTAGTGCTGTTCGTGTACTGCAATCGCTGGCTCTCCCCGGTGGGCGCTCCTGCGCCCGGCGGGGCCAAGGTCGCAGGCCCCGCGGCCCCTACTCTCGCAAGCAACCATTGATGAGGAGGAACGCTCGATGTCCAGTGCGGCAATGACGATCATGGCCTCTTTTCACGCCGGCTCGGTCCTCACGCTCGTCTTGCCGCTCGCGGTCCTGATCGCGGTGGTCGCCTGGTACGGGTGGCTGTGGTCGCGTGGCGCCGGAGAGCGCTGAGGAGCCGTGGCGCCGCTCAGCGCGAACTCAGCTGAGTCGCCGCTTCGCGTAGCTTGCCGTCGATGAACTCGTTGGCGGCCTCAGGACCGAGGAACGGGGCGAGCATCAGATAGGTGCCGTTGGGCGTAAGCCTGGCCATGGTCTCGCTCGCGCCCCGCCGCGCTTGGCGGTAGAAGGTCTCGAAGATTGCGCCCAAAGTCGCTTCCATCGTGATGCTCGGTGCAGGTGCACTCAGGTACTGGTTGCCTTCCTGGAAGAAGATCATGAAGACAGTGCGACTGTGGTCGACGCGTTGCACCGCGGGAGCGCCGACGGCGTGGGACTCGATCAGGGCGATATGGGTGACGAGCCAATGGGCCGCCTGGAATTGAGCGCAGGCGTGCATCGAGGCCCAGGCTCGTTCAGGCCACTCCTTGACGCTGAAGAAGGCGGTCGCCGTGACGGCCATGATCTGCTGGATGCACAGCTCGTGTACCGCAAGGAATGCCTGTTGCTTGTCGCGGAAATGCTTGTAGAACACGCGGCGGTCCACGCTGGCGGTCTCGGTGATGTCGGCGATCGTCGTGACGGTGTAGCCCTTGGCCGCGGCCACCGTTGCCGTCGCGTAGATGATCCGTTCGCGCTGGTTGCGGGCTACCTCGGCTTTGGACAGCGAGGAGCGCCCCGCCGGGATCGCCGGCGGAGAGCGCAGCGAGATGTGGGACTCGTGTGGCGAGGGCGGCAGCTCGGGTCCCGGCTCAAGCGTGCGCCAGCGGTGCCGCTGGTGTGGGCGACAGTAGCTCTCGACCCAGGCGGTGAGTCCGTCGGCCAGAGCCGAGAGTTCCGGATCGCCGCCGCGAAACAGAGGAGCCAGCAGCCAGCGCAACGCTCCCAGCACAACAGGGACGGGCACGTCGGGTGTGAGTGCGTCGGGCTGCGCCTGGACGAGCGAGCGCTCGATGATGCGCGCCAGATCGTCGATCATGTGGTCGCGCGCGTCCAGCGCGCCCCAACCGCCCGCCATGGTCGAGTCGCACAGGAAGCTGGCTCCGTCGGGGTACTCCTCGGCGAGCTCTATAAACCTGCGGAGCCCCACCTGCACCGCCTGCTCAGGAGGCGCAGCCTCCACGGTCTCGCGAATCCGCTCGACGAACAGGGAGGCGAGTTCGCGATGGGCGGCGATGAAGCAGACGTCGCGATCCTCGAAATACTCATAGAAGGTGGGCCTTGACACGCCGGCGCGTTCGATCACCTCCGACACGGTCGCTCCGGCATAGCCATGACGGCGAGCCGCCAGCACCATGCCCGAGATCAGTCGTTCGCGTTGGGTGCTCCTGCGATCGGTTCGCGCCGAGCCCACCGGCTGGCTGCTCACACCAGTTCCTCGCGCTGCTTCTCGTCGATGAAGGTGCTTGCCGTGGCCGGACCGATAAAAGGAGCCAACACGATGAAGGCGCCACTGCGGGCCAGACGCGTCATCTGGGCGCTCTCACCGCGACGCGCGACGCGGTAGCAGATCTCGAAGGTCGAGCCCGCGATCGCTTCCATGATCGTGCTGGAGGCCGGCTGGCCCGCCTGTAGATTGCCCTCCTGCAGGAAGATCGTGAAAGCGGCGCGATGGTCGTCGATGCGCTGGATCGCCGAGGCGCCGACGGCGTGGGACTCGACCAGGGAGATGTGGGTGACGATCGGGTGGGTGGCCTGGAACTGCGTGGCCGCTCGTATCGCTGCCCAGATGCGCTCCGGCCACTCACTCTGGCTGAAGAAGGCGCTCGCCGAAAGCGTCATCAACTGCTGCACGCCCAGCTCGTGCACCGCCAGGAACGCCTGTTGCTTGTCGCGGAAGTGCTTGTAGAAAACGCGCCGATCGACCTTGGCGCTCGCCGTGATGTCGGCCACGGTCGTCACGTTGTAGCCCTTGGTCGCGGCCTGTTCGGCGGTCGCATAGAGGATCCGTTCGTGCTGGTTGCGGGTGATCTCGCTCTTTGAGAGCTTGGATCTACCCGGTGGGATCGCCGGTGGGGGTTGCAAGGAAATCTCCGATACGAAGGGGGAGCGAGCCAGCTCGGGTCCCGGCTCAAGCTTGTGCCAGCGATGCTCGATGGTCGGCATCTCATACATCTCGACCCAGCGCACGAAGTCCTCAGCCAGCGCGCTCAAATCGTGAACGCCGCGGCGCAGGGGAGGGGCGAGCAGCCACCGTCCCGCGCCAAAGACCACCTCTATCGGCAGGTCGGGCGTCGGTATATGCGGAGCGGTCTGCGCACGTGCTTCATCGACCACCTGGCCGAGCTTGTCCATCAAACGATCGCGCTGGTCGAGGCCCCGCCAGCCGGCCGCCATCGCCTCGTTGCACAGAAAGCCGGCGCGATCCGGGAATTCTTCGGAGAGCCTGATCAGCGCTCTGATTGCGGTCTGGACCGCCTGCTCGGGCGCCGCAGCCTGCACCGCCCTGCGGATCTCCCAAACGAGCAGCCGGCCGATTTCGCGATGAGTCGCGAGGAAGCAGTCGTCCTTGTCCTTGAAGTATTCGTAGAAAGTCGGTCTGGAGACACCGGCCTCGGCAATCACCTGGGACACGTTCGTGCCGTCGTAGCCGCAGCGGTGCGCAGTCGCGAGCATGCCCGCGATCAGCCGTTCGCGCTGGGTGCTCTTGCGGTCGGCTTGAAGGCTTGTCTGTAGGTCGATGCTCACGGTCCCCGCGCAGCTCAGCTCCACCCCTCCTGCTGGTTGAACGGTAGCTGAATCCGGGTGCCGGTATGTACAAGGTTTTGTCTTGAGGTCAGACGGGGCCATTTAGTGGCGGCAGGCCGCCGTACAGGAGCCGTAACCCTGCGATAGCGGATAGTGCTACTAAGCGACATATAGTCGCAAGTCCGCTCGGCGGTACCGGCGATCCCACATAGTGGGTAGCTAGTGGTAATCTAGTGGGCATGGCTTATGTAGTCGCCCGTCGCAGTGGGCGGTTCGAGATCAGGGAGTCGCTGCATACCGCCAAAGGGCCGCGCTCGCGCACGCTCGTTGGATTCTCCGTGCTGAGCGACGATGTCCTCGCGGCCGCGAGGACACGTGCGCAGCGCCCCTTCGACTCGGACGCGGTGCTGCGCTCCGGGCGTAGGGCGGGAGCACGCGTCCAGGTCGCAAGCAGCGGAGCCGGCCGTGCGCGAGATCGCTTCCTGGCCGGGTCGAAGAACATGGCTGACTCCGTCTCGCGGCCACTTGTGCGGGTCCCGGGGGGTGACGCGGGCGCGGCGCTGCTGGAGCTGCTGGGTTTCGCCGACATGGTCAGGGCGGGTCAGGCCCCGCGACCGCGAGAGCCGCTCGCGTTTCCGGTGTTGGCCCACTTGGTCAAGTAGTGGCCGTGCTCGTCTGCGGGCAAAGGCCGTGAGCGAAGCGCGCTGGCTCGATGGCCTCAGCTCGAGGATCGTGGCGGTCCACGAGATGCTCGATTCGCTCAACGTCCCGCACCAGTTTGGTGGGGCGATCGCCCTGGCCTGGTATCGCAGTCCGCGGGCAACGACCGACATCGACCTGAATATCACTCTGTCCCCGGAGGAGGCGGCGCCGGTGCTCGGAGCGCTCCGCCACCTGGGGGTGAGCATGTCCGAGGCTGACCGTGCCACGATCGCTCGGGACGGACAAGCGCGGTTGGATTGGGAGGGCTCCTACCTCGACCTGTTCTTCGCCACGCTCGACTTGCACCAAGACATGGCCGAGCACTCACGCGAGGTCAGCTTCGGGTCCGTGCCGATCCCGATCCTCGCGCCCGAGCATCTGATCGTGTGCAAGGCGATCTTCGACCGGCCGAAGGACTGGGTGGACATCGAAGAGATCCTTGCCTGGAGGACGGAGGTCGATGCTGCGACGGTGCTGGGTTGGATCGAGGAGCTGCTTGGGGTCGAGAGCGCCCAGTATGTGCGGTTGGGCGGGCTGCTGGGCTGGACGGGCAGTCCCCCATAGTCGGCGGCCATTCGACTTCGCCACGCCATTGATCCGGCCGCCGCCTGGTTGAGGGTTGACAACAGCGGCATACTCGTGTATAAGTAGCCTATGTCTGTACGCCACAGGGGTGTGTAGGCAAGACATAAGGTCGGGTTTGGGTCGGTCTTCGTGGTCGACACCAGCTTTGCTTTGACGGGGACCTTGGGAGAGGGACCGGGTCGTTTTTGAGAGGGAGTTGTTTTTCGCGTGCATTCATTGGGGATAAGCGTGTTTGAGAGTCCGTGCGTCGCACGACGGTCCGTTAT
>JBAVYU010000026.1:0-8883 GCA_049588415.1 Solirubrobacteraceae bacterium
CATCAGTGACACACGGACTCTCAGCAACGCTATTCCCCAAAGAAACCACGCGAAATACAACTCCCTCTCAGAAGCGACCCGGTCCCTCTCCCAAGGTCCCCGTCAAACGATTAGCTGCCGGCCACGAAGACCGACCCAAAACCCGACCTTATGTGCCCCACTTGGGGGGGCCTGGCGTCCACGACGGATGCCAGACAAGGGCCACCATAACCGACCCATGCCTCTTTGTCAAGGCTTTGTTCCTTATAGGTCAGTGGTTAGAAAGAAACGGATCTCGGTATTGCGGCATTCCCTTCACGAAGACCCCGGCGACACTTGAGCACCTGGACCATGCAACTAGGACGTCTGCGATCATGGTTGATCGATGACCGACCGTCACTTCGTCAAGTACACCTTCCTCAAGCTCGACGCCGCCTGGCGCCGCCTGGATCAAGATGCTCGCGCGGAACACAAGCGAGAGTTCATGGCCGCTTGCGAGGACTTCGCCGACGGACACCTGCTCCAGTCCTTCTCGCTGGTAGGTACGCGCGGCGACGCCGACCTGCTGTTGATCGCCGAGGCCGAGAATCTCGACCGCATCCACGAGTTCCACGTCGTCTTGGCCCAGAGCGGCCTGATGAAGTGGGCCGAGCAGCCCTACTCCTTCTTGGGCATGCGCAAGTCTTCGGAATACTCCGAAGACGAGCGTGTGAACCCACGCGGTTTCAAAGGCAAGTACGTGTTCGTGTATCCATTCGTGAAGTCGCGCGAGTGGTATGCCCTGCCTGCCGATGAGCGCTGGCGGATCATGCAGGGCCACATCACTGTGGGTCGTGAATACCCGGGAGTGGACAACCACACCACCTACTCTTTCGGCCTCGATGACCAGGAGTTCGTGGTCGCCTTCGACACCGACGATGTGGGTAAGTTCCTCGACCTCGTCCAGCGTCTACGCACGACCGAGGCTTCGCGCTTCACGGTCAGGGACACACCAAGCTTCACCTGCATCGCGTGCTCCTTGGAGCGCGCCCTGAACGCGCTCGACGGCGAGCCGGTGGCCCTCGAGGCGCAGACCTTGCAAGGCTGAGCCAATGAGTCCCGCTGCCAACAGCGCCGGCTCGACCGCAAGCCGAACGCCACCGAAACGCAAAGCGACTTCCCAAAAGGCGGCGGTGGAGGAGCTACGTGCCGCGGATCCGACGATGGCGGGTCTGATCGACATGTGCGGCGTCATCTCGAGCCCTCCACGTAAGAAAGCGGCCCCCGAGGAGCACTATGGCGCCTTGCTGCACGCAGTCGTCAATCAACAGCTCTCGGTCAAGGCGGGCGCCGCGATCTACGGCCGACTCACCAACCGCTTTGGCCATACCCCCAAGCCCGAGGAGCTGTTGGCCGACGATCCCGAAGAGCTGCGCGCCGCGGTCGGCCTGTCGCGCTCGAAGGTGGGCTTTATGCGCTCCCTGGCCGAACACATCCTCTCGGGAGAACTGGAGCTTGAGCGCCTGGACTCGCTTTCAGACGAGGAGGTGATGGCCGAGCTGGTGGCGGTCAAGGGCATCGGCGAGTGGACAGCCCACATGTTCCTGATGAGCCACCTGCACCGCCCCGACGTGATGGCGCCCGGAGACCTGGGTATCAAGCGAGCGATCGAAAAGGCCTATGGTCTTGAAGACCCAGACCGCGAGACGATGGAACGCCTGGCCGAGCGCTGGCGCCCACATCGGACCCTGGCCTGCCGGTACCTGTGGCGCTCACTCAACAACGAACCCACGTAGTCCGCAGGCCGTCTGAGGCCCGGGGAGCAAGCGAGGCAAGGACGCAGGGAGCGCAGTGTGCTCAACGCACATAAGCGACCGAGGACACAGCCTCGCGCCGCTCCCCGGGCCTCAGACCGCTGAGACCTGCTCTTCCTCGGCCACCCTGAACGATGACCCGCAGCCGCAGGCGGCGACCACATTGGGATTCTCGACCTTGAAGCCGGCACCCTGCAAGCTTTCCTGGTAGTCGATGATCGAGCCGCTCACGAACTGGAGGCTCTCGTTGTCAACGAGCAGCTTGAGGCCGTGGTCTTCGAAGACGAGGTCGCTGTCGCGCTGCTCGTCGAAGGCCAGCTGGTACTGAAAGCCGGAGCAACCCCCGCCACGTACACCTACGCGCAAACCCGCAAGCGCAACATCGGCCTGCTGGGCATCCAGGAACTCGCGCACCTTCTCCGCACCCTTGTCCGTAATCGAGATCATCGCTTTCCAAAGTATAGCGACCTCGTTTCTTGGCTAAGCTGGGAGCCGATGCCCACAGCCGAAGAGATCAAGCAGCGAATCGAGGCCTCCCTCCCAGGGGCCAGGGCCGACGTCGAGGACTACACCGGAGGCGGCGACCACTTTCGCGCGACGGTCATATCCCCGGCTTTTGAGGGACGTAGCCGCATCGAGCAGCACAAGCTTGTGTATGGCGTGTTCGGCGATGAGATCGGCGGCCCGATCCATGCGCTCTCGCTGAAAACCTCCAGTCAGGAGTAGCCGATGTCCGACGAGTCAAACCCCATTCACGATGCGATCGCCGAGGCGATCTCAGAGCACGACACGATCCTCTTCATGAAGGGCACGCCCGATGCGCCCGCGTGCGGCTTCTCGGCGCGCACGGTCGCGATGCTCCAGTCTTTGCAAGCGCCCTTCGCGGCGGTGGACATCCTGCCCGACCCCCGTATCCGTCAGGAGCTCTCGGCGATCTCCGGCTGGCCCACGATCCCCCAGCTATTCCATGAGGGCGAGCTGATCGGCGGTTGCGACATCGTGACCGAGATGTACGAGTCGGGCGAGCTGGCCGAGGCGCTTGGGTCGGAGACCGGCGCGGACGAGCCCACCCCGCCCCAGCCGGTTGCGAGCGAGCCCCAGCCGGCCGGCTTCACGCCGATCGAGAATCGCCTTGGGTGAGCAGGTAGCGGTCGTCGCGGACACGACCAACTACCTGCCGCGCGAGCTCGCGGACAAGGAAGGCATCCGCCAGGTCAGCCTGTACGTCGGTTGGCGGGACGACCCCAAGCGCGAGATCGACTTGGACTCGTTTAATGCGTTCTACGAGCGCCTGCGCACCGACTCTGACCTGCCCACGACCTCCCAGCCTTCGATCGGTGACTTCCTGGCCGTCTGGGAGCCTTTGCTCGACGAAGGCAAGGACATCGTCTCGGTGCACTTGGCGGGAGGCATCTCCGGGACTTGCGAAGCTGCGCGCCAAGCCCACGGCCTATTGGTCGAGCGTGGCCTGGGTGAGCGTGTGGAGGTGCTCGACGGGGAAACGGCGTGCGGCGGCCTGGGCCTGCTGCTGCTTGCCGCGGCTGCGGCCGCGCGCGGCGGAGCGGACAAGCAGGCGGTGACAGCGCGCGTATACGAGGCGCGCAAGGCTTTGAAAATCTGGTTTTGCGTGGACACACTCGAGTACCTGCGCCGTGGTGGACGTGTCGGCAAGGCCCAGGCTTGGATCGGCGGCACTTTGAAGATCAAGCCGATCCTCTCACTGGAGTACGAGATCACACCGGTCGAGCGGGTCCGCACCGCCAAGCGAGCTTTCGAGCGCATGGTCCAATACGCCCACGAGCTGCAAGACAGCGGCGCCGACCGCTGGGTGGTGCAGCACATCCAAGCCCACGAGCAGGCCGAGCGCTTGGTCGACCGCTGCCGAGAGATATTCGGCTCAGAGCCGATCTTCACCTCCGAGGTGGGCCCCGTGATCGGCACCTACACGGGGCCTGGTCTGCTCGGCGTTGGCGCCTTGCCTAACGCGCTTGTGTCCTGAACGTCTTTAGGAGCGGCGTTTTTTGCGCCTGCGGCGCCCCAAAAGCAGTACGCCCACGACACCCACCCCGATCGCTATCTCGCGCTGGTGGCGCTCGATATGACCGCGCCAGTCGGTGATGCGCGCCACTTCGGTGTGCAGGTTGCCCAGTGAGAGCGCCAGCTCGGCGCGGTTGGACTCGATCGAGTCGCGGATCTCAGTTGCCGTGCGTTGTGCCATCGACGGTCCCCCTTCCAAGGTCTGATCCGTTTGCCACCGGCGCGGCCGTCGGCACCGGTATTGGAGTCGACGCGGCGGGCGTCGCGGCCACCGGAGCAGGTTTGGCAGCAGGCGAGCCGGGAGGGAAGGCGGGCGTCTCGGAGGAGGAGCTGACCGTCTCGCGGATCTTGCGCGCCTCCTCGATCGCCATGTTCGGCGTCGGAGGCGCGCCTGCCTTGACGGCCCTGTAGGCGAGCAGGCCGGCGATCACCCCGAGCACGACGAGGATCAAAGCCATCGCGAAGAAGCCCCAGAAATAGGTGAATTCGTTGCCGATCGGCAGCTCGTAGTAGAGCAGCCATGCGCATCCGATCAGGATGAAGAACAGGGCCGTGAAGAAGAACACGCCGGCCACGATGGCCACAATCGCGCCCCTGGCCAAGCGGGTCGCCTTCTCGGCGATCTCCGTCTTGGCCAGCTCTATCTCCTCGCGGACCAGGACGCTCGCCCGCTCGGTCACTTCGGTGATCGTCGCGGCGATGCCAGGTTGGCGGTCCCCGCCGGGCGCCGCGCCGCTACTCACTCCGGAGGCTCCTCGTCGAACAGTCGCCTCCACACAGCGCTCGCGGTGCGCTGTGTGAGGATGCTCGCCAGGGCGCCTACGGCCGTCAGCAGGCCAGACCACATCATCTTCTTGACTAGCTCGTTCTCCATTCGCGGAAGTGTAGTGACCGCCCGGGACGAGCACTGCTTCGACCTAGACTGGGTAGATGGCCGAAGTGCCCGTCCAGGACTTCCCCCTGTTTCCGTTGGGAATCGTGGCGCTCCCAACCGAGAGCGTCCCTTTGCACATATTCGAGCACCGCTTCCGCGCGATGATCGAGGAGTGCTTGGAAGGCGAGAGCGAGTTCGGGATCGTGTGGCTGTCGGAGGAGGAGCTCAAGCCGGTGGGCTGCGCCTGTGAGATCGAGCGGGTGCTGGACCGCGAGAACGACGGGCGCTTCACGATCTTGGTGCGGGGCACACGCGTCTTTCGCTTGCTCGAGCGCCAGGACGACCTCCCCTATCCGGCCGGCATTGTCGAGTTCTTGGAGGAGCGGGAGGAGCCGTTCGACGAGGAGGCCGCGAGCGAGGCCAAAGAGCTGTATGGCGAGCTGGTCGAGGCCGCCACCGACCGCACCCTCTCAGACCAAGAACTGGAGGCGCTGGGGGCCTACAGCATGGCCGCCACGGTGGACTTCGGCGTCGAGGCCAAGCAGGAGCTGTTGGAGCTGCGCTCTGAGAAAGCTCGCCTGCGCTTGCTCACGCTCCTGTTCAGGGCGGCGATCAAGCAGCTGGAGCTGAGCGAGCATGCCCAGGCCAGGGCTCGCTCCAACGGCAAGGTCCACTTCATCTGAGCGCTCTTCAGGCTCCCTGCTGGGAGAGACCGCACACGCTCTGAGCAGCGTTCAGCACGAACCCGGCCAACTTGCGCATCGCCGACGGCTGATGGGCCGAATTGTCGCTGAAGCGCACACTGCCGTTGGCATCGCGCACGTAATAGCTGAGCACCGAGCCGGGCTGGGCGGGGAGCGACTCGTGTTCGGAGGCGGGGCCTTCGAGGCCTTCTTGGATCGTGCGCGCTTCGATTATCTGAGGGTCGCTCAGGTGACGCGCGGGGCCTTTGTCGCAGTGGACGACTCCTTCTTCGTTGACCAGCATCGTCAGCTTCGCTCCCGGCGCGCTGCCACTGCGATAGACGATGAACAGGTCAGGCGAGACGACACCGCTGCAGCCGCCGGCGAGCAGCGCTGCGCACACGCAGAGGGCCGCCAGGGACAACCAGGCGAAGGGGTGTCGAGGACGTCTCACGCGAGCACCGCCACGCCACCCCTGCGCGGATCGCCCGCCCCGATCAGCTCGCCGTCGCGCCGCTCGACAGCTTGGACTCCTCCGAAGAACAGGTTGAGGTCGTGAAAGCGCACCACCTCGCGCTCGCTGCCCGGCGAGCTCGCCGGCTCGAGACCGGGCTCGTGGTAGACGATCCCGTTCTCAAAGTGTGCGCGCGGGGCCCGAACCGCCTCGGGCGCGCTCAAGCCGCGGTCCACCACGCCCACGATCGTCTGCAACAGGGCCGAGCGAATCCTGTTGGAGCCGGCGCTGCCCAGTACCAATTCGACCTCCCCGTCGCGCATGACCACCGATGGAGCCATCATGCTCGGCATCCGTCGTCCGGCCGGATGACTGTGGAAGCCGAGCGGGCTGAGGTCCTCCTCGCCCATCACATTGTTCAGGTGGATTCCGGTGCCGGGCACCACCACCCCGGAACCCTCGCCGTTGGTGCACGTCACAGAACACGCACGCCCAAGCGAGTCCAACACAGAGATATGGGTCGTCGATCCGAGTCGTGAGGAGAGAAAGCACGACCCAAACCCCTCCTCCCCCAGCCCTTGGACAAACTCGGACGTACGCTCTGCTTGGGCCGCTTCCATCGCGCCGATCACGGCCTGCAGCGTTGGGGGCGAAGGTTGCCTGTCGAGCAAGCCGAGCGAATAGGCGAGCAGAGTCCCTCCCGCCGAGGGCGGCGGGTTGGTGAAGACCTCGCGGTCGCGGTAGCTCATCTGCAGGGGCTCGCGCTCGATCGCCTCATAGGCGGACAGCTCCCGCTTGTCGAGCGATCCGCCCCGCTCTCCCAGCCAAGCGCACACCGTGTCGGCTATGTCGCCGCTGTAGAAGGGGCGCGCGCCCTCTTGGCCAAGCCGCGACAAAGTGTCGCCCAGGTCGGGGTTGAACAGAAGCTCGCCCTCGCGCAGGACCCTCCCTTCGGGCGCCCACAGGGCGGCACACTCGGGCGTGGAGCGCAACAGGTCGGCGAGGATCTCCACGATGTAGGCCTGTCCCGCGTTGATCCTGACCCCTTCCTTGGCCAGCTTCGCGGCCGGAGCGGCCAGCTCGGCAAGCCCGATCGTCCCCCAGCGCTTGGCGGCCTCGCACACCCCGGCGGGCGCGCCATACACGCCACAGGACGCCGGGCCTATATAGAACACCTGGACGGCGTCCCCAAAGGACACGTCCACCGCTTCAAGCTCGGCGGCGCTCCCATCGGTGGCGCGTGTGGGGGCCTGCACGAAGAAGTCGAGCAAGGTGGGCTTCTCTCCCCCGCCCGCCACCATCATGTAGCCCCCCGCCCCCAGGCCGGTTAGCAGGGGCTCGGCCGCGAACGAGGTAAGCATCGCGCCAACGGCCGCATCAACAGCGTTGCCGCCTTCGCGCAGCACCCGGGCTCCAGCCTCGGCGGTAAGCGGATGCCCAGCCGCCACGACCCCCTTCTCAACTTTCATGCAACCAGATTGACATGAGCCCCTTCTGAGTGCCGTCAACCGAGCAGACCAAGGACGCAGCGAGTGCAGCGTGCTACGCACACAAACGAGCGAGGACGCCACCGATCGGCGATCAACGGGATCGTCGATCGGCCAGCAAAGCGTTGACGGTGCTCAGAAGCTCAGAAGTTTGGGATGAACTCGGGCACGTCCATGTCCGCTACCGCCAGACCGCCGCGACGCGACTGGCGCTCACCGCGCGCAGGCCTTGCGTCGCGCGCGGATGGCCCGGTGCGCTTGACGCGGGGCTCGCCGTCTGGCTCGCGCATCTGTGGGCGTGAGTTCTTGACGCCGTAGCCGGTGGCCACGACGGTCACCCAGACCTGGTCGTCCAGCTTCTCGTCGACCATGGCTCCGAAGATGATGTTGGCGTCGGGATGGGCCGCCTCGGAGACGGCCTTGGCGGCCTCGTTGACCTCCCACAGGGACAGGTCCCGTCCGCCGGTGATCGACAGCAGGATCGAGCGCGCGCCCTCCATCGATGTTTCAAGCAGAGGCGAGGCGACGGCTTGGGCGGCTGCCTCGGGGGCCCTGTTCTCGCCCACTCCCATGCCGATCCCGAGCAAGGCGTTGCCGGCGTCGGACATGATCGTGCGCACGTCGGCGAAGTCGAGGTTGATCAGGCCGGGCAGGGTGACCAAGTCGGAGATGCCTTGGACGCCTTGGCGCAAAACGTCGTCGGCGACCCGGAAAGCCTCGACCATGGCGGTCGCCTTGTCCAGGACGCTGAGCAGCCGGTTGTTGGGCACCACGATCAAGGTGTCCACCTCCTCGGCCAAAGTCTCCACGCCACGCTCGGCTTGGGCGGCACGGCGCGAGCCCTCAAAGCCGAAGGGCTTGGTCACGATCGCGACAGTCAAAGCCCCCACCTCGCGTGCGATGCGCGCCACGATCGGGGCAGCACCGGTACCGGTACCTCCTCCGGCTCCCGCCGTGATGAAGATCATGTCGGAGCCCTTTAGGAGAGCCTTGACGCGGTCGTAGTCGTCCATCGCAGCTTGACGACCGACTTCGGCGTCAGAGCCGGAGCCGAGGCCGCGCGTGAGCTCGGCGCCGATGTGCAGGGTGATGTCGGCTGTGGACTGTTGGAGAGACTGCAAGTCCGTGTTGATCGCGAGGAACTCGACGCCCTCCACCTCGGCCTCGACCATGCGGTTGACCGCGTTGGTGCCGGCCCCGCCAACACCCACAACGCGAATCACGGGCTGGGTGACGGGCATAGCTTCGCCGAAGGGGCGCGACTCTTCGCGGTAGGAGCTTTCTCGCGAGGGCGCTTGGGGCGGAATTGGGGCGTGCGCGATGGGCTCCCTTGTGCGGGCGGGTGCGCCGGGGGCGTCCATCAGGTTCTCGGGAACCTCCGAAGAGAAGGCGTGGCGCAGGCGCTCTTGGGGACTGGGGATACGCGGCTCACGCGCGTCGAGGCTCGGGTCGAGCGAAGGGTGGGGCACCGAGGGCGCGGTCTCGGCAGGAGTGGGCGAAGCGGCGGTTGGCTCCGCGACAGCGCTCGGCGGCACTGCCTCGGAGGCGCTTGCCTGGGCAGCGGGCTCGCCGGCTC
>JBAVYU010000027.1:0-10969 GCA_049588415.1 Solirubrobacteraceae bacterium
GCGCAGAGGAGCCCAAGCGTCGTTGGTGACCTCGCCGGCCCACACCAAGTCCCACAAGGCTTGGGTGAGCGAACCCACAGGCAGCTCGACTTCGGCCAGCAGATCGGCGAAGAAGCAAGGGGCGACAGCCAAACGCCGGCGCAACAGCTCATGCTCAGGCTCGGCGGTGGATGAGCCGCCCGTAGACACGGGCACCGTGGGCGGACCCAAAATAAACGCGTCCTCGCGGAAGTAGAGGGCGACGCGCCCCGAGTCCCGGACCAAAGAGCCGGCGCCAACCCAGACGAGCTCGCCAGCCGCGCACAGGCTGTCAAGCCAAGCGGGCGAGTAGGAGCCGCAACGGACGGGCAGGACATCGCGCTCCCACGCAGCCACCGGCAAGGCCAAGCCTTGCAAGGGAACAAGCACTTCGCGCAAGCGCTCGACACCCGCGCCGCCGGCGCCGGGACGCCAACGGTCGACCCCCTGCCAAGACGGCATGAAAGCGGCGAGAGCGCGCATGTCGACCGGCTCGATCTCCTTGCGCAAGGCCGCAAGCGAAGCTCTGCGCAGACGACGCAAGACATCCACGTGGCACCACTCGCGCTCGGATCCTCCGGGGCGCAGCTCGCCTTGGACCACCTCACCGGAGTGCTCCAGGTCGCGCAAGACCGCGGCCACGTCGAGGCTGTAGCGCTCGCGCAGCTGAGCGGTCGTGAAGGGACCATGGGTCCGCGCATAGCGGGCCACCACCTTGGTCAAGGCGTCGGGCACGTCGGCGATGAAAGCGGCAGGCAGGCCGCCCGGTGGGGAGGCGCCGAAGGCGTCGCGATAGAGACCGGCGTCGTCGGCGGCGATCAGGCGCCGCTCGCCGCCGATCCGCAAGGACACGACTCGGCGCTCGCGCTGCAAGGAGTCCAGGAGGGCGGGAGAATCGAGCCCGGCGAGCACTCGCTCGACGAGCTCCTGCTCGCGTAGATCGCCGATCGAGCGCAGGACCTCGCACAACTCGTCGCCGCCGGTCGCCTGGGTGCGAGGAGAGCGATGTTGGAGGTCGTCCTCGACTTGGGCCAACGCGCCCGGATCGATCAGGTCGCGCAGCTCCTCTTGGCCGAGCAGCTCGCGCAACAAGTCCCGGTCCAAAGACAGGGCCGCGGCGCGACGCTCCGCCGAAGGTGTGTCGCCCTCGTACATGTAGGTGGCCACGTAGTCGAACAGCAGGGAGCCCGCAAAAGGGGAAGCGGTAGCGGTTTCGACCTCCAGGAGCGAGACTTCGCGGGTGATCAGCTTGCCCAGGAGCTCCTGCAGGCCGGGCAAGTCCAAGACATCGCGCAAGCACTCCCTGTAGGTCTCCAAGACGATCGGGAAGTCGGGGTAGCGGCGCGCGACCTCGAGCAGGCTTTGGGACTTCAGACGCTGCTGCCACAGAGGGGTGCGCCGCCCCGGATAGGCGCGGGGGATCAAAAGCGAACGGCCCGCGTTCTCGCGAAAGCGGGCGCCGAACAGGGCCGAGGAGCCCAGCTCGCCGACCACGATCTGCTCCACCTCCTCGGGATCGATCGCGACCAGGTCCGCATAGGAGGCGGCTTCGGCGTCCTCGAAGTCGACATCGGGCAGACGCACGACGATCCCGTCGTCGGACCAGAGCGCCTCTCCGTCGATGTCGAAGCGCTCGCGGATGCGCGCGGAGATAGCCAAGCCCCAGGCGGCGTGAACGCGACCGCCGTAGGGCGAGAGCACGCACAGGCGCCAGTCGCCGATCTCATCGCGGAAGCGCTCGAGCACGATCGTGCGGTCGCTGGGGATCGCTTGGGTGGCGGCCTGCTGCTCGCGCAGGTACTCGAGCAGATTGGTGGCGGAGCGCTCGTCCAAGTCATAGTCGCGCACAAGCAGATCGGCGTCCTGATCAACGGCCCAGCGCGCGAACTTGCCGATCGCCTCGCCCAGCTCTTTGGGTCGCCCGATTCCGTCTCCCTTCCAGAAAGGCACCGCGCCGGGCACGCCGGGGGCGGGTGTGACGATCACGCGGTCGCGGCCGATCTCCTCGATCCGCCAGGAGGAGGCGCCCAACAGGAAGACCTGGCCGGGACGCGCCTCATAGACCATCTCCTCGTCGAGCTCGCCCACACGCCGACCGTCGGGCAGGGTGACGGCGTACAGACCCCGGTCGGGAATCGTGCCCGCATTGGCGATCGCCAGCTGACGGGCGCCCTTGCGTGCCCTGATGCGATCCGCGACGCGATCCCAGACTATGCGGGGACGCAACTCGCCAAACTCGGAGGAGGGGTAGCGCCCGTCGAGCATGTCGAGCACGTTCTCGAGCAGGGGACGCGACAAGTCAGCGTAGGAGTAGGTGCGGCAGACGAGACTGTGCAAGCTATCCACGGAGAGGCTTCCGTCCAGCTCGGAGGGGGAGGTTTGGTCGTGCTTGGCCTCGCTTAGGGCGCTCCTCTCACTCTCAGAGACCGTCCGTGACCCCACGTGCGTGCGATCCTCCGCCGCCGCGGCTATCGCGACGACCTGCTGGGCGAGCACGTCGAGCGCATTGCGGGGCACGACTGTGGACTCGATCGCTCCTTCGCGCATCCGCCGGCAGACGACCGTGCACTCGAGCAGGTCACCCCTGAACTTGGGAAAGATGCGCCCCTTGGACACATCGCCGACGCCGTGGCCGGCGCGGCCGATGCGCTGCAGGCCGCGTGCCACCGACTTGGGCGACTCGATCTGCAAGACGAGGTCGACCGCGCCCATGTCGATGCCCAGCTCCAGGGAGGAGGTGGCAACGAGGCAAGGCAGCTCTCCGGCCTTGAGCTGCTCCTCGATCATGGTGCGCTCCTCACGCGATAGCGACCCGTGATGGGCCCTGGCAATGTCTGGCCGCGCCGATCGGCTTCCTTCAGTGACGGGCACGCCCGACGATCCTTCCCCAACCTCGCCCACCGGCTCTCCCGTGCCTTCAGGATCGGCGGCGGCCAGCTCGTTGAGGCGCAGAGCGACCCGCTCGGCCGAGCGGCGGTTGTTGACGAACACGATCGTGGAGCGGTGTTCACGCACCAGGGACAGAATTTCTGGATAGATGGCGGGCCAGATCGAGTTGTGGGTGGACTCGCCGCCGGTCACCGGCTCGAGCGGATCGCCGCCTCGAGCGGCGGAGGCGCTTGCGAGATCGCTCATCGAGTCGACCGGCACTTGGATGCGCAGGTCCAAGGGCTTGCGCACGCCTGCATCGAGGATCCGCACTTTGCGGGTGGGGCCGACCAGGAAACGTCCGACCTCCTCCAGGGGATTCTGGGTGGCCGACAGGCCGATCCGCTGTACTTCGCCGGCGCGCGGAGCGCCTCCGTGGAACTCGCCGGCAGCCACGCTTTCAGGCGTCTCGTCGGCAAGACCATCCTCAGGTGGCGCGAGCGAGCTCGCGTTTTCACGCACGTGCTCCTCCAGGCGCTCCAAGGTGAGCGCGAGATGGGCGCCGCGCTTGGTCGAGGCGACCGCGTGGATCTCGTCGACGATCACGGTCTCCACCGTGCTCAGCATCGCGCGCGCGCGCGAACTGAGGATCAGGTACAGCGACTCGGGCGTGGTGATCAAGATGTCGGGCGGTTTGCGCGCCATCGCGGCCCGCTCGGCCTGGGAGGTGTCGCCGGTGCGAATGCCCACTTTTACCTCGGCGCCGATCCCCCGCAAAGGAGCGCGCAGGTTGCGCTCTATGTCGTAGGAGAGCGCCTTCAAGGGCGATACGTACACGACGCGCACGCCGCTCGCACGCGCGAAGGCCACCCCCTTTGGACGTCCCACACCCTTTCCCGCGGCGGCCGGCCGGCTGACCGCGTCGTCGCCCTTGCCCGCGGGCGGGCGGGCCACGCCAGACTTCAGGCCGAGCCGATCGATCGCCCACAGAAACGCCGCCAACGTCTTGCCGGAGCCAGTGGGCGCAGACAGGAGCACATGCTCGCCGCTTGCAATCGCCGGCCATGCCTGCGCTTGGGCAGGGGTCGGCTCGGCAAAGGTTGCTCGGAACCAAGCGCGTGTCGCGGCGCTGAAGGCGGCCAAGGGATCAACCTTGGCGGGAACTGGGCTGGACGGGGAGCGAGCCACGCTTGTCGAGGCTAGCGCGCTACCGCTTCGGGGCAGGAGGGTGCGTCCAGAGGCTGGAACACATCGAAAAGGCGCACAAGATCGTTTCTCGGGACTATTCGATTAGACTGCCGCGCGATGTCAACCGAAGACAAAACGCGACAGTCCGCGGGGAGCGGTGGCGGTGGCGCGTGGAGCAAGCTCCCGCGAGCTTGGGTCAGGTGGTTCGGAGGGGAGCGCCGTGAAGACGGCCGGGAGCCCGAGCAGGCGCCGAGCGAGCTGGACCGGATCGATGCAAGCGCGCTCCAGGCGCTTCCCCACTTGCTGGACTGCTCGGTGCTGCCCAACGGCGTCGTTGAGCTGGTGATCGACGACTTCGAAGCGCCCACGCGTCAGCTGTTCGACATCCATGACGGCCACATCGAGCTCCTCGAGCCGGGCCAATGCGTGCCGTGGGCAAGCATCTCTGGACCAGCGACCGCCTGGGCGCGGGCGCTCGGGCCAGACCGGAACATCGGGGCTTTGGAGCTCGCGGGCGACACCCAGCTCGCGCGGCGGGTTTTGGTCGCCTTCCCGCGCCCCGACTGATTACCGGGCCGCCACCCGGCCGAACAGCTCAAGCGCATGGTCAATGAGAGCTTCGTCCATCGCGGTGGAGACCGAGACGAGGCCGTCCGCAGCGATCAGAACACCCTCGCCATACAGCCGCCGCCACAGATCCGGCAGGTCGGTGAAGTGCAGCTTGCACAAGGAGCCTGCTCCGGTCACCTCGTAGCCCATGCTTGCCAGGCCGTGGCGCAAGCGCTCTCCAAGCACGCCGATCCGCTCGATTGCGGACACGTCGAGGTCCTGCAAAGCTGCCAGGCCGGCCCGCATCGAGACCGGGTTGGCGGCAAACGTGCCGGCCAAAGCCACGCCATCGGGCAGGCTCGGGTCAAATACGTCCATCCACTCGGAGCGGCCGCCGAGGGCCCCCACGGGCAGACCGCCACCGATCAACTTGCCGAGCGTGACAATGTCCGCCTCGATCCCACACAGCTCCTGCATCCCGCCGGGGGCCATGCGGAAGGTGATCACCTCGTCCACGATCAGAGCCACCCCCCGCTTGCGGGTCTGACTGCGCACGAGTTGCGCAAACGATGGCTGCAATGGACGCAGGCCGGCCCGGTTGGGCATCAGATCGAGCAGCACACATGCGACCTGACCGTCGTGCTCGTCCATAGCTTCCACCAAGGCCGAGGGGTCTGCAAACGGAAGCGTGAGGACCTCGCGACGCACCCCCTCCGGCACGCCGCGCGCACCCGGCTTGGCCAAGGCATCCCAGCCGCCGTGGTAGCAATCGGCGAAGCGCACCACCTTCTCGCGGCCGGAGGCCGCGCGGGCGCCGCGCACGGCGGCCATCACCGCTTCGCTGCCCGAGCCGGTGAAGCGCCAGCGCTCGGCCCAGCCGATCCTCGCGGCCAAACAGTCGGCCAAGTCGACCTCCGCGGCCGTCGGCAAACCGAAAGCCGAGCCTTCCTCCAAGGCCGCGCGCGCCGCCGCCAGGACCGGCGCGTAAGCGTTGCCGTGTATGAGCGCCGAATAGTCGCCATGCAGGTCGATCGTCTCGTGCCCGTCCGCGTCCACCACGATCGCACCCGCGCCGCGCATCGCGTAGGGAGGGGGCAAGACCGAGGCCAAAGTCGTGCGCGAGCTGCCGCCCGGAAAGCGGAGGCGAGCGCGCTCGTAGAGATCTCGGTTACTCACAGCGAAAGGTAAGCGTGCCTGATCTGAGCGTCGGCCAGCAGCGCGCCCGGCTCGCCTTCCGCACGCACGAGGCCCCGGTCGATCACATAGGCCCTGCTCGCCAGCTCCCGCACGAGCCCCAGATGCTGCTCGGCCAAGACGATCGTCAGGCCCGAAGCCTTGATCCGCAAGAGCTGCTCGGTCAGTGTCTCGACCACACGCGGCGCCAGGCCCTCAGTCGGCTCGTCCAACAGCAACATCCCGGGATGGGTGATCAGGGCACGCGCGATCGACAGGACCTGTTGCTCGCCGCCGCTCAACCATGCGCCCTTGGACTTCCTGACCTTGGCCAGCAGGGGGAAGACCTCGAACAGCTCGTCCATCGTCCAACCCACACCCCGATCGGCTTCTCTCCGGTCGGCGCCCCCTCCGGATCGCCCCTTTCCGGCACTGATCCCGGTGCGCAGGTTCTCCTCGACTGTCAGCTCGGAGAACACGCGCCTGCCCTGCGGCACCAAGGCCACTCCGAGGCGCGCAATGCGGTGCGGGGAGAGACCGATCGTCTGCTTTCCGTTTACCTCGATCGAGCCCTTGCGGGACCCGAGGACACCCATGACGCAATGCAACATGGTCGTCTTGCCGGCGCCGTTGCGGCCGATCAAAGCGACCGTCTCGCCGTCGGCGACGTGCATGTCCACACCGAACAGGACTTGGCTTGCGCCATAGCCGGCTTGCAGGCCCTGGACCGACAGCTTCACGACGCCTCCGGCGTGCCCAAATAGATCTCCTGCACACGCGGGTCGCGCCGTATCTCCTCAGGCGATCCGTCGGTGAGGATCCTGCCCCGGTCCATGACCACGACCCGCAGGGCGTGTGCGAAGACGGTCTCCATGTCGTGCTCGCAGAAAACCAAAGTGAGCCGCCGCCGCCGCACGGCCTCCATCACGAGCGCCATGATCGTGGCGCGCTCCTCCACACCCATGCCGGCAGTCGGCTCGTCCAGAAGCAGAACGCGGGGCCGCAGGGCAAGCACCATCGCAAGCTCCAGGCGCTTTCGCTGACCTTGGGAGAGCGCCGAGGCCTGCTGCTCGCGGGCATCCAACAGACCCACCTCACCCAAAACCTCCTCGACTTGACCGTCGCCCGCCCCGCGCGCGAGCAAGGCGATCTGGGCGTTCTCGGCGACGGTGAGACCGGCGAACAGACGCGGAGTCTGGAAGGTGCGTCCCACCCCCAGCCGGCTGTGCTCCTCGGGCGAGAGGCCCTTCATGCCGCGGCCATCCAGGCGAATCGTGCCGGAGGTAGGGGCCAGCTCGCCCATCATCAAAGCGAACAAGGTGCTCTTACCGGCGCCGTTGGGACCGATCAACGCGACCACCGCGCCCTCCTGGACGGCGAGCGTGACACCGTCCACGGCGCGAATACCGCCGAAATGGCGCTTGACATCGTCCAGCTCCAGCACCGGCGTGCTCTCGGGCACATTCATGGCGCCACTTACCCCGGTGTGCCCGCAGGCGCCCCGCCGGCCCGAGTGCGTAGGCGGCGCAACAGAGCCACCAGCCTCGGTCGAGCACCTCGACCGGCCGCGCCGACCCCACGCGGAGCGATCAGCACGACCGCCAACAGCACCATTCCGTCGATCAGAAGGGTGTTCGTTGTGAGGCGCCCCACATAGAAGTCGATCAAGCCCAACAGGACCGCACCGAGCGCGGGTCCCGAGAACAAACCCACGCCGCCAAGCAGGGTCACGATCAGGGCGTTGGCAGAGATCTGCCAGGCGAACACGCTCGGATAGACGATCTGGGCCGACAGCACCGACAGACCGCCACCGGCCGCCGCCACGGCGGCCGCGAGCGTGAACACGCCCAACCGCCGGCGGTCCACGGCGACCCCGAGCGTGCGGGCTCGCAGAGCGTCTTCGCGGATGCCGCGCAACAACAATCCCATCCTGCTCCGCACGAACACGAACGCCCCGGCCAGCACCACCAAGGCAACGACCAAGATCGCGTAGTAAACCCGGTTCACTCCCAAGATCACGTTCAAGGAGTCGGGCAGGTTCGCGATCGTGCCGCTGTCTCCACCGGTCAGCGTGTGGGCGTGGTTGGCGGCGAATTCAAACAGGTCCGCGAGCGCGAATGTGAGCATGATGAAGGCGATCGGCTCCAGCCTGACCAAGACCGTGCCGCTTACCGCGGCCACCAGAGCAGCCGCACAGATCCCGGCGAGCAGAGCGACGTAGAAGCCGACGCCGCTGTTGTTGAGCACCAGCACTGTCACATAGGCGCCCACGCCGTAGAAGGCTGATTGACCGAAGGAGAACATGCCCGCGTAGCCAAACAAGAGGTTGAAGCTGACCCCAAGCAACATCGTCACGATCATGCTCGCCGCCAACAGGACGTACTCGCTGGAGACGAGCACCGGCAGCACGGCCGCGATCAGCACCAAGACCAGGGCCGGAGCCCAGTCGGGCACCGGCCCGAGCCACTCGCGCAGACGGCGCGGGCTCATCGGCTCACCGCTGCGCGGCCCGGCAGCAGGCGCCGGCCTGCAGCAGCACGCACCAGCAGAACCACAGTCATCACCGCATAAGGCGTCAAAGGCGCGAGCGTAGGACTCTGCAAGGTTACGAAGCTCTCGATCACGCCGATCGCCACCGCCGCGATCAAGGCACCGGTCATGTTGCCCAGGCCGCCGGTGACGACCACGATGAAGGCCGGCACGAGCGCCGCCGTTTCCAAGTTGGTTGTGACCGCCCCGTTGGGTGCGTCCACCACACCGCCGAGCGCGCCCAGGCCGATCCCGAAGGCGAATACGGCGGTATAGAGACGGTTCACGTTCACACCCAAGACCGACAGCATCGTGCGATCGTCAACCGCCGCACGCGTGAGCAGGCCCACACGCGTGCCGTACATCAAGGCCCAGATCGCTGCCGCCACGAGCACTCCCAGCACAATCACAACGGCCGTGTACTTGGGCAAAGTCGCGCCAAGAACGTCCCAGCTTCCGTTGAGAGAGCCGGGCAGGGACACAGTCCTGAAGCCGGAGCCGTAAACCGCCACGATCCCGCCGGCAAGCAGGTAGGAGAGCGCGAGTGTGAGCATGAACTGCTGGTTCTCGTCGTGCTCGCGATAAGTGCGCCGCAGGAGCGCCATCTCAACCAAAGCCCCGCCCAGCGCGGCCAGCAGAGGCACGAGCGCGAGCGCCAAAACCCATCCCAGCGTGGACGCGCCCACGCGCCCGATCACAGTAGTGGCAAGGTAGGCGCCCAGCATGTAGACGGCGCCGGCGGCAAAGTTCATCACCCCCAGGACGCCCCACACGAGATTGAGACCGGCCGCGGAGAAGAACAGAATGAAGCCCAGCCCAAGCCCCGCGAACAGCTGATCGAGGAAAGTGGCAAGGCTCATCGCAGTCAATCATCCCGGGCTTACGCGGGGAGGCGCACACTGCACGCGCTCCCCGCCAAGCCGAGTCGCCGACTTCAGCAGGTGAAGTACTTGTTCGTATCCACCAGTTCGACCGGCGAGAAGTGGGCGAATGGCAGTTCTTTGGTCGCCGCCACCACCGGGCCCATCGCGATCGGGACGGCGGTCAGGTTGTTGCACGAATGGATCTTCTCGCTGCCTTGGATCATCTGCACCGTCGCGCCGGCCAAGGTGTTGCGCACCGTGACCGGATCGGTCGATTTGGCCTGCTCGACCCCTTGAGCGATCATCTCGATCTGGTTGAACCCGTCGCCGGCGGCGCCGCTGTTGGCGACTTCGGTGCCAAGGGGGTCCAGCTTCTTGGAGAGCGCCGTGTTGTAGATCGAGGCCGATGGGTAATAGGTGTAGCCGAGCGCGCCCACCGGCGGCTTGGGCATCGGGTCGATCGTGCCGTAGTCGAGGATCCCGAACAGCTGGGTCGCGTTGAACAGGCCAAGTGGCCACGCCTGCTTGACGAACGTGATCGTGTCTTCGGCGATCACCGTGCTGTATGTGACATCCGGTTTCTCGGCCACCAGCTTGTTGATATAGGAGCTGTAGCTCGACGCCCCGGACGGCACGAATTCCTTGCTCACGATCTTTTGCGGGCTGCCCTTCATGCCCTTCAAGAAGGCCGCCGTGACTTCATAGCCGTAGCTGTAGTCCTCGCTGATCACCGCCACCGTTTTCCACTGAGGATGGGCTCGCACGTAAGCGGCCGCGTTGGCGCCCTCGATGTTTGCGGTCGGGATCGTGGCGAAGGCGTAACCGCCACCCGTGAACACTGTCGGATCGGCGACGCCCACGGTGTAGACCACGTGACTCGGGTTGGCCACAAGGCGAGCCACGCTCTTGCCCACAGCGCTCGTGCATGTTCCGGCCAGGTACTTGACGTGTTCGCTCAACACCAGATCGCGCGCTTGGCTCACACCGACACTCGGTTCGGCCTTATCGTCGCGCACCAGTAGTTGCAGCGGATGCCCAAGCACTCCACCTTCGGCGTTGATCGTCTTGACGGCCTGCTGGGCGCCCTTGACGTAGTCCTGAGAGAACCCTGCGCAGAATCCCGTCAACGACGCCAGATAACCGATCTTCAAAGGTGCGCCCGAAGCGAGCGTTTCTTTGCTTTCCGAGGAGCCGCAACCGATGCTGGTGAGCGCAACCGCGGCGACCAAACCGCACGCGAGCAACTCGCGCGCTTTCACAACCTTTATGCCAACCATTGTTCTTCCTCCCCGCGACCCCACCCGTGGGTGGGGTCGTCCGATGTTGTCGCGGCCGCCTCCACGACCACCGACCTGCGCTTTGTCAGTGACTGCCTACCAAGCCCCTTCCGGTCTTCGCTACCAAGCTCATCCGGTCTACATTTTTGTGCAATCCATTCTTGTGCAACCGTCGAAGTACTTCGAATGATCGGGCGAGGATACAGCTCTGCTGAACGCTAGTGCCGGACTCCCTCCTGGCCGACGAGCGCCTCGCCGTAGGCGGAAGGCAGCGGAGCCTGGGCACCCAGTTCGAGTGCCGCCCGGAACGACCAGTAGGGATCGCTCAACAGTGGACGCCCCACCGACACCAGCGACGCGTGGCCTTCGTCCAGCAAAGCCTGCGCGGAGGCCCCGTCGAGAATCCCCCCACCGAGCGCTACGGGCGGGGCCGACGACCAGGCCCCAGTCGACGCTCCGTCCTGTGCGGCATGGCGCTCTTCCTGGGCATGGGCGCTCCCGGTC
>JBAVYU010000028.1:0-78238 GCA_049588415.1 Solirubrobacteraceae bacterium
GCCTGGGGAGTCAGATCAATCGCCACAGCCATACCCCAACCAGGACGCAGCCGACCACTGGCAATCAGCATCACCACACCCGCCGGCCAACACACCACCCAAACACTCCGAGACACCCACACCACACCACTCACACACGCAGCACAACACATCTAAAACTCCGCAGTCACGCCAAGCCTCCGTGGCCGGGCACGGAGGCCCCGCCCCCGCGGGCGACCTGCCCAGCGACCACCTGCGCGGACGCGACCCAAAAGAACACGCATGGTCCCCACGCTCAGCCAACGTGTGATCCCGCGAGCCGGACCTGCACCTCGATACCCCTCCCAAGTCATTTAGCATGTCGTAACTATGCAACTCACCCGAACCAACGAATTAGCGGCCGGCGGAGCCGAAGAAGTCGTTCGAGAGTCGCGCCGCGCGAGTTCCTAAGCGTGCTGGAGGTACGCGAACTCGTCAAGCTCTACCGGCTTGGCGGCGAGGAGCCGATCCGGGCGGTCGACGGCTTGTCGATGTCCGTTCAGGCCGGCGAGTTTGTCGCCCTCTACGGTCCGAGCGGGTCCGGCAAGACAACGCTGCTCGAGCTGATCGCGGGCCTGCGCCATCCCGACAGCGGCAGCGTTCTCGTCGAAGGCGCCGACGTCACCACAATGTCGCGTCGAGAAAGCGACGAGTACCGCCTGAAACTGCTTGGCGTCATCGGCCAACCCCACCACCTCATACCCGGCGCCAGGGCAATCGACAACGCGTCCTTGAAGCTGTGGCTCTCGAGCACGCGCAACGCCAAGCGAACGATCGCGCCCTTGCTCGAGCAGTTGGGCCTCGAGGGTCGCTTCGCGCACCGCACCGAGCAGTTGTCGATGGGCGAGCGCCAACGGGTCTTGATCGCGCGCGCCCTCGCGATGGACCCCAAGCTGGTCTTGGCCGACGAGCCTACCGGCAATCTCGACACGCACCGCACCCACGAGGTCCTTGCCCTGCTGCGCAACCTGTGCCTCGAGCGCGGCATGGCCTTGGTGCTCGCCACCCACGATCCCCAGGCGGCCGCCTACGCCCACCAGGTGCACGAACTGCGCGACGGTCGCCTCCAGTCCTATGAGCCCGACAACCAGCCTGTCCCGGCGCACGTGCGGGCCACTGAGCAATAGGCGCCGATGAGCTTCTCCGACATTCTCTTTCTCTATCGCGCGCGCATGGCGGCAAAGGCCGTCCTGATCCAGGAGATCTTCGCCATCCTCGGGATCGCCGTGGGGGTGGCCTTGCTGTTCTCCTCCCAAGTCGCGAGCACAAGCCTCACACATTCGGTGGAACGTCTCACCCACGCCGTCGTCGGCGACACCCAACTGCAGATAGACGCCCGCGGCCCGCGTGGCTTCGACGAACGCGTCTTGGCACAAACGCGCCGAGTGCCCGGCGTCGAGGCCGCTTTCTCGGTCGTCGAACAACAGGCCGTGGTGCGTGGCCCCCACAGGGAACGCTCAGTCGAGATGCTCGGGGTCGATCCGCGAGCGGTCCATTTCGGTGGCCCCTTGCTGCGTCGCCTCTCGGCCAAGCAGCTCTCCGCTCAACACGCGGTTGCGCTTCCCAGCGCCATAGCAGGCGCGATCGGCTCAGGGGGACTCGAAGACATCGAGGTCCAGATCCGAGGCCACGTCTCCGAAGCGCTGCTCGGAGCGGTGCTTGGCGAAAGCGACATCGGCGCCTTGGCCAACGGCCAGGTCCTGATGGCGCCCGTCGCCTACGCCCAGCAGCTCGCCGGCATGCAAGGGCGCATCACCCGGATCTTCGTGCGCGCCAAGCCAGGCGAAACGGCCGCGGTGAGCGCCCGATTGGAGCCGCTCGCCGCCGGCGCCGGCGCAAACCTGCAACCCGCGACCTTCGATGCCACGCTGTTCTCGGCCGCCTCCTACACCGAGAACCAGGGCGAAACGCTCTTCTCGGCGATCAGCGCCTTGGTCGGATTCATGTTCGCCCTCAACGCAATGCTCGTCACGGTGCCCGCGCGCCGCCGCTTGATCGAAGACATCAGGCCGCAAGGCGCCACGCGCGCGATGATCCTCCAGATCCTGATCGTCGATGCGTTGGTCATCGGCACATTGGCCTGTGCGATCGGCCTGGCCTTCGGGGAGCTTCTCTCGATCTCCGCTTTCCATGCGACCCCCGGCTACCTCTCCTCCGCCTTCCCGGTAGGCGACGAAAGGATCGTCACCTGGCAGAGCGTGCTCCTCGCGTGCCTCGCCGGGCTTGCCGCCGCTTGCCTGGGTGTGCTCTGGCCTTTGCGCGACATCCTTCGGCGTGCGCCCAGCGAAGGCGAGGGAGCGATCGGGCCACAGCCTGAGAGCCGGCGCAACGGTCGGGTCGCGATCGGCTTGGTCTGCCTGCTCGTAACCACCGTCGTGCTGCTGGTGCACACCCAGAGCTGGTTTGTCGGGACCGCTGCACTCATGATCGCCTTGGTCTGCCTCTTGCCCCTGCTGTTCGACATCGCGGTCCTGCTGTTCGACCGCTTCCAAGACCGCTTCCTCGATGGTCCCGCCACTGTGTTGGCCGTCACCGAGCTACGCAACCCCCGGACCCGCATCCGCTCGCTCGCGGTCGCCCTCACCGGTGCGATCGCGGTGTTCGGAACGGTCGCCATCGGCGGAGCCCAGGTCAACCTCCGACACGGCCTGCAAGCCTCCGCGGGAGACATCGACTCGGGTGCCGGAATATGGATAAGCCCCAGCGGCAAGACCAGCTTGCTCACAACGACCCCCTTCCAAGGCATCGACACAACAGCCATTGCGCGCTCGCCCGGCGTCGCCACTTTCGGCGTCTATCGCGGGAGCTTTCTCGATTGGGGAGAGCGCAGACTGTGGATCTTGGCGCCGCCCGCCGACTCCAGGCAAGCGATCCCGCCGAGCCAACTGGTCGATGAGGATGTCCCAGTCGCCGAGGCTCGGATCCGTGCGAGGGGATGGGTAGTCCTCTCCCAGGCGCTCGCCGCCGAACATCATCTGCGTGTGGGAAGCCGGTTCCTACTACCCGCTCCGAAGCCGATCCTCGTGCGAGTCGCGGCGCTCACCACCAACTTGGGATGGCCGCCGGGCGCGATCATCCTCAACTCCGAAGACTATGCGGCGGCTTGGGGCAGCGGCGAACCGAGCGCCTATGAGATCCAAACCAAGCCCGGGGTCTCAGCGACAGCCGTGCAGCACACCTTGGCGCGACTGGTGAAGCCTCAAACGGGCCTTGCCGTCGAAACCGTGAGCGAGCGCCAAGGTCGCCACTTCGCGCTGATCGAACAGGGCCTCGCGCGATTCACCGAGCTCAAGCTGCTCGTCCTGATCGCCGGAGCCCTCGCGATCGCCGGGGCGATGGGCTCGATGATCTGGCAGCGCCGAGACCTGATCTCCTTCATGAAGGTCGACGGTTATCGACGCGGCGTCCTGTGGCGCTGGCTCCTGTGCGAGAGCATCATCATGCTCCTCGTCGGCTGCTTCACAGGCGCCTTGTTCGGCCTGTATGGCCAGTTGCTGATCAGCCACGCACTGGCGACCGTAACCGGCCTCCCAATCGCCCTCGGCGCCGAAACGCTGATCGCGCTCTCAAGCGTCCTCTTGGTGAGCGCGATCGTGACGGCGATCATCGCGATGCCGGGCTACCTAGTGGTTCGTGTGCCCGCCAGCACGGTCAGCCCCGCCTACTGACCGGCGCTCGGGCACCGCAGTCGGCACCCTTGACCCCGCCCCGATCACAGCCCGGCAATTGTCCCGCCTGGTGTCTTGCGCGACCCGCGAGGTCATCTGGGGGCTGCGTTACACGGCTTGCGAGCTGCGTATTTGGCGCGAGCGAGCACGCATTATCCCCGACCGGACGATCCGTGAAGATGCGCTAAGCGCGCTCGCAGGCAAGCGTGGCAACACCGGCGGAGCCGCGCTTTTCTGGGTCATCCCTAGCTTTCGCAATCCAATGTTGCTCAAGCTCCTGGTCACCTATCAAGTGATGTGGGATTTCCTCGACACCGTGAGCGAGACAGGAGCGAGCGCTGGTCAGGCAAACGGCAGACAGCTTCATCTAGCTCTTGTCGACGCGGTCGATCATGGGCGACCTATCTCCGACTATTATTACCTGCACCCCTGGAACGACGACGGCCACTACCTACGGTCGCTCGTCGAGACATGCCGCACGTTTGCGGCTGGATTGCCTTCATTTGATTCGGTGCGTCCGCTCCTGATTCGCGAGGCCGGCCGAGCGAATGTTCAGGCCATCAACCACGACCTCGACCCTTTGCGCCGAGAAAAGGCGCTACGAACATGGGTGAAGCGCGAATACGATCGTGACGACGCGCATTGGTTCGAGCTTGCGGCGGCGGCCGGCGCAGGGCTTTCAATCTATGCGCTGTTCGCGCTCGCTGCCCAGCCGTGTTGTCACGAGGCCGAGATTCACCGTGTCTACAACGCCTACTTCCCCTGGGCCTCAGCGGTGGCGACAATGCTCGACAGTTACGTTGACCAAGTCGAAGACACCGCCAACGGCGACCACGTATACGTAGAGCACTATCAGTCCCTCATACTGGCCGACGCGTCGATGGTCAGGCTGATCCGGCGCAGTTTGCGGGAGGCGGAAACCCTGGGCGAGGGCGAGCGGCACGTGCTGCTCATCGCCTGCATGGTGGCCATGTATCTATCGAAGGACAGCGCTCGTCTGAAGGACAGTCGAGCACGAACCCGCACGCTTGTGCGAGCGGGCGGCTCGCTGACGAGAATTCTGCTGCCCATCCTGCGCCTATGGCGGTCGGCTTACGCCCAAAGCTCCAACTAAGCCGTCGACTTGCCGCGCCTGAAGCCTTCCAAGCCGAACGATTCTTTTCCAACAAGAAGCGAATCCTTTACAACCGCGGGACCGCAGCCCACGATTAGGCAATGTGTCGCGAAGAGGACGGACTACGCGCTCATGGCTGACGATCCCGCCGGCCGTATCAAGCCTGCTCCCGAGCCCCGGTTCTCGCGCTCCCTTGAATACGGGCTGGCGCTCCTCGAATGCTTCACCTCAGAACACCCAGCACAACAGATCAGCGACCTCGCAGACATCCTCAAGCTAAGCCGCTCCACCACACACCGCTACGCCCAAACACTGCTCGCGCTGGAGCGCCTGGAGCAAGACCCGAAACGACGCTACCGCCTATCCCACCTCACCGCACAACCAGGCACAAGCGCCGTCGAAACTCTACGTGCAGAGACACCCCAAGCCCGCCGCATCCTCGAAGAGCTACGCGCCCAAACAGGACACACCGTGAGCATGGCCACCATCGACGGCACCCACGCCCTCTACACCCACCGCCTACACGCACACGGACCAGGCCAATACGCAGCCGACCTCGACCATGGCACCGGCGCGCACATCCCCCTCCATGCCACCGCGATCGGCAAGGCACTACTCGCAAGCCTCTCCCAAACAGAACAAAAAGCCCTCATCGCCCTACTCACACTCGAACAAGAAGGACCGAACACCATCAAAACCAAGAAACACCTCCTCGAACGACTCAACGAAATACGCACCACAGGCATCGCCACCTGCGACGAAGAGCAAGCCTGGGGAGTCAGATCAATCGCCACAGCCATACCCCAACCAGGACGCAGCCGACCACTGGCAATCAGCATCACCACACCCGCCGGCCAACACACCACCCAAACACTCCGAGACACTTACACCAAAGCACTCACACACGCCGCACAACACATCTAAACCCCAGAGAGCCATATGCGCATCAATACATCTGATCCCAGCCTGCGACGCGCCTAGGAACTCAGCTCTCGCTCATCCAGATCGTCGGGAAGCGGCACCTCCTGCGGCGCAGCCCCACGCTCGTCCTCCCAGGACGCGAACGCCTCTCCGTCTCGACCTATGTGCTCGCCGTCGCCGCCAAGCGCAAGTAGAACCACCCGATCTGACCCACGATTGACCAGCTGGCGACGCAGCGATGGCGCGACGCGGATCAGCTCGCCCTGCTCGAGCTCGATCGGCTCGCCCTCAACCAGCAGGCTCAGCCGACCCTCCAGCACCATGTAGACCTCCTCTTGGCGCTCGTGGCGGTGAATGCGACCACGCTGGCGCGGCTGCAACACGAGTTGGTTGATCCCAAAGGAGCTGACCCCCAGCTGGCGGCGCAGCGCCACGAAGCGCTCGTCCGTGTCCGGGTTAAGGCGGGTCTGCGTGATGCCGTCCTGCATGAGGGGATCTTTGCACGAGACGAGCGCGAGGCCCACGCCACCAAGACGCCAATCCCCAACGATTCCGTGCCCCGAAGCGCACCTGACTTGCATCTCCACATAAAGCTGATAATATTAGTGAGGAATGATGATCCTCCTAATCGCGATCCCCATCTGGACCTTCTTGATCGTGCTGACGCTCACGGTGTGCGCGATGGCGCGGCAAGGGGACTCCAACCGGAGAGCGGTCGGCGTTGCCCAGGCCGACCGCTCTCCGCGCCTACCTCTCTCCCAGGCGCCGACAGAGCAGGGGCAGCCATCCGCCGAGGACGCGCGGCGGGTGGCTGCCTAGCTCTGAGCTCTGACGGAGTCCCACATTCCAAGTAGTCTCAGGGAGTGCCGGTGGGAGCGCTCCAAAGCACAACCTCGGCGCTTGATGCGCCTCTGAGCGAAACGGCTTCGCGCTCAACCATGGAGCGGGTCGGCTGGGCGGCTTTGATCGCGCTGGCACCGGCCACCCTGATCTACCTGAGCTTCGAAGCGGGTGGGTACTTCCCGAGCGCCACGGGCTATGTGGCAATCGTGCTGGCCGGGGCGCTCGTGCTTAGGACCACCTTGGCGGAGCGTCCGTTCGAGGGATTGGGCCGCTCGTTGGCGATCCCGCTCGGGGCCCTTGTTCTGTATGCGGCCTTCACGCTGGCCTCAGCGGGATGGTCACAGGCCACCGCCCACACTTTGGACGCCTATTCACGCATGCTGCTCTATGTACTGGCCTTTTTGTTGTACGGCTCGGTCAGATACACAAAGGCAAGGGCCGCATGGCTGGTGAAGGCGGTGGCGGGCGGCCTGGCCGTGGTCTGCCTGGTGGGGCTCGTCTCGCGAGTATTGCCCCACACTTGGCCGACCGCGACCAGCTTCTATGCGGACCGCTTGAACTACCCCCTGACCTACTGGAACGCGGAGGGGATGGTCGCGGCGATCGTGCTGATCTTGGGCTTCCACCTGAGCGCCGATCGGTCCGAGCACCCGGCCGTGAGGGTGATCGCGGCCGCCGTATTGCCGGGTGTGGGGGCCGCCCTGCTGCTGACCTTCTCCAGAGGAGCGCTGGGGGTGGCGGCGATCGGCCTGATCGCCTACTGCCTGCTGACCAGGTTCTCCACCCTGCCGACGGCTCTGCTCGCGGCGGTCCCGGCCACGGCGATCGCGATGCGCTCGGCTTGGGATGCGACCGAGCTGGCCACCAAGCACCCGACCGACGCGCTGGCGGTCTCCCAAGGCCACCACGTGGCGGTGGTCGTGGCGATCTGCATGGTTGGGGCGGGGGTCGTGCGAGCTGTGCTGCTGCCGGCGGACCGCCAGATCGAAGGCATGCCGGCGGTTCGCACACCACCGCGCTTGGCGGTCAGGGCCGGCGTGGGCGCGGCGGTCTGCGTGGTCGTCTTGATCGTGGCGCTCGCGTTCGGGGCGGGGGGCTTCGCGAACAGGGAGTACTCCAAATTCGTGAAAGGCACCCACGAAGCCCACAAGGTCCAAACCAGAGACCGGCTCACCGACCCGGCCAACGATGGTCGCTTGCCGCTGTGGCGCGTGGCTTTGGATATCTACAAAACCGAGAAGCTGAGGGGCACCGGGGCGGGCACCTACCAGCAGTACTACCCTCGCTACCGCACTGAAAAGGGGTACGTTGTCGATGCCCATTCGCTCTACTTGCAGAGCCTCGCGGAGCTGGGGATCGTCGGTTTCGTGTTGGTGGGGATCGTCGTGCTGGGCATGTTCGTGGGCTTGGCCGCGCGCATCCGCGGGCCCGACCGGGCGATCTTCGCCGCCCTGTTCGCGCTGATCTTGGCTTGGGCGGTCCACCAAGGGTTTGACTGGGATTGGCAGATGCCGGCCGTGACGCTCGGCGTGTTCATGTTGGCGGGGCTCGGCTTGGCGCGCCGCGAAGACGGCAAAGCGGGGTTTGCAGGGCTGCCGTTGGGGCGTACGGCGGTGGCGCTGGGCTGGCTCGTGTTGGCCGTGACTCCTTTGCTTGTGGCCACCTCGTACACCCGCCTACACCGGGCAGGCCAAGAGCTGTTGCAAGGCGAATGCGCAAGCGCCAAGGAAGAGGCCTTGTCCTCGCTGTCGCTGTCGGCCAAGCGCCCCCAGGCTTATGCCATCGTGGGCATCTGCGACCTCAAGCTGGGCTATGCCCAAGCGGCCGTGCCGGCGGTGAGCCAGGCGGTGAGCCTCGAACCCCAGAGCTGGGAACAGTGGTTCTGGCTGGCGGTCGCCCAGGCAGGCGCAGGCGTGAACCCACATAGGGCCATCGACCGCGCAATCGCGCTGAACCCTCGCGAGGGGGGCCTCAGGAACGCGGCTGAAGTCCTGCGCGGCCACGACCCGCGCGTGTGGGAACGGGCGGCCCCTCGTCTGCGCTTCGAAGCGTTGACCTCGGGCAAGTTCGCGATCACCAACCTCTGAGGAATTTTGTTGCGGATGTCGGAAAAAGGGGGGCTTGTTCGTATAGGGCCATAACGAGACTTCTCTCAGCAAACCCACTCAGGAGACCAGGAGACCAGATGCCGCGCAAAGAGGACGCACACACGGATGAGTTGGAGGGCGTCGCTCAGCGCCTGCGCGACGAGCGCCCCCAGGCCGGCCCGCTTGACCTGGACCGCATCAAGACCACGGCCATGGCCCGCGCCAAGTCCGGCGCCAAGGGCGGCAGGGCCGGTGCCCGCAGGCTCGCGGTGGCCGGTCTGACCGTTGGCCTCCTGGTCGCCACGACCGGCGGCGTGCTCGCCGGTGAGGGCGGACACGGCAAAGGCAAAGGCTCAAACGGCGGCGGCAACGCGGCCAACGCCCAGTACGGCGGCGAATGCAACATCCAAAACGGCAGCGGCAACGTGGGCGACAACAACGGACAGGGCGCCGAAAACAACGCCTGCAACGAAAACACGTTCATCACCGAAACGAACAACTCGTCTAACACCACGACGAACAACGTCACCAACAACTACAACTCCTCGACGGTGACGGTCGCAGGACCCGCCAACAGCGGTGTGCTGGCAGCCACAACGACCAAGAAAGCAACGACCAGCAGCAAGCACGTGAAGATCCACATCAACGTGCCGAACAAGTCCAAGCTGCGTAAGGTCACGCTCAGGGTCAACGGCAAAATCGTGTCGGTGCTCAAGGGCAAAAAGGCCTCCAAGAACGTGACGCTCGTGAGCTTGCCGTGCTCGGCCACGGTCACCATCACCGCGGTCACGGCCAGCGGCAAAACCGTTACGCAGACGCACAAGTACAACCTCTGCTAGAGGACACGGCAGCGGGATAAGCAAAGGTGAGCGCAACGCTCACATGAAGCGTAGCCAAAGGCCCCGGGAGCCCATCCCGGGGCCTTTGGCGAAGAAAGAGAGCCGATGGCCCACGAACTGACACCCTCCACCCAAGCTCGTCTCAGCACGAGCCAACCCGCCAGAATGGGGTTGCGCATGAAAGCGGATAACTTCGAGAGGCTGTTCGAGGAGCACTCCGAGCGGCTGTACGCCTTCCTGGCCTACCACACCGGTAACCGGACGTTGGCCGAGGACCTCTTGTCGGAGACCTTCGAGCGCGTGTTGCGCTCACGCGGGCGCTTTGACCCACGCAAGGGCAGCGAGCGGCGCTGGCTCTACACGATCGCCCTCAATCTGTTGCGCGACAACGCGCGTCGCAAGACCCACGAAGACAGGGCTTTGCAGCACGTGGGCGCGGGCACGGCCGAACAGCAAGCCGACCCGGCCTTGAGCGCCGTGGAGCAGCGCGACGAGCTCCAGAGAGCCCTGTTGGCGCTCAACGAAGACGAGCGCGAGGCGCTGGCCCTGCGCTTCGGCGCCGATCTGAAGCTGCGCGAGGTCGCCGGCGTGCTCGGCGAGGGCGAGAGCGCCGTCGAGGGCCGCATCTACAGGGCCTTGGGCAAGCTGCGCAAAGAGCTCGACTGACCCCGCCGCGGCGCGTACCGCCGACCGCAGAGCCGAAGGTGGGGCGCCGCCCCGAAGCCGATCGCTAGGTGTAGTTCCTGAGTAGGTTGGTTCATCCGGGTCCCCTTGGAGGCTGGGAGCTGCCAAGCACCCCAGTCCAAGGAGAACCGGATGAATCTGCACGCTAACGCGGCGCTCAGCCTGAACAAGCGCCGGCTGCTTTGTGAGCGAGTCGTTGATGAGGCATGGACGGTGACGAAGGCGGCCGAGGCCGCCGAAGTCAGCGTCCGGTGTGCCCGTAAGTGGGTGTGTCGTTATCGAGCGGAGGGCGAGACCGGGCTGTTCGACCTGTCTTCTGCTCCGCACCGGATCCCGCATCGCACCAGCGAGGAGCGGGTCCAAGCGATCGCTGCGCTGAGACGGTTGCGGTTCACGGGCCCCGAGATCGCAGAGACGCTCGGCATGGCGCTCTCGACTGTCTCGGGGATCCTCTTGAGCGTGGGGATGGGCAAGCTCGGCCGTCTCGGCCTCGAGCCCGTGGTCCGCTATGAGCGCGAGCGGCCAGGAGAGCTGATCCATATCGACGTCAAGAAGCTCGGGCGTATCCAGGGCGGCGCTGGCAAGCGCGTTCGTGACGGGCTGCGCAAACACTACAACCCGATACTCACCGACCCCGCGGGAATCCGCCGCAAGACTGTCGGCTGGGAGTTCGTGCATATCGCGATCGATGACTGCACCCGCCTGGCCTACGCCGAGGTTCTCCCCAACGAGAAGGCCAGCACCGTTATCGCGTTCCTAAAACGTGCAGTCTCGTTCTACGAACGCCATGGGATGCACGTTGAGCAGCTGCTGACTGACAACGGCGGCGCCTACCGCTCAGGCATGCACTCGATCGCCTGCCGAGCCCTTGGGATCCGCCACCTGCGCACACGCCCTTACCGCCCCCAGACCAACGGGAAGGCAGAGCGCTTCATCCGCACCATGCTCGGCGGCTGGGCCTACGGCGCGATCTACCGAGACAGCAGCGAGCGCACCGCAGCCCTTGACGGATGGCTCTTCTACTACAACCATCACCGAAAACACTCAGCCCTCAGCCACAAGCCCCCAATCGCTCGCCTCAACGAGCGCACCAACCTTCTCGGTACCTACAGCTAGGGCGCCACGCCCGAGGCCACGCAGCAGCCTTTGATCGTAAGCACGCCCCGCCGGGACGCGCCCTCGGACTGACCTGAGCCGAAGATCGAAAGGTCGGCGCGCACGAGGACGCGGTAGTGCACACGGGGCAGTCGTGGATAGCGCACCACACACGTCCACGGGTTGCCCAAAGCACCTGAGCCCCCCGCCACGCAATGAGCGGCCTTGGCCCGCCCGGCGTAGCCGGGGCGAGGATCGCTCGTGGTCGAGACCAGGCTCGCCAATTGGACCGAACCGACCGGCGCCAAAGACTGTTGGGCGGAGACGAACTGGGTGGGCGCTTCGCGCCCATGCACGGCCACCACGGTGCCGCCCAAACCCACCAGCAGGATCGCGGCGACGATCAGCCAGGCGAACCTCATGCGCAGTCCTCCACCATCGTGTCAAGCATAAAGCCGCGGAGCCGCTTGGGCGCATCCCTGCAATCCGCCGGATGCGGGCTTGACCCCTAAGACAAGGGAGCCGCGCGGCCGATAGGCCTCGCATGAAGGCACTTCTCACGGCGGCGATCTTGAGCCTGGCATGCGCGATGTGCGCCTCTGCCGCGCCTGCGGCAGGCACTGGCGCCGAACGCCACCACGGCAAGCACACTCACGTCGCCTGCACGATCAAGGCCAAAGGCAAGCGCCATCGCAGGCATGCCACAAAGCGCACTCACAAGTGCGTCCGCCGGACCAAGCATGTCAAGCGCTCGCGCTCGACCGGTGCCGGCGCGCAGATAAGCGCGGTGAGTGTGGCTCCCTCAACAGCGGCCACGATCGCGAAGGTGTTGGGGACGACTTGCGAAAACACCGAACTGATGCCTGAAGCCGGCAACCTGGAAGCGGTCGATCAAGCCACTCTGTGTTTGGTCAACCAGGAAAGGGCTCGTAGCGGAGAGCTGCCTTTGCGGCCCACCGCCGACCTGACTCAGGCCGCCGAAGGACATTCTCAGGAAATGGTGGGGGACGACTACTTCGCCCACATTTCTCCCAGTGGCGAGACCCCATTCCAGCGCATCGAAGCGACCGGCTACATCCCCAACGACCAAGTCGGCTACACGCTTGGCGAGAACATCGCTTGGGGCACCCTGTACCTGGCGACGCCGAAGGCGATCGTAGCTGCCTGGACCGCCTCGCCGGAGCACCTCGCAAACATCCTCAACACCGCCTACACCGAAACGGGAATGGGCGTGGCCCCAGCCGCGCCCACCTCCTTGGCCGAAGGGCAACCAGGAGCGATCTACTCGCAGGAGTTCGGCGTCATCGAAGGCTGAGCGGCATCCCGGCGCTCCCTGAAGCTGCGCATTTGGATTTGTGGGCGCGCGATCCGCGCTGAGTGCGGTCGGTCACAGAAGGCTCGCACCCAGGAAAAGGAGCTGCGCTCTTTGGGCGTTCTTCGAGGGTTAGGAAATTTGATGGAGACGGTTGTTACAAGCTGGACAGGAGTCGGAAACATCCTGGACATCTGTTCAGTCTGACCCGTCAGGTATCAAATAGACGACGTATTTGTCCGAAGTAAAGGGCAGACCGGTGTCGGCCTTAAAGGGCAAGTCCCTCAGCGCCGATGAGTTGGGTAAGACCAGGAATCGAAGCACAGCACGCGAATAGGAATAGGCAAATGACTATCCTCACGATCTCCATAGCTTGGCTGCTCGCACTTGGGGCGCTCGTGTTCTTGCTTATGAGGCGCCCCGAACGGACTCCCGCGAGCTACGAGCGCACTCCGCGCCTGCTCAAAGACGCCCGTGGGGACTTCGAAGCGGCGATTGGGGAGATCTTGGCCTCAAAGGCCGCGGCGGCACAGGACGTGCGGGATGGTTCGCACGAGGATCTTTACGTCCGTCCATAGCGACCAGTTGGCGACGTAGAGGTAGTCCATCGCCACCATTTCGCGCAGAGACACGGTCGCCGGGCCGAGAATCTGCCAGTGGCCGGTGATGCCGGGATGGAGGGCCAGGCGGCGACGGTGCCAGCCTTCGATGCGCTGATCCTCGTCGAGGATCAAAGGGCGCGGCCCAACCAAGCTCATCTCGCCGCGCAAAACGTTGAACAGCTGGGGCAGCTCGTCCAAGGCGGTCTTGCGCAGGAAGTTGCCGACGCGCGTGACACGGGGATCCTCGGCTATCTTGAATAGCCCCTCTTGGGCTTCGTTGCGATCGACCAAAGTGTGCTTGAGTTGCTCGGCTTCGGGGACCATCGTGCGGAACTTGAACAGGCCGAAGCGACGCTCATCGCGCCCGACCCGCATCTGGCGGAAGAAGACGGGGCCTTTGGAGTCGAGCTTGATCGCTATCGCGATCACGAACATCAGCGGCGCAACCGCGATCAGACCCAAGGTCGCGCCGATCAAGTCGAAAGCTCGCTTGACCATGGCCGAGGAGCGGGTCAAATCGAAGCGGCGCACTCCCATCAAGGTGACGCCGTGCAGGTCGTCGAAGATGACCGAGGAGCCGATCACCTGCAGCAGGCGCGGCACCACGCTTACTCGTATGCCCGCCGCTTTCAAAGTCCTGACCAGGTCGAGCATCTCGCCCGCTTCGCTGTCGCTGGGAGACACGATCGCCCGATGCACATCCATCTTGGTGGCCAGGTCGCGTATCTCGCCCAGCTTGCGCTGGGAGAACGTGTCGGCCGACCACGGCTCGATCTCGTGGAGGTCGACGTGAGCGACGATCTCGGCCTTGACGCCGCCGTGTTTGACCAGGCGCGAGCGGATCGTCTGTTCGGAGGCGGCGCTGCCCACGAACAGGCAGCGTTCGACCGGTGAGACGCGCAAAGCCAGAGCCCGCGCCGAGCACCGCCCCACGACCAGGAAACTCACCAAAGCGCCCCACAGGAAAAGGACATCGCTGTGGGTGAGCATGCCGTAGCCGAGCGGTCGCTCGGCCAGCCACGCCAAAAGGGCGCACAGGGTGGCCACCTGAACCAGCTTGGGCAGCTCGTCCAAAGTGGTCTTGCGGATCACAGCCTCGTCGCGATCGTACAGGCCAAACAGCTTCGCCCCCAAGACGACCAAGGGCAAGCCGACCAGGCAGATGCGCCCCATGTGCAGGCGTCCGCCGGAGATCTCGATAGTGACCGCGAAAGCGGCCACTATCGCCACGACATCGGCGCCAAGCAGCATGCGCCGGAAGATCGAGTCCCTTGCCAAGCTTGCGGCGGGACCGCGCGTCTCGAGGATCGGCCCAGGTCCGATCCTCCGCCCCAATCCTCCCCGGCGGGCCGGCCTTGTTATCGAACCTGTGGCCAGTGAGGCGTCGAAGTCGGCTTGAGTAGCCGGCTTTCGCTCCACCTGACCGCTGGTTGCCTCCAACCTTGTCTCCCGTGACGCGCGTTGAAATCAAAATCAGCACGACACCCGCATCCGTCCGAGTCGTCAACGATTCGTGCTGGCCTTCGTCTGCTGGTATTAGTCGGCGAACGTCCCCAGTTTCCGTCTTTATCTAACGTTGATCGGGGGCACGCTAGCCGCGCTCGTTGCGAAAGTCAAGAGCCACGGACACTATTCGGATCAGTGGGTTGGGTGGTCCCAATTAATGCCCGCGCGGTTTATCCAAATGGCCAAAGATCAAGCCGTCGGACGAGCCTTGAAAGGCTCCTCGACGCCGACCGTCCCCGGCCCGGCCAGCTCGAAGGCGGAGTGCAGGGACTGCACAGCCCGCTCGACCCGGTCGCGGGCTATCACGCAGGAGATCTTGATCGGAGAAGTGGAGATCATCTCGATGTTGATGCCCTCGCCGGCCAGCACGCTGAACACCTTGGCTGCGACACCAGGGTGTGAGCGCATACCGGCGCCGACGATCGAAACCTTGCCCATCTCGCTTTGGGACTCCATCCGCTCGCACACGCTCTGACCCTTGGCCTCCAGGGCGGCGGTCGCGATGCGCAGGTCTTCGTGGGGGACGGTGAAGGAGATCTCCGCCTTGCCACCGGCGGAGGTAGGGACGTTCTGGTCGATCATGTCAACGTTCACGTTCGCTTCGGCCAAAGCCTCGAAGATGCGCGCCGCGGCGCCCGGCTCGTCGGGCACCCCGATCAAGGTGACGCGCGCCTCGGCGGTCGAGTGGGTTACGGCTGTGATGAGTGGTTGCTCCACGGTTTCTCCCTCTGAGAGCACAACGGTACCTGGGGCGTCCTCGAAGGAGGAGCGACAGTGAATGCGCACGCCCTCGTTACGGGCGTACTCGACCGAGCGCAATTGCAGGACGCCGGCGCCGGAGGCGGCCATCTCGAGCATCTCCTCAAAAGACACGGTTCCCAGCTTGCGTGCGTCGGGCACGATGCGGGGGTCGGCGCTGAAGACGCCGGGTACGTCCGTGTAGATCTCGCATTCGCGGGCGCCCACGGCCGCGGCGACGGCGACAGCGGTGGTATCCGAGCCGCCGCGCCCCAAGGTGGTGACGTCATCGGCGGTGGAGACACCTTGGAAGCCTGCGACGAGCACGATGTGGTCTTCGGCCAGAGCAGCCCTGACGCGGTCGGCACGCACGTCGATGATGCGGGCCTTGGTGTGGGAGGTGTCGGTGACGATGCCCGCTTGAGAGCCTGTCAGAGAGATCGCACGGTGACCGAGGTCGTTGATCGCCATCGCACACAGGGCGCAAGAGATGCGCTCGCCCGTGGACAGGAGCATGTCCATCTCACGCGGATCGGGCGCTGTGGAGACTTCCTCGGCCATCGCGATCAGCTCGTCGGTCGTCTTGCCGCGCGCGGACAGGACCGCCACGACACCGAAGCCGGCCTCGCGCTTGGCAACGATCCGCCGCGCCGCGCGCTTGATGCGTTCAGCGTCGGCAACGGAGGTCCCGCCGAACTTCATGACCACGATCTCAGGCACTTGCCTGAGGCTACAAGGCGCGGCGTCCGGCCAGGGCCTTGCCCAAGGTGACCTCGTCGGCGTACTCGAGGTCCGAGCCTACGGGTAGGCCCGAGGCGAGGCGGGTAACCGTGAGGTTGGGCACCCGGTGGCGCAACTCCTCGGCGATGTGCAAGGCGGTGGCCTCACCGGTGGTCGTCGGATTGGTGGCCAGCACCACCTCGCGCGCATCCCCCACTCGGGCGTATAGCTGCTCGATCTTGAGGTCCTCGGGCTCGACGCCGTCGATTGGAGACAAAGCACCCCCCAAGACGTGGTAGAGGCCGTGGAATTCGTGGGTGCGCTCCATCGGGATCACGTCGGAGGGCTCCTCGACCACGCAGATCACCGAGGCGTCGCGACGAGAGTCTTGGCAAATGCGGCAGCGAGGTTCGTCGGCCAGGTTGAAGCAGACCTCGCACAGGCCCACCTTTTCCTTGACCTCCTTGATCGCCTCGGCCAGGCCCAGGGCGTCCTCAGAGGAGGCCCGCAGAATGTGAAAGGCCAAGCGCTGGGCGGTGCGCGAGCCGACGCCGGGCAGCTTGGACAGCTCGGTGACGAGCCGCTGGACAGGGGGCGCGAAGGAGCTCAATGGCTAGAGCCCCGGCAGCCCGAGGCCGCCAAGACCGCCGAGCGCTCCGGGGTCGAGGCCGCCGGTGACCGCGTTCATCTTCGAGGCAGCCAAGTCCTGGGCGGAGCGCAACGCCTCGTTGGTGGCCGCCAAGACGAGGTCGCACAGCATCTCCACGTCCTCGGGGTCGACCGCGGTGGGCTCGATCTTGACCGAGCGCACTTGCAAGTCCCCGGACACGGTGACGGTGATCATTCCTCCACCGGCAGAGGCCTCGACGGTTTCCTCGGCCAGTTGCTCTTGGGCTTGCTCCATGTCCTGCTGCATCTTTTGGACCTGCTTGAGCATCTGCTGCATGTTGGGTCGCTGCTGTGGGGGGGTCACTGGTCGCTGCCTTTCTGTTGTGCAAGCTGCTCGGGTGAGACCTCCTCGGCGTCGAGCTCGCTCATCAAGCGGGCCACGATCTCCTCCTCACTGAGGGCCTCCTGGTCGATGCCGGCCGCGACGGAAGCGTCCTCGGAGAGCTCGAAGGAGACGCTGTAGCGACGGCCGGTGAGCGCCTTCAGCGCGTCGAGCAGAATCTTGCGATTGTCGGGCTCCTCGGCTTTGCGCTTGTTGAAGGACGCGCTCACCGGGAAGGCGATCGTGATGTGGTCCTCGGTGACGCTCATTGGAGCCGCTTCGCTGAAGAAGGCGCGCAAGAGCTTGTGCTGGTCGCGAACCGTGTCGAGCACAGCCGGCCAAAGCGCGTCCAGATCGCCGGCGGGCGGGACCGCAACAGCGACCGCAGCTCCGGCAGGCTCGGGAGCCCGCTCGGCCGGCTCGGCAACCTGTCCGGGCTCGACCGCTTGTGCGGGCATCGGCGCCTCAGGCGTGCGCACTGGCATCGGCGCCTCAGGCGTGCGCACTGGCACAGGCGCCGCTTGGGGCACAGGCGCCGCTTCGGGGACCTCGATCGGCGGCGCCTCCTCCACCGGCGGCGTGGGAATGTCCGCGACGGGCGGGCGAGCAGGGAGCGCTGGAGCGGGAGTCTCGGCGACCGGTGCGCGTTGCTGCGGAGCGCTTGCCAAGGCCTGCTCGAGCCGCTCGATGCGCGCCAAGAGGGCCTTGGTCGAGCCGTCGGTGGCCGGCGTGGCCGCCTTGACCAAGGCCAACTCCAGTTGTGTGCGAGGGTCGGCGCCGGCTCGCACCGCCTCCAGAGCTGTGCCCAACAGGTCGAGCACCCTCACGACCTCGGCGGCACCCAAGCGGTGGGCCTGCTCGCGCAAGCGCTCATCGATCTCCGGCGTCAAGGACAACTCGGGAGGCACGTCGCCCAAGGTCTGCACCACCAACAGCTCTCGCGCCCGTCCCTCCAAATCGCGGGTGAACGAAGCGGCGTCGCGACCCCCGTCGGCACAGCGAGCTACGGCGCGCAACGCGGCGCGCGCGTCACCGGCCTGGACCGCGTCGAAAGCATCGGAGAGCAACTGCTCGTCGGCCACCCCCAAGACGGCCAAGACATCCTCCAAAGCGATCGTGGCGCCGCTGTAGGTGACCAGTTGCTCCAAGGTGCCCAAGGCGTCGCGGAAGCTTCCGGTGGCCGAGCGCGCGATCGCGGCCACCGCCTCGGGCGGGACTTCGATCGACTCGGCCTGGGCGGCGCGCATCACCACCGAGGCGATCTGCTCGACGGTGGGCCGGTGAAAGTCGAAGCGGTGACAGCGGTCGACCACGGTCGCCGGGACCTTCGAGGCCTCGGTCGTGGCCAGCACGAACACGGTGTTCGGCGGCGGCTCCTCCAAGGTCTTCAGGAACGCGTTCCAAGCGGCCTGGGAGAGCATGTGGGCCTCATCAAGGATGTACACCTTGTGACGACCCGAGACGGGCGCGAAAGCGACCGAATCGCGCAGGTCGCGAATGTCGTCGACCGAGTTGTTGGAGGCCGCGTCCATCTCGATCACGTCGAGCGAAGTGGCCGAGGCGATCGAGCGGCAGGAGTCACACTGACCACACGGATGAACCGTTGGTCCTCCCGGATGTACAGAACCGTCGGGTTGGGCGAGCCCTCCTTCGCAGTTCAGGCACGAGGCCAGGATCTTGGCCATCGAGGTCTTGCCGGTGCCCCGCGAGCCCACGAACAGGTAGGCGTGATGGACTTTGCCCCGCTCCACGGCGTGGCGCAAGGTACGTACGACCGGCTCCTGGCCGACCACGTCGGCGAACGAGCGCGGGCGATGCTGGCGATAGAGCGACTGCGGGGCCATCTCAGCGCCAGTCTACCCCCGGTCGCGGCCCGCTCAGGTAGCGTGCGCCGCGTGGCCAGCACCACCGCAGAGGCACTCCCAGACGCGCACGCAAGTCACGCCTTGCGGCGATACACAACCCGCTGGGGTCCCGCCACTTTGGCGACCCTCGGGGGCGCGCTTGTCCTATGGCTGATCGCGGGCGTGGGCTTTCTCAACTACGACACCCTCTATGCCCTCGTCTGGGGCCAGCAGATCACGCGTGGGGAAACACCCGAATACGGCCTGCCCATCGCCCCCACGCCCCACCCCCTGATCGAGGTCCTGGGCATCCCCCTGGCTCCCCTGGGGGCGTCCGCCGAGAGCACGATCGTGGTTGCCTTGGCATTCCTGGCCCTCTCGGCCTGTGGCTGGGTGCTCTACCGGCTCGGCGAAGCTTGGTTCGGACGAGCCGCCGGCATCGTGGCTGCGCTCGTGTTCTTGACCAGGACGCCGGTGCTCTCCTACGGGGTGAGGGCCTACGTGGACATCCCCTACACCCTGCTCGTGCTGGGCGCCCTGCTGGTGGAGACGAGGCATCGCCGGGCAGGCGCGCCGGTGCTGGCGCTGCTCGGGTTGGCCGGTCTCCTGCGACCCGAGGCCTGGCTGTTCTCAGGGATCTACTGGGTTTTCCTGGCCGTCCCCTCCGTTCGCACCATCCCCGGCGGGCGCGCCGCCCCCGAGCGCTCGCGCCGGGACCTGGCATGGCTCGGCCTGCTCGCGGCGGCCGCGCCCCTCATCTGGATCGCCAGCGACCTGGCGGTGACCGGCAACGCCATGTGGTCGCTCACGAACACCAAACACACCGCCGCCACACTCGGGCGGGCCACCGGGATCGGCGACGTGCCCCAGTACATCCCGCGCCGGATCGGCGAGGTCCTGCGCCCAGCCGTGCTCCTCGGAGCCGCCGTGGGCGGCGTCCTGTCCTTGCTGTGGCTGGGCAACCGCGCCCGCCTCGGAGCGATCGCCGGCGTGATCGCCGTCTTCGTCTTCGCCCTGATGGCCACTTTCGGCCTGCCGATCGACACACGCTATGCCTTCCTCACCTCGGCGATCCTGTGCCTGTTCTGCGGCGCAGGCGCCTTCGGCTGGCTCGCCCTGGCCAAGGACGACCGTCGCCGCACCCCGTGGATGGCCGCCGGAATGCTCGTGCTCATCGCGCTCGTGGCGACCCTGCCGGGCCAGGTCAAATCGGCTCACGGGCAGCTCGCCGAACTGGCCCACCAGGAAAGCATCCAAAGCGACCTCTTGGCGCTTGTCAAAAACGGCGCGATCAGCCTCGAGTGCGGCCCGGTCGGCGTCCCCAACCATGCGCCGATCCCGCTGCTTGCGCTCTACCTGAAAGGCAGACCCGGGCTCGTCGTGAGCGCCGAAGCGAAACAGATCGAAACGGGCACCTACGTGGACCCGGCCAGCATGGAAATCGAACGCGACTACATCCTCGACCTGAAAGATCCCCACGCCGCTGTTTCCATCCCCCCGGGCTTCACCGCCACGCACAGCAACCGCTCCTGGTTGATATTCCAGAAGTGCGCTTGAGCTTCGACCGGCCGCCCAGAACCGAGCTCCGACCGGCCGACATTTTCGGCGGCCGCCGACTCCAAGTCCGTACGAACAACAATCCAAAAAAAGGACCGTGCACCCCTCGTCGAGAATCCGGATTCCGAACGCCTGCCGCCACCGAGGACTCCGGTTCGGGGGCTCCCAAACGCGCCTGCCAGTGATCGCTTAAGGCTGCTTCCTTCCGGACCTGACCTGGTTCACGAGCCGACACCGCGAGGGACCCGAACCATCGACGCTCCCGGCGGCGGAGCGACCGGAGCGGACCCCCTCGGAGGGGAGTTCAGCCCCGCTAGAGCGGATTGCGGATTCAGGGCGCCGCTACATCCCCGCCTAGCACGGTCCGTGGTGATCGTAGCGCGATTGCTCGCCCCCGAGCCGAGCCGGGTCATGGGGTCGAATCGTTCGCCTTGCGCTCGTCCATAGGACGGCCGGTCCACGGTGCGGCGCGCACCGGCCCCGATGCGTTAGGCTGCCCGCCGTTATGAACTTCACTCCTTCGCATTCCTCAAAGCATTTCCGCGCCCGCATCGGCTCGGCCCTGGCCGCCTTCGGCCTCGTCGCGTTGATCGCCGGCTGCGGCTCCTCCTCGAGCTCCTCCTCGATTGGCGTGGGCAACGAGTCGGACACCAGCTCCGTACCCCACGTGGCGGGCGAAACGACGCCCACCAGCACAACCCCGACGACACCGACCGCCGCCGCCAAGACACCGACCAGCGGTCCCCTGGCGAGCAAGCCCGCGGTCACAGTGCCCTCGGGCGCGGCCCCCACGACCTTGGTCACCAAGGAACTGATCAAAGGCACCGGCCCCGAAGCGAAGGCGGGCGACCCGGTCACCGTCAACTACGTCGGCGTGCTCTACAAGGGCGGCTCCGAATTCGACTCCTCCTGGAAGCGCTCCGAACCGTTCGCTTTCACCCTCGGCAAGGGCCAGGTCATCAAGGGTTGGGACCAGGGCGTGGCCGGCATGAAGGTAGGTGGCCGGCGCGAGCTGATCATCCCTTCCGAACTGGCCTACGGCAAGACCGGCTCACCGCCCACGATCCCCGCCAACTCGGCGCTCGTGTTTGTGGTGGACCTGCTCGCCGTCTAGCGTCCTGAAGCTCCGCTCCGCAATCGTCGCGCTGGCCCTGCTCGGGCTGGCCGGCTGCGGCGCGGGCTCCTCGGACGGGCCCAGTGCGCGCCAGCTGGCCTTAGAGCGCAGCCAGTTCGTCCAGGTGACCGCCGGCTTGCAGGCCGCTCAGGGAGCCATCCGCAATGAGGTCGCGGCCTCGCGGGGAGCTTGGCCCTCGATTGTCTCCGGCTTGCCCGCAACATCGTCCCCCGCTTTGCGGAGCGCCGTGGCCAAGGCAAGCACCAAGGCCGCCCTCATCCCGGCTCCCCCCTTCCTGGCCGAACCTCGCAGCTTGACCGGACCGGCCGCTGGGATCGCCGGCCTCTACGAAAGCTATGAGCGCCTGGCGCCCCGCTCATGGCAGCTGGTTTTGGCGGCCGTCGACGCGATCGCCACGGGGCCTCCGTCCGCGGCGCGGTACTCAAGGACGAATTCGTCTTTCTATATAGATGCGATCTATGACGCCCACTTCAACCTGTCTTTGGTCGGCAAGAGCTTGACGGCCGGCTATGAAAAGCTGGGCGGCGCCGGCGCTTTCGGGGCCAGACTGACCGCGAGTCGATTGGCGGTCCTGGCCGCGGCCTACTCGATCCCGGCGGTGCGCTTGGAGCCCCACCCGGCAGGGGCGGCCAAGGAAGGATGAGGCGGCTGCGTGCCGGATCTCCTCGGCGGTATCGGGGTCTGGCGCTGGGTGTATGTGCCGCAAAAGCGGTGCCCTACGCGCGCGTGCGCGCGGGGCCTTGGAGCCAATAGACTCAAAGGCCCGGACGCGTAGCTCAGTGGGAGAGCGCTCGCTTCACACGCGAGAGGTCGCAGGTTCGAAACCCGCCGCGTCCATGGCTGGATCGCCTTTGTTTCGAGCCCGTTCCTGGCGATATACGAAGAGGAAGAAAAGTCGATTTGGAGGGCGGGATGACCACTGTCAGGTCCATATAACGCCATAAGAGATCGCTGTCGGCGGGAGCGACACAAGCCTGATGAGGTAAGGCACGGCTCCGGCATGGTAAGGACAGACGCCGACGACATTGAACGAACTGATAGGACCATTCCGCACGGCGCTGGCCGTACCTCCAGGCTCCTTTCCCTTTAGTCCACGGCGAATAGCCATAGGATTGTGTCGTGGGAGACCCAGCCCTCGGACATCCCGCATCGCGTGTTCGTCCTCGGCGGCCATCGGCGCCGCCGCCGATCTCGGTGACCCTCACCGTCGATGCCTGCCTGCTCGTTTGTGCCGGCCTGATGGCACTAGCCGATGCGCCTTGGTGGAGCTTCCTGGCCCCTTTTGCCCTCGGCGCAACCATCCTCGTTGCCTCCGGGCGAAAGACTGCAACAGCCTTAGGCATTCGTTCCCATGACGAAACACCGCATGGGTGGCTCGCCGCCCTCGCCGTCCCCGGCGGCATCGCAGGCGTCCTCGCGGCCCACGCAGACCGATATGCCGGCCTTGTGATCGTGGCCTACGTAGTGTCTTTCCACGTCGGTGAACGGATTGTGTGGGCTCGGTACCGAGCCTCCGGTCGAATCGTCGAGGGACGCTGAGCCCGCGACCCACCAGCACCCGCGGCACAGCGTTCTGGGGTTGCATAGGCCCTGAACGATGTGCAGGTAGCTGGGCACGACCTGGCGCCATCTTTGGCAGGCTTCGCCCGTCCTTTGCCGTGGGCGACAAAGCGCAGGGATTTATCGGCCCCGGCGGGCGCACCGTGATCGTCTACGAAGGCAACTCCTCGATCCAGGCGATCGTCGCACCGCCCGGCAAGCCCTTCTGCCGGCCGCTTCGCATCTCGCCCGCGGGTCGCAGCTGCGAACTCGGTACCGGCGGCGACGACGAACCGCCGATTGCAACCAGTCACAACGGACATGCGCTCCTCTACTTCTCCTGCGACGGTGGCGAACACGAGTACCTCGTGCGGTACTCGCCCTGACACTCACGGTCCAGCCATAGGAGTGCGGCCAAAAGTTTTTGGCCGGTCCCGCGGATTGACGGTCAATGGGAGCGTGTCCGCACCACTCACAACCGCCTCGCTGAGCATCCGGCGGGGTTGTGATGACTGTTGTCAACAGCGATTTTGCTATAGTGTGTGTATGCGGGCGAGAGACGTGATCGTGGTCGCCAGAAGGCAAGCGGGCCTCACACAGCAGGAGCTTGGGCGCAAGATGGGCGTGCCGCAAGCGACTATCGGGCGATGGGAGAGCGGGTTCAGCGAGCCGAAGTTTCGCGACGTGCAGAAGGCCGTCGGGGCGTGCCGTTTGGATTTGATGCTCGACTTTGCCAATGTCGATGAAGGGTCGTGGAACTCGCTGATCTTTGAGCAGCTGCGTCTCACGCCGGCTGAGCGGGTGCGCAAGCTCAGCCGAGGCCACCTCAACCGCGTGGAGACCTTGAAGCTCGTCGGAGACGCCGGGGTGCGCGCGATCGTGGTCGGGGAGACAGCGGGAGCACTACACGGGTGGCCGCTGGTACTCGACGGGCCAGGCGGTATCGACCTGCTCGTCCACGGCGAGGATCGGCAGCGCGTCGAAGAGGTTGTCGCAACCACATCCAACCCTGAGCGAGTCCGGCTAATCGATCTGCTGCCCGGGACCTGGGGCTACGGTGACCTGGCACGCAACTACGTATCGATGGACCTCGACGGCGTCGCGGTGCAGGTCGGCGCCTTGATCGACCTACTGCGTGTCGCACACAGTGAACAGGGCGGATTCAGCGGCGAGTTCGCGCTCGCACTGGACGCCACACTGCAGCTGACCGAGCGGCTGCGAAGCGAAGGCCGTCACGAGCCCCGCAAGCTCAGCGAACAAGAAGCCCGGGAAGAGGCCGACAGATGGCTGGCGAGACAGACAGCGGCATAAACCACGGGCGCGAAGCGATACTGCGCACACTGCGCGAGGGGCGCGTGCGCTTCGTCCTGATCGGCGGCGCGGCGCTGGAGAGCCACCAGCAGCCCCACCGCACGGAAGACATCGACATCACCCCCGACCGCGAGCACGAGAACCTAGAGCGGCTTGCCGAGGTACTCAACGGGCTGGAATGCCGTATGGAGATCGATCCCAACGATGCCGATAGCGCGATCGAGCTGCCGGGCGACTACTTCACAGCGGCGTCACTCGCCCGCGTGACGATCTGGAACCTGCGCACCGCTCACGGCAAGCTGGACTTGGCGGTTGCGCCCGCCGGCTTCCCGAACGGCTACACGCAACTCGCGCCCGGAGCACAAACCGCTCGCGTCTTCGCCACCCGTGTAGAAGTTGCCATTGCCAGCCTTGACGACGTTGAGCACTCAAAGCGTGTTGCGGGTCGTCCCAAGGACAGACGCTACCTGGAGCGCGTGGGACGACTCGACCCTCCGCAGAGAGCCCGCGAGAGCGTGACTCGGGACCGCGACTACGGACACGAGGACGAGCTCGAACCGCCTTCTCGCTGAGCGCTTGGAGAAGTAGCTCACAAAAGTTTTTGGATGCTTCTATGTTGTCAAGGGCGTTTGGCGAGTTGGTTGTAGAGGTGTCGCTTGAGGGATCGCATGGCCTCTCGTTTGGTCTTTCCTTCGGTGATCTTGCGTTGGATGTAGGCGCGGTTTTGGGTGTGGTGGACTGAGCGGGAGAGCGCGATCGTTTAGATCGCTGCGTTGACTTGCCGGTCGCCTCCGCGGCTGAGACGGTGCCTGACGGTCTTGCCGGAAGGACGCAGGAAAACGGCTTCTCCACCTTCGGGCAGACCGTGTGGTCGCTCTGCGCTTCGGCAGTTCGTCTTTCCAGACCCGCCAGGCGATGCTCACCGAAACAGCGAAGTGGGCGTTCCGGGCGCTACATCCCCGCGACAAGCCACAAGCAGCCACGTGCACACGCGACCAGTAAGAGCACAACTCGCTGGAGCTGAGTCCACCGCTACTTCTCTACATGACCGCAGCGGCTGCGCTCACCAAGATCGCCGTCTTCGTTCTGCTGATCGTTCGTTCTCGCATCACTAACCTGTGACAGGTGATTTTGCGCACGCTCCTATCGGTCCTTGCCCTGGTCTTCTCTTCGGCCGGTGCGGCGGAGGGGCTACCCGGGCTGCTCACACAGACCGGGCACGGGCCTCCCTTTGCCGTGAGACCCGCGCAGGTCGTCTACACCGGGGATGGCTCCGGCGTGCTCGGCGGGTTCACCGGCAAAGGTCCATTTCCCCGTTTCGGACGGCTGAGCTGGCCTAGCTGGACTGACGCCCAGGCACAGGGCTCAGGAGCTGTGTGGCTCGATGACTGCACACCCAATTGTGCCCAAGGCACCTTCCATCCCTACGCGTCCCAAGTCCGAGCATTCGCCCCCCATGGCGGACACTTCACGCGACTTACGCTCCGCTACAGCTACAAGGGCAAGCGTGTCGTCGAACGGCTCGGCATCGCCAAATTTGGAGCCAACTACAGCTACTACACCATCGGCTTCAAACCGTAGGTGCGAGGCGCGACCGCTCGCCACGGTTGCGCTGCCAGTAGCGCTCGCAGGCAACATCGCATTAGACCCTGTTGAGATCCCGAGTCCCTCACCTCGACGAGAGAGCCGGCGGGGACCTAGCCAGAGTTGTCGTACGTGAAGCGGCCCACCGTCACTCGAGCGGAATGCCTGCGCGAGAACGGTCCGTAGGAGCTAATGGTGGGTAGTTCGAACGAGGGGATCGAGTAGATGACTCTCCCATGCATGACTCCAGGACAGCCCGGGAACATACTGTGGGCGTCCGCGTACACCGAGGCCACCGTCAGTTGGACATGTTCGCCGGCCCGCACGTTGCGGCCGACTTGACCATTGGCCTGCTCGATGTGACCGCGACACGCGCCGCTCTCCGGGGCCTGCAACGTCACGCTGTAGCCGCTAAGGGCGCTCGTCACCGCGGCGTGTGCACGAAAGGAAACGGTGAGCGCTCTCACCCGGCCCGCGCGCGCGGCGCCGGCGACAGGTTCGCCAAGAGCGTTGCGCACGTCAACCGCGGAGGCCAACTCACGGGCGCTGGGAACATGGATCTTTTGAGCAACGTAACCCACCGGCGGCAAGCAGTCACCGCCGTGCCGGTCGCGCTTGCCCGGCAAGGCGATCGTGCAGGTCCACCCGCCCGTATACGCGATCTTGAGGACCGGCTGTGGCAGACGCACCCCGTCGAGCGTCCCACCGCCCACCGGCAGGGCTCCAGAGGCGCCGGCCCCCGCGCCTCGCGCCGTCAGCCAGGCAGGTGCTCGCGCGACGATCAGATAGGCACCTTCGCTACCCACCGTGGGAATCGTGTGCAGGTGGCCGGCGAACATATAGGTGATGGTGCGCGCCCGCGGTCCCAACAAGCCGTAGAAGACGTCCCGTGGATCGCTGCGCCCACACCGTTCGCTCGCCGTCCGCGATCCGAGCAGATGACATTGGCGCGGCAGCCCGCTGGCCGGGACGCCGTAATTGCCGACTCCCAGAAATGCGTGGCCGTGGCCATCGAGCAAGACACAGTCTCCTTCGGCCTGGCTGGCCTGCACCGGCAACGGGTGAAAGCGCCCATCGTCGTTGAACGCCCCGTCCTGGCCGAGCACCCCAATGTGTCCCCCCACGAGCCGTCCGACCTGCACGCAGCCGAGACCACGACTGGTCTTGTACACGCGCATTGTCCATGGTGGCCCGCCCGCCGGATCGGGCGCCGCGATTCCGAGCAGGCCTCCGGCCTTGGCGATCGCCACGCCCGCGCCCGCGTTCGTGGAGAAACCTTCTTCCGAGCGCACCGGCGCCCCCGTCTCGATCAAGCGGGTCGCCGCATATGCAACGGCCGCCAGGGTGAGCAAGCTCACAAGAAACACCGCCAGCAGACCGCCGCGCCGCGCGAGCGGGATCCGCGCCAGTCGAGGAAGCCCGTGCGCGCCACGCGGACGATCTCGGCGCTCCTCGGAGTGCGACGACTGTCGATAACCGTTCCCGCTCGGGTATGCACGAGCCTCGCGCGCCTGTCGCTCGGCGGCGTCCAGCAGCGATTGGCGCAGTTGCGGAAGCTCGCTCATCGCGAGTATCCCGCCAAAACCCGCAGCATTCGCAACCCGCGACTAACGCGCTGGCGCACAACCATCTCTGAGCAGCCGAGCTCCTTTGCCAGATCCTCGTAGTCACGATCCTCGATCACCCTGCCTCTGACCGCCGCTCGCTGCTCGGCGGGGAGCGAGTCCAGCAGCGTCAGCGAATCGACACCAGCCGACTGCTCCAGGCGGTCGATACGCTCAATGTCCTCGTCGCTCAACACGATCGGCTCCATCCCCAATCGTCTGCGAGCCCGCGCCTCGACACGCCCCCTCCTTCGGCTTTGCGCCAATTCGTTGCGGGCAATCCCGAACAGCCATCCCTTCGCCCTGCCAAGCTCTGACCGGAAAGAGCCGAGCGAGGCGAGCGCCACGGCGAACACCTCCGCGGTGAGATCCGCGGCGATGTCCGCTCGACCCGTCGCCCGGCGGAAGAACGCCAGCATTGGCCGCTCGTAGCGGTCATAGAAGACAGCAAACGCCTGTGCGTCCTCCAAGCCGATTTCGAGCAGTTCCTCATCCGAGCACCTCGACAAATCCATTGACAGCACTACTCCTTATTGGAGCTCAGGCAGGATTTGTGACGAGGATCGCTTGCGAGATCAGCCGTTTCTCGCCGCCACCCAAGCCAGCTGCGCGGCCTGCGAGCGGCCGCTTACCGCGAGCGTTCGGTAGCAGTGCTCGAGGTGCTTCTGCGCGGTGCGTATGCCGATTCCGAGCGCGATTGCGGCGGCTTGGTCTGAGCTTCCCATTGCCACGAGGCGGAGCACCTCAGCCTGGCGCTGGGTGAGGCCGAGCGCGCGCAGGTCCGCGATGACGATCTGTCGGCCCGCACCCCGTGCAAGCTCGGTATGGGCGAGGGCGTTGCGGTAGACCTGGATCAGATAGGGGCGCGTCAGGTTGAGCAGATCGCGCTCGGTGGCGGTGAAGTCGCGCTTGGCGCGGCTGAGCGCGATACCCAGAACTCGCTGATAGGAAGAGGGCAGGGTGAAGGCGATCTGGTACTCCACACCAAGCGGGCTGTAGACCTCGCGGTAGAGGGCGAGCCGGTGGAGCTCACGGCGCGTAATGAGGTCCGAGAAGCGCATCGCGCGACCGTCACCAGTCTTCAGGTAGTGCTCAACAACTGGGTTCTGCCCGCCATAGCGGGCGAACGCGACATGCATCTCCGGCGGAACCTCAGGCTCGGTGATCGAGACGGTGTGGGGAAGATCGGCGGGGAGCTCGTTCAGCGCACACCACTCGGCGGGCACGGCTTCGCGCAGCGCACGGAGCAGGCCATGGCAGAGCTCATCGAGATCGAGAAGCCCGATCACCTCGCCGACGAGAGTCAGCGCGCGCCTCTCCAGTGCCCCAGGAATGGGCGGAACGGTAGCGCTTCGACCATGTTGAGGAGCTGGCCTACGTGTCTTATACGTATCTCCGATCTGAGACGGCCTGAACACAATTATGTTTGTTTGCAGGATCTTTTTGGCTGGGGTTGTCGTTCTTGGCCTCCAGTAGCCCACTCCTCCGCAGAGTCTTCTGAAGACACCCACGAATACGTGTAGTCTGGCCGGCCGCGACGGGACGACGAGCACGGAGGTAGTGACATGGACGAGTGTGGACAGCCGAGCGAGCACAGTGCCGCTCATCAGCCGGCAAATGGGTGGCTGGGCGCGCGCCGGCACAGAAGCCAGATGGCCTTGGGCGCCGCGGTTGGTCTGCTGGCGTGCCTCGTACTCGCCTCTGTAGCCTCTGCCGCGGCGCCGACGTATGACCTTCAGGGGACGTGGGCATCGGGACCTCTCGTCGGCGGCGTTCGTCAACCGGCCAACGGCACCCAGACGGTCACGCAGATGAACATGACCACCGGCGAATTCTCCGGGACGTCCGTAGTTGATGGAATCAATTTTGCCCTCACAGGGACCGAGAGTGGAAGCGCTGTAACGTTTTCTCAGACCGAGGGGGGCTATGCGTCGCATGACGTGATTCCCTCGCTGAGCATCCTGAGCGACGGCAATATCGGCGGGAACGGCTCGTTTGAAGCCGGCGAATTCTGGATGGAAGTCACCTCATCCTCTACCTCCGAAGGACCAGCAAAAGAAAAACAGGCCAAAGAAGAAGCCGAAAAGAAAGCCAAAGAAGAAGCCGAAAAATCAGCCAAGCGCCCCACGGCCACAACCGTGACTTGCAACTACGAATTCGCCACCTCGGAGAACACATGCGTCGCCGCGGTCGGTGACGCGGGAGCGGGAACGCCCGTCACGCCGACCGGGAGCGTGACGTTCACGAGCACCAGCGGCGCCTTCAGCGGCGCGAGCTGCTCGCTTGCGCCCACGTCAGGCTCGCCCTCGGTTGGCAGCTGCACGCTCGTCTATCAGACCGCCAACAGCTCTCTGCCCGAAATCACCGCCAGCTACAGCGGCGACGCTCGGCATACCGCCAGCAGCGGGCGTACCCAGTTCCTGGGGATGGGCTCAGGCGAAGGCACCGAAGAAGTGCCCCCCGGCGTGCCCGGACAGTATCCCAACGAAATAACCCTCAGCCTCGAAGTCCCCACGGGAGGCACCACCGTGGAAGGCTCCGCTGAGGGCTCCAATCCGAGCCCCGCGCCCCTATCGCTGACGCTGCCGGGAGTAGCGGGACTCGACACCGTCTCCGCCGCAGACCTGAAGCTCACCGAGACCGACGCAAAGAAGGTCGACGCCACGGGTGGCCAGAACGCGAACTCGGTGAAGGAAATGGACCAGAGCATCGAAAAGCTCAACCAGCGCGCCGTCGAACTCACACACGCCCCTGCACCTGCCCAACAGGCCGAAGGCCAGGTGCTGACCAAGGACACCAACGAGACGATCGAATCGATCTCCAAGATGCTCAAGGCGCAGGAGGAACTCGAGAAGGAAATCGTCAAGAACGCCAAGAGCTCGGCGTTCTCGTCCACCCGGCACAAGACCGCCAACAAACAGAAGACAAGGGCGGTCAAGCCGTTGGCTCACGTCATCGAGCGCAACGCGGCGGCCGGCAAGCTGAAGCTGGTACTGAAGCTGAACCGCGCGGCGCTGGCCAAGCTCGCGGGCAAGCGCGGCAGGGTGACCGTCTACGTGCGCGTGGACATGTTCCTTCCGAGCATGCTCTACAAAGGCGGCCTGCCGCGCTCCTACGTCAAGGCCATCACGCTCAAGCGCACCCCTGCGACCAAGGGCCACAACCCCCACAAGAAACCCTAGGAGGGGCTTCTCAAGGCGGCGCCGGCCGCAGACCAAGCCCCGAGACCTCCAAAGCGGTGGCCTTGCACAGAAAGCGCGGGGCGGTTCCAAGCACGGTCGCTGAGCGGGTCCCCGTCACAAAATTCGGGCAGTCTCGATGTAGTGGTTATGGACGCCGAGGACACTCGCAGTGACGAGGCTTTGCTTGTGGCGGCCAGGAATGACCCGGAGGCTTTCGGGGTGTTCTATCGCCGGCGCGTGGACGCCGTACTGGCTTTCTTTCTGCGGCGCACCCGTGACCGTGAGCTGGCGGCCGACCTAACCGCCGAGACCTTCGCGGCGGCATTGGCTTCGCTGCCCGGCTATGAGCGACAACCCGATGGGGCCCTGGCGTGGCTGTTCACGATCGCACACCGCAAGCTCGTCGACTCTATCCGCCGCGGCAAAGTCGAAGATCGCGCTCGGCGGCGCCTGCGACTCGAGCCGCTGGTGTTCAGCGACGAGGACATTGAGCAAGTCGAGCGGCGCGCCACCGCGGCCGCCGGCGACTCGGCCCTGAGAGCCCTGGAGGAGTTGTCCGCCGCGCAGCGCGTCGCGGTCAAGGGGCGCGTCTTGGAAGAGACGGAGTACGAGGCCTTGGCGCAGCGCCTGCAGTGCTCGGAGTCGGTGGCACGCAAGCGCGTCAGCCGCGGCCTGGCCGAGCTGCGCACGAAGATGAGGGAGGCTTAGTAATGGACGCCATCGACAGATTCGGCGAGGCCCTGGTGCAAGCGGGGGCTCGCCCTCATCGGAGCTTGCAACCTTTGCGGCCCGTAGCCAGGCACAAGTCGCTACTCGGTAGTTCGCGCCTGCGCCTCGTGCTAGTCGTGCTCGTGCTCGTGTTCGCGATCAGCGCAATTGCCCTGGCCGCGACCGGGGTGATCCTCACCGGCTCTCCGGTCCACCCCGTGAACCGTCCGCTCGCGAGCGCCGGCGACGGCATCCCGGTCCAAGGCGGAAGCCGGCTACTACCCCTGCGCGTCGCCGATCCCGCCGGCGGCCTGCCTTGGGGCATGCGGATCACACATACGACCAGGGGCCTCATCTGCGTTCAGGTCGGACGCATCTACCACGGCCGACTCGGCCAGCTCGGCGTCGACGGAGCGTTCGCCAACGACGGACACTTCCACCCCCTCCCTGCCGATGCCCTTCCCGACGTACTGGGCGGCTTTCAGGGATTGCTTTCCGGCAATTGCGCGGCCCCCGAAGAAACCTATTCGGGAGACATCGTCGGGCTCTATCTCAGCGCCGCCAACAATCCCCCGAGCGGTGGCATCATGCAAGATCGCCGCGAGATCTCCTTCGGGCTGCTCGGGTCGCACGCCCTCAGCATCACCTACCGCTCAGGATCTGAAACCCACAGCCAACCGGTCCTGCCCGGGCTCGGCGCATATCTCATCGTTCAGCGCTACACCTCCGGCAGGCATCTCGGAGGCATCAGCGAGACCGACGGTCGCGACGAACCCGCCAACTACAGCGCCCCCGCCGCCCCCAACGGCGCGCTCATCTCGATCACCTATAACTACGCTGGCAAGCGCTGCGTCGACACCGGCAACGGCATCCGGCTTGCCTCCTGCGGACTATCCGAAGTCCCACCACCAAAGCCGGCTCCCCTGCCGATCGTGCACGTGCCGTTCCAAGTGCATCTAAATGTCCACCATCCGACCGCGGCCTACGTCAGCTTCCGCGCCCCCTACCCTGTCACCAGCGCCCGCCAGGATTACACCGCCTCGGCGCGTTCCTGCCAGCAGTTCGGTGGGTCCGGGCCGGACTCCGACGTAGCACGAGGACAGATCGTTCGCATACCCATCGCACCGTTGCTGTCCCGTCGGCCGCCGTCCTCACAGTCTTGTGCACGGCCCGTCAGGGTCGACATTGAATACGTCCGTTTCATCAAGGGACTACCACAGCCCACACCGATCGGAAGCGTCGTGCTGCGATAGCCAGTACTGCCAAGGCAAGTCGGCCTAGCGATCTGATGCACGCCGGGGCACACCTGCAGCGCCTCGAACGACCGTCTTACCCACGATCACCGGCGCCGCCCCCTGATAGCTCTGATAGAGAACTTCGATCGTGGCGGAGCTCCTGTGCACCGCTTTGGGGTGGGAAGGCAGACCGCACACCGGCGCGAGGAGGTCCTCGGCCGAGAACCGGTGAGTCACAGTGGCCCCCTTGGCTACGTCCCGGCCAAGGGTGACCTCGTCGTAGCCGGTCTCGATCTCTTCGGGACGGCGGTGCGCGAATGTCTGTCGCCCGCAAGAGACACCCGGAATTCGGATCGTGTAGTCCTGCTTGGCGCTCTTCACCACAAACGGCGCTTTGAAACTGAGTAGCACTCCTGCCATCGAGCGATGGCTGCCCTCCAAGCGCACATGCAGCGGCTGGTGAAGTTCCCGCGGCGGCAAGTCTCTGACTGCCGGCCAGTGCGGCGAGGGGCAGGGGTCGATGACCTGGGTGTGCCCGCTGGGCGCCACGACCGGACCGCGCTCGCACAGTTTGCCCGCAAGCCGGTAGGAGATCGCGATGAGCGGCGGATAGGCCGGAAGGTCGCCCTCGCTGCCAATGCTTTCGCCGCCGGCGCCCACCTGCTCGCGGGGCTCGGCGCGGCGCACGATCAAATATGCGCCGAGCGGCTCCAAGACAGGTATGGTCACCGGCTTCCTGCCCGCCTGAAAAGTCACGCCCACCGCCTGCGGGCCGAGCAGCCCAAAGTAGACGTCCCTCAACTCGCTCCTCGGGCGTGCGCTTTCGCGGCCGTCGGCGGCGCCCGCGCTGCGATCCACACCCCTATGCTCGCCTGCGACCGCTTGACCGGTCAAGGCACAGCTGACCATGGCGGTCGCATCGTTCTCCCCCTTGTTCATTCCTTGCTTGATGCTCCCCGGCAAGATGTCCGCGGGCATCGCATGAAAGCGCCCGTCATCGTGGAAGACCCCGTCGATCCCCAGTTGTCCCAGCTGCGTGTCTTGGACACGCCCGATCTGGATGCAAAGCTCGCCTCGGGTGGTACGCACGAGCTTCATCCCCCACTCCAAACCACCTTCGGGATCGGGCACCCGCAACGAAAGCAACCTGGACGCACCCGGCACGGGGGCGCCTTGCCCAACAGCTGGATTCGGCTGTGATTCGGGGCGAACCGGTGCTCCTGCGAGGATCACGCCGGTCGCGGCCAGCGCGATCGTGGCGCTCGCCAACAGGCACCCGCAAGCGATCAGGGACAAGCGCCAACCCCTTGTCATGCGCCTCCATCCACCCCGCGTCTTCGGTCCAAGCGCAACTTGGGTGCCGCCGGCGAGTCTGCGGTTGGCTGCCTCCCGGAGATCACGCTCCAGCTGCTCGAGAATGCTCATCATCCACCAGCCAATCTTGCTCGTAGTGTGCTCAGCCCCCGACTCACCCTTTGGCGCACAACCGCCTGCGAGCAGCGCAGCTTGCCGGCGATTTCCCCATAGTCCAGGCCTTCCATGACCCGCGCTTCGATGGCTCCCCGCTGCTCCTCCGGAAGCGCCGCCAATGCCCGAGCCGCCTCCTCGCCGTCCTCGCTCAACCGAGCGATTGTGCGAGCGGCGTGGTCGTCGACCACCAGGCGGCCCATGCCCAAACGCTCGCGCGCCTTCGCTTCCACCCGTCCCGCCCGAGCGCTGGAACCGAGCACGTTGCGGGCGATCCCAAACAGCCACTGGTCGGCTCTTCCCTTGGTACGGTCATAGCCGTCGATCGACTCGAGCGCCCTGGCAAACGTCTCGGCGGCCAGGTCCGCTGACAGCTCGGGACTGCCCGTGGCCCTCATGAAAAACCCGAGCACGGGCCGCTCGAAGAGCCTGTAGAAGGCCGCGAATGACTCAGCGTCCGAGCTAGCCGCGACCAGCAGTGCATCCCCATTGAGGCTGTCCCGCTCCATCGTCCTTACCTATTAGCTGACGGACGCGCTTTGTGACAGCTCCTTCAATATTCCGGATCGTCGTTCGGGCTCCTTATCTCACCGCGCTAGCGGGAGAGAAAGGAGACGATCTCAGGGAGCGCCCGCTGATCCTGCAGCACGAACAGATGGCCGCCCTCGTAGCGTTGCAGTTCGCTGCCAGGGATTCGTGAGACGATCGCCTCGGAGTTGGCCGGCGGCGCTAGACCGTCATAGCGTCCGCAGGCCACGAGAGTTGGGCAGCGGATCCTGTGAAGACGCGACCAGACGTCGTGGCGGCTACGAGCCTGGAGCTGCAGTCGAGCGCCCTGCTTCTGATCCGGCGTCTTCGGGCTCGCCTCCAGTGCACTCGCCAGCTCTACCAGCGCCCTGTCGTTCGGATGGGAGCTCAGCCACTGCGACGAGAACCGCGTGTCGAGGTTCTGACGCCAGACTCGCGCCCGCTCATCGGGCACAAGACCGTCGAGCTCGTGCAACGGATAGCTGCTCCCGCCCTCGCCTCCGGGAGAGGTGCACAGCAGTGCCAGCCGCTCGACGCGCTCGGGCCAGGTGACGGCGAGCTCCTGCGCCACCATGCCGCCGAAGCTGATGCCGAAGATCCGCGCCGTCGGCCAGCCGACGTGGTCGAGTAGCGCCGCGCCGTCGGCGGCGTAGGACGCCATCGTGCAGCTGTCGGGCGATGAGGGCAGGCCGGTCAGACCCAGACCGCGCTGGTCATGCACCAGCACCTCGAAGCTCTGGGCCAGGAAATCGATCAGGACACGCGATGACGCAATCGTGGCTCCCGAGCCGTTGAACACGAGCAAGCGGGGGCCAACGCCTCGCACCTCGTAGTGGATGTCAAGGTCGTCTGCGGCAAGCGTGGGCACTCGCACACTCAATCATGCGATCGCTCCCACGGCATCCATCTCTACCTCGACCGTGACCAGCTCGCATCAGACGGCCCGCTCGACGGCATGCTCGAGCTCGTGCAGGCGCCGGCGCCGCGGTGACTTCGAAGTGCGCCCGGTGAGCAGCGTGGCCAAAGCGCAGGCCAAGAAGCACGTCGCTCCCAGGGAGGTGTTCCAGTTCACGGCAGCTAGGTCGATCACCGAGCCGCGTGAGGGAACGACATAGGCGGCGATGGCCGAGACGCCAAAGAAGATGCACCCCACCCATCAAGTTGATGGACGGCTCCCACCATCCCTGACCCTCACGCACGGGTAGCCAGCCGTGCCTGGCCGAGGCACGGTAAGCAATCACACCCGAGACCAGGAAGCAGATCGAGCCCAATAGGTCTGGCCGCCACACGAGCTTGTTGTACTCGGAGTTGGACAGTGCGATGTGCATGGCTTGGTAGGTGGTCCGGTTAAAGAACAAGGTGCCAGCGGACTGGACGATCGCGGCCCACCACGCCGCCCGTCCAGCACCAGAGGACCGGCGCTCCGGAAAAGCGAGAGAGCTCTGCAGCGCCCCACCGGCTGTGAACAGGATCGAGCCCACGAAGAATGTGACGGCGTCCGCGGCGTCCCCCACGAGGCTTGCGAACCCAGGAAAAGGGCCGATGAGAAAGCATGTCGATCCGCCGGCGAAAAAGAGCGCCATCCAGCGCTCGCGGCTCATGACCAGGTCATATCGGAGCGGAGGACAAGCACCATCACGCTTGCGATCCTAGATGTCGGCGACAACGCTACGCTCTGAAAGATGCCCACGCTGCTGCTCGACCCACCCCCCGCCGCACTGCACGCATTGCTGGAGAGCCGCAGGAAGCTCGGCCAAGACGGCAAAGACGAGGTCTGGGAAGGGGTGCTGCACGTGGTTCCTGGCCCGAGCCATAGGCACGCCGATCTCGTCCAGCAGCTGGCTGTGATCCTCGACGGCCCTGCTCGCGCAGCCGGTCTGCAGCCGACGATGGCCGAGTTCAACCTCGGCGACTCCGAACAGGATTTCCGGGTACCCGACGGCGGGTTTCATCGTCCCGGCGCGGCCGAGATGTGGCATCCCACGGCGGCGCTTGTGGTCGAGATCCTCTCTCCTGGCGACGAGAGCTGGGAAAAGCTGCCCTTCTACGCGGCCCACCGTGTTGACGAGGCGCTGATCGTCGACCCCGAAGCGCACCTGATCCACTGGCTCGCGCTCACCAGCGACGTATACAGCCCGATCGAGCGCAGCGGGCTGATCGAGCTGGGACCGGTCGAGCTCGCTCAGTCGATCACCTGGCCATAGCCCCGACGACCGAAAGACCAGCCTATGCCTTCCAAGCTCGAGCCCGCCGACCAGGACTTCTTGACCTCAGCGCCCTCGCGCTACTCGGAGACGTTCGCGATCGCACGTCCCGCCGAGGAGATCTGGCGCAGGCTCGCCTCGGAGGAGCCGCTTGACTGGTGTCGCATTCTTTCGATCCGCTGGACCTCGGGGCGCCCCTTTGGCGTCGGGACAACCCGGCAGGCGAAGGTCCTCGGTGGAGCCATGAAGCTGCAGGAGCACTTCTTCATCTGGGAGGAGGGGCATCGCTACGCGTTCTATGCCACCGAGGCCAACCTCCCCGTATTCAGGCGCCTCGCCGAGGACTACATCGTCGAGCCCGATGGGCCCGACCGGTGCCGCTTCACCTGGACCTTCGCCGTGGAACCAACACCGCTCGGCAAGCCCGGCGCGCCCATGAATGGCCTCATATTCAAACAGCTATTCGCGGAAACCCGGCGCCACTTCGGCGCGTCCTGAAGGGCTATCGCTTCAGCGCCTCACAAGCGGCGATCCGGGTTCACAACCTGCTCCAAGACCTGTGCGAGGGCTTGGATACGGGGCAGGTGCTCGCGGGTCAAACTCTCAAGATGCGCTCGCCCCTTGTCGGTGAGCGCGAGGTGTACGCGACGATGATCGGCGTCATCCCGTACGCGGCAAATCAAGCCGGCGCCCTCTGCGCGCTGGGCGAGCTCCACCGCGCTGTGATGTCGTATATGCAGCTCCTCGGCGGCCTGTCCGATTGTCGGTCCAGGTAGGACTGGATGGCCGCGCAGGACAAGGAGCAGCTGGTGCAACGAAGGCGTCAGGTCCGCATCCTGGGCCGCTTGCTCGCTCCAGCGCAGGAAGTCGCGCAGCTCGCTGCGGAAAGCGAGCAGGCGACGATAGTCCTCGTCGAGCAACGGTCTGCCTGCGGTGAGCAAGCTCATCTCGCCGGCTCGAGGGCGGGGAGCGACTTGTCAGGTGCCGAGACCCGACGGCGCGGCCCCAGCGGACGCTCGCGGTGGCGCTCCTCGATCAACACCCGCTCGTGAGCCTTGAGCAGGTCGAACTGGCTCACCAGTCCCACCAGCCGCCGAGGATCGCCGCGCTCGGTGACCGGTAGCACGCCGTGTCCGCTCGAGACCATCCTGTCGGCGACCTCACGCAAGGTCTCATCGGCGAAGGCGAGCATCGGCCGGCGCGCCAGCTCACTGGCAACCGACTGGGTTGCGGATCCGCGCTCCGCAAGCACGTCGGAGAACGCCAGCACTCCTACCAGGCCCTCATCGGAGTCGAGCACCGGATACAGGCGCTGACGGCGATCGACGCTGCCCTCCGGCAGGCGCTCGTAGAGCTCCGCGGTTGACGTCTGGGGTTGCACAGTCAGCACGTCGGTAGCCATCACGTCCGCCACCAGCAGAGCATGCAAAGGGTCGATGTCGTACTCGCGCGTGACGTGATAGCCGCGACGAGCAATCTTCTCGGTCAAGATCGAGCGCTTCAACGTCAACACGCTCACCAAGTGAGCGATCACGCACGCAACCAGCAGCGCCAAGAGCGCGTTCACGTCATGGGTGAGCTCGAGCGCGAACACGATGCTCGTGAACGGCGAGCGCATCACGCCCGCCATCGCCGCGGCCATCCCGATCAGCGCCCAGGTTCCCTCCCCCGCTCCGGGCAACACCGCGCCCAGCAATCCTCCCAAGGCGGCCCCAAGCATCAGCAGCGGTGCAAGGATCCCGCCGCTCGTGTTCGAGCCCAGCGCGATCGACCAGACGGCCAGCTTGACCACGAGCAACACCAACAGCGCCGTGAGCGCAAGCTGCCCCGCGAGTTGCGCGCCGATCGTTTCATAGCCCACGCCGAGCACTCTCGGATCGATCAAGCCGCCGATACCGACGAACAAACCGCCGATGGCCGGCCACCACGACCAGTGCACGGGCAACCGCCCGAACAGGTCCTCGGCTCCGTACACACAGCGCGTCATCACCCAGGCGAGCCCTCCACATGCGACACCCACCAGCACCGCCCCGCCTGTTACCGAGACGCCCAACGAGCCGTGCGCGCTCATCGCGAACAGAGGCGCCTTGCGCAAGAGCCCGGCGCCCGCAAGCGCTTCCCTGACGGCCTCGGCTGAGCATGCCGCGAGCGCGACCGGGATCATCGAGCGGGGACGCCACTCGAACAGCAGCAGCTCCACCGCGAGCAGCACAGCCGCGACCGGCGTTGCGAACACCGCGGTCATGCCACCCGCCGCTCCCGCCACCAGCAGCGTACGGCGCTCAGCCGCCGTCAGATGCAGGAGCTGTCCAACGATGCTCCCGAGCGCACCCCCGGTGACGATGATCGGTCCCTCCGCGCCGAATGGACCGCCGGTGCCGATGCTCACGGCGCTCGAGGCCGGCTTGAGCACTGCCAATCTCGGCTCCATGCGACTACCGCGCAAGAGGATCGTTTCCATAGCCTCGGGGATCCCATGACCACGAATGCGCTCGGAGCCGACCCGCGCCATCACGCCCACGATCAGGCCTCCGATCACCGGCACCAGGACGCTCCATACACCAAGCACTTTTATATCGGGGCCGGCGACACTGGTGCTGATCGCGCCCGTGTAAGCGAGGTGCGTGATCAAGCCGATCAGGTCCAGCAGCGCCAGGGCGAAGCACGCGACAAGCGCCCCCACAACTAGTGCCGCGGCAGACAAGCCAAGCACCGATCGCGTCGTGGCGAAGTCCCCCAGCTCGCGCTGCTCCGCCCCAGATGGCGCTTCATATGGCAGGACTTTGGCGTCAATGGGCGCCCGCCCAGCGTGACCGTTGCTCGACACACGGCCATAATATCGGGGGACGATATGTTTGCCCGCCGAGGCGTCATGAGGCCACCCGGCTGGGATGGCTCCTCGCTTGACAGTCGCGGCGATGCAGAGAGACGCTTTTAGACCAGGGCCCGGCATGCCCAGACTGCCCTCGGTGACCTAACCTCCTGACTCCGTGAAGCTCGTAATCGCCATCGTGCGCCCTGAGAAGGTCAATGACGTGTTGGAAGCTCTCTACCGCGCAGACGTGGGCGGCATCTCCATGAGCCGCGTCCAGGGTCACGGAGGGGAGCTCGATCGCGTCGAGACCTACCGCGGCACCACCGTGAAGATGGGGCTTTCCGAGAAGGTCCGTTTCGAGGTGGCTGTCTCCGACGCATTCGTCCAGCCCACGATCGACGCGCTCTGTGCCGGCGCGCGGACAGGCGAGGTCGGCGACGGCAAGATCTTTGTGGTGCCGCTGGAGCAGGCCGTGCGGATCCGCACCGGCGAGACCGACGAGGGCGCGGTGACGCCCGTGGACAAGTGATAGCCGTGGCCGATCTGTCGATCAAGTGATGGCCTCCACCGCCCTGATCGCGTCCATCGCGGTGAACGCCGGCGATACCGCCTGGATGCTTGTGGCCACAGCGATGGTCCTGCTGATGACCCCTGCCCTCGGGCTGTTCTACGCGGGCCTGGTGCGCTCCAAGAACACGCTCAACACGTTCATGATGTCGATCGGCGCGATCGCGGTCGCCACGGTCACGTGGGCACTTCTCGGTTACTCCCTGGCGTTCTCAAAGGGCAACGGCTTTGTCGGCGGATTCGGCTACGCCTTCCTGCACGGCGTCACCTTCCTCCCCCGTGCGGGAACGGCAATCCCGCAACTGTTGTTCTTCGCGTTCCAGGCTACTTTCTGCATCGTCACCGTCGCCCTCGTGTCTGGGGCCGTCGTCGAGCGGATGCGGTTTGGCCCGTTCCTCCTATTCGCGGGCCTGTGGTCGGTGTTGGTGTATGCGGTGCTGGCCCATTGGTCCTTCGGTGGCGGCTGGTTGCAGGCCCACGGCACGCTCGACTTCGCCGGCGGCGTACCGGTCGAGATGGGATCCGGCTTCTCTGCCCTGGCGGCTGCACTCGTTGTCGGAGCTCGCAAGGACTACGGGCGGCAGGCCCTGCTACCGCACAACGCCGTCTATGTGCTGCTCGGTGCCGGGCTGCTGTGGTTCGGCTGGTTCGGCTTCAACGGCGGCAGCGGCTTCTCGACCGGGCACTCCAGCGTGCTCGCCTTCACCAATACTCTGCTCACCCCCGCGTGCACGCTTGCCGTCTGGTTCGTGCTCGACGGACTACGCGGTAGACGCGTGACCGCGATCGGAGCCGCCACGGCGATCATCGTCGGCTGTGTCGCAATCACCCCGGCAGGCGGCTACATCAGCCCTGCGTGGGCGATGGCGCTCGGCGCGGTGGCTGCTTTGCCGAGCTACGCGATCATCGTGTGGCGCCCGCGGACACGCGTCGACGAGACACTCGACGTGCTCGGCGCTCACGGGATGGCCGGCCTCACCGGCATCCTGTTCATCGGCTTCGTCGCCCAGTTTTCCTGGAACAAATCCTCCAACGGCCTCTTTTACGGCAATGCCGCTCAACTGGGCCACCAGGCGCTGGCGGCGCTCGCCGGTCCCGTATATGCGTTCACGGCCACGTTTGTGCTCCTACGGTTGATCGGACTGGTCATGCCGCTGCGCGCCACCGAGCACGAGGAGGCGCTGGGCATGGACGTCGTCCAGCACGGCGAGGAGGCCTACGCCACCGGCGAGGGCGCGATCCTTCTCTCAACCGAGGCCGACATCGAGGCTCCGGTCGCGGTGGCACAACCCTGACCCCGGTCGGAACCCCACCTGGTCGGAGTGCCGCCTCGCCCGGTGCACAGACCGATTCGCTGTAGTTTGCGCTCATGGCAGTCGATCTTGGACAGGCCACCCAGGTCGTTGGCAGCGATGGTCGGTTCTCCGCGACGCTGTCCGATCAATGGGAGATCTGGGGACCCAACGGCGGTTATCTTGCGGCGATCGCCCTGAGGGCAGCCGGTGAGATGGCTCAGATCCGAAGGCCGCGCAGCTTCTATTGCCATTTCCTGCGCTCGCCCGCGTTCGCACCTGTCGAGATCGAGGTCGCTTCGCTCAAGCGGGGATCGCGCGCGGAGTCGCTGTCAGTTGCGATGACCCAGCAAGGCAAGCCGATCTTGCAAGCTTTCGTCAAGACGGCCGCGGACGGCCCGGGACATTCTCACCAGCATCCGGCCATGCCCAAGGTGCCACCGCCCGAGCAGGTCGACCCCTACGAGTACACGCCCGCACCCGGTCGTCCAGCGTTTCGCTTTTGGGAGAATGTGGAGAGACGACCGATCCCCACCGAGAACGAGGATCGCTTTGCGGTCCTGCGGGAGTGGACGCGCTTTCGTCCGACTGCCTGTTTCGCAGATCCGTTCGTTGACGCCGCCCGCTCTTTGATCTTGCTGGACACGTTCGGCTTCCCCGCCGCCTACCAGCGCTACCGCTCGTGGGACTACCTCGCGCCCAATCTCGACACGAGCCTGTGGTTGCACCAATTCAATCCCTCATGTGAATGGCTCCTGGTAGACCACGAGTGCTCTGTCGCCGCCGACGGGCTGATGGGCGTTAGCGGCAAGATCTGGGATACCGACGGGCGCTTGCTCGCGACGGGATCGGCACAGCTCTGCTGTATCGAGAATCCTGCGCGCTGACAGATAGCCCTCTCAGCTTCCATGTGCATTGGCGGCATTCGTTGACCCACACCGCAACAGGTGACACACTCGTGCAATGAGCTCGGTGCCCGTGAGCGTAGTCGACGACTTCCTCGACGCAATCGTCCGCAGAGATCTTGCCCGCGTCCAGAGCCTGATGGCTCAAGACGTTGACTTCAGGGCCATGACCCCGAACCGGATTTGGGAGGCCGAGCGCCCCGCCGACGTTGGGGAGGTATTGCGCGCCTGGTTTGAGCATCCCGAGCGAGACATCGAAGGCGTCGAGACCATCGAGGCTTCGTCGGTCGCGGACACCCTCAGGGTTGGTTGGCGGGTGCACGGCCAGGGCGCCGACGGCCCGTTCCTGTATGAGCAACAGGCATATCTGCGCGAGCAGCGCGGACGCATAGTCTGGCTGCGAATCATGTGCAGCGGACCGCGGCCATGGGGCGGGACAACTAGCGCTCGCTAGATCATCCAGGACAGTCGATCCAGCGATACATCAGCCCGTCCCGAACCTCGTGATAGGAGGGAGGCGCCGGCGGCGGATCTTTGGAGAGCCGCGCAATCACCTCGTCCGCACCGTGGAGATCCTCTTCCACAGCGGTGGTCCAGTGAATCTCGGGATGGAGCAGCCGCCGCAGACGCGTCCAGTCGCGACGCTCTATCGCGTCGAGCACGTCACATACCGCGGGGACTTGGTCGGCCACCTGCGCAACGCTAGACCCCTAGGCCTTCTCGGCGACGTCTCCCTTGTACCCCGCCGGTGGACCCTCTTGAGGGCCGAGCGTTAGCTCGAAAGCCGCAACGTAGGCATCGAAGTGTCCCCGCCACGCGTCGGGATCGGGGTCAAGCCCGGCCAAGCGGTCCAAGCATGTCTCCCAGCCCGCACCGTTGCGCGCAGCTATTGCCGCAGGTAGCTCGTCGATGAGGACCAAAAGTGTCCCACTGTCGATAGGCGTCAACTCGAACCGGAGCGTCTCGTTGCCCCAGGTGAAAGCGAGCCTGGTCGGCTCCTCCACTTCGAGCACTTCGCCGGTGATCGTCAGATCGATCACCTCAGGGGGAAAGGGGAAGGAGATGGAAGCACCAACCTCCCACTTTCCACCGGCGAGGACCACGTCGCAGGGAAACCAAGACCGCAATTGCTCACGCTCGGTGAGCGCCTGCCATACGACCTCGAGGGGGTCCGACAGATGGCGCTCGAGGCGCACGGCCGGCTGGGCTCCATCGGTGAGGAGAGTTCCAGTGTTCATGTTTGCCTCCGCTTGTCTAGGTGCTCTTCAAGTAGATCCAAGCTCTTTGACCAGAGTCCGCGATAGCTGGCCAGCCACTTATCCAGCTCGGCCAAAGGCTCAGGTCTGATGCGGTAGAGCCGTCGCTGGGCGTCCGGGCGAGTCTCGACCATGCCCGCGTCCTTGAGCACCTTCAGGTGCTTGGACACGGCTGGCTGGCTCAAGTCGAGCCGCTCGACCAGCTCGCCCACCGGGCGCTCCCCGTCCCGCAGTAGGTCAAGGATCGCTTGGCGGTTGGGCTCGGCCAAAGCTTGGAAGGTAGTTAGGGCAGTCACCCTATATTAATATAGCTGGTCAGCTATATAGCTGTCAAGGCACCTAAGCTACGTCCGCTGGAAAGATTGGGCTATCGGTCGGCCCCTTGACCCGCCATCCCCGCATTTTGTTATCTGATCTGATAATATTGGGGTATGGAACCGTCACTGGACGACGTACTTGAGAAGGCCGCGCAACTACAGGAGCTGGTCCCCGAGGCCGTACTCGTGGGAGGCTCAGCAGCCGCGCTTTATGCCCGACATCGCCAATCCTTCGATCACGACCACGTTGTGGCTGACCTTGCCGAGCGCTTCGACACGATCCTCGAGAACTTGGAGGCCCTCGGCGACTGGTCGATGACGCGAGCTCAGCCTGGGAAGATCATCCTGGGCGACCTTGGAGGCATCGAAACAGGCCTGCGTCAGTTGCTTCGCAGCCGGCCGCTTGAGACGACCGACGTCGAAGTGAGGGGTAAGCGACTGGTCGTGCCAACGGCGGCGGAGATCCTGCGGATCAAGGCCTGGCTCAGCTTGAGTCGCAACCAGACGCGGGACTACCTTGACATCGCAGCACTGGCCGATCACATCGGACTCGACGAGTCCGCTTCTGTCTTGACAGACATGGACGACTACTACGCGGACATCAACCGTGGATCGGATGCAGTCGCCACACAACTCGTCAGGCAGCTCGCGGACCCGCGGCCGCGCGATGTCGATGTCACCGAGCAACTCGCGAGCTACAAGGAGCTCGCACCGCGCTGGCACGACTGGTCGGCGGTCAAGGGGCTGTTGGCAGACCTTGCCGAGAGGATGGTCAAATGACCGTGCACTTTCGCAACCTCGACTTCGACGCCACACTGCCGATGGACGAGTGGCCGGCAGAGGCAATCGAGACCGTGATCGACCGTGGCTCTCTATCGGACTGGCGCGCACTTGCCAACACAATCAGGCATAACCCATGGGGACCTGCCGCACGTACGACCGAGACCGTCGTGGGGTGGGACGAGCATTACGGTGTCGACGCCTTGATGACCAACGTGATCGACCGCGCACGCAAGGATCTCACCACGCGGGGGCGGGAGGTTTACGCGGCACAGATTCGCGCCTGGCGCGTGAGCAGCGGCATGACACTACGCCAGTTCGCGCGGGCCGCCGGCACTTCGGCACCACGCCTGTCCGACTACGAGAAAGCCAAGGTCGCGCCCACGACCGACGTGCTCGGGCGGCTCAGTTATGTCGCGGAGACATCCACGACCCAGACCGCGAGGGGGTAACCCCTGATCGACTACGGTCGCATGATGCGCTCATGGTCGAGACTGCCGCGCCTGTCCGCTCTCCTGCTGCTCCCTGCCCTCATAGGGCTATGTGGCTTTTTGGCATTGGCCTCCGCCCGAAGCCGGCCATCCGCGAGCGTCGGCGGGCAAAGCGCCGCCATGAGCCCGGGCGAGCGTGCCAACAAGGTCGCGGCCGGCCACGACGCCCAAGCCCTGCTCGCCAAGCTCGAGCTGCCCTCGGGCGCCCGGCGCACCCAAGGAGCGCCGCCGGGCACCGGCTCCAAGCTCGCCGACCGGGGCATTGCAATCCCGAGCCCAGACGTTGTCGACCGCCACGCCTTCTGGATCGTTCCCGCTCCCGTCCCCAAGGTGCTCGCTTTTGTCCAAGCCCATCAGCCGGCCGCATCGCAACTCGATAGCTCGGGCAGCGGCGGTCAAGGCGGGCTCACGACCTCTCGATTCTTGCGATTTACCTGGCCGCCAGTTCCGTCGGTGCTCTATGCACGCTCGCTGTCGACGACCCTTGTGGCTTTGCCGGGCGGCTCCACCGCGATCCGGGCCGACGCGGCGGACATGTGGGATATCCCCAGACCTGCCTCCGAGCGGATCCCCTCACAGGCATCGGTATTGGACGTGTCCGTGGCCCGACCAGATGCACGTCCTTCGCTGTCACTCACTGTTACCGACCGGACCAAGGTCACGAAGATCGCAAGAGCGATCGACCGCTTGCCGACCGTGCAGCCGCTCGCCATCGCTTGCCCCGACATCCAGTTCGACGCACCCACCGTGACTTTCACCTTTCGGGCCTCCTCTCGCGGCCCGGCTTTGGCCCAAGCTAGCGAGCCCACGTCGGCCAGCGGCCCACTCGCCCCCTGTGAACCTATGCGCTTCACAGTTGCCGGGCGAGTCCTCACACCGCTACTGGGAGGAGCCGTCGTGGTCGAGCAGGCCCAAGTCTTGCTTGGGGTCACTTTGCGTCAGGCCCGCTGAGACTTGGCCCCTGCTTCACCTGCTCGCAACGAGCAGCCGCATTGCTGGACATCCAAGTCGGGACGGCCATTGCCCAAAACCTGGTGGCGGAAAGTGGTGGTCAAGCAGATCGTGCCCTCGTTTGGCTGGTGTTGGGGTGGGGTGTGCGGCGTTGGAGTGTGATGCGTCCGCCGCGTGCGGGTACGATGAATACGTTGCGGTGGGTGACTCGCTCTGGTCGCTGATGGGAGGGTTCGAGGCGGGCGTGGCGGAGGATTGTCCTGAGTACGATTCGGGCCTCGGCGAGGGAGAAGGCGGCGCCGATGCATCGTCTGGGTCCGCCGCCGAAGGGGATCCAGGTGTAGGTGCCGGCGCGTGTGTCCAGGAACCGCTCGGGGCGGAAGGTGAGCGGGTCGGGGTAGAGCTCAGGACGGCGATGCACGAGCGTTATGTAAGGGACCACCATCGTGCCGCTCGGGATCGTCAGCCCGGGTAGGTCGAACGGCTCGGTTGCGAGTCGTGCGGTGAGCGGGAAGGCTGGGCGCAATCGCATCGCCTCCTTGATGACCGCGTCGAGGTATTCGTCGTCTCCGTCGAGCGCGGCGGTTTGCAGGCGCGAAAGCGCGTCGGGGTAGCGGCTGACGCGCTCGAGTATCCACGTCAGGGTGGAAGCGGTCGTGTCGTGGCCACCGAGCAGCAGGGTGCGCATCGCGTCGCAGATCTCTTCGTCGCTCATCAGGCGGTCTTGGCTATCGGGTGTGCGCAGGAACATTCCGAGTACGTCCTGGCCGTCGAGTTGATCGGTGTTGCGGCGGTGAGCGACCTCTTCCAGCACGATCGCGTCGACCGCGTCGATCGCGCGGCGGACTCGCGGGAACGGTCTGTCCCACCCGTTCTCACGGCTGGTCGCGATGATCGTCTGGAGGAAGAACCGCCGCGAGTGGCCCTCGGCAAGCAGCGCGAGCGTCGCCGAGCGCAACCGTCCAACGCGCGCGGGGTCGGTGACCCCGAACACGGTGGCCATGATCACCTCGAGGCTGATCGCTTCCATGTGCGGCTGGGAGGGAGTGGGGTGCCCGTAGGGCCAGCGTGCGAGAACCTCTTCGGTCTTGCGCTGCATCGTCTCGTGGTAGCCGCTCAACGCGTCGCCGTGGAACGGGGGTAGCTGCGTTCGTCGCCTGCGCATGTGCTCGGCGCCGTCGATGTTCGTGAGTCCCGTCGGGCCGAGGAAGAGATGGTGCGCGGATGCCTTGGCCAGTGCCGCTCCGAGGCGAAGCACGTCGGTGTCGGCTGTGAAGACGCGCTTGATGTCCTCAGGATCGGTCAGGCAAAGCCACGGCCCCGTCGCCGGCATCGGCACGAGGAAACGGTCACCGAGCCGCTGGCAATGGCGCGCGAACTGCTCTGGGGCCAGCCAGTACTGGGCGGCATTGACGACTGCGGGGCGGCGCAGTCGAGGCAAGTCGGCAAGCGTTTGGGCCATGAGCCATATCCCTCTCTAGTTACTCTGTGCAAAACAGAGTAACATAGTATCCAATGGTGCCAATAGCCGAATTGCTCGAGATGGCTCCCGTCGTGGGAGAGGACGCGCTGTTTGACCGCGTCGCCGTGGCGGCGCTCGACGAGTTCGCCGAGCACGGCATCCGCCGCACCTCGATGGAAGACGTCGCCCGCCGCGCCGGCGTCTCACGGATGACCGTTTTCCGCCGGTTCGCGAGCAAGCAACGCCTCGTCGAGATCGTCATCGCACGCGAGGTCCACCGAGGAATGCAAGAGCTCGACCTCCTATGGGAAGGCGCGGAAACGCTGGAGGACCGACTCGTCGCGGGATTCGAGTTCGCTGGGCGCTACGTGAGCGGCCACCCACTATTCGATCGGCTCCTGCGCAGCGAACCGGATGTCCTGCTACCGCCGCTCACCCTCGACGGCGGACCCGTGCTCGAGCTCTACCGATCACTCATCGCCCAGCGACTCCAAGCCGAAGTCAACGCGGGCCGCGCCGCGACACCAGACATAGACGGCGTCGCCGAAGTGACCGCACGCCTTGCGATCTCACTACTACTCACCCGCGACGGGACCATCACACTCGACGACCCAAACTCCGTCCGGCGCCTAGTCAACCTCACACTACTCCCCATGCTCCAACCACAGGTCTAGCGGCCCGCAGTCTGTCCAATCAGATCGCCGCGGTCAGGGGACCCGGTCAGAGTTACCAGGCTCACCCGGATGCAGTTCCGGGCACCCCGGCCCGCAGCGCCTGGAGCTCGGCGGCCCGGGGGTCGGCCCCACCGGCACACACCCCGGTGTCGTGGGCCAGTTTGTAGTCGGCTGCGAGATGCCCGTTCTCGGCCTGCCAGAGAGGCGAGCGGGGGCCGGCGACGTCGTAGTACTGGTCGATCGCCAATTGGACCGACCCCTCGTTCTGGGCTGGATTCACCTCACTGGCGGAAGCGGTTCCGAAATGCCCCTTCCAGCACGCCCAGGGCGTGGTTGCGATGTCCACCAACGGCGTGGAGGCCGCCCGAAAAGCGAAACGACCGGAGCCGCACACGAGCCAGTCACCAACATCTCCGCTCAGCCCGTGGGCATAACGGGGCCGAACCCCGCAATGGGCGTCATAGGTTGGGTGACCGCCGAAGGCGGCTTGGACTACGGGATGGCCTTCGTCGAAGCTCAACGAAGGACTGCTCCACGGGTAATAGTGACCCTCGTCACTGTGGCGCGCGGTGTAAAGCCACAACGGCTTGCCTGTCTTGGGGTCGACGAGCACGGTGACGTGCTCCCAGTCGCCTTGGTGGAGGTCCGTGTTGACTACATCTCCGGCCAGGGGAGCACCGTTCATGAGGTCGGGTGTGGCGACGGTGGGGTAATAGTTGTAGGGATAGAAAAACCAATACTGGAGGGCCACCAAGCCGGCCGGTATGGTGCGGTTGGAGGCGGGCCAGTGGGCGGGATTGGAAGGCCCGGCGTAATAGAAATAGACTTGGGCGGTCCTCCACGGGTTGAGCAGGCCCGGGTCTGCCAGCCAACGGTGCAAGGAAGGCAGAGGCTCGCCGGGTTCAGACTGACCGCGCAGGAAAGCGTTGAACTGGCCGGTGGGGTCACCGCTCAGCGAAGCTGGATATTGCAGGAATTCTGAGGCGCTGCTGCCTTGAGACTGCAAGGCTGTGAGCTTGGGGGCGCGGATCGCGCAAACGCCCACCTTGCGGTACAGGCAGGTAGGGGCTCCCCCGGAGCCGACGTCCTGCAGCAGTGCCCCGACCGAGACGGGCCAGAAGCGGTCGGCGACCGTCACCAAAACCGTGGGCTGGTAGCGACGCGCCAAGGCGACTATGGCGTCGGGCGTCGTCTGTTGGATCGGAGGTTCACCGTTGGCGGCGCGTCCACCGGGAGGCGGGGGCCCGGCGATCACGCCTTCGCCCAAGCCTGTGTCGCGATAGCCGTTGCTGGGCGCGGGGGGCTGCTCACCGGCGCAGGTGGCCGTCTTGGGTCTGAGCTCAGGCTTGATCCAGGTGGGGGTGCTCGCTTCGATACCCAAAGCGTGTAGGAGCACAGTCGGCAAGGAGGGTCGCGCACCCGAATCGACGCTGAACTTGGTGTCTTTGGTGGCTACCGAAGTGGCTTGACCACTGGGGATCGTCAAGACGGCCTCGTCGGTGGAGGTGGCGTCGGCGAGCGCCGTGCAAGACACGAGGTAGACCGCGCCCGCCCTTTGGGCCAAGTAACCGCCGAGGAGGCTCTCGTGCGGGCCGGTGACGATCGCCTGGGGGAATGAGACGGGTGGGGTGGCGTAATAGGCGAGCCCGACCAAGGCGTACACGGTGAGCAGAAGCCAAGGCAGAGGCGAGAGCGCGAACTCGATCTTCGACGTGGGCCTGACTTGGCGTCGGCCCACAGCCCGTCCCACGGTGGCGATGCCGGCCCATGTGAGTAGCAAGAGGCCGATCGGGGCCATCGAGACGCAGGCGATCGCGACCACGAAAGTCCACAGGAGCGCGTGGACTACACGACCGCCACGCAAGGGATTCACTCTCACCAAGATCAAAGCAGCCACGAGCGTGACAATCGCCCAAGGCGCCAATAGCGCCCACCAGCGATCCGGTTCGAGTTGATCGATCAAGGGCTTGACGATCCTGGCCACAACCAGGCCGAAGGTGGCCGCAACGACGACCACGTTGAAGCCCGCGACGACGCGTACGAAAGGGTCTCCCATGTTGGCGTGGACGGCCTCCGCCGCAGTGTTCTCGGGTAGATCCTGGGACTGGGTCACCATGCCCTCTTGAATATCCTTAGATGCCTCTGTAGGGGGGGATGGAGGAGGGGTTAAAGCTCGTGCCCTGCCACGACCGAATCGCACGACCGCATGCCACTGAGCGGCGTGCGATTCCCAGGTGAAGGCGTGCAGGCCGTAAGCCACTAGGCACATCGCGGCGAATACGAAAGCCATGACTACGACACTGCGCACCCCTGTCGCGAGGATCGTCTTGTCATCGATCAGGGGCAGGGACGCCTGGGCGGGCAACCGCGCGGCCGACAGGCGGGCAGAGGTGATCAACCACCCGATCACATACACGTAGAGCACCAACGCGAGCGAGGCCGCAAGCAGCTGAGCCATCTCGCGCAGTTTCATTGGGCGGATTCTCACACATGATTGACATCATGCGCGCTTCCCCATACAGGGTCCCATCATGCTGGTGTCCGTGTACGGACTTATGCGTGCACCACACTTAGAAGATCAGGCGTGTATCGGCGACTGCTCCCCTCGAGCGTGGTAGCGGGCGTTGGCCCGCTTCAGGTAGACAAGCGTGGCCAATGCGACCACTATCGGCAGGATGTGGGGCCAATGGGGAATCAAAGCCTTTGCGTAGTCGAGCAAAGCGGCAAGGCCCGTGCCCGATTTCCCACTGTGATGGCTCAAGGCCGAGGGCGAGCACCACAGATGCGCCCATGCGGGTGCCTGGGCGCCTCGGGCCGCCAGCAACAGCAGATCGCAGGTCGCGCCCACCGCAATGAATGCGGGGGCCGCCGCCGGCAAGGCTCTACGCTTCATGGCCGCCGCTTACCTTGGCCTGGTGGAGCGCCTCGCGCACAGCCGCCACCGCAGCGGCGCCGGCGACCGCCATCGGCTCGGTGGTGCGCATCGCCCGACTGAAGATGAAGGCACCCTCGAGCAAGGACAACATCGCCAGCCCGAGCTCGCGCGCCCGGGCACGAGCGATGCCGGCGTGGACGAAGTACTCGGTGGCTCCTTGTATCCACTCTTCGAAGACCTCGGCCGTGGCCAAGCGCAGCGGCTCGTTGGTGCTCGCCACCTCCAAAGCCACGGTGGCGATTGGACAAGCATCGGCATAGTCGGTTTCGCGCAAAGTCTCCCCAGCGCCTTCGAAGAAGTCGTGGACCGCGCTGAGTACGTCGGGCGCCTGAACCGCGATCGAAGCGAACAGCTGTCCGTAGAGGCGCCCGGATACCTTGATCGTCTCGGCCCCGAGCTCCTCCTTTCCCCCCGGAAAGAAGTGGTAGACCGAGCCGAAGGGGGCAGCCGCTTCGGCGGCGATCTGCTTCATGCCGGTGCCGGTATAGCCCTGGCGGCGAAACAGCTCGGCGGTGCTCTGGAGGATGCGGTCCTTGGTTGTGCTCGACATCGAATCGGTCCCTTGATCGTCGTTGCGCGCCGCGACAGTTTCTGACATTATCGTCTCTAGAACGATCTATCAACTGCTTGGACCGGTACTGGAGCAAGTGTCGGGACATGCACTGGATGCGTATTGGAGGCAACCATGAGAGACGAGCAACAGACATTGACCCTGCTCAAGGCGATCCTGGCCGCCGGCATCCTGTCGACCGCGATCCACTACACCCACAACTTCATCGCCGTCAATCGCTATCCGGGACCGGGCGGCAGCTTCTACACGGTGGTGCGCGTGGCGATCGTCATTGGCTGGCCGCTGCTGACCGCGATCGGCCTGATCGGCTACAGGCGCTACCGGGAAAGGCGCTACCAGGAGGCTCGTGTGTGCCTGGTCGTCTACTCGCTCACGGGCCTGGTCACGATGGGGCACTTCGCCTACGGCAACCCTCACATACCGGCCTTCTTCTACGCGACCCTGTTCACCGACTTCGTGTGCGGCCTGGCCGTGCTCGCGTTCGTCGTGTGGTCGGCCAATGTGGTCGAGCCGCAGACCGAGCGTGCTGCCTGAGGCGCTGCCGCGCGGCCTCTAGCCGCAGGGAGGGCGGCCCTGGGTTGCGGGAGGCCACGCGCGGCCATCCATTGGCCGTACGACCGTGAACCGACCGGCTAAGCCGCGAACCGCTGGGCGCTGCGCGCCCGGCGCTTCTCCGCCTCGACCTCACGGTCCTTGGGCGGCGCCGTGGTCACCAGCTCACCGAGGAGTCGGGACGAGACCAGCGACACTTCCTCGACGGCCCGCTCGAACGCCTCGGCGTTCGCGTGGGAAGGCTTTGTGAAACCACTGATCTTGCGCACGTATTGAAGCGCGGCGGCTCGTACCTCGTCGCTAGTCGCGGCCGGCTCGAAGTTGTGGAGTGTCCTTATGTTTCGGCACATACGTGCATGGTAGCCGGCCGACCATCGGAGAGCGCGAGGAACCCGTCGGCGCTCTTGGATGTTGCAGCCAAATCTGGCGCGATACGGCTCACCGGCCTGAAACCTTGACGAGGGTGTCGGCTAAGGACCCACGAACCGGGTCTTTGAGATCCCTACGCGCTTGCTAAACGGGCTGTCGAACACGCCGCCGGCGTTGAGCTGAGCGTGCACCTCTTGCCACTCTCCGTAGTGCGGGTACATCTCGGCGATCAGGCCGTGGCTGCCGGTCAGTGAGTTGATCTGGCCCCAGTGCGGACGACCGCCCAGCTTGTACAAAGCATTCTCGTGAGCGCCGAGAAGCTCTTCTCCACCCTGGGTATGAGTGGCCATGATCAGCTCGATCATCATTGTGTCGTGACCTTGCATCATCGACATATAGGCATCCGTGCCACGCACGAACCGCAAGGAGATAGGCGAGCTGTGGTAGACGTCGCCCACACGAGCTCGCTGCGCCGCGACCTCGACGATCCGCTCCACAGCCTGCACGTATAGACCGCGATCGTCGAAAGGCACCCCGATCTCGGCGGAATAGGCCGGCAGGAAGTTGGCCGCCCCGATATTCAACACCTTGTAGCTGATGTTGACGTAGTCCTCGTTGACGAGCGCCTTGAGTGCCCGGGCGATCATGAAGGGCGCGATTTTCGGCCATAGGCCCAGAGCCAAGTTGATCAGCACGGGCGTCAGCGGAAAGCGGGCCGCCAGTTCCATCAGGAGACTGCGACTACGGCGATAGTCGCGCCTGAATTCCGAGCGATCCACAGGAGTGCGCGTGGTGATGAGACATTCGATTTCCCCGTCCCCGCGCGGATAGGGGTTGAAGAGTACCTCGTAGTGAACTCTGCCCTTCGGTGCTTGGTCGCTTTCCAATTCGGCGCGTACCTGCGACCAGGTGCTCATCGAGCGGACCTCGCGCAGGTAATAGAGAGGAACCACTTCGAGCATTACCGAATGGATCAAACCCATGCAGCCCATGCCCACAACCACAGCCCTGAACCAGCGATCGTCCTGCACCAGCTCGCGATCTTGGTAGCTCGCCGCATAGGAGCCCGGATCGGTCGGTCCGTCAGCTCGCTCGACGCGGTACACGCGGCCACCGGAACCGACGATGTCAAGCGAGCGGACCAAGTCTGAAAGCGGACCGAACTCGAAGCCGGAACCATGCGTGGATGTCGAGATCACACCGGCCACAGTCTGCCCATCGAAACCGCCCATGTTGGGGAGAGCAAGCTCCAAGCCCTCCAGATAGGAATTGAGCGTGGCGATCGTCATTCCCGCCTCCACCCGCACCAAACGGGACCCATCACCTAACTTGTCTCCCATACCCGGGCGCAGCACTTCAAGCTCCAGGTCCAAGGGGTGTGTGAGGCCGGTGGGCCTGACAAGCAAGCCGTCCGTCAAGGCCACATCAGACCACGAGTGCCCCGAGCCAACCGCCCGTACTCCACACTCCTCAGCTTCCGCTTCGCGTACCGCCTGGCACAATCCTTCGAGCGTCATGGGAGTCAACTCGCGGAGCGGATCGATCCCTTGATTACCCGTATCGTTGCGCCACCGCTTGCGCAGCGTCACCTTCTCGCGCAGGCCCATTCGCCAACCGGCTACCGAAGCGGGAACTCGACGCCATGCTCGTCAAACATGGCCCGAACCATACAAGATTTACATGCAAATCCAGGAACTATTAGGATAGTCAGACTGAGATCGGCGTCTGGGGCCGCAAGGCCTGCTCCCCCTCGCTCGGCTTGGATGTGACCACCCGGGCTACGAGCGGCAAACCCATGAACGAGACTATGGCCATTGCGATAAAGGCGGCGAGCGGATGGTGAACCAAGGCTTGCACGATCAAGGCAACCACCAGCCCGCCGAGGTTCCCGGCCATCCAGACAATCGCGCCCGCGGTGCCCGCGGCGGGGCCGGCTAGGCGCTCGGTCGCGGTCAAGATCACGGGCAGAGCCGGCAACAGGATCAAACCCATCGCCACGATCACCGCGGCGCGAGCGCCGATCCAGGGCATCGCCCCCAAGGCGATACAGCCTGCACCGCTGACCAGGATCGCGCAGCGCAAGAATCTGCGCTCCTCTCCACGGGAGATAACCGCCGGAGCCAAGATGGCACAGCCGATTACACCCGCGATCACCATGCCGACGAGCAGCAAGCCCGCTGTGGTTTCGGAGACCCCCGACGGTTCCAGCAGGGTCTGCAGCCAGGTCGCAATCGCCACGAACACGCCGAAGCCAACGAAAGCGAGTCCGCAGAAAGTGCGCATCGCGGGCAAAGCCCACAGCGCGCGGGCCGCACTGCCTTCGATCGCGGCGTGCTCGTCCGCCTCCTGGCCGGGCCGACGCAGGGCGTAAATCATCATCAAGGCCGGCACCACCGCCAAGACCGCCTCGATCTCGAGCAACCTCTGCAGCTGTCCGTGGCCGCCGACGGTGGGTCCCAAGATCAAGGCAAGCACCATCCCCACGAATCCTCCAGCCGAGCCCACCGAGATTCCGGCCGCCCTTTGATCGACCGGGAGGTACTCACCGGCCAGCTTGCTCACGGCGCTCAAGACGACCGGCTGGGCCACCGCCACCGTCACCTGCCCGGCCATCGCCCAGGCGAACGTGTCCCCACCGAGGCGTAGCAAGCCACCCGCAGCAACCAAAGCCCCGCCCCCGGCCAGAACCGGGCGAAACCACCGATCCAGCAGGATTCCTGCCGGGATCGCGAGCACGACGTAAAGCAGCGGGAAGATCTCGGCCAGCCAACCGATGGCCGAGCTGGACACGCCGTAGTGACGCGCCGACTCGGTCGTGATCACCGCATAGGTGAGCCACAGGACCTGCGTCGAGGCGCATACCAAGGCATAGGGCAAGATCACCCGCCAGCCGCTGCCCCGCTTCATTTCACGCTGAGCACGATCTTGCCGCGCGTGTGGCCGGCTTCGCTCAGTTCGTGGGCCTTGCGCGCCTCCTCCAGCGGAAAGGTGTTGGCGATTTCCACACGCACCGCTCCTTCGGCGACCAAAGCCGCGATGCGCGCCAGCTGCTCGGAACTTGGACTCATCGAGAACAACTCGGCACGCGCCCCGCGCTGGGCCGCGGCCTGCTCGGGAGGCGCATTGGCGATCGTCACCAAGACTCCCCCGGCACGCAAGGTGGGCACCAAGGAGGCAGTCGTCTCTCCGCCCACCGCGTCGAAAGCCACGTCCACGTCTTGCGCCGCCTCGCTCACATCCTGGCTGGTGTAGTCGACGTACTCCTCAGCGCCCAAGCCCAAGATGAACTCGCGGTTGCGAGCCGAGCCCGTGGCGATCGTGTGGGCGCCCGCGTGTTTGGCGAACTGCACCGCCAGGTGCCCCACACCGCCCGCCCCACCGGCGATCAAGGCGGTCTGTCCGGCCTGCAATTTGCCCTTGTCGAACAAAGCTTGCCAGGCGGTCATACCTGCCACCGGCAGGCACGCCGCCTGCTCGTGGCTCAGACCGGTCGGCTTCTTGGCGATCGTGCCCGCCGGAGCCGTTGCAAATTGCGCGTAGCCGCCGCTGGGCACGATCCCGAACACCTCGTCCCCCACCGCGAAGTCCTCGGCCCGCGAGACCTCGACGACGCCGGATGCGTCGTTGCCCAAGATCTTCGGCATCTTGGTCTCGCGCAAGCCACGCCTGATCTTCCAGTCGATCGGATTGACCGAAGCCGCCTTGACCGCGATCAGGACCTCGCCCTCGTCTGGCTGCGGACGCTCGATCTCCTCGAGGCTCAAGACATCCGGGCCACCCGTCTCATGAATCAACACGGCTCGCATCGGACTCTCCTAGTTCGGCCGAATGGACTCGATCAGTCTAATCCGGGAAGGTCAGTCGGCGCAACAGGAAGGTCGGTTGGCGCGCCTGGAAGGTCGGTCGGCGCGGCGGGAAGGTCGGTCGGCGCGGCAGGAAGGTCGGTCGGCGCGGCAGGAAGCGCATCGGCGGAGACCTCCGCCGCCGCGCGATTCTCCTCCTTGACCGCGAGCCAGATCTCCTCGCGAAAGATGGAGATCCCTTGCGGCGCTTCGATCCCGAGGCGAACCGTGCTGCCACTGATCTCCATCACCGTGACCAGGATCTCGTCGCTGATCACAACGCGCTCTCCTGTACGTCGCGCAAGGATCAGCATTGGAGCTGATTATGAAGCTTCTTAGGCGCGGAGGAAGCTAGGCCGCTCCAGGCCCGGAGGAAGCTAGGCCGCGTCGGCCGACTGAGAGGGCTCGGCGACCGACTGTTGCGCGCGCACGAACAGGGGCGCCTGCAGGGGCGCCTCCATCGAAGCGTTGATCACCTGATAGCCCTTACCTTCGTGGACCACCAAAGGCGCACGTAGGTTGGCGGTGATGTCGAACGGATCGGGAGTCGCCCTCACCGTCACATAGAGGGCGGGCCCCGGCTGCCCTTCGGCGCCGGCGCCGTCCGCGCCCCCCAAGCTCTGCTCGTCCAAGCCGATCCGCTGCCTGTCCTCGCCGTTCAGGTGGAGGGTGAACTCCGGGAAGAACAGGTTCGGGTTGACCACGGGAAGGCCTAGAGCCTCATCTTCGGTGGAGTGCAGCCACAGAAAGCCGGTGCCCGGATTGCGATCTATCAAGGCGTAGTGGCGACCGCCAAGCCCGATCAAGCCAAGCGGGAACTCGATCAGATCCTCCGCTGGAACTTCGACGGTGCCGAAGCGGATGCTCTGGAATGTGACTGCTGACATCGCTCTCTCTTCGGCCATCTACTGAAGGAACTGAAGCAGTGATTCTTGGACGATGCTAGCGCCGGCCCTTAGAGCCGCCTCATAGGCGGCCTGCTCGTTGGAGTAAGCAATCGAGGTTTCCGCGACATTGGCATCCTCGACGTTCGACAAGCCCGCGGTGATCGTGCCCTGCAAGCCTTCGATGCGACTTATGGCGGTCTGCAATTGATCGGTCACGCTGCCTGCCTTGGCCTGCAGCGTAGTGAGCGTTTCGATGCTCGCTTCGAGGCTCTGCATGTCGGTGGAGCCGAGCGCTTCGACGTCGGCCGGCGTGCCGCCCTTGAGGTGTTCTGAGATCGTGCGCAAGGTATCCAGCAGCTTGCCGTCGGCGGCGCCTTGGCCGCTGCCAAGCAATGAGGAGATGTCCGTGTTGACGACAACCGACAGGCCCGGACCGATCGCGCGTGCGATCGTGCCTGTATTGGCCTTGTAGGCGTCTTCGGCTCCTTGTTCGTAGGGAGCGGTGGTGGTGTCAGTGCCGGCGAATACGTACTGACCCGCATATTGGGTGTTGGCGTCCTGCTTGACCGCTTCGGTGAGCTGGTCGACCTCGGCCGCCATGTGTTGCAGGTCGCCGGCGTTATAAGTCCCGTTGGGGGCTCTCACGAGCAGTTCGCGCACGTTCTGAAGCACACTGCTCATGTTGGACATAGCGCTCGAGGCCGTGTTCTCCCAGGAGATCCCTTCTTGGGCGCCTGTCGTGTAGGACTGCAAGCCGTCGAGCTCGCTCTGCAGGTCGATCGCCTGGCTTGTGCCGTACGGGTTGTCAGACGGTTCGAGGATCTTTTTGCCGGAGGACAATTCACTGGAGGTGCGCTCCAAGGCCGCCATCGAGGAATTGAGTCCGTCGAGCACCGAGCTCGTGAGGATCGCAGGAGTGATGCGCCCGCTCATCGCTACAACCCCGTTCCGGTGTGCTCGATCAAGGTTTCGAGCATGCTGTCCATCGCCGTCATCGTTCGCGCCGAGGCCTCATAGCCGCGCTGGAAGCTGATCAGGTTGGTCATTTCTTCATCCAGGGACACACCCGAGACGCTCTGGCGCTGGTTGCCGATCGCCGTCACAGTGCTTTGCAGATTGGTTTGCTCGTCACGAGCACCACGAACATCACTCCCTACCTTTCCAACCAAAGCCGCATAGTCCTGTTCGGCGGCCCCTCCCCGCAAGGCGGCGATCGCCAACGCCACGTCGTTGCCGCCCTTGCCTTCGGTCGAGGATGTCTGGACCTGGAGAGCCGTGACAGCCACCTGCAGGCTCGCGGCCGTGGCGCCCGTGAAGAAAGGTGTCGAGGTGTGCAGAGCGTTGACCGCGCTCGCGATGCCTCCGGCCACATTGTCGAGCGCTTCCTGATAGGAGGCCAGAGGCCCGCCCGGCGCGGTCAGGCCCAGCAGAGCGCCGAGGCGTCCTCCCGCCGCGGGCGTGAGTTCTTGGGGCCAGTTGACTGTGCCTCCTTCGACCAAAGGCTTGGCGGCGTCGCCGAAGCTGACCGTGTCGGTGCCGTCGGGCTGCTTGACGACGGTGACATTGGCCAAAGCGGAGAGCTTGTCGAGCAAGAGGTCGCGCTGGTCGAGCAGTTCGTTGGGCGGTTCGCCGGCCTCTTCGTCCAGCTTGATCTGCCCGTTGAGCTTGGCGATCTGATTGGCGTCCTGCTCAACTTCTCCGGAAGGGCCTGTCAAGGCCGCGTACTGTTCGCCTGCCTGAGTCGAGATCGTGGTCAGCTGGGCGCTGACCTGATGGAACATGTCGGCCAACTGTTCGCCCGCCCCCACCACGCCCTGCTTGGCCCCGTCATTGGTGGGCGCGTTGGCCAGTTCGCTCCAGGCGCTCCAGAACGCTGAGATCTGGCTTGCGAGCCCTGAGGTGGATGGTTCGTTGAAAGCGGACTGGGCTTGAGTCAGCTCTTCGGCCTGGGTGCCGGCCGCGCCGAGGGCACTGCTCTGGGTGCGGTACTGGGCATCCAGGTAGGTGTTGCGAATGCGGTTGATCGTCTCCACACTCACGCCCGTCCCGAGCTGGGCGCCCTCGCCCGTGCGTGAGGAGATCGCCGGAATGTCGATCGGCATGCTCGGGCGCATGATCACCGTCTCGCGCGAATAGCCTTCGGTGTTGGCGTTGGCGATGTTGTTGCCGGTGACGTCGAGCGCCTCCTGCTGGGCAAGCAGCCCGCTGAGCGCCGTCTGCAGTCCTTGCAAGGTTGGGATCGACATAGGCCCTAGGCGTGCAGGTCGAGGACGTGCAGGCCACCGCTGGGACGGGGGCGCGTGATCGGCTTGGAAGATCCGTGCGTGTCATAGCCGCTGACCCCGTCCAAAGCGAGTATGCCCATCAGATGATCGAGGAAGCCCAGCTCGATCTGCATCAAGGCGCGGTTACACGTGTGCTCGCGCTGCATCTCGTGCAAGAGGCCCCGCAGCTCCGCGCTGCGGGCGTTGGCAAGCTCGGCTGCGGCCGGCTCCATCAAGGTGCTCAAGCGACCCAAGGTGACTGCCTCGGCGGGGATTCCCAGGCGCTCGCCGCAACGCGCCAACAGGCGCCCTCGATGCTCCTCCAAGAGCTGTCTGCGCCCCATCTCTCCGCGCAGGATGCCCGCCAGGCGCACGACTGTGTGCACATCGCGCTCGCGGATTGCCGCTCCTTGCTCGAGCACAACCTCGAGCAGGCGGCGCGCCGAGTCGATCTGGGCATCCAGGTGGACCAGCACTTCCGCGCCCAAGGCACCGTCGCCGGCCAGGGTCTGGGGCGCGACCAAGGTCGCTGCGCTCATGGACGCAACTGGTTTGCGATCGACATCATCTGGCTCTCGGTTTGGATCGCGGAGCTGCTCATCTGAAATGCCCGCTGGGTACTCACCATCGCCGCCATCTCCTTGGCCATGTCGACGTTCGAGCCCTCCAGGGCGCCTTGATGGATGCGTGCCGAGGTTGCGGCCTGGGGTGCGCCGCTGGCTGCGGTCGCGGTGAAGACCCCATTGGCGCCGGCGAGCAGGTGGTCGGGGGAGGCCACCGTCATCAGCTTGATCTGCCCGATCGTGCGCTTACCGACCGTGACGGTGCCGTCGGGCGCGATTTTCACCTGGCTCGCGGACACGCCCACGGGAAGCTTGATCGGCGGCTCCAGCCGGCTCCCTTCGGGGCCGACGAGCGAGCCGCCCGCATCAAGCCCGAGGTCGCCGTCCCTGGTCAGCCCGACCTGTCCGTTTGCAAGCTTGACCTGGAAGTAGCCGGGACCTTCGATCGCCAGGTTGAGGGGATCTCCCGTTTCTTTGATCGAACCTTGGACCTGGCTGCGCCCGATCACCTGAGCACTCGCCCCGGCGCCGATGTCGGTTTCGCTGCCGGCCATGTCGACCGCGTTGTAGAGAAGGTCTTTGAAGCCGACCCGCTCCGACTGGTAGCCGGTGCTCGACACGTTGGCCAAGTCGTTGGCGATCGCGTCCAGCTGTTCCTGCTGAGCGGCCATGCCAGCCGCCGCTGAGTAGAGACCTTCGAGCATCAGCCGCCCGCCGGGTTGAGGGAGCCGATCTGCGAGGCGGCGGTTTGCAGGGTCTGGCCGATCGTCTGGATCGCCTGCTGACCGGACTGGAAATTGCGCATCGAGGTGGTCATCTCGACCATGACCTTCGCCGCGTCCACGCCAGAACCCTCCAAGGCGCCTTGGCGAACGGTCCCGGTCGGCTTGCCCGTAGCGCTGCCCGCAAACAGGTTTTCACCCTGCTTGACGGCCCCAGGCACTTCGTAGAGACCGAGCGCACTGGCGGGCACGCGACCTTTGGCATCGACCTTGATCGGGGCTCCAGCCTGGTCGAGCACGGGGTCCCCGCTTGCGTCGGTGAGGACGCCTTGCGAGGACGTGGTGAACTGGCCGTCGCGCGTATAGCGCACCCCCTGGGCTGTCTTCACGGCGAAGAAGCCGCTCCCCTCGATCGCGAAGTCCAAAGGTTCGCCGGTTTCTTGCAAAGCGCCGGAGGTCATGTCGGTGTTGGTCTTGCCCAGGGCCACCCCCTCGTCGAGCGAGCCGACCGTGGCGCCCCCCTCGGTGTTGGCGAGCAGGACATCTCCGAAGCTGTGCTGGGGTGCTTGATCGGGCTTGTAGCCCGGCGTGGTCGAGTTGGCCAAGTCGTTGGCGAGCTGACTCTCCCGCACCTGCTCGGCAACCATGCCCGAAGCAGCGATATATAGACCGACGTCCATGCTCCTCGGGTGTTCGGCCAGAAGCGCCGAGTCTTTAGGCTCAGCCCACCGCGCTGAACAGAGGTAGCTCGTCGGAGAGCTGGTCATACAGGCGTCGGCGCAGCTGAGTGTGGATCTGGGAGACCCTGCTCTCGGACACCCCCAAGCGAGCGCCGATGTCGCGCAAAGTCCAGTGCTCCACGTACAAGAGCACGGCTACTTCGCGCTCTTGGACGGGCAGTTGCGCGAATGCCTCGCGGAAGCGGGCCTTGGCTTCGCCCCGCTCGGCGCTGAGTATCGGGTCGCTGTCGGAGTCGTTGCTCTCCAAAGTGTCGATCCGCTCGATGCGGGCGTTCTCGTCGGAGCGCACAGTCCGGTTCAGGGAGCCGACCTCGGCCAAAGCCACGTCGTGCAGGCGACCCACCAGCTCATCGGGCTCCATGCCGACCAGGGCCGCCAACTCCTCACGAGTGGGTTGGCGCTCGTGGTTGGCCACGAATGTGGCGCGCGCTTGGTTGATAGCGCGCTCGTCGCGCCGCAGGGAACGGGGCGCCCAGTCGTGGCGGCGCAGCTCGTCCAAGACCGCTCCGTGGATGCGCGTCCAGGCGTACTGCTCCAAAGTGGCACCCTTCTCGGGGTCATAGCGCTCGATCGAACGGATCAAGGCCTCAAGACCACAGGAGAGGAAGTCCTCGACCTCGCACTGGGCGGGCACCTCGCGCACCTTGCGATAGACGATATAGCGCACCATCGGGGTGAACACGAAGATCAACTGGTCGCGCAAGGCACGATCGCCGGAGCGCTTGTACTCGCGCCACGTGCGGAGGCTCTCCGCGGCTGATATCCGCGCCGTCCCCCTAGCGATCGTTTCCATCGTTGACTCCGTTTTTGAGGAGCGGATGAGAGGCGCCCGCGCGCCGCCCACCCCGCCCCGCTGCCCAATTGCGGTATTTCCGAAGATTTCGGCGCGCACCGTATCGTCTGCTCCGGTCGTAACCGTTTGACTGGCTCGATGCGCCCGAGCCAGCCGACTCGCTCAGACCCGAGCCAGCCAACTCGCTCAGGTATCGAGGGACCCGGTCGATCACCAAGCCTGTAGATGGCGGCTCCCCCTTCGAAACCGAGCGCCGAGGGCAGCGCGGCCCATGCCGTTGTGCTGATCTCCCGTGGCCAGAAGCTGCTCACCTCAGGCGACCTTGCCGGATACGGCAGGCTGCTGTCGGAGCTGCCGACAATCGAAGACCCTCAGCGCCGCCACTGGGCGACGCGCAACCTCCTCGACGGCGGACTCGCCGCCGGCGCGAAAGTCTCGCGGACGCGGAGGATCCCCCTGCTCGCGAACTTGGCCTCGGGTGCTCTGAGCTCGCTCGAAAGCGAACCGCGGGAGCCGACGCTGCTCAACTTGGCGGGCGTCGCACTGTGCGAGCTTTCAAGCCTGGACGCCGCGGAGGCTCTGTTTGAAGCCGCCAAGCGACTGGATCCGGACCTTCAACAAGTCGACGTGAACCTGGCGGCGGTGGCGAAGCGGCGCGCCGCGCGCGCGCGCAAGTCGCGCCGCGGCGCACACCCACATACGGCCTCGGCGAGCCACGGAGCGCAACCGAACACAGCACCAACCGCACGGCTTCACCCCTCCTTGGCGCAGCTCGAGCAGCGCGCGCTGGAGGTGGCCGCGGGAGTGCACCCCGCACAAGGCCTGAAGCTGAGCTTGTGCATGATCGTGCGCGACGAGCAGGAGATGTTGCCTGGCTGCCTGACCTCGCTGAAGGAGGCGGTCGACGAGATGGTGATCGTGGACACAGGCTCCACCGACGCCACCGTGGAGATCGCGCGGTCTTTTGGCGCAAAGGTGATCTTCCACGAGTGGACCGGTTCGTTCGCGGAGGCCCGCAACGTCTCGCTGGAGGCCGCGAGCGGAGACTGGTTGCTGTGCTTGGACGCCGACGAGGTACTCGTGCAGGAGGATGTGGGGCTGCTGCGTTCGCTCACGGAACGTACCTGGCGCGAGGCGTTCTACCTGTCGGAGACCAACTACACCGGCGAGCTGGAGGACGGCACCGCCGTGACACACAACGCGCTGCGCTTGTTCAGGAACCGTCCGGAATACCGCTACGAGGGACGCCTGCACGAGCAGATCGCCAATCGTCTGCCGGCCTTCCTACCTGAGCGCATGGAGGCAAGCGGGGTGCGGATCGAGCACTACGGCTATCTCGGTGCGGTACGCGACAGCCGCGAGAAGTCGCGGCGGAACATCGAGCTGCTGCGTTTGCAGGAGGCCGAAGGAGTGGATAGCGCGTTCCTGCACTACAACCTCGGCTCGGAGTACGCGGCTGCGGGAGAACCCGCCGCGGCTGTCGTCGAGCTGGAGCGCGCCTGGACGATGATGCAAGCCGATCCGGGCGGCCAGGAGTTCGCTCCGGCCCTGACCAGCCGGCTGGTGAAGGCACTGCGCGCGAGCGGGCGTCCGGCCGATGCCATCGCCCGCGCCGAGAAGGGACTGGAGCGCTTCCCGGGCTTCACCGACCTGGTCTTGGAGCAGGCACTGTGCGAGATGGCCTTGGAAAACCCGGGCGGCGCGCGCGAGCTGCTGGAGCGGTGCATCGCGATGGGCGACGCCCCGGGCGGATACACCGCGACCGTCGGCAGTGGCAGCTATATCGCGATGGTGCATCTGGCCGAGCTCGAACTGGGCCGAGGCGAGTTGGAGGCGGCGATCAAGCTGTTGGAGCGCTGCCTGCGCGAATACCCGAGGTTCGTCGGCTCGGTCCTGCCATATGCGAGCGCCCTGCTGGCCTCCGGTAGGCCGGCGGAGGAGGTGGCGAAGGAGGTGGAGGGGCTCGTGCCCGACCTGACGCCCGCGGCCAGGTTCCTGCTCGGCAGCGCACTGTATGAAGGCGGCGCGACAACCTCGGGCGAGACCCAGTTCAGGGCGGTGCTGGCGCGTCAGCCCCACTCCTCACGAGCTCGCGTGGCGCTCGGCGAGGCGCTGCTTGCTCAACGACGCTACGCCGAGGCGGCCGCCACGGCCGCGGAGCTTGCCGATGACGATCCGTTGGGCGAGATAGCGCGCAGGACCGAGCTGTTTGCTCGCATCGCCGACGGGGAGGCGAGCCGCGCAGGCGGAAAGACGAGCCACGAATCCGCCGTGAACGCGCTCGGAGGCGCGAGCCAGGCCACGAGCGACCCGAGCAAACAGGACACGGACGAGGCAACGGACATCGACCGCGCCCTTGAGGGCGCCAGGGCTGCGGGCATGACCGACTCGGAGATCGACCTGTTTCGCGCTTGGCGCGATCTCTCCGGGAGCGGAACGACAGCGATCGCGCTAGCCGCTGAGGCGGTGCAGCCGCTCGTGGTGATGCTCGAAGCGCTGTTGCGGGTACAGGACTTCCAGACCTTCGAGGTCCTGCTCGGCGCCCTGGAGCGCACCCCCGTCACAGAGCGCGACCGGCGCGAGCTGCTCGCCGACGTGTATTTGCGCCGTGGTTTTGAGACCTCGGCCGCGGAAGAATGGATGGCGGTGTGCGAGGCCGAGCCGGACGCTCGTGCCCTGCTCGGCCTCGCTCGTGTGGCGGCCGCGCGTGGCATGACGCGTGAGGCCGAGAACTTCGCTGCCGCAGCGCTGGAGCGTGACCCCGACAACGCGCTTGCCGCGAGCCTGCTCTCCCATGCGCAGGCGCTGGCGGCCTGACAGCACGAGCTGCGATGAGACCTCGACGGCGAGCCTCGCGCGAAGGACGTGCATGTAAACGAAGAAACAGGGTAGGAAATAGTTGTCCTGCCAAGGGGCGCCCGCACAGCCGTGGCGAAGGGAAAAGGCAGGATGGTTCGTCGGTCAGGCGAACCATAAATAAAGTTTTCGCGAGAGAAGTCGATTACCTGGGGAGAAGTCAATCGCGAGGCGGCCCATGGACAGGGTCGCGTCACACGTTTTCAGGGAGAAAACGCCACATGCACTCGCCGATCATGCCTAGCCAGGGCTCTAATGAGCCTACCCTGCCTATACACGGGCTCTCGAGTCCGACCATGCCCGCGACCGGGAACAACCCGGTCGACAACCTGCCGACCTTCGCCGCCGAGCTGCGCAGCGGCGAACACGCGCTCGGAATCGAGGATCCACCCGGCTCTCCGCCGGCCGAGGTGCTCGACCAGATGGAGGCCGCCGGCAGGATATGCAGGCAGCTGCTCGAAAGCGGACAGAGACTTCGCTTCTCCGTCGAGCCGGAGGGCGGCGTCAAGATCGAACTTGCCGACCGTGAGGGAAAGATGCGAGCAGTTTCGCCCACCGAGGCGCTTGACATAGCAGCCGGAAAGTCGCTGGAGTAAGAACCGAATGTCCTCGCTGTCAGTCGGCTCCGCCCCGGGGTCGCCAATAACCGTCTCTGGACTCGCCTCCGGGCTGGACACCAGCTCGATCATCTCGGCGCTGATGTCAGTCGAACGCGAGCCGCTGACACGCTTGACCAGCGAGCAACAGAAGCTGGAAGGGGGCAAGCAGCTGCTGCAAAGTCTGCAGAGCAGCATCCAGCAGCTTGCCTTCAGCGCATCTGAATTCAGCTTGCCGTCGCTGTTTGAAACCTCACAGACAGTCACTTCCAGCGATCCCACCAGGGTGGGCGCCGTGACGACCAGCGGGGCGGGCATCGGCGGGCACGAGGTGGAAGTCACGCAACTGGCCAACTCGGCCCAGCGCAGCTTCGCCTTCACCAGTCCAACCGCGGAAGACACGATCGAAATCGATGGCCAGAGCTACACGATCAAGGCGGGCGCCAGCGCCAAGGAATTGGCGAGCGCGATCAACTCGGACAGCAAAGGCACCGTGTATGCGGCTGTGCTCGAAAGTGGGACCGTGGTGCTGTCAACTCGCGCAACCGGGAACACGGGCGCCGAATTCATCAAAGTGAGCGACCCGGGCGGGGCGCTCCTTGAAAAGGAAGGCACGGCCAAGGAAGGCAAGAACGCCGAATACACGATCGACGGTGTGCAAGGCAGCTCGGCTTCGAACATCCTCACCGAAGCCATACCCGGCGTGACGCTGACCTTGAGCGGGTTGACGAGCACGGGTCCGGTGACCGTCGACGTGCAGCCGCCTGGCGCGAGCGTGAGCGCGATCGAAACGCAGGTTCAGTCGTTCGTCAAGCTCTACAACTCGACCGTCTCCCAAATCCAGAAGGAACTGACCACCAAGCCGGTCGCAAACGCGAAAAGCGCGAGCGAATTCGCGACAGGCTCGCTGTTCGGCGACTACGAACTGGAGAGCCTGCTCGCCAAGATGCGCCAAGCGATGTACGAACCGATCGCGGGCCTGCCGACGGAAATGTCGAGTCCGTCGGACGTGGGCATCGACACCGGCGCGGCCTCGGCGGGGGGAGCCTCGCAGTCTTCGATCGAAGGCCAGTTGACGCTCAACGCGAGCAAGCTGGCAGAAGCTATTCACAACAACCCGGCGGGCGTGCAGACGATGCTGCAAAGCTGGTCGCAAAATCTGCAGAGCGCCCTGAACTCGGTCGCCGAACCGGGCGGCTCGCTCGAAGCGCGGATCAGCGGGGACTCCAGCCAGGTCATTCAGCTGAATACCCAGATCAGCAACATGAACGAGATGCTGGCCCTGCGCGAAAAGGCGCTGCAGGCCACCTATTCCCAGCTCGAAGCCGTGCTGTCGCGCAACAGCTCGCAATCGGCGTGGCTGACCAGCCAGACCGAATCGCTCAACAACTCGGGGATCTGATGAGCAGTCTCATCCCGTCCCCTCAGCACCGATTGGAAGCCGTAGGAGCCGATGAGCAGTCTGGCTTCCTCCCCCTCTGCATGATTGGAAGCCGTAGGAGCCGATGAGCAGCCTCGCGCCTTCCCCCGCCGCCTACCGGCAAGGCGCCGTGATGGCGGCCACCCCAGCCGAGCTGATCGTGATGCTCTACGACGGCGCCCGACGCTTCCTGCGCCAAGCAGGCTTGGCGATGCAGGAGAGCGAAGTGGAGCGCGCCCACAACAGCTTGCGCAGGGCCGAGCTGATCATCGCCCACCTTGACGGCGTACTCGACTACGAACAGGGCGAGGTCGCGCAGAATCTGCATTCGATCTACCGTTTCTGCCTGGCCCACCTCAACAGCGCACGTTTGCAACAGGACGCGGGCAAGCTGGATGAGATCAGCGAGCTGCTGGGCGAGCTGCGCGAGGCTTGGGCGCAGGCAGCGGACGAGGTCGCCCGAGCGTGAGTCGCGCAGAGGCTCCTCCGAGCGATCCGCCGAAAGGAGCGCGGGGCCACAAAGGAAGCGCCGGCGATGAAGCGGAGACGATAGTTCGCTACGAAGCGATTCATCGGCACGCCGAGCTGGAATTGGAGCTTGCCGGACGCGGGGAAGTCGAGCACTTGGAGGAGCTGGGGGCTCGCTGGGCCGAGCTCACCGAGGGGCTGCCGGCACGCCCTCCCGCGCAGGCCTTGCCGCTTCTCGAAAGAGCGAAGCTGATCCACGAGCGGACCCGTATCGAGCTGTATCGGGTGCGCGAGCGACTGGTGGCCGACCTTGCGACCAACACGCACGCCAAGCGCGCCGCCGAGGGCTATGGCGGCCGGCCGGCACACCGGCCCAGCCTGGACCGCAGCGCGTAGAGCCCTAAAGATTCGGTGATGGCGGCCGATCACGGGAACGGTCTATGGCTCTCGTCGATTCGACCCAGCAGCTACTCGAGGCGGCCATGCGCGGCTCATGGCAGCGCGAGACGGCGCTGACCAACAACATCGCCAATGCCGACACGCCCGGGTACGAGCGCGAGGAAGTCAACTTCGAGTCGGCCTTGCAAGGCGCGATGAACAGCGGCGAAAGCCCTGGAGGGATCCAGTTCCAGACCGAAGTCCAGCCCGAACAAGTGGGTCCCAACGGGACCGCGGTGAGCGTCGATCAGGAATCGACCAAGCTGGCCGAAAACGGCTTGGACTACCAGGCATTGACGCAGGTCGCAGGTGCACGCAACAGCATCCTGACGACCGCGATCGGGGCAGCCTGATGGGCGTCGCGGCGGCGATCGATCGTCCAGTGGGCGCCTCCAAGCGAGGGGAAATCACCTGATGGGCATCTTCGAAGCGATCGGGATCGCCGGTAGCGGGCTCACCGCGGAGCGCATCAGGATGGATGTGACCGCCGAGAACCTGGCCAACGCGGAAACCACGCGCACCGCGGGCGGCCAGCCCTACCAGCGCCAAGAGGTAGTCCTGACCCAGACTGGAGAAGGCGGCTTCAGCGGCGCCCTGTCGGGCGCTCTGCAGCAGAATCGGCCGGGCAGCCCGACCCCCGGGGGCGTGGAGGTGGCGGGGATCGTGAGTGACGCGACTCCCGACCAGGAGGTCTATGACCCCGGCAACCCCGAAGCCAATGCCCAGGGGTACGTGAAGATGCCGAACATCAGCACGGTCACCGAAAACACCGATTTGATCTCCGAGTCCCAGTCCTACCAGTCCGATGTGACCGCGATGCAGACCGCGAAGTCGATGTTCACGGCGACCTTGGGGCTGTTGAAGTGATCGTCCCGGCCGTCGGCGGCTTGGCCGGGAAATTGTCGGAAGGCTTGATCAACAGCGCCGCTGCCCCTCAGGCGAATGGCCTTGGCCAGGCGGGGCAAGGCCTCGGTAACACGGGCCTTGAAGGGAGCGGCGGCCTGCAAGGCGCGAGTGGCATCGAAGGCGCCGGCGGCGCAAGCGGTATAGAAGGCGCAAGCGGCCTGGAAGGCACCAGCGGCATTGAAGGCGCGGGCGGTATCGGCTCCAGCGGCCTGGAAGGGACCGGCGGGGTTCAGACGCCCAACTTCGGCAACGAGCTGACCGGCGCGATCTCATCCTTGGAAGGGACCCAACAGAGCGCTGCCGGCGCGGCGCAATCGCTGGCCGGCGGGACTGCTACGGACCCGGAGAGCGCGGTTGTGACCGTGCAGGACGCCCAGATGGCTATGGACCTGGCGGCCACGATCAGGACCAAGGCCACCGAAGCGGCCCAGAGCATCTTCCAGACGCAGGTCTGATCGGGTCTAACGGGTGCCGCCTTTGAACCAGCTCGCCTCAAGGCTCACCGCACGCGGATGGCTGATCGCGGGCGGTGCCGCGGTAGGCGCGATCTTGTTCATCTACATCTTCTTGCACATGGTCTCAGCGCCCAGCTACTCGACGCTGGTGAGCGGCTTGGACCCTTCCCAGACCGGCAAGATGACCAGCACGCTAAGCGAGCACGGAGTCAAATACGAGCTGCAGAACAACGGCACGGCGATCGCCGTCCAATCCAACCAGACCGCCGAAGCGAGGGTGGCTTTGGCCGGGTCGGGACTTCTCGGCAACACCCAGCCGGACTTCTCGTTGTTTGAAAAACAGAACCTCGGCGAAAGCAACTTCCAGCAGCAGGTCACATACCAGCGCGCGTTGCAAGGCCAACTCGCCGAGACGATCGACTCGGTGCAGGGGATCTCGGGCGCGGAGGTCGAGCTGGTCTTGCCCAGCTCCCAGAGCCAAGTCTTCGGTGAAGGCCAAGGCACCTCGTCGGCCGCGGTGCTCCTGTCCGGGACCACGAACCTGCCGCCCAACTCGGTCAAGGGGATCGCCCAGTTGGTCGCCTCCAGCGTGCCCGGCCTGGAGCTGAGCAAGGTCACGATCACCGACGGCTCGGGCGAGCTCTTGTGGCCACAGCCGTCGGGCAGCGCCGGTGGCTCCGGCAACAGTGTCCAGGAAACCGAGCAGCGCTACGACCAGAGCATGGCGGCAAGCCTCGACGCAATGCTTGCTCAGACGCTGGGACAGGGCAAGGCACAGGTGTTGGTGTACGCCAACATGAACGTCAACCAGACCACCCAGGAACAGCTCACCTACGGTAAGGCTGGGGTGCCTTTGCGACAGAGCAAGGACATCGAGACCTTGACCGGCAACGGGGCCGGCACTGGTGCGGCGACGGGCACAGCCAATGTGCCGGCAGCGGCACAAGGCGGCGGCAAGTCCAACTACAAGCACGAAACGACGAGCTCCACGCTGGGCGTGAGCAAGACCGTGACCCACTCCACAATCGCGCCGGGCACGGTCGAAAGCCAGCATGTGTCGGTCCTGCTCGACCACTCGGTTCCAGCGGCGTCGGTGCCCGCTGTTCGTGAAGCGATCACCAACGCCGCGGGCATTCAGACCAAGCGGGGCGACACGATCTCGATCGGCCAGGTCGCCTTCGCCAGCCCGGCGGCGGCCGCGGGCAGCTCGACCAGCAGCATGCTCGGCTATGTCAAGTACGCCCTGCTTGGCATCGGGGCGATCGTGCTCATGTTCTTCATCACCAGGTCGCTGCGCCGCCGCGAGAGCGAGCCGATCGAGGAACCCGTTTGGCTGCGTCAACTGGAGACGCCGATGCGCTTGTCCGACCTGCGCGGCGAGGGCGCGCCCAAGCCCGCGCCTGCTTTGGCAGGTGTGGCGCCCGGAGGCGGCAACGGCAATGGGTCCGGGAGTGGCAACGGCAACGGTGGGGGCAACGGGAACGGAAACGGCGATCACCTACGCAAGCAGATCGAGGAGCTCGCCGACAGCGATCCCGACAAGGTCGCCCAGCAGCTGCGCACCTGGATGCAGGAGGACTGAGCTGGATGCCAAACGATCCGAGCGGACCGACCGTCCAAGCGCTGCCCGAGTCCACGCCGGAGCATCTGCCCGGTGCGCAGAAGGCAGCTGTGTTGATGGCCGCCCTGGGCTCTGAGCGCGCGGCCAGCGTGATGAAGCGCTTGGAGGAGGAGGAGATCGAGAGTCTCTCCCACGAGATGGCCCGCCTCAGCTCGGTCGGCGCGGAGACAACCGATTCGATCTTCACCGAACTGGCAGCCGGCGCCGGCGACGGGGGGAACGTGAGCGGCGGCGTTGACTATGCGCGCGACGTGATCGAGCTGGCGCTCGGACCAGAGCGGGCGGCCGACCTGCTGGGACGCTTGACCGGCGGCGCGGACAGCAGGCCTTTCGAGTTCCTGCACAGGGTGCCGGCCGAGCGGATTGCGGGCCTGCTGCGAGGCGAGTCACCGCAAACGACCGCGCTGGTGCTCGCCAGCCTGCATTCGACTTTGGCGGCCGGAGTGTTGGCGCGCCTACCCGAATCGGAGCAGCCGGACATCGCGCTGCGGATCGCGCGCATGGGTCATGCCAACACGAAGGTGATCCAGCAGGTGGAGGCCGTCATCCGCCAGAAGCTGGGCGCCGTGGTCGAGCGCAAGTACTCGGCCAAGGGAGGCGCCAAGGCGCTCGCAGGCATCCTCAACCACGCCGATCGCTCCACCGAGCGCAACGTGCTCGAGCGCCTCGCCGGTGCGGATGAGGCGCTTGCCGCCCAGGTCAGAGGAATGCTGTTCGTGTTTGAGGACATCGCCAAGCTGGACGAGCGCGCGATCCAGCAGGTTCTCAGGGAGGTCGACCAGAAGGACCTTGTGCTCGCACTCCGGGGAGCACCCGAGAACGTGATGGATGCGGTGCTCACCAACATGTCCGAGCGCGGCGCCGCGATGCTCAAGGAGGAGATGGAGATCCAACAACCCCAACGCCAGCGCGACGTGGACGAAGCCCAGAGCAGGATCGTGACCGTCGTGCGCAAACTCGACGAGGCAGGCACGATCGTGATCGCGGGCGAGGAGGAGGACGGAGAGGGCGAAGCGGTTGTCTGAGACGGCCGTGAGCTATGACTTCGAGCAGCTCGAGCCCTCTACACCGCCGGCTCGCGAAGAGCCGGCGCAGATAGTCGCTCAGGCCGTCGCCGAAGCCGATCGGCTGAGGTCCGAGGCCCACGCAGCCGGTTACGCCGAGGGTCGCGTCGCCGGCCACGAAGAGGGCGCCGCCGAGGTGACTCGCCTCGCGCGCACTTTTGAAGAGGCCGTCACAGGCATCGAAGCTCTGCGGGGAGAGGTCGTCGAGGCGATCGAACGCGATGCGCTTGACCTTGGACTGCAGTTGGCCGCGAAGGTCGCGGCGGGTGTGGCAGGTGTTGCGGAGCTGCGTGGGGAGCTGATCTCAGAGGCGGTCCGCGGGGCTTTGGCCAGGGTCAGCGAGCGGCGCAGGATCGCCGTGCTTGTCAATCCGGCGGACCTGGATCTCGTCAAGGGAGCGATCGCCGAGCAGACCGCGGCGAGTGGCGTCGAGCATTGCGAAGTGCGCTCGGACGAGCGCGTCGCCGCTGGAGGAGCGATCGTGGCGACAGAGGAGGGTGAGGTCGATGCGAGCGTCTGGACCCTGCTCGAGCGCGCACGAGAGGTCGTCGAAGCATCTTTGGCGAGCGAGCGAGCGGCGTGAGCGCCCCCGGCGCCCTGCTCGCCACTGCCACCAACGCGCTGCGCGAGGCAGACTTGGCCAGGCGCCATGGCAGCGTGTGCAACCTGATCGGCCTGATCATCGAGGCCACCGGCCTGCAAGCCGAGGTCGGCGAGGTCTGCTCGATCGGAAGCGACGATCCCACGAAGGGTCGTATCCCGGCCGAGGTCGTCGGGTTCAGGGACGGTCGCACCTTGCTGATGCCGCTAGGGGAGATGCATGGCATCGGCCCCGGCACACGCGTGCTTGCCACCGGCGCCCCGTTTCGAGTAGCGGTCGGCTCCGATCTGCTCGGGCGCGTCATCGACGGTCTGGGCCGCCCGCTCGACGAAGGACCAGAACCGGGCGGCGTCGAGCGCTCCACGGTGGCCTCGCCTCCGGGAGCACTCTCGAGACCTCGCATCTGCGAGCGGGTCGGCCTCGGCGTGCGCGCGCTCGACGCGCTCGTCCCGTGCGGGCGGGGCCAGCGCTTGGGCATCTTCGCGGGCTCGGGTGTCGGCAAGTCCTCGTTGCTCGGCATGATCGCCAAGTCCACGAGTGCCCAGGTGAATGTGATCGCACTCGTGGGCGAGCGCGGGCGCGAGGTCAGGGAGTTCATCGAGCGTGACCTGGGCGACGCCTTGGAGTGCTCGGTGGTGGTGGTCGCCACTTCCGACCAGCCCGCTTTGGTGCGCATCAAGGCGGCCTTCACCGCAACCGCGATCGCCGAGCACTTCCGAGACATTGGCCACGACGTGCTGCTAATGATGGACTCGGTCACGCGCTTCGCCATGGCCCAAAGAGAGGTGGGCTTGGCGATCGGCGAGCCCCCGGCTACGCGGGGCTACACGCCCAGCGTGTTCGCTCTGCTGCCGAAGCTGCTCGAGCGGGCCGGCACCAGCCAGGCGGGCTCGATCACGGGCCTGTACACCGTCTTGGTGGACGGCGACGACATGAACGAGCCGATCGCCGACGCGGTCCGCTCGATCTTGGACGGCCACGTGGTCCTCACCAGAGCGCTTGCCCATGGCGGCCACTACCCCGCGATCGATGTCCTGCAGAGCGTGTCCCGTTTGGTCGGCGAGATAGTGCCCCCCTCGGTCTCGGCCGCGGGCCAGCGCTTGCGCTCGGCATTGGCCGTGTTGCGAGAGAAGGAAGACCTGGTCGCAATCGGCGCCTATCAAGCGGGCGCCGACCCGGCGCTCGACACTGCCCTTGCCCACCGCGCTCCGATCGAGCGGTTTCTGCGCCAAGCAGTCGACGAGCCAAGCACTCCCGCCGAGGCCGATGCAAGCCTGCAGGCACTCGCGGCGTCTTTGACCGGCGAGCAGGAGGAGAGCGAGCCCGAGATCCTCGACGCGGAGGCGATGCCGCCGCATACCGACGCAGCGATCGTAGACGCGCCCGTCGCCGGGCAAACCGGCGCTCCGTCGGTGGCCGTGGGCGGAGAGCTGCCCGCGATACCAGCGCTCGGCTTGAGCATCTGAGCGAGCTTTCCGCTTGCCCTACACGGGCACAATCGGCGTGACTCAAGAACGAAGCTTTCCGTCCGATAACCCGGGCCGTGAACATGCCTGGATTCCGCTTCAAGCTCGAGCGCGTGCGTGCTGTGCGCGAGCGCGCAGAGCAACTCGCCAAGCAAGACTTGGCAGAGGCGATCACGCGGCGCTCCGATACGGAGGCCGACCTGCATGCTGCTGAGACGCTCTTGGAGCAGGCTCATGAGCAGCAGCGCACCGGTGTGACGGTCACGCAGAGCCTCGATCCGAGCGAGCTCGTGGCCCGCCAAGCCTATGTGGAGCGCATCGAGGCCCAGCGTGCCAACCATGTCCACGACTTGGAGCATCGCGAGACGGAGGTCGCCGCGCGCGACGCCCAGCTCACCAAGGCATCTGGCGAGCGGGAGATGCTCGAGCGCCTGCGCGAGCGTCGCCACTCAGAGCACGAGCGCGAGGCGGCCCGTCGCGAGCAGGGGGCGCTCGACGAAGTCGCCGCGACCAACTTCGAGCGGAGTCGCGCATGAGTACTGAAGCCGTGGGCTCCACGAGCGGCGTCCCGGCCGGCGAGCTTGCTCTGGCCCAGCGGGTCCGTCAACTACAGGCGTTGATCGAAGAGTCACGCGAGGTGAGCGTCGAAGGCGCCACCCCCAACCTACCCTCCGGCTCAACCGCGACGGGCGCATCAAGCGCCGTTGGGAGCGTGCTCGAAGGCACCGCTTCGCCGGCCGGCCCCCCCGGACAGGCTTCCACGAGCTTCGCGGCGGCCCTGCAAGCCGCGACGACAGCCGATGCAGCGCCCGCGGCACCCATCGGGACTCAGGGCGCCGCGAACCCGGGCGGCACAGGATCGACGAGCCAGTACGACCCCCTGATCGAACAGGCTGCCGCACGCTATGGCGTCGACCCCGCCGTCCTGCACGGCTTGATCCAACAAGAGTCGGGCTTCGACCCCGAAGCCCAGAGCAGCGCGGGCGCGTCAGGCCTGACACAGCTGATGCCCGGCACCGCCAGCTCCCTGGGTGTCACCAACCCCTTGAACCCGGCCGAATCGATCGAAGGCGGGGCGCGCTACCTCAGTCAGATGATGAGCCGCTTCGGCGGCAACACAGAAGACGCCTTGGCCGCCTACAACGCGGGCCCTGGAGCCGTCCAACAGTACGGAGGAGTGCCGCCCTACGCGGAAACCCAGAGCTATGTCCAGAAGGTGCTCGGCTACGCCGACGCCTACCGTCAAGCCCGCGGCGCTCCGAGCAGCTTGGGGGTGGCGGCATGAACGCTTTGCCCATGGCGCCCTCGACGGTGTCCCCATCTGGAGCGCCCCCGCCATCTTCCTTTGCGCCGGCTTCGGTCGGCTTGCCTCCGCCCGAAGCCCAAGGGGGCGCCCCGCCGGGAGCCCCGCCCCATGCGCCGCCTTTCAAGCAGGCGCTCAAGGAACACTGGGCCCGGACCGCCACTGCGGAAGGCCAATCGAAACGAAGCCCCCAGGCTCGTTCGTCCCATGCCAAATCGCCGAGCGCGGACAGGGCACCGGCGCCTACCTCCGCCGGCCCCGTTTCGCCCCTCCCTGGATCGCCGTCCGAATCCACGGCTCCGTCGATGTCGACCCCGGCATCGCCAATGCCGACCCCGACATCGGCCGGTCTCCCGGCGGGGGCGACCGACCTCGCCGCGGCCGCGTCTTCCACACCGTCGAGCCTCGCCCCATCTTCGTTGCCTGCCGGGTCTTCGTTGCCTGCGGGGTCCGCGTTGCCTGCCGGGTCCGCGTTGCTACCGGCAGCGTCATCTTCCGCCGAGCTCCCACTTGCCTCGTCCGCCTCGACTCCCCGTCCCTCGCCGGATGGGTCGGCGACATCGAGTCCCGCCGCTTCGGCTGAAACGACTGTGACAGCAAGCCCGGGGCCCTTCGCCACAAGCCCCTCACCCGCCCCCAGCACGTCCTCTTCACCTGCGAGCCCAACCACAACCTCCACATCGGCGCCGGCCTCGCCCATGACTGATTCGAGCGCATCCCCCGCAAGCGCTTTCCCCTCCACGACATCCGCCTCCGCGACCGAGGCCGCAGGCGCGCCGATACCCGCCTCGCCACCTTCCACCCCCGTCCAGTCGACCGCCGGCATGGCGCCTCCCGACAGCTCGACAACCACAACCTCCAATCCACCATCCGCGACAGTCGCCTCTCCCTCCTTGACGACACCGTCATCCCCGGACTTGCCATCGCCGTCGGCCTCATCGACATCCCCGGCCTCGACATCCCCGGCCTCATCGACATCTCCGGCTTCCTCGACCCCGACCGCCTCGCCCTCACCATCCTCCTCATCGCTCACGTCACCTCCAGCCAGCTCGGACTCACCGTCCGGCGTCGCAACCGGCGGCGCCGCCCAAAGCAACGCGGGCTCAAACTCTCCTCTCGCCGGCGCTTCAACCCCTTCTCTCGACGGGCGTGGGAGCGCGAACGGCCCGACCGGGAAACAGACCGGTACGAACTCCCTCCCCCTCACCGATCCAAGCACCGATCGATCGGGAGCCGCCTCAGGCACGACCGGCGGCATCGCGCAATCCACCACGCAATCAGAAGCCCCCACTTTCGGGACCGCTCTCGGAGCCTCCTTCGCCCCCGAAGCAAGCCCCTCCGGCGCGCCCTCATCCATCTTTGGCACACCGATGCAGGACACGATCGACGCGATCAACGCCACCATAGAAATCGCGGCCCGGCAAGGCTACGCCCGGGCGCGCATCGAGCTGCAACCCGAAGAGCTCGGCCACATCAGCATCAGGCTCCTGCAGACCAGCGAAGGCCTACGCGCGCGCGTCAGCGCCGACACGCAGGCAGGGGCCCAGGCGCTCACCCAAAACCGCTCCGAGTTGCGTCAAACGTTGACTTCCCTTGGCGTCTCCGTCCTGCACCTGGACGTCGGCTCCTCCGGCCAGTCCCCCGCTGGAGAAGGACGTGACTTCGCGGCCCAGCACGACGCATCCACCTCCCCTGCCGCCCAAGCACTCGGTGGACCTGCGCAAGAGGACGAAGCTTCCACAGATTCCCCCGCACACCAGCCCTCCGGCCCAGCCTTGGGCGAAATCGTTGACGTCTTGGCCTGATCACCGAAAGGACTGTCTTCATGAGTACGACTCCCATTGCCCAAGCCGCTTCAGCCCCAAGCGCCTCGGGTGCAACCCCCGCTAAGCCGGCCGGCCCCGAAAACCCCGACGGGACGCTCGGCCAAAACGACTTCCTCAAGCTCATGATCGCCCAGCTCCAAGCCCAAAACCCCTTGGAACCGAGCAACGGCAACGAATACGTGACCGAGCTGGCCCAGTTCACCCAGCTGGAGCAGACCACCAACCTGGCGAGCGCCGGCGAGCTATCGAGCGCCGTTCAGCTGATCGGCCACACCATCTCCTACAGCGATCCCACGACCGGCGCCGGCGCCACCGGCGTCGTCGAAAGCGTCCAGTCGGCGACCTCCGGGCCCACCGTCACCGTCGAAGGCGTGCCCGGCATCAAGCTCTCCTCCGTCACCCAGGTCAATTGAGCCAGATCTCCAATCCCGCCC
>JBAVYU010000029.1:0-45801 GCA_049588415.1 Solirubrobacteraceae bacterium
GGGGGACCCGTGGCCCGACGACCCGATCCGGCCGCTATGGAGCGCAGGGAACAAAAACAAACAACAACACACCATCAGATATCCAACCACTTCCCTTCCCGGTCCCACACCCACTAACCATCACACCTACTTGCCCTTGCCAGCCAACCACCACAATCCAACTCAGGTGCTTGACCACCCACACTCGAAGTTGGGGGTGGGTGGTCAAGCACCGACCCACACCAGCCCACCTCGCAGTTGGCTGGCCTAACCCGCACAACCAAGCCAAAACAATGGTGTGGGACCGGGCCACAGCTCACGAAATCCCGACGCGCCACACGACACGTCCGCGACAAGCACGCGACACGACTCCGTCACGCAGTCACCCCCTCCGCACGCGCCCCGACTGGATCCGATACAGACCCGGCGCCGTGAAACGCCGGCGCGGCGCGACATGGGGGCGGTGACTAGCGACGAGGACTCCTACGGATCGCCAGCTAATCTTGTCTCCCAAAAAGACGCCCCAACGCTCATGTGCCGAGCGACCTGGTTACCGAGTAGATCATCGGCAGGCTCGCTGTGCGGATCGACGCCACCCGGTTACGCGCTGGCATTTTGCACCTTGTCGGGCTTCCCGAGGGCCGTGCTACTCTCAGACAATGAAGATCACCGAGACAGCTGCCGGCACGCCGATCATTGAGCGGACGTCGGAGGAGCAAGCTGCGTACCTGGAACGCCAGGTACAGCGCGAAATAGGTATGTCGGTCGCGGATTTCAAGCGGGCCCTGAGCGCAGGCGAGCTGGACCTCGGGGACATGGATGTCTTCTACGTTGCAGGACTGCTGCGCATCGGCCAGAACGGACAGAGCGCTGCCGCGTAGGGTTGCGCAGGGCCTTGCCGATCGTCTCAACGGGGTCCTGAATCGAACCGTGAGCGACTCGCGCCTGTCGGTGGCGGCTATAGCCGGCTATCCCGACGTCTTCGAGTTGACCAGAGTCGTCAACGAAGACAAAGCGCCGCTTGAGCTAGACGGCGTCTCGCTGTGCCTGTTCGTGAAACATGTCGTTGCGATCGAGGATGGTCGCTGCAGAACGGATTCTTATTCCTATCGCCTTCAGCCCGATGGGTCGACCAAGTCTTGGCTGATCCGGTGGGAGTACGTGCGTGATCCGCCGCAGGGGGACTACGCCTATCCGCGTGCACACGCGCACGTCAATGCGACGTATGCCGACGGGACGTCGGTCGGGCACCTACACATTCCGACGGGCCTGGTTTCGCTGGAGCTGGTGCTGCGACATCTGATCACCGACTGGAATGTCAAGCCACGAACTGAGGACTGGGAAGACATCCTCGAGCAGCCAGCCGCGAGTGTCGGCGGATAGCGCTCTCGGCCGTGAGTCCCCCCAGTCACTCGGCGGCGGCTTGGGCGTAGTCGTTCACAGTCTGTTGCCGGTCCAGAAGGGTTAAGCCAGGTCAGACGTCAGTCCGAATGGCTCACTAAGGTATGTACTAACGACGGCTTGTATTCACCGGCGAGCTCGCGGTCCAACTTGCCGACGCCCGCGGCACCACCACCGCCAAGCTCGACGCGCCCGTCAACAAGCTCGCGCGACTACTCAACTCGCCTTCGATCAAGCGCGTCCTGCTCAACGATTCCCTCAGGGTGGACTTCGAGCAGGTGATCTCCGGTGGGCAGGTCTTGGTAGTCAAGGGCGCTCTCGGCGCTATGGGCTCGGGCAACACGAGCGTGCTCATGCAGTTGCTCGTGGGGATGTTGGACGCCGCTTTGGCTCGTCGTCAGGACGGGATCCCCGCCGGCGAGCGAACCGCTGTGGCGTTGAAGATCGACGAGGCGCCGCTCGTCGTCAATCGTGGCTTCGCCGAGACCTTGGCGCTCAAGCGCTCCGCGGGCTTGGAGACCGTTGCCTGTTGGCAGACCGACGCCCAGTGGATCGATCGTGATGTGCGAGCTCAGCTCGATGCCCTGTTTGCCCATCGCGTCTACTTCGCCACGGCGTCCGTCGAAGACGCGCGCAGAGCCGCCAACTTGATGATGGCCGAGTTTTCCGACACGGTTCGTCCCGGGATCCGCAATCTGTCCGATCTCGGCAGGCCCGACGTGCGCTTGCACCTGCCCAGGCACAGCGCGCTGGCAAGCTGGGTAACACCGGAGGGACGCCAGGCGCCTTTCGTCGCGCATACCCTGCCTTTGCCTTTCGACGAGCAGCGTCTGGCTTTTCATGCCGCCAGACAGGCAGACCGCGGCGGGCGTTTCCTCGAGGACCTGTCCCAGCCCCACTGGCTCAGGCAGGAGCCCAGTGCGCCGGTCGACCTGCCGGAGGGATCGAGGCAAATCTCCGAGCTCTCCGGGCCGGTCGAGCCGGTCCAGTCCGCGGGGTCGGTCGAGTCCGCAGGACCAGCCAACTCTGCGGGGCCGGTCAAGTCCACAGGACCAGCCAACTCTGCGGGTTCGGTCAAGTCCACAGGACCAGCCAACTCTGCGGGACCAGCCAACATCGCGGGACCAGCCAACCCCGCGGGTTCGGTCGAGTCCGCCTTATCGGGCAAGGGATCTACTTCGCATCCACAATCGATCGAGAGCTATACCGAGCTGGTGGATTTGGACGCGGCGCACAGCGTCCGCTGGGCAAAGCCCGCCACTGCCTTGCTCGCGATCGAACCGGAGCCTTTGGACATAGAGATCCTCGCGTTGATCGGCTCGATGAGGCACGTCCTGAGCAGTCAAATCCACCGTCGCTTCAATCCCGGACGCGCTGCGACCACCACTCAGCGCCGGCTCAAGCGCTTGGCCGATGCGGGTTTGGTTGCGCGCTTTCAGTTTCACCGGCGCGATGGGGGAGGAGTACCCATGTGCTACACGATCACTCCCGCCGGCCTAAAGCTGGCGCAAGAGCAAGACACGCCGCAGGAGCGTGAAAGCACCGAGGGGAAAGACCTTGAAGGTCGTCATCAGCGAGCCTCGTCCAACGACGAGCGCCTGCTTCGTCAGGCACGCCACGAGGTCCACGTTGTCGCCTGGCTCCTGGCTTTGCAGCAAGCTCTTCCCAACGATTATCGGATGAAGCTGCGAGGTCCCGAGGGGTCCGTGATCGCACCCCCTTTGCGCTCCCGGCAAGGCGAGCGCAAGATGCTCTCTCTCGCAGAGCTGTCCCTCCCCGGAGGGCGAACCCCACACGACTTCCTGCGCACCCTCGATTCAGGCGTCCGAGTCGAGGTCGAGAGCTTTCAAACGATCCGTCCCGACGCCAGCATATGCACCAGCGACGGTCGCGAACTGCTCGTGGAGCTGGACGACCGCCTCCCCGAAGGCTCCAGCGCTGCAAAGTTGGAGCGCTACGACCACTTCATCAGCGGCTGGTCAGTTCATCTCAAACGCTACAAGAGGTCGGCAGTAAGCCTTCCGACGGTGGTGTTCGTGTGTCGCGACGGCGCTCGAGCCCGCGAGTGCGCACGCCGTGCCGATCGCATCCTGACCGCCTGTCGCGCCTACCCTGGAGAGTATCCCGCCGACTGGGAATACCCAGGGCGAGAGCGCATCTTCTATGCAGCCGAGCGAGACATCCACCACGGCTCGCTATCGGCTTGGGGCCTGTCGCGGCTTCCGCCCGAGGTGCGCGTCGTCGGTGCAAGCGGCGATCCACGGGCGAGAGATCCCCACCTCGAGCGACGAGGGCTCGAACTCTAAATTTTACTTATACGTATCAACTCGCTCATTGGATTTACAGCTGCTGATGTTGGAAACAAATTGTGATTACTTCGATCCTCCTCTTGACACCCCCATCGGTCTCACAAACAATGCCCACCAGACCCTGACTCGGGTCGATACGACAGAAGCCACGGCCTCTCTGACCGAGTACACGGGTGCCGCCGGCTACTGGGCCAACCACCCTGAGGGCCGGCTGGCGAGGTCACAAGACCGGTGAAGCCTCCCGGCTTGTCCGTCGCCCAGCCGGTCCTCTCATGCCCTACTTTCCCGCCTGGTCCTCTATGAGTCTCCGACTGGTGGTAGTCGCATGCTCTCAAGTATGTCGGTCGAAGTTTTCAGCCTCCTCTTCGTACAAGTCTCGGTTGTGCGGCGATTCAGCGGTCTGAGTTCAGTTCGTGTTGTGCGTGCCTGTGAGTCAGGAACAAAAGAGCAAAATTTTCCCGAGAGATTTGACAACCCCCGAGGGATTGTCGATGATGGCGAAGTCGTCAGCGCGCAGGCGGCATGGACCGGCCCGGGATGTCTTGCGGACTAACGTCCCTGTGGCCGGCCAGCCCTCACAGAGGGCCGGCTGGGGCGCGACCGCAAGAGCCGGAGGAGGCCTCCCGGCCGCTGTCGCCGACCCAGTCGGCCCTCGTGCTGGCAGCTCGGTTCGGTGTCGGCAAGCATGGTTTTCGTGCAGCCAGATCGACGGTGTGACACGTGGTTGGCCTTTCCCTCGATCGGCCTTGACAGGGTCGCGTCGGTGTGCAACTATCACTTTTGATCCGAGATCCGGAACGGTATCGGGTCGGCATATGGTTTGATCAGGTAGAAGCAACCGTATGTTCCGTCGAATCGCATCGAGGGTGGAGGAGCTAAGACTTCCCAGGAACCGAATGGGCGGAGAAGGGAAGAGGGTTCGGATCGTGGTCACCCCCCGCCGCGAGGCCGAACGAGCTGCGGCGTGGCGCTTGTGTGCCTAGCGCCGGAGCACTGGGCCCGTGCGGCGTGCGTGGTATGACCTGACGCTACGCGCGCTGTGCGGAGCCCCCTATCGCGGTTTTCGATCGCTGTCGATGTTCCTCCAGCCAACTTGTCGCTGGAGCAGTTACTCGATACCGGCAAGCAAGGTCGCCGGTGGCACTTCGAGCTTCCACGCCAGCTTCAACACGGTGCGCAGGTTCGGTTCGCGACCACCGTTCTCATACACACTGATCGCCGCCCGGTCCACTTTCGCGTCGAGCGCCAAGCGCTCCTGGGAGACGTCGGCGTAGCGTCGCGCCCACTTCAAATTCGCACCGAATTGAGCGGCTCTACCATCCTCGCTCCCCACTCGGTCGGAGCCGCGGGGTGTGCGTCGCTTCGGCCCAACCTCGTTCATAAGCGCTGTCGGATGTGTCCCAAGTGCGTTGCACAGCCTCATCAATGTAGGCATGTCCGGCGCTCGCTCGCCGCACTCCAGTCGACTGATTGCCGCTCGATCGAGTGGGGTCGCGCGTGAAAGCTGTACCTGCGTCAAGCCCGCATCCAAACGGGCCCTGCGTAGGTTCTCTCCAAACGCACGGATCTGCTCGACGATCTCCCGATGGTCTGCCTCGGCCACAGCGTCATCATTCACGGCTGATTACAAAAGAGCCACGGAACAAACGCCACAATCCGCCGACTCATATTGGTCGCAAGGGAGTGTGGCCTTTTGATGAGAGGACTGTGTCCTACGCTCACGCCCGCGAAAGCTCAGCGACCATTCGCGCCGACGAATGGTCGCAGCGCAATCTCCTCTGCGAAGGTGGCTAAACCCGGTAGCTCACGCGTTCGCTCTGCTGCCACATACACGAAGCAAAGCTCCAACAGTGCTCCTGTCGTCGCCTCGACTGCCACGCTTGCGGGCCGGTCACCGTTGAGGCCGAGCTCAAGTCCTGGCTCGAGCATCCCCATGTAGGACCTCATCCCGTCATGCGCGACCGCCGCGGACTTCGCGCTGGCGGTCAAAGCGTCAATCAAGGCCAGGTGTGCGTAAGCCGGCTCGGAGGCCAAGAAAGCAAACAGCGCTTCGATGCCTGCGAGGACGGCCGAGGGCCAGTCCTCTTGGGATTCGTAAGCCCGCTCGACGATCGCCAGCACCTTGCGATGCCCCAACTCGTACGCAACCAGAAAGGCGTCCTCCTTGCCCGAGAAATGCTCATAGAACGCCTGCACCGATACCGCCGCCTCTTGCACAATCTCCGGGATCGTGCAAGTTCCGTATCCCTTGGCGGCCGCCAGGTTCGCCAACGCGTCTAGGATCCGCTCTCGTTGGTTGTGCACCACGAAACTGCGCGACACGTTACCTTCGCCGCGAGGCAGGCCTCGGCGTTCGATCGCTCGCGAGCTAAGCGACAAGGTCCCCGGCGCACGCCCGCCGACGGGTAGTCCAACCATCTCCTGCTCGACCCTCAGTCGTGAGGGCCCGGAGCCCGAATCCGACCTGTATGAGGATGCCCAATCAGCCACCTCCGGGGTCAGTTCGAGCAGCTCGCCACGTCGCGGGCGGCGCACCCGCTCGCCTCGTCTCGCTCGTGCATACAGGATCCGCAGGATCGCCCCGAGGATCACGCGTGCGACCAACTCGCCGTCCTCGGAGCTGTCGCCAAGCATTTCGTGGAGCGGCTGTGCGAGCCGTGAGAGCGTTCGCTCGCGGCGCTCGATTCCCGCCGGTCCCGCGGCGGTCAACTCGACCGCGATGACCCTCAAGGCCGGGGGGCTCTTGAGCGTCAAGGCGAACAGTGCATCTACATAAGCGTCGATCCCATCTCGCCAGTCGACTTCGCCGTCGCGAGTTGCCGTCACCTGCTCGACCCACTGCTCGACGATCTCGTCGCTCATCGCAAAGAAGCACGCCTGCTTGTCCTCAAAGTGTTCGTAGAACGTCTTGCGAGAGGCCACCGCCGTCGCGATCACATCCGCCACAACGGTCGTCGCGTAACCCTGCTCGCCTACGTTTGCAAGCATCGCCTCGAGCATCCTTGCGCGAGGATCGGGCGCTGTCCGCGCGCTCTTACCCCCCTTGCGGGGCCGTGTTCGGCGTGGCTTGGCGGGCTCCGCTGTGCGTCGGTCGGTCTTGTCCACTAATCGACATTGTGACTACCTGCGGCGATTCATGCGAACTGCTCACTCTTGCGTCTAGCTCTTGTCAGGCTCCCCACAAGCCCTTTGGCGCCGAAACGTTCGCGAATCTGCCCCGTTTCAGTTGCAGGCGCCCCAAAAAGCGGTGCAGTTGCCGCTTCGCCAACCTTGAGCTTCGAGCAGTCGCCCGACAATCGAAAGCCGGCCCGACTGCGGGCCCCGGCAGAGGATTTCGCTGGATCTACGGGCTATTGAGTCATGCAGGCGCCCTGCACGCTCAGGCAGCCGCGTTGTTTAGGCAACTCCAAGGTTGGCTACCTGCTCCAGCCCGGCTAGGCTGCGAATCCTCTTTCTCTCCTATCCAAGTGCAGTTCGACCGTAGCTGTCAGCAACAATTCGTCTCCGCGAAAGTCAGAGACATACGCCGCGTCGACCCTGGCCGCAAGCGCTCAGTTTGCATACGCCGCGTTGCCCCCGGCGCAAACGCTCAGCTTTGCTCAGCTTGCCCATCGCTTGCCTTGTTTGCCCCAGGTTCCCGGACACCTCCGAGTGTGCCCCTCCCCGGTAGCCAATCTCGGCCAACTTTCGATTGTCGATCCCAACTCACGATCGCATCTCCGAGACCCCCAAAGGGGGCTCGGAGTACCGGCGCAACCCCTTCCCCGTGCTTCCTCGCCCGCTTGACGGCGGTGCGTCACGAGCCTACAAGGCGCTCCACCGACCACTTCGGCCACGTCCCTCAAGGCGCGGTCTCGACCGTTAGGAGTCGTCCATGTCTCAATCCACAGCCTCCCCCTCCTCGTGTCCTGCATCTAAGGTCCAAGCGCGACGTGGCTCTCGCCGCCGCTTGCTCTCCGATGTCCCCTCTCACCGCAGGGGAGCCGTTGCCGCAGTCAAGCCACTGACGAGCTATCTCGACGCCAACGGCCGTCCCCGCGAGCTACTCGCTCTACCCGGCCACGGTGGCAGTGTGCTGGTCCTCGACCGCGACGCCACCACTCTCGGCGATCGGCGGCTCCTTGCCCATCTAGCGCCCGACGAGGCGCCCGAGAACGCGGTTCTGGTCTGCCGACTCTACCTGGAGGACATCGCCGGGCGGTGGTGCCGGCGGGTCGAGCCGAGCGACCTGGAGCGAGTGCCCTTCGCGCCTTCCGAGCATCCCACCCAATCCGATCCGGCCACGCTTGAGGTGCGAGTCCAAGCCCGCGGCTTCGTCTATCGCCTGGGGCCGGTACGAGGTGAACGCACGACTGCCCAGCTGCGCTGGAGCAGAGGCTCAAGCAATAGCGACGGGTGCGAGTGGGAGCAGGTCAAGCTGCGCGACGTAGTAGGCGCCTTCGAAAACTACGAACCTGTCCGGACGCTCACCGAGCAGGCGCTCGAACGCCATCGCGAAGATCCGACGGTGCTCTCTACGCGCCTTCGCGACGAATTCGAACGGCTCTGCACCAGTCCGATCGTGCTCAACCGCGGCCTGCGCGAAGCAGTGCTTGACGCGATTGAGAGGCGCGGTATGACGATGAGCGAGATCGCCTTGCGTTGCGGGATCGTCAAGCACGATCGCCACGGCAACCCGAGTGGAGAGACCAGCTGGCTCGCGCGCCGAGCAGGCCTCATGCCCGAAGGCGGGGCCCGAACTACAACTCCTTGGATCCACAGTGATGTGCTCGGCGCAATCGCACGTCTTGGACTTGGTATCAGTCCTCGTGAGGTCGAACTTCAGTGAGCGCCGACCTGTCAGGTCCCGCGCTCGCGGCCGGACTTGGTGGCCCGGGACAAACCACGATCCTGTGTGTCGAGGCGAACGCCGACTTCGGACGCGAGCTGGTGGAGCAGTTGCGCACGGATGGCTACAGCGCCACCCGTGCCGGTACCCCCGAGCATGCACGAGTGCTCGCGCGAGCCGGTTCCATACAAGCGGTTCTACTTGGATCTCTCGAGGGCCCGCGTGCAATGCTCGACTTGCTCGAGGAGATACGCACACCGGCTGTCATCTCGGTCGAGGCGACTTGGGACGAGAACGTACCTGTGATTGTCCTCAATCCCGGCGCCCCCCAACTGGATCTATTGAGGGCCTTCGAGGCGGGCGCCGACGACTTCATTGCCACCGAACATCACCCTTACCTGGAGCTACGTGCCCGATTGAAGGCACTGCTCCGACGCGCTCAGCGGCCCGGTCTTACGTGTATTCGCGTCGGAGCCCTGCGTGTCGACACACGTGCCCATACGGTCCACGTCTGTGGGATGCCAGTCGAGCTAGGTCCCCTCGAATATGAGCTGCTCGTTCACCTGGCGCGTGACCCGACTGCCGTCTGCTCCAAGCAGGAGTTGCTGCGCGCGATCTGGTGCCAGCGGCGCTCGACTGGAACTCGCACCGTGGACAGCCACGCCAGTCGCTTGCGCCGCAAGCTCCGTGCCGCAGGCGCTTTCGGATTCGTAGTGAACGTGTGGGGCGTGGGCTACCGCCTGCACTAAGTCTTCTCCGCCTGCTTGAGGTTCTGACGCTCGACGGTCCTCTTGGGCGACGTCTTGATCGCGTGCTCTCGCTCGATTCGCACTCTCGAGTCTCGTAGCTCTATCCACCTTCGCGGGCTCTCTGTCCACCCCGCACCATCTCGGCGAGCCTCGCGGCTCGCCGTTTCTCGTTAACCCCTCAACGACCGGTTTCCGACCGGTTCAGGAAAGGAGCGGCTCATGCCGTCTACGCCTCCCTACACCACCGAACCACCCGTTAATCCTTTGGAGCCATTGGCCGACTTGCTCGGCTGGCTCGGCTCAACCACCGTTCATATCGTGATCGGCTTGCTCGCTGGGGCGGTCGCGACGCATCTGATGCGTCGCCGTCATCTGCGCTGGACTTGGGCCGGCCTGTTCTTCGTTCCACTGTTGCTGATCCACTCCAAGCCCTCGGGATGGGTCCTCACATGCGACACAGCCACTGTCTGTGCCGCGGTGCGTGGACGCCGGTGGCATCGCGAAGACCTGCTCGCCGGCGGAGACCTAGCGGACACAGCCGCTGCCCGTCGGGGTCCACTTGAAGCGATGCGCGTGCTTGTCGGCGTCCTCAGGCAGCGTGTCGCGCCGGTATCGCATGCCGCTATGTATGGAGAGAGCATCAGCGTAGGGCGAACAAAGAACTACGAGCAGGTCTCGATTCCCTTCGGAGTTTGTGGAGGCGGCAAGCACAGCTTGATCGTCGGCGCAACCGGCTCCGGCAAGACCGTCACCGAGACCTGGATTGCTACTCGGGCTATCGACGCCGGCTTGGCCGCTGTCGTCGTCGACCCCAAGGGCGACGCTCGGATGCGCGAACAACTTGCCATGGCGGCCGATCGCAATGGACGACGTTTCCTGGAATGGACGCCGCGCGGACCGTCGGTGTACAACCCTTTCAATCACGGCGCCGCCAGTGGCGTAGCCGACAAGGCCTTGGCCGGCGAGCTGTTCACCGAGCCCCACTATCAGCGCCAGGCCCAGCGCTACCTTGGACACGCGGTACGGGCGCTTCGCGGCGCCGGCGAACAAGTGAGTCTGCGGGCGCTCGTCGACTCGCTCGATCCGACAAACCTCGAAGCGCTTTGCAGCACAGTGCCCGAGCATCAAGCGAGGGCCACACACGACTACCTCAACTCGCTGACCAGGCGGGCGCGTGGTGAGTTGGGCGGCGTGCGCGACAGGCTCGCGATCATGGTCGAGTCCGACGTTGGACCGTGGCTTGATCCCGCCACACCTGGCGCCCCCGTGTTCGACTTGCTGGAGACCATCCGGGAGCGAGCTGTCGTCTACTTCTCCCTGGAGGTCGACGCCTGGCGGCTCTTGGCCCAGATGCTCGGAGTGGCGATCGTTCAGGATCTGCAAGCCACGATGGCCGCCCTGCAGGCCGAGCCCATCCCCGCGGTCGTGGTGATTGACGAGTTCGCCTCGATCGCCGCCGAGCAGATCGGACACTTGTTCGGCCGTGCTCGCTCGGCTGGGATCAACCTGCTGCTGGGCACCCAGGAGCTCTCCGACCTGCGCGTAAAGGATCGCCGCGAGCTACTGGAGCAGGTGCTGGGCAACCTCTCCTGCCTGTTGGCCCATCGTCAGGTCGTGCCCGAGTCGGCAGAGCTGATCGCGCGCCTCGGCGGCAGTCGCGGCGCGTGGCGCACTTCGCGCAGCGACGCCGGGCATTGGACGCGTAGCCGCTCAAGCAGGCCACGGCTCTCCGTCGAGGAGATCCGCGGCCTGAAGCCAGGCTGGGCGGCCGCGCTGGACCTTGCCGGCGGCGGCGACCCGCAGATCATGCAGGTCTTCTCATCCCTGGCACCTGCCACCTCCGAGTCGCTTCCTTCGCGTTTGCGCTCGCGTCTGGCGGCGGTCATTGCGCCGGCCTGACTTTCGCCGACCCTCACTCTCAGCCCTCGTCGAGCGACCAGTGGTCGAGCGTCACGGGCTCGTTGCCCTGATGGGCACGCCCATCAATCCCCCCACAACAAAGGAGATCATCATGCGTCAAGCGCATCTTCCAATCACGCCCGAGCAAACAGACCTCATGCACTGGACGGCGTCCTTGGGGGCCGTTACAGCAGAGGCCTTGGCCCTGCGTATGGACATCACGCCAGCTTCGGCCCGCGGCCGTCTCTCGGCGGCCGTGCGGCGTGGATTGCTGGCCAGGCGGCGTCTACTCGTCGATGCCCCCACCTTGTACACGATCACGAGAGTAGGCCTGCGGGCATGCGGCGCCTACGGGATCGATCCCTGCCGTCTTTCGGCCGGTGGTGCCCACCACGCGACTGTTTGCGCTGAGGTGGCCGCCGCGTTGGAGCGCTGCTATCCAGACCACCGACTCGTGGGCGAGCGCGAGCTACGTCGCGACGAACGCGACCTCGGGCGACCGCTCGCGAGCGCCCGTCTGGCTGCGGAACAAGTGCACTATCCCGATCTTGTCCTATGGCCCGAGGCTCCAGGTGAGCTACCGGTGGCGGTCGAGGTCGAGCTGACGATCAAGGCGCCGCGGCGTTTGGCGAACATCTGTCGCGCGTGGGCACGCTGTCCCACGGTCTCCGGCGTGCTCTACCTGGCGCCCGATCAGGTCAGACGTGCGCTCGAGCGAGCAATCGAGAAGGCCCACGCTCAGGAACGAGTCGTAGTGTTGCCGCTGGGGGCGCTCCCATCGAGGACTTGAGCGTGAGCTGGGTGCTGGCTCCTTGCTTGCGGCGGAGTCTGAGCCGTCGCGTCGATCGGTGTGGTCGCGTCGATCGGTGTGGATCGATGGCCTACACACGGTATGGAGTGGTGTTGTTGTTCTCGCGAAGGGGTGCCCTACGCGCGCGCGCAGGACACCCCTTTTTGTTTGACATTCACCTGGAGCGGCGGGCGATGGTGTGGGTCGCCTCGTGGCTGTGCAAGAGAACCAATTTTGCCCGTCAAATCAGACCAAAACGCCGTTTTGGGCTGTCCGCGCAAAAAACCGTCGCACACGTTGCCTACCTTCCGTTGTGGGGCGAGCCAACAACAAAGGAGAAGATCACCATGTCCTACTCGAACATTAACCGCGTCGTTCTCGTTGGGCGTCTCACAAGCGATCCCGAGTTGCGGGCCCTGCCCTCCGGTTTGGCGGTCTGCAACTTGCGCCTCGCCTGCAACGGCTCTCGCAAGAGCCCTGAAGGCGAGTACACCGATAAGCCCAACTTCTTCAACGTCAGCGCCTTCGGTGGGCTGGGCGAGTCGGTCCACCGCTACATGAGCCGCGGTCGTCGCATCGCAATCGACGGGCGCTTGAGTTGGAGAGAGTGGGAGGCTCCCGAGGGCGGCAAACGCCAGACGGTCGAGATCGTAGCCGAGACCGTTCAGTTCCTGGACGGCCGCGGCGAGGTCGGCGCGCCGGAAGGTTCCTCCGCCGAGGAGCACGACGCCGACGGAGCCGACGCGACCGAGGAGCGCGAGCTCGTGGGCGTCGGCTCAGGGATCGAGGACGACCTCGTCTTCTGAGCGCCTGCCTTCTTTGACGGCCGCACCGCGGCGGGGTGTCCAGTGCGACATCCCGCCGTCGGCGCCTCTGGGCGCCTTTTTGCGTTTAAGGGCCGTAAACTGGCCGGCCTCAGTCTTTGCAAGCAGCATGTGGGCTCATACGGGCCCGTCATCCTCCAGTCCACAAGGAGCTCACCCGGTGCCAGTCAACACCAAAGCGATCGGAAAGACCTACGAGCCCACCACCTACGCGGTGGGTCGAGAGAAGATCAAGGAGTATGCCCGCGCGGTCGGTGAGACCAACCCGCTCCACCTCGACGAGAAAGCCGCCCGCGAGGCCGGTTACGCCGACGTGGTCGCCCCGCCGATGTTCGCCGTCGTCTACAGCTCTCCGTCGGTAGCTCCCTCACTGTTCGACCCCGAGGTTGAAATGAACTTCGCGATGATGGTCCACGGAGGTCAGGAGTTCGAGTGGGGACCACTCGTCGTGGCCGGCGACGAGATCACGACAACCGCGTCGGTCAAGGACATATCCGAGCGCGATGGTCGCGGCTATTACGTGTTCGAGTCCGTCTCTGTAAACCAGCGCGGCGAGCAGGTTTGTCGCGGAACCTGGACCAACATCGTCCGAGGAGTGTGATGGCAGATCTATCGGTAGGCGCCCAGATCCCCGAGGTGCGAGTCACGCCCGACAAGTACCTCACCGCCCGCTACGCGGGCGCGTCCGGCGACTTCAACCCGATTCACATCGACGAGGAGTTTGCTCGCGCCGTCGGGCTACCCGGTCGCATCCTGCACGGATTGTGGTCAATGGCCCAGGTCGCGCGCGCTCAGACCGAGGCCGCGGGCGGACCCGCGGCCCTGAAGCGACTGTCCGTCCAATTCAGGGGTATGGGCGTGCCCGAGCAAGAGGTCCTCGTCACCGGCACGGTGCGCGAGGCCGGCGATGGTCGTGTGATCGTGGACACCGTCGCCGAGCAGGCGGGTAACCAGATCATTCGCAACGCCGAGGCTGAACTGACGATCTGAGACCGGCGCGCCGCTCTGGACACCGGGGCGGCGCCTACAATCGCTCATATGCTCACCCCCCGACAGGAGTTGATCCTGCGCAAGGTGGTTGAGGACTACCAGCACAGTGGACAGCCGGTTGCCTCCAGGAGGATCGCAGCCGACTCGAGACTCGACTGTGGACCTTCGACCGTGCGCAACGAGCTTGCCCTGCTCGAGGAGCACGATCTGCTCGCCCACCCGCACACGTCCGCGGGCCGCGTCCCGACAGAGGCCGGCCATCGCTACGTCGTCGACAGGATGCTGGGAGCAGGCCGCGAGCTCGTCCCGAGCAGCCCGCTTGCACTTTCGTTGACACGCAGCGAGGTGGAGGAGGCGATGCGTGTCACAAGCGTCGCGATCTCCCAAGTCACGAGCCTATTGGCGGTCGTCTCAGCTCCCTCGTTGAACGCAGCGACCATTCGTCACATCGAGGTCTTGGCACTGCAGCCGCAGGTCGTAGTAGTGGTCGTGATCACATCGAGCGGAGGGGTCTCCAAGCTGCTGACCACCTTCGATGCTCCAGTCGATCAAGGCCTCGTGGGATGGGCGGGCGAATATCTCAACGAGCGCCTCGTCGGCTATGGCTTGGGCGCACGAATGCTCTCCAAGCGCCTGGAAGATCCAAGCATAGGGGCGAGCGAGCGCGCTTTCGTTGACCGGCTCGCGCCCGCCTTCGATGGCCTGGCGAGCGAGACCGAGGACACCCTCTACGTGGACGGTGCCGCCCACCTGCTCTCGAGTCCGGGTATCGGCGACATCACGCAGATCAATGAGCTGATGAGCCTGCTCGAGCGCCGCGCCGCTCTGCTGAGTGTGCTGCAAGCGGCTCTGGGCGAGTCCGACGTGTATGTGCGCATCGGCAGCGAGAACGAGATACCCGCGATGCGTTCCTTGGCCCTTGTGGCCGCGGGCTACGGCCTCGCGCGTCGTAAGCTCGGAGCGGTGTCCGTGATCGGCCCAGTCCATATGGACTACGAAGGCGCCATCGCCACTGTGCGCGAGGCGGCCCACGAGCTCTCGCGCTTCGTCGAAGACGCCTACGCTGAGCGCTGATGAGCGCCACGACCCCACGCGACCCCTACGAGGTGCTCGGCGTTACCCGCGACGCCGCGGAGCAAGATGTCAAGAAGGCCTTTCGCCGTCTTGCCCGGGAACTGCATCCAGATGTCAACGCCCACGACCCGGGCGCCGAGGAGAAGTTCAAGGAGGCCGCGGAGGCGTACGAGATCCTTTCCGACCCTGAGCGACGGGCTACCTACGACCGCTACGGCCACGACGGTTTGCGCTCAGGTGGTTATGCCCCCAATTTCGACGGCTTCGGTTCGATCGGCGACCTTTTCAACGCGTTCTTCGGCTCCGGTAGCCCATTCGCCGGAAGCTCCGGATCGTCGCTCGGCGGAGACATCGCTGTCGCGGTCGAAATGACCTTGCTCGAAGCTTCGACCGGGGGCAACGTAGAAGTCTCCTTCGAAGCGATCGACCGGTGCGAGCACTGTCGAGGCAATGGCGCCGAGCCCGGCACCCCGATCGAGCGCTGCGGGCGCTGCGGTGGCGCGGGTCAGGTACAGAGCGCAGTGCGCACACCATTCGGCCAGATGCTGCGCACGAGCATTTGCGACGCCTGCCACGGCGATGGACGCTTGCCCATCAAGCCATGCGAGGAATGTCGCGGACGCGGTCAGAAGACGGTCAAGCGCAGCGAGCAGGTCGCCGTCCCGGCAGGAATCGCCGACGGTCAGCGCATCAGAGTCAGCGGTCGCGGGCACGCCGGTGAGCACGGTGCGCCGCCCGGCGACCTGTATGTGCTTGTTCGTGTCCCTGCCGATGAACGCTTCGTTCGCGAAGGCGACGACCTGATCACTGCGCTGGACGTCGCCGCGCCGATGGCCGCACTCGGGACCACGCTCGAGGTCACCACGCTCGAAGGCTCCGCGTCCGTCCAGGTGCCCGGGGGCACGCAACCCGGCACAGTGCTCACCGTCCGCGCTCAAGGAATGCCTTCGTTGCGCAGCGGCCGTCGCGGCGACCTGCGTGTCGTCGTCAACGTCGTGATTCCCAGACGGCTCAGCGACCACCAACGCGAGCTGCTCGGCCAGCTCAACGACACGCTCACCGAGGACAACCTCCGCTCGGAGGAATCGATGCTTTCCAAGCTGCGCCGCGTCCTGCGCCACCAGGCCGCGTGATCGAACCGCGTTCTCGCCGACGTGTCGCATGATTCGCCTGGCTTTGAGAGTCAGGCGAGCACAGGCCGACTTGGTGCTTGCCGAGTTGCTCGAGCTGGCACCGGACGGGGTCGAGGAAATCGAGTCTGACGCTGACGAGGGAGACGGTTTCGTCGAATACGCCGTGTACGGCGCCCCCGGAGAGCTGCCCGAGTTGCCCGACCTCAAGGCCGCTGCCGGAGGCGCCTTCGTGGAGGTCTCGACAAGCGAATTGCCCGACGATTGGTCGGAGCGCTGGAAGCGTTTCCACCGGCCGGTTCTGATCGAGCTTGACCCTGAGGGCGGTCTACATGGGGGCGGTCTACATGGGGGCGGTCTACATGGAGGCGGTCTACGTGGCGCCGTCCCCGCTCTGCACGTGCGGCCTCCTTGGGAGTCCCCCACCGAGCGGACGGACGCCCGCGAGATCGTAATCGACCCGGCTCAAGCCTTCGGCACAGGCGCACACGCGACTACCCGCCTGTGCCTGGAGCTGCTCCTGGGGCTCACCGCGGAGGGCTTGCCCGGCGCGGACGGCATGCTCAGCACAGAAAGCACGCTTGGGCCCGTGCTCGACGTTGGCGCCGGCTCGGGTGTGCTTGCGATCGCGGCGGCCAAGCTGGGCTATGGTCCGGTCCTGGCGCTGGACAACGATCGCGAGAGTGTGCTCGCGATCGCCGACAATGCGGCGCGCAACAGTGTCCAGATTGAGGCCCGCCACTTCGATCTGCGCCGCGAAGCGCTCCCCCCGGTGAACGGCGGGCCGGCTCCAATCGTGCTTGCCAACCTGCTGAGACCCTTGCTGCTCGACTTGGCCGGCACGATGGCAACCACGGACGGATCAGTTGCCACCGCCCGCCTTGACCTAATCGCCGGCGGGCTGCTGCGAGAGCAGGCCGACGAGGTCGCCGTCGCCTTCGCTAAACGGCTTGGCTTGCGCGAGCGAGCGCGTCGGGAGCGGGGCGAGTGGGCTGCCCTGTGGCTGACGTCGGCTCGGTAGCCGCTCTTGCCATCGCCCTGAACAGGAGATCTATCGCGGGGCGCTGACCGCCTTCCGTGTCAAGCAGAGCGCGCGCCGCGATCAAGGCAGCTCCGATCGCATCGAGCGTCTCGCCGCTGTCTCCCGGCTCGGGGTCTCTGCACACGGCGATCGCCAGGTCGAGCATTCCTTGGGCCTGTTCGGTGGCGCCCGCGAACAAGGCCGGTCCCGCGAGGCTGCCATAACCGTAGGCCCGAGCCAATCGTCCCGGCAAAGTCAGCTCGCTGGAGCCGCGTGGCGGGGAGATGGGAGGCAGTCCCCGGCCGTCGACCAAGCTGCCCATCGTGTCTCCCATCACGGCGCGGGTCGCCTGCGTGTCGAGTCCCACGTGGGCCGCCACGCGCAAGGCCAAGTAAAGACCGCTGGCCGTGAGCCCGTAGGGGGGATCGGAAGCGAACACAATCCGCTCTGCCGGCACGCGCGCGAACAACTCGATCACGTCGATCGGAAAGAAGCACGAAGTGTCATACAGCACGCCCGGATGGTCGGCGAGACGCGACGTGAGGATTCCCTGATCGCAAATCGCGCCATGCGCCAGGATCAGGACTACGTCCGGGTGGCGCAGGGTGAGGTCGGCCAGGCCGTCTGCGATCGGCGGCATTCCGCGCCCCGCGTGGATCAGGATCGGAACCTGAGCTTCTTCGGCGAGCGTGAAGATGGCGTCCATCTCGGGGCTGTCGAACGCGAACGCCTGGGCGCGCGGGTGCAACTTGATCCCGCGGGCGCCCTTACCGATGCTGCGTTCGCCCTCGGCGACCGGGCCTTCAGCCGGGTCCAGGCGACAGAAAGGGATCAGACGACCTCCGCTTTCCTCGGCCCATCCCAGAACGCGGTCATTGGGAAGGCTGTAGGACGGCTTGCGCTCGGGGTCGTGCAACGGGAAAACGCATGCCCTGCGCGCGTGCGCGTCGTCCAATTGCGAGAGCAGCGTCTCCAGGTCGAGTGAGCGACCGTCCTCATCGAGCCCAAGGTGGGTGTGGGCGTCGAAAACCTCGCCCTCGGTTGGCCTCAAGCGGTCGGCTTCCGCGATAAATGGAGCCAAGGCATCGGCGTAGATGGAGGCGCTCACAGCTCCATTCTGACGATTGCAGGGTCGCGACGACGGCTCCCCTTTCGGGCAAAAGCGCGGGATCGACACAAAAGTCTCGCCTGCTCGGCGTATCCTGAGCTGAGGATGGCGATACTCGACGAAGTGAAGCTCGACCTGAACAGCGCGATGCGCGCCGGCGAGAAGCAGCGCGTGGGCGCCTTGCGCATGATCCTGTCCGAGCTGCAGAAGGCATCCAAGGAAGGCTCGGATGACGAGCTGGCGGTGCTGCGACGCGAGCGTAAGCGACGCCTGGAGGCCGCCAAGGCATTCAGGGACGCCGGACGCGAGGAGCTCGCGGCCGGCGAGGAGTCCGAGGCGGAGCTGATCGGCGGCTACCTGCCCGCCGAGCTTTCCGAGCCGGAGCTGCAGGCGATCGTCGAGCAGGCGCTGGGCGCCAGCGGCGCGCAGTCGCCAAAGGACATGGGCATGGCGATGAAGAGCGCGATGGCCGCGGTGGACGGGCGCGCCGACGGCAAGCGGGTCTCCGCGCTCGTCAAGGCAGCCCTCGCGGGATGAGGAACCAGATCGAGCTTCCCAACGAGGTGGCCGCCGAGTTGGCGGGCAGCCAAGACAGTGTGTTGAGGGCCCTGGAGGGTCACTTGCAGTGCAAGGTTTTCTTGCGCGGCAACCTGCTCACGCTCGAGGGCTCAGAGCAAGAGGTCAAGACAGGCGAGCGGGTTGTGCACGAGCTCTCGGAGCTGATAGCCGGGGGCCATCAGGTCGCACCTGGGACGATCGCCGCGGTGACGGGCGCCTTGGATGCACACGAATCACCGGCACGCGTGCTTGAGGATGTCGTTTGGCGCCATCGCAGCCTCCAAGTGGCTCCCAAGACGGTCAACCAGAAGCGCTACGTGGACTCGATCCGCTCCAGCACCGTCACCTTCGGGGTGGGTCCCGCCGGCACCGGCAAGACATTCTTGGCGGTGGCGATGGCTGCCGCCGCCCTCTCGCGCCACGAAGTCAATCGCATCATCCTCACCAGACCGGCCGTCGAGGCCGGCGAGCGGCTTGGCTTCCTGCCGGGGGATCTGATGGCCAAGGTGGACCCCTATCTGCGGCCCCTGTTCGATGCGCTGCACGACATGCTCGACCCCGAGAAGGTCTCTCAGCACTTGGAGCGCGGGGTCATCGAGATCGCGCCGCTGGCATTTATGCGCGGACGTACGCTCAACGACTCGTTCGTGATCCTCGACGAGGCCCAAAACACTACGCCCGAGCAGATGAAGATGTTCCTCACAAGGCTTGGATTCGGCTCAAAGATGGTCGTCACCGGTGACATCACCCAGGTCGACCTGCCACGCGAGCAGCGCTCGGGCCTGGTGGTCGTGGGGGAGGTCTTGGAGCAGATCGAAGGCATCGAGTTCGTGCGTTTCGGAGGAGAGGACGTGGTTCGCCACAAGCTCGTCCAAAGAATCGTCGAGGCCTACGACGAGCACGATCGTCGCGAGGCGCCGGAGCTTCGTCCGGCTGAGCGCCGGGCCTAAGTTTGAGGGCGTCCCTCAGGCCGCGAGTATCGCGATGCTCGAAGTAGAGGTGTTCGGCACGGACCTGCTTGTGGGTCCGCTTCCCCAAACCGAAGTTGAGCGCTTGTGTGCGCTTGCGCTCGCCTCGGCGGGAGTCGAGGACGGCCATCTCGCCGTCCAGTTCGTGGGGGCAGGACGCATCGCTGAACTCAATGAGCGCCACCGTGAGAAACCGGGACCCACCGACGTGCTCTCCTTCCCGGTCGACGGCGCTGAAGCGGACGCCCCCGGGGAGGGCGTACCACGCGAGCTGGGAGACATCGTGATCTGCCCGCAGCACACGGAGGACGTGAGCGAGGCGATCGTGCACGGCGCTCTGCATTTGGTCGGCATGGATCACGAGACCGACGACGGTGAGATGCTCGCATTGCAGGCCGAGATCATGCGATGGGACAGCCTGTGATCGACGATCCCGGCGAGCCCGTGACCGACGAGCCGGACGGTCGAGTGACCGACCAGTTGAACGATCGAGTAACCGAGGGCCTGGAAGACGACGGCCTGGAGGATGGAGTCAAGCTCACACCCGCCACTAGAAGCGGATTCGTGGCGCTTGCGGGACGACCGAACGTGGGCAAGTCGACGCTCGTCAACGCGATCGTGGGCGGCAAGGTCGCGATCGTGTCCGACCGGCCCCAGACCACACGCCGCGCGATCAGAGGTGTGCGCACCGACTCTGCAAGCCAGCTCGTCTTGGTCGACCTCCCGGGAGTGCAGCGGCCCCGCGACGCCCTGACCGAGCGGATGGCCGGGCGCGTGCGCGAGGAGTTGGAGGGCTCGGACGCTGCCCTGCTTGTGCTCAACGGCGAGCAAGGGGTGGGTCCCGGCGACCGCTATATCGCCCAAGCACTGGCTGAAGCGAATGCGCCGGTCACGATCGCGGTCAACAAGGTAGACCGGCTCAACCGGGCCGCCACCGTGGCGATGCTTGCCGCAACGGCCCAATTGGAGGTCGGGGAGGAGATCTTCCCGATCTCGGCGCGCACCGGTAAGGGTGTGGAGGCGCTTGTCGAATACCTGGCCGAGCTGATGCCCCCAGGCCCGTTCATGTTTCCTCAAGGAGCCCTTTCCGATCAACCGTTGCCGGTCTTGCTGGCCGAGCTGGTGAGGGAGGCCGCAATCAGACGCACCTTCCAAGAGCTGCCCCACGCGCTCGAGGCGATCGTCGAAGAGGTCGAACGCCCTCGCGAGGGCCTGGTTCGGGTCAGGGCTTTGATCTGGGTCGAGAGCGAGTCCCAGAAGGGGATCGTGGTCGGAGCCGGTGGGCGCATGATCAAGGCGATCGGAACCGCAGCCCGCAAGGAGATCGAACGTGAGCTTGGCTGCCAAGTTCACCTTGACCTGTCGGTGCGCGTCAGGCGCGACTGGCGGGGAGACGAGAGTTTGTTGGACCGCCTCGGGATCACCTGATAGCGGGCCCTATATCGCGGGAGATCCGGGGCGAGCCGGAGTGATATTCGGTTGGCGAGCGCTGCGGCTCGGCTAAAGTCGTCGCTCCAGGCCCGCTGAAATCTCGCGCACCGCCGCGAGATCCAAGTTGGGCGTGAACATGAACGGGATCGTGATCACGCTTGGCGGCCGACCGTCGGCAAAGCGTTGGCGTCGCAGGCGGGCGATCTGGCTCTGTTGGAGACGAGTGCGCTCGTAGGTGGTGCGGGCCGCGCGCACAGCCCGTTCCACTACGCCGGCAACGGCGCTACCAGGGACGGCATCGCCCACGAAGTCCGGTGCCAGCTCGTCGATCCTGGCCATCTCCTCGCGCGTGAAGCGCCGCGGCAAGACGCAGTTCACGAGGACCGCATCGAGGTCGCGGTCGAGCCCGCGACGCAGGCCTTCCTCCAACTCAAGGGTCTCGGTTACGGCCATCTCCGTGCCTTGGGCGACCGCGACATAGGCGCAGCGTGCGCGATCGCCGAGCAGGCTGCTCACCTCTTGAGCGTGCTCTGCGAGGGGACCGACGCGCACGATCGAAGAGAACGTCTGGGGGGAGCAAAGCATCGCGAGGGCGTGTCCGGTGGCCGGGGCGTCGAGGACGACCAAGTCATAACCAGATTGACCGTGCGGATCTCGTCGCTGCTGTTCACTGGTCTTGCCCCGATCCCGGCGCGGCCCGACGCAAAGCTCGCGCACCTTGATCATGCTCACCAGCTCCTTGGCCCCTGGCGCTGCCGCCGCGAAGTAATGAAAGGTGCTGCTGGAGGCGAGCAGCCGCGCCGAGATGCGACCGGCGAAGGAGTGCAGCCACTCGAGCAATGCCCGGTCGGGGTCGATCGAGGTGCTCCACAGGTTTGGTTCCAGTTCAACCTCGACGCCCGCGTCCGGTGACGCTTGGTCAGCCTGGGCGAAATCCTGCCCGGATCCCCCTGAGTGGCCTTGCTCGCCCGCGAACAGGCCCGGCAGGCGATGTTGGTCGCCGAGCTCAACCACGATCGTGCGCAGTCCGCGGCGGGCACCGAGCAGGCCCAAAGCGCAGGCCACCGTGGTCTTGCCGGTGCCGCCCTTGCCCGTCACCACGATCAGCTTGCGTTCCAGCAAAGAGGCCATCGTTGTCCTGCAACCTACAATCCGGTGGATGAACACACCGGTGCAAGCTTCCGTCGAGGACTTGCTCGTCTACGACGAGCGAGGCTTGGTGCCATGCGTGGTCCAAGATTGGGCCACGGGCGAGGTCCTGACTTTGGCCTACATGAACGCGATCGCGCTGGAGCGCACGCGGACCACCGGCGAATTGCATCTGTGGAGTCGCTCGCGAGAAGAGCTATGGCACAAGGGCGCGACCAGCGGTAACACCCAGGCGGTCAAGGCTTTGAGGGTGGACTGCGACGGCGACGCCTTGCTAGCGCTGGTGGAGCCGGCCGGGCCGGCCTGTCACACGGGCGAGCGCACTTGCTTCTACAGAGGCGATCTCACGGCGGGCGTGCCGTACGAGACCCTGCCCGCCTTGGAGCGCACTTTGAGGGAGCGCGCCCAAGAGCGCCCGGAGGGCTCCTACACGGTCGAGCTGCTCGACGATCCGGGACGGATCGGCGAGAAGGTGGAGGAGGAGGCCGAGGAGGTGGCCCGGGCCGCCCGTGAGGAGACGGACGAGCGCGTCGCCGAAGAGGCCGCCGATCTGCTCTATCACCTGCTCGTGCTCTTGCACAGCCGGGGCTTGGCCTTGTCCGACGCGGAGGGTGTGCTCGATGAGCGTCGCCGGTAGTGCCGCCCCGTCGCAGGCTCCCGCGCATGCCTACAACCTGATCCCGCTACAAGACACGTTCATAGCGGACTGCGAGACGCCGGTCTCCGCGTTCTTGAAGCTACGCGAACTGGCGCCCGGCGAGCCGGCCTTCCTGTTGGAGTCAGCCGAGCAAGGCCAGCGCATGGGGCGCTACTCGTTCATCGGCTTCCGGCCGCGCGCGGTCTTGCGCTGGTCTTTGGGCGACCCTGGCGACCCCTATGCGTTGGCGGCCGCGGCTGTCGCCGAGTCGCGCCAGGCGCCGCTCCAGGACAGTTCGAGCGAGCTGCCGTTCATGGGCGGGGCAGTCGGCTTCTTCGGCTATGACTTGGTGCGCACGGTCGAGCCTTTGGGCCCCCCGAACGAAGACCTGCTGGGTCTGCCCGACATGGCTTTGATGATGACCGACGCCGTGGTCGCGTTCGACCACCTCAAGCACACGATCACGATCCTCGCCAACGCGGACTTGGACGCCGAGCCGGACTTGGAGCTCGCCAAGCAAGCCGCGATGCGCACGATCGCAGAAGTAAAGGAATGCCTCGCGGGTCCGGTACCTCAACCTCGTGCGCGCGACTCGAGCCCACTGAGGTCAGCCGGAAGCCCCTCGGATGGGGCGCCGAGCTCAACGGACGGGTCACTGGAGACCGCGGCCGAGTCAACGCCCAACACGCGCGAAGCGCCCCACTTCGAGTCGAACATGACAAGAGAGCGATTCGAAGCGATGGTCGAGCGGATCGTCGAGTACGTGTATGCCGGCGATGCCTTCCAAGTCGTTCCGTCCCAACGCTGGTCGGCACAGGTGCCGGTCGAGGCCTTCTCCATATACAGGGGCTTGCGCACCGTCAATCCGAGCCCCTACATGTACTTCCTGGACTTCGGCGACTTCCAGATCGCGGGCGCCAGCCCCGAGCCGCTCCTGACCGTGACCGGCCGGCACGTATCGACGCGACCGATCGCGGGCACGCGCCCGCGCGGGTCGAGCTTGGAGGAGGACCGGCGCATCGCCGACGACTTGCTCGCCGACGAGAAGGAGTGCGCCGAGCACATGATGCTCGTGGACTTGGGGCGCAACGATCTGGGACGAGTGTGCGCATATGGCAGCGTCGTCGTGGACGAGCTGATGCAGGTTGAGACCTACAGCCACGTAATCCACATCGTCTCCTCGGTGTCGGGCACTTTGAGGGACGACGTCGGCGCGATGGACGCCTTGCGCTCGGTCCTACCCGCGGGCACCCTCTCGGGTGCGCCGAAGGTGAGGGCCATGCAGATCATCGACGAGCTTGAGTCGACCAAGCGCGGAGGCTATGGCGGGGCGATCGGCTATCTCAGCTACCGCGGCGACCTCGACACCGCGATCCACATTCGCACGGTCGTGATCAAGGACGGCGTGGCCCACGTGCAGGCCGGCGGCGGCACCGTCGCGGACGCCAAGCCCGAGTACGAGTACGAGGAGTCGGTCAACAAGAGCAAGGCGGTTCTGCGCGCCGTGGAGCTGGCCTGCGAACAGGCGGACTGGGGATGAGAGTCCTCGTGATCGACAACTACGACTCGTTCACCTACAACCTCGTCCAGTACTTGGGCGAGCTTGGCAGCGATGTGTGCGCCGTCCGCAACGACCGCGCCACCGTCGACGAGCTGCTCGGCTCGGGCTACGAGCGCTGTGTGATCTCGCCGGGTCCGTGCACGCCCAATGAGGCGGGCATCTCCTTGGAGGTTGCCAGACGCATGCCCGAAGCCGGGATCCCCACGCTGGGTGTATGTCTAGGGCACCAATCGATGGCCCAAGCTTTCGGGGGCACCGTCAAGCTTCACGATCCGATCCACGGCAAGGCAACCACGATCGAGCACGACGGGCGCACCATCTTCGCGGGTCTCTCCTCGCCCTTGACGGTCGGGCGCTACCACTCGCTTGTCGTGGCCGACGATCTGCCCGCTTGCCTTGAAGAGTCCGCGCGGGGCGGTGGCGTGTTGATGGCATTGCGTCATCGCGAATTGCCCGCCGAGGGCGTTCAGTTTCACCCCGAGTCGGTGCTCACCGAAGAAGGTAAGCGCCTGCTCGCGAACTTTCTTCAGGCGGACGGACTCACGTCGAGCGCCGACGCAGCGCTCAAGGGCCTCATGAGCACCGGCGCCGCCGAGACCTGATGCCCAATCCCGTACTCACCAGCGCCGCCGAGGTCTGATGCCCAATCCCGTGCTCACCAGCGCGATCGACGCGCTCGCCTCGCGCCGAGACCTCTCCGAGCAAGAGGCCTCCGAGGTGCTCTCCCAGATCATGCACGGCGAGGTGTCCGAGACCCAGATCGCCGGGTTCTTGATTGCCTTGCGCACCAAGGGCGAGACGGTCCAGGAGCTGGCCGGCCTGGCGCGCACAATGCGCGAGCTGGCATCCCACGTTCCAACCGAGCGCCACGACCTGCTCGACACGGCCGGCACAGGCGGGGGGAGGCGCACCTTCAACGTGTCCACCTCCGCCGCCTTGGTCGCCGCGGGCGCCGGTTGCGCGGTGGCCAAGCACGGCAATCGCTCGGCCACCAGCTCCTCCGGTTCGGCCGATCTGCTGGAGGCTTTGGGCGCACGTATCGATCTCGGCCCTGACGGTGTGGCCGGCTGCATCGAAGAGGCCGGCTTCGGCTTCATGTTCGCTCCCGCCCACCACCAGGCCACGCGATTCGTCATTCCCGTCAGACGCGAGTTGGCGGTGCGCACGATCTTCAACCTGCTGGGTCCGCTCACCAACCCGGCAGGTGCCACCCGTCAATTGATCGGGGTGGCCGATCCCTCCTTCATGGAGACGATCGCGGGCGCCTTGGCCCTGCTGGGGGTCGAGCGAGCCCTGGTCGTGGCCGGCGAGGACGGCCTCGACGAGGTCTCCACTTCGGCTCCCACCCGGGTGATCGAGGTCAACGGAGCGGAGCTCACCCGCTACAGCGTGACCCCGGAGGAGGTGGGCATCGAGCCGGCCGATGCCTCTGACCCGCGGTTGGGCGGCGGCTCGCCCGCTGAGAACGCCCAGGTCACGAAGGCCGTGTTCGCAGGCGAGCAGGGTGCCCATGCCGACCTGGTCGCAATCAACGCAGGTGCGGCCATTTACGCGGCCTCCGTCGCCGCCAACATCGCCGACGGAGTGCGAATCGCCCGCGAGGCGATCGCATCCGGCGCCGCGGCCGCTGCCTTGGAACGCTACGTCCAGGCGAGCAACGCCCATGCACCCGAGCAGGTCTCATGACGAGCGTTCTCGAGCGCATACTTGAAGAAACGCGCGCCGGCGTCGCCGCGAGGAAGCAGACGACGCCACTCGGCGAGCTCGAGGAGCGCTCCACCGAAGGGCACACCAGGGGCTTCCGCCAAGCCCTGGACCGCCCCGGGATCGGCGTAGTCGCCGAGTTCAAGCGCCGCTCGCCTTCGGCCGGGACGCTGCGCGAGAATGCCGACATCGCCGAGATCGCCGCCGCGTATGAGCATGGGGGGGCAAGCGCCATATCGGTGCTTACGGAGGAGCACAATTTTGAGGGCTCGCTCGCCGACTTGCGCGCCGCCCGCGCTGCCTGTGATCTCCCTTTGCTGCGCAAGGACTTCGTTGTCGATCCCTACCAGCTGTATGAGGCCCGGGTCGCGGGGGCGGATGCGGTGCTCTTGATCGTGGCCGCTTTGGGCGCCCAAGAGTTGGCTTCGCTGCACGAGAAGGCCACCAGTCTCGGCTTGGATGTGCTCGTCGAGGTCCACGACAGCCACGAGCTGGCGGTCGCCGCGAGCGCCGGCGCGAGCTTGATCGGCGTCAACAATCGCGATCTGCGCGACTTCTCGGTTGATATCTCACGCACCTCCCAGCTCATGCCCGAGATGCCCACCGGCGCGACCGTCGTCTCTGAGTCGGGCATCTCTCAGCCCGCCCAGTTGCGCGAATTGGAGGCCCGGGGCGTCGCGGCCGTGCTGGTAGGGGAGACTTTGATGCGTGCCCCCGACCCCGGCGAGGCGCTCAGCGTCCTACGCGGGGCCGTCCGGTCAAGCTAGGCTCGGCCTCCCGCGCCAGCTAGTCTCCCCTTCGGACCTTCGCGACGGGCCCGGCAGCGAGTAGGGCACGAACGACGATCCAAATTCTTTATGAAGCCACGCGATTCTCTTTAGTTCAGATTGATCGCAAGCCGTCATCCTCATATCCAATGAAGCGCATGTTCGCCATTCCCTTCGTCTCGGCCCTGATCGGGGGAGGGATCGTCGTTGCCGTGATCGCGGCCGCCGGTGGCCTCAGCTCCTCGCAGAAGACGGTCACGGTCGTCCAACAGTCCTCGCCGATCGCGCCCTCCAATGCCTCCCAGCAGAGCACTGGGTTGACGCCGCACCAGATTTACGAGAAGGATGCGCCCGGGGTTGCCTACGTGACTTCCACGATCGTGCGCCAAAGCGAATCATCGTCGCCTTTCGGTCTGGGCGGCGGCGAAAGCCAGCAGCAGCAGGGTACGGCCACCGGCTCGGGTTTCGTCATCAACAGTGACGGCACGATCCTCACCAACTACCACGTGGTCGAGAACGCGGTCAAGGTCACCGTCTCCTTCGAACACGGCAAGACGGTCGAAGCCAAAGTGGTCGGCAAGGATCCCTCCAACGACCTCGCGGTGCTCCGCATCCCCACCGAAGGCCTCACCATGCATGTGCTCACCCTGGGTGACTCCAGCAAGGCCGAGGTCGGCGATCCGGTGCTCGCGATCGGCAACCCGTTCGGTCTCGATCGCACGCTCACGACCGGCGTCATCTCAGCTTTGCAACGCGAGATCACCGCGCCCAACGGCTTCACGATCAACAACGTCCTTCAGACCGACGCCCCGATCAACCCCGGCAACTCCGGTGGGCCGCTGCTCAACGAGGCCGGTGAAGTGATCGGCATCAACTCCCAGATCGAGACCGGCGGCAGCGGTGGCGGCAGCGTCGGCATCGGCTTCGCGGTCCCGATCAACACCGCCAAGTCCGAGCTTTCCCAACTGGAGAAAGGCGGCACCGTCCGCGCCGCTTACCTTGGCGTCTCGACGCTCACGATCGACGGCTCCTTGTCCGCCCTCAACTTGCCCGTCAAACAGGGCGCCCTCGTCGAGACCGTCGAAGGGGGCACCCCGGCCGCCAAGGCCGGCATCCGCGGGGGCAACCTCGAAGTCCAAACCTCCGGTGGCAAGGTTGCCGTCGGCGGGGACGTCGTCGTGGCCGTCGACGGCAAGACGATTGCCAACGCCGAAGACCTGACGACGGTGATCGGCTCCAAGAAGCCGGGCGACACGATCTCGGTCGAGGTCCTGCGCGCCACCGGCAAGGGGTCCTACGAACACAAGACTTTGAAAGTGACTCTGGCCGCCAGGCCCAACTCGATCAAGAACGCCAACACCCCGGAAGGGTAGAGCCCGCTACCGTTGGAGCATGTCCGGCGGTGACACTCAAGTAAAGATCTGCGGCCTCACCCGACTCGCCGACGCCGAGCTGGCCGTCGAGTTGGGGGCGTGGGCGATCGGGATGGTCTTCTATGAGCCGAGCCCCCGCCGCTGTTCGCTTGCCGAAGCCCAAGCGATAGCCGCTGTGCTGCGACGCAAGGTGGAGCTGTGTGGCGTGTTCGTCAACGCTCCTATGGAGGAGGTCGTCGAGATCTCCGAGCAGGTCGGCTTGACCTTGCTGCAACTACATGGCGACGAGGGTCCTTCCTTCTGCGCCGAGGCCGCCAGGCGCACCGGGGCGCGTACGATCAAGGCGTTGCAGGTCTCCGGGTTGGCCGATATCCAGGACGCATCCCGCTTCCACACCGATTTTCACCTGCTCGACGCACGCTCGACAGTACCCGGGCGCGAGGGCCTGCGGGGAGGCACCGGCGAGACTTTCGACTGGGCCTTGCTGGCAGGACGCCGCTCGAAAGTTCCCTTGATCCTCAGTGGGGGCCTCGCCCCCGAGAATGTGTTCGAAGCGGTCGATCGTGTGCGCCCTTACGCGGTGGACACCGCCAGCGGAACCGAGAGCGCGCCCGGACGCAAGGACCCCAACAAGCTGGGCGAGTTCTTCGCCTCTGTACGGCGTGCTTCGTTCGCAACGGACACGGCGACGGCAACGGCGACGCCCGCGGACACGGACACGGACACGGCAGCGGCTGCACCGACTGATTCCAATGGCACGTTGTCCGACGCCCAAAGTGAGCCGCCTGTAGGCTCGCCGGCGTGAGCGCTGCCCCCTCGCATAACGCACCCCAGGGGGGCGTCGAGCACCGCTTCGGACGCTACGGCGGGCAGTACGTCCCCGAGACTTTGATGCCCGCCTTGGCCGAGCTTGAGCTGGCATGGACGCAGGCGCGCGAGGACCCTGCTTACAAGGCTGAGCTGGATGGCCTGTTGCGTGACTTCGCCGGCCGTCCGACCCCGCTCTACCGAGCTCATCGCCTCTCTGAACGGGCCGGGCGTCCCGTGTACCTCAAGCGTGAGGATCTCAACCACACCGGCTCGCACAAGCTCAACAACGCTTTGGGCCAGGCCTTGCTGGCCAAGCGCATGGGCAAGCGTCGCATCATCGCCGAGACCGGCGCCGGTCAGCATGGCGTGGCGACCGCCACCGTGTGCGCCTTGCTCGACCTGGAGTGCGTGATCTACATGGGCGCCGAGGACACGCGCCGCCAAGCCCCCAATGTGCAGCGCATGGAACTGCTCGGTGCTCGTGTCCAAGCGGTCGATGCGGGCGCGCGCACCCTCAAGGAGGCGACCTCGGCGGCGATCCGCGACTGGGTGACCAACGTCGGCGACACCCACTACGTGATCGGCTCGGTCGTCGGTCCCGCGCCCTACCCTGCCTTGGTGCGCGACCTGCAGCGGGTGATCGGCGACGAGGCGCGCGCCCAGATGTTGGAGCGCGAGGGACGCCTACCCGCGCGTGTGGTTGCCTGTGTCGGCGGCGGCTCGAACGCGCTCGGGATCTTCACTGCCTTTCTCGACGATCCCCACGTTGAGCTGGTCGGGGTGGAGGCCGGCGGTGAGGGCATCGACACGGGGGGTGGGGCTCCTCGTCACGGTGCTCCCCTGACTGTCGGCGGTCGCGCCGGCGTCTTGCACGGCGCCCTCTCCGCGGTCATGCAGGACGAGGAGGGCCAGATCATCGAGGCCCACTCGATCTCCGCCGGCCTGGATTACCCGGGCACCGGCCCCCAACACGCCTTCCTACGCGATAGCGGCCGCGCGCGCTATGAGGCGGTCACCGACCGTGACGCGCTCGCGGCCTTCCGCGAGGTCTCGCGCCTGGAGGGCATCATCCCCGCCTTGGAGACGGCCCACGCTTTGGCTTGGGTCTTGGCCCAAAGCGACGGCGACTTGGACTTGGTGTGCTTGTCTGGACGTGGCGACAAGGACCTCGCCGAGGTGCTTGCGCAGTGAAGTCTTTGGCATTCGCTCCCTGCGAACGGACTCGCGAGGCGAAGCTCCCGTGAGCGCGACCGCCACGACCGGGATCGACCGGATCGCCCAGGCTTTCGCCTCCAGCGGCAAGCGGGCGGCTTTGATGCCTTATCTGATGGCCGGTTACCCCACCTTGGCCGAGTCTGTTCGCATCGGGGAGGCCTGCGTAGGCGCGGGCGCCGACCTGTTGGAGCTCGGAGTGCCCTACTCAGATCCTTTGGCCGATGGTCCGGTGATCCACGAGGCAGGTACTCGTGCCTTGGCGGCCGGGGCCACTTTGACAGGCGTTTTGGAGGTGGCTCGCTCCCTGGCCCCCACCGTTCCGGTGGTGCTCATGTGTTATGCCAACATGGTTTTCGCCCCGGGGATCGAGCCGTTCGTGGAGCGTCTCGCCCAAACCGGCGCCAGCGGCCTGATCGTGCCAGATCTGCCCTTCGAGGAGGCGCCGGCGGTCTTGGACGCCTGCGACGCCCATGGGATCGCATTGGTGCCTTTGGTGGCGCCCACCACGCCGCCTGAGCGACTCGCCCGGATCGGGGGCAGGGCACGCGGCTTCCTCTACACCGTCTCGGTGGTGGGCACGACCGGTGAGCGCGCCGCTTTGGCCGACAGCTTTGCCGATGTCGTGGCCCACGCCAAGGCGAGCACCGAGGTGCCGGTCGCTCTCGGCTTCGGCATCTCCACACCCGAGCAGGCCTCTCAAGCGGCGCGGGCAGGCGCCGACGGCGTGATCGTCGGCACTCGGCTCGTGCGCGCAGCCTCCGAATCGGAGGACCCCGCGGCGGCCGTCGGCGAGGTGGTAGCGAATCTGGCCGGCGCCCTGTTATAGGATTGCCGCGCAATGGGATTGGTACTTACCGTCACCGCCGGCCTGATCATCTGGATCGTGCTCTGGGCGCTCGGCGCCAAGGGCTTCGACTCGTTCATGCTCGCCACGGTCATCATCGCGGTCGGCGCCTCCTTGAAGATCCTCGCCGGCTACTTGCCCGGCCGCCGCGGCGACTAGTCAACAGGTGCGCGTCCACCGGCTGTGCCTCGGGCTCGCCGCGCTCGCCTTCGCGCCGGCCCTGGCCGGCTGTGGGGGTGTGGGCACCTCGCCGGCCTCGCAGAGCATCGGCAATCAGCTCACGATCTATTCGAGCCTTCCCCTGCAGGGACCGTCCGCGGCGATCTCGCGCCAGATCGTCGGCGGTGAGAAGCTGGCCTTGGCCGACGCGGGCGGACACGTGGGTCGCTTCACGGTCAGCTACGCCTTGCGCGACGATTCAAGCGCCACCAGCGGCGAGTGGGATCCCGACGTCACCGCCGCCAACGCCAAGGCAGCCGCGCAGGATCCCACCACAATCGCTTATCTGGGCGACTTTAACTCTGGCGCCACGGCCATCTCGCTACCGCTCACAAACGCCGCCGGCATCCTCCAGGTCAGCCCGGCCAGCCCTTACGTCGGTCTGACTTCTTCCTTCGATGCGGGGCAGGGCGAGCCGGAACGCTTCTATCTGGCCGGCAAGCGCACGTTCGGGCGAGTTGCCCCAGGCGACCCTGTGCAGGCAGCGGCGCAGGTGGCTTTGATGCAAAGTTTGAAGGTCCACAGCGTTTACGTGATCGCAGATCAGGACCCCTTCGATGCGCCGCTCGCCCAGATCGTCGCCGGCGATGCGCAGAAGGCCGGGATCGCGGTAAAGGGTGAGGACACGATCACGATTCTGCCGGGCTCCAACTTCAGCGGCGAGGTCGCCAAGATCGCCGAAAGTGGGGCCCAAGCGGTATTCATCAGCGCTACGGCCACAAGCGAAGCCGCCTACCTGGCGCGTCTGCTTCATTCGACGGCGCCCCATCTGTCGTTGCTCGCATCGAGCACAATGCTCAACCCGGTTTTCACCGCGCATCTCGGGTCCGCCGAAGCTGCCACCTTCGTTGGTTCGCCCGTGCTCGCAACTCGGCTGTATCCGGCCTCGGCTCGGCGCGTGCTCGCCGAATACACGCGTCGTTTCGCCTCCGCCGGAGAACCTTATGCGCTGTACGGCTATGAGTCAATGAGTGTCGTGCTCGCCTCGATCCGGGCGGCCGGCACGCGCGGCGACGAGCGCCAGGCCGTGATCGGACGCTTCTTCGCCACCCACGATCGCCATTCGGTGCTGGGTGTCTACTCGATGCAGCCCAACGGCGAAACCACGCTCTCCACGTACGCGATCGACCGGCTTGTGGGGGGCGTTCCGGTGTTCTGGCGCGCTTTTGACACCTCGGGCTGATGTCGCCCCGCGGCTTGAGCCGGGCCGGGCCGGTGTGGTTCGGGCCGGGCCGGTTGGGTTCGGGCCGGGCCGGTTGGGTTCGGGTCGGGCCGGGTGGTTCAGGTCGGTGGGGGTTCGCGACGCCGGGCCGGTGGGGCGCGGGCAGGCAGACCGGCGGCTCCTCGGGTGGCAGCCTCGGGCTGCTGCTCGGTGGTGTTGTATTTACGCTGAGGGGTGTCTCGCGCGCGCGCGTATAAGCGCAGGGGTGTGAGGGCCGGGGTGCGCGCCCCTCAGAGCGCGGCTCGCAGCGCCTCGTCGAGCTGGGGGTGGCGGAACTCGTAGCCCAAGACCAGCGCCTTGGCCGGCAGGACGCGCGCGCCCTTGGTGACGACCTGGGCCATATCGCCGTACATCAATCGCAGGGCCGCGCCGGGCACCGGCAGCAGCGAAGGGCGGTGCAGGGCACGTCCAAGCGCTTTTGAGAAGTCGCGGTTGCGCTGGGGCTCGGGGGCGGTGGCGTTGATAGCCCCGCGCCATTGTTCCCCATCGATCGCGGCGAGCACGATGCCGACGACGTCATCGGTGTGGATCCACGAGATGTATTGCCGCCCGCTCGCCACCGGGCCGCCCACGCCGAGCTTGAAAGGCGGCAGCATCTTGCCGAGCGCTCCTCCTTCGCTGTCGAGCACCACGCCGGTGCGCACCTTCACGACACGGATTCCCAGGCGCGTGGCCATCTCGGCCTCGGTCTCCCATTGTGCGCATGTCTGCGCCAAGAAATCCTCGCCCGCAGGCGACTCCTCGTCGATGGGCTCATCGCCATGCGCGCCGTAGTAACCGATCGCCGACCCGCTCACGAGCACTTTTGGCCGCTCTGTCTCCGCCAGCGCTTCGATGCCCAGCACGAGATTGCGCGTGCCGAGCACCCTACTCTCGCGGATCGCCCGCTTGGCCGACGCGGTCCAGCGCTGGGCCACGTTCTCGCCGGCGAGGTGCACCACCGCGTCGGCCCTCTCAAGCGCGGCCAGTGGCGCCGATTCGCCGCTGGGATCCCAGCGTGTCGCCGCCGGCGAATCGGCGTGCGAGGCGTTCGAGTCGGGCCTTCCCAGATCGGCCTTCGCGCGCTCGGGGTCACGCGAGAGAACCGTCACCGCATCGCCGCGCTCCAGTAGTGCCGCAACCACCCGCCGGCCAATCAAGCCAGTCGCTCCAGTAACCGTCACCCGCATGCTCGGGCCTGCCCTTCGGACGTCAGTTATTGGTGGGCATGCGATCGCCCATCCCACTCAGCCTATCGCCCTGGGCGAAGCCGACCTCCTGGCCGGCAAGCGCATTACCACTCGCGCGCGCCTGCTCGGCCACGGCGGCAGCCACGGCCGGCGCCACGTCGCGGTTGAACACCGACGGCACGATGTAGTCGTCGCGCAGCTCGGCGTCGTCGACGATCGCGGCAATCGCTCGTGCCGCCGTCATCTTCATCTCCTCGGTGATGGCTTTGGCCCTCACGTCGAGCGCGCCCCGGAAAATGCCTGGGAAGCACAGCACATTGTTGATCTGGTTGGGGTAATCCGAGCGTCCGGTCGCCATTATGCGCACGTAAGGCGCAGCCTCCTCGGGGATCACCTCGGGGTTGGGGTTGGCCATCGCGAAGACCATCGCGTCCTCTTTCATCTTCGCCAGCGCCTCCACAGGTAGTGCCCGCGCGCCAGAGAGGCCGACAAGAAGGTCGGCGCCCTCGATCACGTCGGCGGGAGCGCCGCCGCGAACCTCTTGGTTGGTGGACTCGGCATACCAGCGCTTAACCCAAGTCATCGTGCCGTTCATGTAGTCCTCGCGCTCGGTGCTCAAGGCGCCGCGCGAGTCGGCCCCGATGATGTCGCGCACACCGGCCTCCAACAGGATCTTGGTGACCGCCACGCCGGCTGCACCGAGGCCGATCACCAGCACTTTGAGGTCCTCCAATTTGCGGCCGGTCAGCTTGACCGCGTTGAGCAGGGCCGCCATCACCACGACGGCCGTGCCGTGCTGATCGTCGTGGAACACGGGGATGTCCAGATCGCGCTTGAGGCGCTCCTCGATCTCGAAGCAGCGGGGCGCCGAGATGTCCTCGAGGTTGATGCCCCCGAAGGCCGGTGCGATCAGGGTCACGGCGCGCACGATCTCATCGGTGTCCTTGGTATCGAGACAGATCGGGAAGGCGTCCACGCCGGCGAACTCCTTGAACAGGCATGCCTTGCCCTCCATCACGGGCATCGCCGCGGCTGGGCCGATGTCGCCGAGTCCGAGCACCGCCGTGCCGTCGGAGACGACCGCCACGGTATTGCGCTTGATCGTGTACTGGAAGGCCTTGTCGGGGTCATCCTTGATCGCTGTGCAAACTCTCGCAACGCCCGGGGTGTAGGCCATCGAGAGGTCGTCCCTGGTCTTCAATGGATGCTTGTTGTGCTGTTCGATCTTGCCGCCCACGTGCAGCAGGAAGGTGCGGTCGGTCGTATCGATCACCTCGACACCGGGCAGTGAGCCAATCGCTGAGAGGATGCGGTTCCAGTGGTCGCGGTTGCCGGCGTCCACGACGATGTCCCTGATGCTGTGCTCGGCGCCGGCCTCGACCAAGTCCACGGCGACGACCATGCCGCCCTGCTCGCCGATCATGTCGGTCACTTGGCCCAACATGTTCTGACCCTCGTCGATCTTGACGCGGATAGTCAGGCGATACTGCGCGCTGGGTGTGACGTTCACGGAGCTGTCCTTGGTTGTGGGCAACCCCCGTTGGGGAGCCCGAGCTGTTGAGCGGCCCGGCATCTTATTTGCTTGGGGCCGATGGGCTCGCACCCCTTGCTAATAGAGTGCTCGCAGTGGAGCGCCGCCTGTTCCTGATTGATGGTCCCAGCCTCGTCTACCGGGCCTTCTATGCGTTGCCTGAGTCGATCGCGACTTCGACCGGCGAGCCGACCAACGCGATCTTCGGTTTCTCCTCGATGCTTGTGAAGATCGTGACCGATCACGGTGTGCAGCCCACGATCGTGGCCTGGGACGCCGGCACTTCGGGGCGCACCGAGCTATTCGCCGAGTACAAGGCCGGCCGGCGCTCGCGCCCGGACTTGCTCAAGGCGCAGTGGCCGGCAGTGGAACCGTTGGTCGAGGCGTTCGGGTATCGCAACGTGAAGCTGGAGGGCTACGAGGCCGACGACGTGATCGCTTCCCTGGCCGAGCAGGCGCGGGGCGCCGGCGTGCCAGTGACGATCGTGACCGGCGATCGCGACGTGTTCCAGTTGATCGACGAGGCTGGGCTCGTGCAGGTGATGGCCACCGCCAGGGGCATAACGGAGACCAAGCTGTATGACCGCCAGGCCGTGATCGATCGCTATGGCTTGGCGCCCGAGTTGATTCCCGACTTCTACGGTCTGAAGGGCGATACCTCCGACAACATTCCCGGGATTCCCGGTATCGGCGAGAAGACTGCCAGCGAGCTGATCCAGCGCTTTGGCTCCTTGGAGGGGGTGCTCTCGCACGTGCGCGACATCGGCGGTCCCAAGCGCAAGCAGAACCTGATCGACCACGCCGAGGACGCGCGCCTGTCCAAGCGCTTGGCGACCGTCAATCGCGATTTGCCGGTCGATTTCGACCTCAAGAGCGAGGCCTCGCGCGAACCCGACCGTTCGCGTCTGCGTGAGGTGTTCCGCCGATGGGAGTTGCGTGACCCGTTGCGTCGCCTTGAAGAGGCGCTCGGCGAGGCCGAGATTGCCAAGACGACCTCGTCTGATGAGATCGCGCTCAGTGGGCGCGTACGCAAGGGCGCCATAGCGGACATCGCCAATCTGAAGACGGCCAGCGGCACCGAGCCTGAGGAGCTTTGTATCGCTGTAAGTGCCGCGGAGGTGGAGGAAGGCGAGCTGTTCGCCGTCGGCTCGCCTTGGCGTTTCGCTGTCACCCCGGACCCGCCCCCCGCGGGGGTTGTGCAGGGCAAGAAGGCTGCTGCCCGTGTCTCGCGCGCCGGTGTGTTGCTCGGGGACTGCGCCGACCCCGGGGAGGTGGTGCGCGCCTGTGGCGATCGGGCGGTCATCGCCCACGACGCGAAGACTCTCGGCGTGGTACCCGATCGGTTGGCCCACGACACGATGCTGGGCGCCTATCTGCTCGAGCCGGCGCGTCGTGGCTACCCCTTCGCCGAGCTGTGCGAAGAGCGCGGTTTCGTCGCCGATGTCGAGGACCCCTTGGCCGGCGAGGTGCTCCTCTTGAGCGCACTGGCGGCCTGGCAGCGCGAGCAGATTGCGGAGCGCGGCTTGGAAATGGTCATGGGAGAGATCGAGCTGCCGTTGGTAGCGGTCTTGCGCGAGATGGAGCTGCTTGGCGTGCGCTTGAATCTGGAGCGCTTGCAGGAGATCACGACGCGTGTGCGCGAGGAGATCGCGGGCCTGGAGCAGCGCATCTACGAGCTCGCCGAAGAGGAGTTCACGATCGGCTCCCCCCAGCAGCTGGGCGAGATCCTGTTCGTCAAGCTGGGACTCTCGCGCAAGCGTCGAGGAAAGACCGGCTTCTCCACCGACGCCCGCGTCCTGCAGGCGATTCGCGAAGAGCATGAGATCGTGCCCCATATCGAGCGCTGGCGCGAGCTTTCAACCTTGATCAAGACATATCTAGACGTCTTGCCCGAGCAGGTCGACGCCGGCTCGCGGATCCACACCACATTTCTGCAGGCCGGTGCCCAGACGGGACGTCTGGCCTCGACCAACCCGAACATGCAGAACGTCCCGATCCGCACGCCTCTGGGCCGCGAGATCAGGGGTTGCTTTGAGGCTGAGCAGGGAAGCCTGTTGATCTCGGCCGACTATTCCCAGATCGAGTTGCGCGTCCTGGCTCACATCGCCGAGGAGCCCGTCCTGGTCGAGATCTTCAAGCGCGGCGAGGACGTGCACACGGCGACTGCTTCACAGGTGTTCGAGGTCGCGCCAGACCAGATCGATCCGGGCATGCGCTCGAAGGCGAAGATGATCAACTACGGGATCGTCTACGGACTCTCCGACTACGGGCTTGCCGATCGTCTGAATATCCCCTTGGAGGAGGCCAAAGAGTTCATCGACGCCTACTTGGAGCGCTTCCCTCGGGTGGCCGCGTTCATCGCTGAGACGATCGAGTCGGCCAAGGAGGAGGGCCACGTCAAGACCCTGTGGGGTCGTCGGCGCCAGATACCCGAGCTACAGGCCCGCAATTACCAGGTGAGAACGCTTGGTGAGCGCCTCGCGGTCAACACGGTGATTCAAGGCACCGCAGCGGACATCATCAAGTTGGCGATGGTCCGCTGTCACGACGCTCTCAGGGAGGGTGGCTTCTCCACGCGCCTGATCCTCACGATCCACGACGAGCTCCTCTTCGAAGCGCCGCCTGCCGAGCGCGAGGCCGCGTGCGTCCTGATCGAGGAGGAGATGTGTGGTCTGTGGGAGCACTCCCCGCCGATCGCAGTCGACATCGGCGTGGGCCAGAACTGGCTGGAGGCGAAGTGACTCGCACGCTTGCGGTCGTGCTCGCGGCGGGGGCCGGCATCCTCGTGGGGATGCAGGCCCCGGTCAACTCGCGCTTGGGGCGCAGCATTGGCAGCGTGCAGGCGGCCACTTTCTCTTTCCTGGTCGGTAGCCTCGCGCTCGTCCTGATCGCGTCGATCGCCTATGGCGGCCTCGGCAGTTTTGCCGAGGTCGGCAAAGCCCCGGCGTGGGCTTGGATCGGGGGACTGCTTGGTGCGGTGTATGTCACGGTCGCGATCCTGACCGTGCGCACTCTCGGCGTAAGTGCTTTGACCGCGGCAGTTATTACCGGTCAGCTGGGCGCCGCCGTTGTGATCGACCGGTTTGGCTTGCTCGGAGTTGCCAAGCAGTCGATTGACTTGACCCGGATTGTCGGGCTCGTGTTGCTGGTCCTCGGGGTGTTCTTGGTGGTGCGTCGGTAGGCCGGCGCGTAGCGCTCGGCTGATCTTCGTTAGGACAGCGCATGACGCCTGCCTAGTCGGTCAGTCGAGCGCGGTGCGAAATCCTTGCCGCCAGGAGGTGTGCTCCGGCTGCCAGCCGAGCTCGCGCTTGGCGAGTGCGTTGGAAGCTCCTTGTGAGCGGGTCATCATCCTAACGCCATAGCTGCCGGCGATCATCCGCGCCAGCGCGACAGGCACTTTGAAAGGTCGCGGTGCGCTGACGGCGCTGGCAAGCAGCGGGATCCACTCGCTCGCCGGGGCGGGCTCGTCATCGACGATGTTGTAGACGGCTGGTCCGTCGTGCCCGAGCGCTCTAACGGTGGCGCGCGCGGCGTCGTCGACATGCACGAACGACCACACGCCTGTTCCTTTGCCAACGATCGGAATACGTCTTTTGACGATGTCCTCGACGACCGAGCCATTGGACGAGATAGTGCTGTCCGGACCGTAGAAGTAGCCGTAGCGAAGGACGATCCCGTCGGCGCCGAGCACAGCTCGCTCGAGGTCGCCGAGAGCCAAGGCGGTGCGCCTGAAAACCTTGGGCGCCTGCTCGCCCAAGATGGGATCTTGCTCGTTGCGCAACGAGCCGGCCGGGCCGGGCGCGTAGGCGAAGGCGATGCTCTGGGCCACTATTCGTCGTGCCCCGACGGCCTGCGCGGCGTCGACGAGTAGGCGCGTGCCCTGGCTGCGCACTCGGTCGTTGAGCTCCAGGTCCTGGACGATACGTTTTGGATCGAAGCGTCGTGGCAACGCGGTGAGCTCGTGGATGACGGCATCCGGTTGGGTTGCTTCGAGCGCCTGCTCTATCGACTGCTTGTTGAGTGCGTCCGCCACGACCGGCTTTGCTCCAGCCGCAAGCAGCTGCTCCACCTTCGCGGGCGTCCGTGTCATGCCCGTCACCTCGTGGCCGGCTGCGATCAGGAGCGGTAGCAGCCGACGGCCGATGACCCCGGTTGCGCCAGCCACCAAGACCTTCATGTCTTACCTTTGTTGTGGGCGAGCCACAGCAGACGCCCCAGCAGGGCCGTGCCCAGCGTTAGGGAGAAGAAATCAAAGTAGCCGTTCCAGGCGGGGTGCGCTGCGCCGATGTCCACCAGGTGATTGACGCTGTGCAGCGCGAACTGGAGCGTTGTGAGCGCGAGCACTGGGACACGCCAGGAGTGCTTGCGCAGTGACACGAGCAGCGCTGCTCCGATGGCGGCGTTGTAGGTGGCGGCGTCCCGTATGTAGTGACTGTTGAGCACCCCGAACGGGCCGATGTCCTTGAAGAAAGCGTGTGGGGAGATCGCCATGAAGAGCGCGAGCGCGAGGTGGTACACGACGAACAGCGCGATGCCGACTCTCAGCACCGCCTCCTGGTTGCCCACTGGGCCCACCTTTGCGCGAGCCTCTCCGCTGGTTGCTGCCATCGGATGCACGCTATTTGTCGTACCCCGCTCCGTACAGGTCCATTGGTGAGATGCCCATCAGGACCAGTTGGCCGATTTCCGGCACGCTTATCAGTGTCAGTTGGAGTTGCTCACGCCATACGCAAGGCATCCGCGAGCAGGCGCACACCCTGCTCGATAGCCGGCTCAGAGAGGTTGCCATAGCCGAGCAGCACGCCAGGAGGGCCTCCATGTGTGAAACGATGCCACGAGAGGCCCTCGACGCCCACGCCGCGCTGCGCCGCGGCGGCGATCAAAGCGGACTCGTCCACGCCATTGGGAAGAGTCACAAGCTCGTACAGGCCAGCTTCGGCGCCGCTGGAGCGCGCCTGTGGCAGCCACTGCCCGAGCGCACGGACGAGTGTCTCGCGACGCTCTTGGTAGAGCAAGCGCATGCGTCGCACGTGCCTGTCCAACTCGCCGCGTTCGATGAAGTCGCAAAGGGCGAGCTGCCCAACCGTCTCTGAGCCGCCGTCCTCGGTCGCCTTCGCAGCGATCAAAGGCCAAGCAAGCCACGATGGCATCAACAGCCAACCCAGCCGCATGCCCGGCGCGAGGCGCTTGCTGGCCGAGCCGACGTAGAGGACTCGCTCAGGAGCGAGTCCTTGCAGCGCGCCGACGGCGACGCGGTCGTAGCGGAACTCGGCGTCGTAGTCGTCCTCGACGATCAGTCGCTCTCCGTGCTCGGCCCATTCGATCAGAGCGGCGCGCCGCTCGCGACTGAGGACAGCGCCCGTCGGGAATTGGTGCGCCGGTGTGACGAGCACCGCGCGCGCGTCGGTGGCCGCGAGTGCCGACACACGCAATCCGTGCTCGTCGACGGGTACGGGGATCGTCCGGAGTCCCGCCTGCTCGGCGATCAGCCGGTGCACGTGCCAGCCCGGGTCCTCGACCGCGATCTCGGCGATGCCGTGTGCGTACAGCCAGCGGCACAAGATCGAGAAGCCCTGCATGAAACCAGTGCAGACGAGCGTGTTCTCCGGGTCGGTGGCCGCTCCTCGGACCCGGCCCAAGTAGTCCGCGAGCGCTTCTCGCAGGCGCGGGACGCCGCGCGGATCGCCATAACCGACAGCGTCCAGCGGCGACTCGCGCCAAGCAGCGCGCAGCGAGCGAAGCCAGCGGTCACGTGGGAAGCCGGCCAGGTCCGGCAGTCCGGGGTGGAAGTGGTAGCGAAAGCTCGGCAGCAAAGAGCGGGCTTGGCTGCGCGGGACAGCGCCGCGCACTGCGCGCGCCACCCTGACCGCCGCTCCCTGCCTTGTCTCTAGATAGCCCTCGGCGGCCAGCTGACCGTATGCCTCGGTCACCACTCCGCGTGAGATTCCAAGCTCAGCCGCGAGGCTCCGCGTCGAAGGTAGCCGCATCCCGGCGGGCAACCGTGCGCCGCGGATATCCTCGCGCAAGGCCCGCTCGAGCTGCTCGTGCAGCGGAAGCTCGCTGTCGCGATCAATCTCGACGAGCAGCTCCGGACCTGCGACTGGACCTGTCGCGGATGTCATTACTGGAACTGTATAACGGACCAGTGCCGGAGTAGCGTGACTGAGGTAAGCAATCCAGGAGGATCGTCATGAGCAGGTCAGGCGGAGCGAAGGGCCCCATCACGATCGTCGGCGGTGGCATCGCCGGACTTACCGCCGCCATCACGTGCGCGGAAGGTGGCGCCCCCGTCCTCTTGCAAGAGGCTCACGATCGTCTTGGGGGTAGGGCCCGCACCGACGGAGGTCTCTACAAGGCGAACTTCGGCCCGCACGCGCTCTACAAGGATGGACCCTTCTGGCGTTGGATGTCTGAGAGGGGCATCTTGCCGCCCAATAAGGGTTTGCCGCTCGCTCCGGTGAAGTTGAGGCTCGGTGGCGAGATCCGCCGCACGCCGCCCTTGACCGTGATCCCCTCTGTCTTGAGACTACGCGGCCGCGAAGCGCCGGTCGACCTTGACTTTCACAGTTGGGCGGCGAGCCACACCGACGAGCGGACCGCCACGCTCCTGTCGGGAGGCGCGGGCGTCTACACCTTCTACCACGACCCTGGCGCGCTGTCCGCCGCGTTCATATGGTCGCGTACGATCCGCACCCTGCTCACTCCGCCGCCGGCGGCGCGCTACGCGATCGGTGGTTGGGGCACGCTGGTGGATTCGCTCGAGAGTCGCGCACGCGAGCTCGGCGTGAAGATCCAGATGGGAACGCCGGTAGAGGAGCTGCCTGAGCCGCCCGTGATCATCGCCACCGAGTTGGGCCAAGCGCGCGCCCTACTGGGAGATGAGAAGCTTCACTGGACGAGCGGGCACACGGTCTGCTTGGACCTCGCCTTGAGCCATCGTCGCGGCGACCCGTTCGTGGTCTCTGACATGGACGAAGCGGGCTGGATCGAGCGCTTCAGCGCGGCTGACTCCTCGCTGGCACCACCCGGCGAGGAGCTGATCCAGGCGCAGATGCCGATCAAGCCCGGAGAGAGCGTCGAGCAGGCAGCTGTGCGTCTCGAGCGGTTGCTGGATGCGGCATATCCGGTCTGGGGTGAGCGCATCACCTGGCGACGACGTCAGGTGATGGATGCTCGCAGTGGCGCGCTCGACTTGCCTGGAACCACGTGGCGCGATCGTCCGGCGGTCGATCGCGGCGAAGGCGTTTTCTTGGCCGGCGACATGGTGGCGGCGCCGGGTCTGCTCGGCGAGGTGGCGTGGGCCAGCGCGGTCGAGGCCTCCAGGCTCGCCCTCAAGGCACTCGACGCCACACGTCCGCGGTTGCGAAAGGTCGCCTAAGCTCCGCTCGTCTGCTCAGCGACGGCACGTCGGTTTGTGTCGCTCGAAGTGAGCGTGAAGGCGAAAGGAGAGCCAGATGGCGGCTAAGGTAAATCCCGACGCAGCTCGTCCAAGCGCCGATCCCGTGCCGGGACGGCGTCCACCTGGGGCACGCGCCGGCGCCCGGCTCGCCGCTCGAACCGCACCCGCCGGTTTGCACTCGATAGAGGAGGTGCCACGCACAGGCACACCGGAGGAATTGCGCGCGCACAAGCGCACGCTGCTGGCCACGTTTCGGCGCAGTGGCGTCGTGGTCGCCACGCCCGTGTGGGCAGCCGACTCCGAAGGCCGTTTCTATGTGCGCAGCGAGCGCGCGGCGGGCAAGATCAAGCGACTTCGCAACGACTCACGTGTCCTGGTCGCGCCTTGCACCGTGCGTGGCAAGCCGCTCGGTGCGCCGCTGGAGGCAACCGCGGGCGTTGTTGACCCTGAGCGCGAGTGGATCGCCGAGCAGGCGCTCGTACGGCGCTACGGGCTCGGCCGCGCGATTTTCGAGTGGACTTTCGACCGTATGCGCATCGACATGTGTTACTTGGAGATCGTCCCCGGAAATTGGGACGCGCCCGAGTAGCTCAAACCGCGGTGGGCACGTGCGCGCGGGCCGCACGCGGGGGGCCGGTTCCCACGAAGGAAGGCGGCGCGATCTCCAAGTAATGGTTGAAAGCCCACGCGCAGAAGCGCTTGTTGGCCATCGTCTTCGCCATGGCCGTGATCGCGCGGCTCGGGGTCAGACGTCCCACCGTGCGCTGGGTATTGAGCAGCCAGCGGTACTTGCGCTCGTGCGCGTCGGAGAAGGCGCCATAGCGGCTCAGCGCCGGCTCGCGGGTGGAATGGCCTTCGAGTACAGGCCTCATCTCGCGTGCGCAGGCAAGGCCGAAATAGATGGCTGTCCGGATTCCCTCGGCGGTAAGCGGCAGGCAGTGACCTGCTGAGTCCCCCACGAAGAAGACTCCATCCTCCACGGCCGGGCGAAGCTGGTGCGGGATCCAATTGCCCTGGTAACCCTCTGGCGGTAGGCCGAGATCGCCGGCCAAGCGCACCGTGGGCTCCTTGACGTGATGGGACGGCCAGAACGAGCCGACCCCTACCCGCAGCTCGTCGCTGGCCGGGAAGCTCCAGGCGTATCCGGCCCGGACGTACTTGGGGTCGATCCACAGCTCCAGCTCCTCGCCGGCGCCGTGGGGATGCACCTCCAGGCCACGCGAGAGCCGTGCATTCGGCGGTTGGATCGGTGTCTCCTTCGAAAGGACACGTCGCCAGCCGAGGGCGTCGACGATCAAAGGCGCTGTCAGGTCGCCGCGATCTGTGTGGACGACATTCCCGTCGCGGCCGCTGACCGTGGCCGTCTCGAACTCGGCGTCACCCGGGTTGGCTTGAGCCCACAGGAGAGCACACAGCTCGCGGTAGTCGAAAGTGGAGAAAGTCCAAGGCAGCCGCCAGCGCGCCGTCGTCCAAGGCGTGTGGACGACCAGCTCGTCGAAAGTCTGTCGCAGAGAGCCACCCAGATCGAGCGCTTCCAGCCACCCGGTCGGGATTCCACACGCCGAGGTCTGTCGCTCGCCGATCTCATAGCGATCGACCACGAGCACACGCGCGCCTGTGTCAGCCAACTCGCGCGCGACGGCCAGCCCGGCGAACGAAGCCCCGCATATGAGCACGTCGCAATCGCGCTGCAGCGGTGTGCGCTCCGTGCCGCGCTTCGTGGCTCTCACAGGCATAGGGCAGCCAATGATACGGCTGCGCTAGGCTTCCGTCGGTGCAAACACTTATCGAGAATCCCCAGGCCCACGTGGTCGAGGGGTCCAACGGACTCCTGCTTGAAATCGACGGGCAGATAGTCCCCAACTACGACGCCACGATGCAGCCCTTCGAGGAGGGCGAGGTCGTCACCGGCAATGTCGTACGTATCGACAAGGACGAGGTCCTCGTCGACATCGGTTACAAGTCTGAGGGGGTCATCCCCGCCAATGAGCTCTCCATCCGCAAGTCGGTGGACCCCCGCGAGGAGGTGTCGCTCGGCGAGGAGGTCGACGCGATGGTCCTCACCAAGGAGGACCAGGACGGCCGCCTGATCATGTCCAAGAAGCGCGCCCGCTTCGAGAAGGCATGGCGACGCATCGAGGCCGCCGCCGAGTCTGGCGAGCCGGTGATCGGCTCGGTCATCGAGGTGGTCAAGGGCGGTCTGATCATCGACCTCGGGGTCCGCGGCTTCTTGCCGGCCTCGCTCGTCGACATCCGTCGCGTGCCCAACCTCGACGAGTACATGGGCACCCAGATCGAGACGAAGGTGATCGAGCTCAACCGCTCGCGCAACAACGTCGTGCTCTCGCGCCGCGCGGTGCTCGAGGAGGAGCGCAAGGAGGTGCGCCAGCAGATCCTCGACCGCCTGCAACCCGGCTTGGTCGTGGAGGGGCAGATCTCCAACATCGTCGACTTCGGCGCTTTCGTGGATCTCGACGGGATCGACGGCCTCATCCATATCTCAGAGCTGTCCTGGTCGCATGTCAACCACCCGAGCGAGATCTTGGGCATCGGAGACACGGTGCAGGTGAAGGTGCTCGACATCGACCGCGATCGCCAGCGCATCTCGCTGGGCCTCAAGCAGACCCAGGAAGACCCGTGGCAGCGCATCGTGGACACCTATAACCCAGGCGACGAGCTTGCGGGCAAGGTCACCAAGGTCGTCACGTTCGGGGCTTTCGTGGAGGTGCTGGACGGTGTGGAGGGCCTCGTGCACATCTCCGAGCTTGCGGGCCACCACGTCGAGAGTCCTCGCGAGATCGTCCATCCCGGGGATGAGATCAGGGTGAAGATCCTTGAGATCGACTCCGAGCGCAGGCGCCTGTCGCTGTCGGCCAAGCGCGTCGAGGACCAGATCCTTCCCTTGCTCCGACCGGATGCGCCGGCCGCCTCGCCGGCCGAGCCCCAGGACGTGGCGGACGAGCAGGTGGTGCTCGAGGACTCGCTCGATGTTGCAGTCGGCGAGGACGCCGGCGAGCTTGCCGCTGATGAGGCTGCCGCCGAGCTCGCTGCGCAAGCGCCGGCTGTTGAGACGCCCGCCGGCGCCGAGCTGGCAACGGAGGAGCCCGTCGCGGAGCCCGGCGCCGACGTCGCGGACTCTGCC
>JBAVYU010000030.1:0-3980 GCA_049588415.1 Solirubrobacteraceae bacterium
GACAAGCAGACGAGCTAGCCGACTTCCTCGAAACACACGCCCTCATCCACGACTACCCCATCCCATACATCTGGCTCACAGAACACACCCACCCACCAACAGAGCTACGCATCGACAAGCTCAGAAACCAAACCCACCGCGAGATAGCGGACCGCTCAGAACCTGTCAAGGAAACCCCTACGGGGCCGCCTACGGCGGGTCCTGACGGACTTCCCTTGACAGAACCATGACCGGCCCACTGAGTGGCACCCAGGTCGGCCTACGGCCGACCCTGCCGAAACAGGATCAGCCAAGAGAAAGGATGAAAACAAGATGCGAAACCTCACCGTAGTCCCCAAGCGTGAGCAACAGCGCGACCGTCGTCTTACCAGTGGTCCAATCCGGCGGATCGCTTACAAACTGGCCGCCAGACACGGCTTCACACCACTCATCGACGCCAAGGCAGCAAGCACCCTACTCGGCGTCCCATACACCTGGCTACTCGCCCAAGCACGCGAAGACAAGATCCCCCACCACCGCCTCGGACACTACGTCCGCTTCGACCCCGACGACCTCCAAACATGGCTCAAGGAAACACGATCCGGAGTGCCAGCGGACGGGCAGCGACAAGCGCGAGCTGTCCGAGGTGTGGCGTAAAATCAACAGATCGCGAGAATCGCAGCACACACTGGAGTCGGTTCCGGCCGGCGAGGGAAGGTAGGTACCGATGCACGTCAACCCCATCGACACACAAATCAGCGGGCATGTGATGCTGCGAGAGGGCAAGCGGAAGCCCGTGTATTACCTCAGGTACCGTCTGCCCGATGGACGCCAGGTGAAGCGACAGCTCGGCTTCGCGTGGAGCGAGCGAGGGCGAGCGCCGGCGGGTCACTTCACGCGCCGCATGGCCGAGGAGCAGCTACAGGCAATCCTTACGGACGCCAGGCGCGGAACGCTCGCGGGCATGAAGACAACCGGCGCAACGTTTGCCGACGCGTCAGCAGAGTGGCTGCGCTACGTGGAGCAAGACCGCGACGTGAAGCCGAGCACTCTTTCGGACTATCGACACATGGTGAGGCGCCTTGACCGTATGTTTGGCAGTACACGGGTCGAGCGCGTCGAAGCGTGCACAATCGAACAATGGCGGGCGGGATTGTCATGCTCGAACCGAACGAGTCAGAAGTATTTGATCGTGCTGAACGGGATCTTCAAGCGGGCGATGAAGGTATATGGGCTCCCTTCAAACCCGATGGCGCTGGTCGAGCGCCCGCGCGTGCGGCAGACAAGTGAGATCGACGTATTGTCGGCCAGCGAGGTGCGTTCGCTCGTGCGATCTGCACCAACTGAGCTGTACTCAGCGCTTTTCCTGACGGCTGCGTTTACCGGCCTGCGAATGGGCGAGCTGCTGGCGCTGCGCTGGAGCGAGGTGGACTTCGCGGCCGAGACGATCCGGGTGGTGCGCAGCTTCACGCTCGGCGGCGAGAGCAGCCCGAAGTCCGGCCGCTCCCGCTCGGTGCCGATGGTCAGTGAGGTGGCAACCGCCCTCGCGCGCTTGGGTCAACGGGAGTACTTCACGGGGGACAGAGACCTTGTTTTCGCGGGCCGAGCAGGCGGACATCTGGATTCCAACCAGGTGAGAACCACCTACCACCAAGCACTTTCGGACGCTGGGCTACGCCGTTTGCGCTTTCACGACCTGCGTCACACCTTTGGCACCCGTGCCGTCGAAAAGGCCGAGTCGATCCTCGAGCTGAAGGAGTGGATGGGCCACGCGAATGTGCAGACAACGATGCGCTACCTGCACTACAAGTCAAAGGCCGACGCCGCCCGGCGTCTATCCGAGGCCTTCGCACAAGACGAGGCATCGCAAGCCCAGCCGCAACCCGCTCCCGTCCACCGATAACCGACCCCTCGGGCGATCACCAGACGCGACTATGGCTGCGATAGAGATCGACTGGGGCAAATCCATTCGCATCACTTGGGATGAGAAGCGGAGGGAGAACTCCACCGTACGTGTGCCGGGCATCAAGGTGCCGGCTAATCCACCGACCGTACGATCGAGACGCGCACTGTGGGAGCTCAACAGCTCCTACCCGAGAGTGTTCGGTGCCGCCTACCGCTTCCCGCTTGACACCGTCGCGATCAACCGCGGTCTCAAGGATGGACGCGGTCGGACACTGGTTGCACGCCAGATCGGTGAGCCCAGCCAGCAAATGCCTCTGGCGGTTATCTGCTGGCATCTCTCCCAACGCATGGACGAGCCGCTACTTGTCGTGGCCGCGAGTCCACGGCTGAAGTCAAGCGTCTCGCCCACGCAGGAGATCGTCATCGAGACGGGGTTTCAGCTGCTCGTCAGCGCTCTACTGTATGTCGCGAGCGACCACAGGACGTGGGTTTTGGGACGGCTACCGTCCGGTGCGCGCGAGCGCAAGAAGGCAGAGACGGAGCTCGGCGGCCTGCTGTTTGACGTCGAGGGTCAACACGCGTTGACGGTCTACCTACGTGCCATCTACGGCGCTAGGCTCAGTGTCGCCGCTGCGAAGGGCAGCGCCTCTACGCTGCTGCGTCTGGCACCGTGACACCAGCGCGGACCAGAATGGCATTGGCTGCTTCCACGCCAATTGTGTCTTGCATCGCTTCGATTACCGCCGAGAGCTGAGCCTCGCGCGGTCCCGCGGCCCGCGCGGCCTGTCCGGCAAACCACGCGCCCATGTCCTGCTCGATGGTGGCTATCAATGGTTTAGCGACACCCGAGCGCTCGGCGATCGTCATCAGCTCATCGGCAACCTTTACGACATCGGCTCCGTACTCCACAGCCAGGTCGAGCAGCGCCACCGGCTCGATCTTGCGTACGCGTCGGCCGAGCAGGTACTTGGGGATCTGCTCAGAGTCCATAGCACGCGAGAGAGCAGACAACGAAAGGCCAAGCACCTGAGCGGCCTGGCTCAGCGACGGCCAGGCACGCAGGCGCTCTGTCGACGGTGCGGTGTCACCGACGGCGTCGAAGAATGTGGGGCGAGCGGTAGCCATTGGCGCAAGTCTAGCAAGGAACGCAAGATACGCAAGTTATCCCCTCGGTCGTCATGGGGTTCTGCCGGTCATGATGCGAGCTTCTCTAGCGCCGCTGAACATGGCTCTCGCCACACCTCGAGCCGCGGAGCGAAAGTTGGCTGCTGCTTCCATGTCGAGGGAACGAGATACCTATTGAGTTCGGCTCGAAAGTCATCGCTGCGGTGATTGAAGTGCTCTGGCCACGCGGGGTCCACAACTAGAACGGTCCTATCAATGTCCTCTGCAATCCACCGCCTAATCAACTCATTCACGTGGTCGTCGCGGAATGAATATCCGATCACGATGAGCCGACTCGCGACTGCAAGCTGCTTCTCAAACTCAGCGAGTAGACCGAGAAACGGGCCCTCCGCGCGCAGCTTGCCTCGCTGTCCGAAAACCACGACCGGAGGCCGTAGGTCGTCGACTGGGGTGTCGGTGACCACAACACGGCCCCGAGGCAGCTGTCCATCAATCGGTTGCTCAGGCTGCCAGGCCCAGTCGATGGATCCATGCAACTTGAGAAGACGAATCCCGTCGGACGGCCAAGTCCATCGCCCCGTGGAGATCCAGTCGTCTATGCCCGTCGTAACTACAACACCGCCGAGCATGCCCGCACCCTCAATGGCTAGATCATAGTTCAACGTCGCGATGGTCAAACATTTGGCTTGCTCGGATTGGCTAAGAAGTGGCGTCAAGTATCCGACGTCCTTTGAGGTCGTGGCGACAAGCTGCCTCAGCTCGGTCAGCATGCGTTGGGCAAGACCCATGTAGGTTTGCCCCCTTCCGCCGGTCTTGGTCACCGATTCGATGAGTTGCGTAATCATTGTCGGCGCCGGTGAGAAACTGACCCCTCTTCGCCGGTTGAGATTTGACCCCCCTCGGGTGGTGGCGGAGGCGTCCGGGGTGTTGGTGAGCCTGGCTCGATTGTGTTGTCGAGACCGGGAGAAGGA